>CANQFV010000038.1 GCA_947599875.1 uncultured Oscillospiraceae bacterium
GCCTTGCGCTTCTTCGGATGAGAGGTTATATCTTCAAGGATGAATTAGAGCCTCAACCTGGCTGAACCTTTTTTTCCTTTTTTCGCCGCAGTATCTGCGGCTGTTTCCTTGCGCCCTTTTCAGGGCTGGCTCGTGGGGTCCGGTGTTTCAAACTTTTTTTCCTCCTTCGTATTTATCAGGTATCCCACTCGACAACAAAAACGACGCTGGCAATATTGGTGTTGGTGGCGGCGGTGGAGAGGGGTGTCACAATGGCGCTGTACTTCACGGCGATGCTGTTGGCCCCGGAATTGCCCACGCCGCTCATATAGCAGCCGGTGACGGGGGCGGCGATGAGGGTCTGTGTACTGGCGTCGGAGGTGTCCGTTGCCACCTGAGCGCCGCCGCCCAGGGTGAGGGCGAAGCCCAGCTTGTTGGAGTCTACCTTCTCGCTTGCCAGCGTGGTCTTATTTCCGAATGCAGTGAGCTTCCATCCGTTCTGGGCGGTAATGGTCACGGACTTGACCCGGACCGCGCCGTAGGAGTTGTTCACGAGCTTGCAGTCCGTGGCTGTGGTCACGTCGCCGGTCTGACTGACGGCCATAGGCAGGGACGTGGGAATGGTGACGGACATGGCGGTGGGGGCGGGGGTGCCGCCGATGGTGCCGTCCTGGGTGGAGCTGAGATAGACCGGCGTGGAGCCGGAGCCTCCGTCGTCGTCTATCTCGGCTGCAAAGGCCGTGACGGAGAGGGCCAGGGCCATACAAAGGGCGAGGGTGAGCGCGAGAATTTTCTTCAAATGATTTCCTCCTTCACTTACTCAAGAATTGTGATGTGGATGACCGCGCCAGCGCAGCCGAGAGAAGCGCCGGTTTCCGGGTCAATGCTGGTAAACATGGCGGTACACCCGTAGACCCCGACGGGGAGGTCAAGGGTCAGCTTCGCCTCCTCGATTTTACTTCCCACGGGGATAGCGCCGGACCTATATATGACCTCGCCGGTGTCATTGCGGGTTATCTCCACGATCTGCGGATAGCGGTTGATGCCCTCATTGACGATCATTAGGTTTCCAGCCGTTTCTCCGTCCGCGAACACGGGGGAGGTGTTCATGGAAATGTTTATCATGCCTGCGTCCACCTTCTCATTGAGGCTTTCCACGATTTTATCCGTGTCGGCATCATCCCCGCCGCCCTCCACGGCGTTGCTGTCGTAGACGATGCCGGTACTCCCGGAGGGGGTATCCGGGGTGTCGTCGGTCTTTCCGCCCCCGTCCGCCCCGCAGCTACGCAGGAACAGGAGAATGATGACGGCGATGACCACGATGCTGATGATGACCGCAATGGCGGTATGGTCTTTCTTGTTGCGCCTGTTTACAGGCTTTCTTTCAGCGTGTTTGGGCTGATTCATTGGCGATCTCCTTCTGCCGTATTCGGCGTAATATTGTCGTGTGTGAGCTTGGCGGCGGTCTAAGGCGGGACCACCAGCCTGTGCAGGTATTTGAACAAGTTATGCCTCCTTCCTCCGGGTATGAAAAAAGCCCTCACGCTTAACCGTGAGGACCGTCCCCGTAAAAATCATGCTGGACACGGGCGGTGTAGTAATTCCCGATGGTCGCCGGGGCGTTGTAGAGGGCGGTGAGAAGATACTGCTTGATGTTGCGGACTTTGGTGGTATTCTCTCTCATGCAATCCAGAACGAACCGAATGTGGTCCCCGTCCAGCTTCAAGAGACGTGACCGTACTACCTCGGCGGGATAATCCGCCCCGGCCACCCGGACGAAAGACTTTGACGTACAGACCGTCTCGACAATAAGCTCCAGCATCTCATCCACCCGGTCCCGGTCCTGGGGGATGTCCCGAAGAAGGGCGTCATAGCCGATAGCGTCCATGACGATCTCTCGGTAATCCCGCATTTTCTCCAGCATCGCGTCCCTTCGCTTCACTTCCGCCCCCTCGCGGGAGGGAAGGAATGAATCGATACTTGGTAGATCAGTATTTTGTTTTTCTGTATTTCTTATATCTTTATTTATTTGCGCGGGGTTTTCCAGACGTGGATTTTCCATATCCGGCGAAGCCATATCCGGGTTTTCCGTATATGGTAAAGCCGTATCCGGTAAATCCGTATCCGGCGAGGTCGTATGAGGTTCCTCATAGATGACGTACTCCATATCCGTGATACGCCCGTTTTCATCCCGCAATCTGCGGCGGGAGAGGTAGCCGCACTGCTCCAGCTCCTTGAGCTGGGCGGTGA
Organism: uncultured Oscillospiraceae bacterium; assembly: GCA_947599875.1. GTDB lineage: Bacteria > Bacillota > Clostridia > Oscillospirales > Oscillospiraceae > RUG626. Next base: position 2,230 of record CANQFV010000038.1, read on the forward strand.
TGCTGTCCACACCGTCCTTGCAGATGAGGGCGAGGCCACGGGTGGTATAGTCCCAATCCTCCGGGAGTGACAGCATAGTGGACAGCAGCCCCCTGGCTTTGTTGGAGAGGTTACGGTCCCGGAGATGGAAATTGGACATGGTGGTGTAATTTTTGTTCTTTTCAACTCTGCAAACTGCCATAAATAGCACCTCGGTGTCTTGATTTCGGGCACAGAAAAAGCCGGTTCAAAGGCCGGTCCGTGTCCCGTGTAAAGCTAACGCTCCCGGTTCTGCTGACGCCTCTTGACCCAGCCCTCAAGGAGCTTGAAGATGGTTTCCTCCATGCGCTGGGGGGTGTAGGACTGGGGGAAGTATTTCTGGAGCTTCTCGATGGGCAGGCTGATGTTCCACGCCTCCGGCTTCTTCTGCTCGGACATGATGGAGAGGACCGTATCCCCGTCCAGCTTGCCCTCCTGGGACAGCTTCTTCATCCTCTGGGCCTGGGACAGCGATGGAACAGCCTGTTCACTGTCGATAGTCTCCACCACGGCGGCCTGTTCCTCCGGCTTTAAATACGACAGCTCCACGGCGGGGGTGAGGCCGATTTTTCCCTTGTCCACCATCTCCTGAAGCTCCGGCTGAAGCTCGGTGAGACGAATGTACCGGCGGACCTGGGCCGAGCTTTCACCCATATTGTCAGCGATAATTTCAATACTTTTCTTCTTGGAAAAATGGTGTTCAACTTGAACACCATTTTCTACGGCGTCCCGTGACGGCCTCCCGGCGCGTCGCTTTATGGCCTCCAGCTTCATTTTGTACGCCGCCGCCCTCTCGCTGGGCAGGATGTCCTCCCGCTGGAGGTTGCTGTCCACCATGAAGATAACGGCGGAGTCGTCGTCCATCGCCCGCACAATGGCGGGCATCTCGGAAATCCCGGCCAGCTCCGCCGCGTGAGCCCTTCTGTGACCGGCGACGATCTCATAGTCCCCGCCGTCCAGCGGCCGCACAATGGCCGGCACAAGAATCCCAAACTGCTTCATGCTTTCAACAGTCTCCTTCATAGCGTCGTCGTCCCTCACCTTGAACGGATGATTTGGAAATGGGCGTAGCCGGTCCAGAGGGACGCTGACCACGGCCTCAATTTGATCTGACATAGAAAACCTCCCTGAAATAGGAAAAGCCGTCAGCACTTATACTGACGGCTTGCAGGAAAATAATGGTATCAGCACTTAATTTCCTGTCACTTTTAAGATTATAATATTCGAGAAATCGGTAGATATTGCTCGAAAAACAACACATTTTAGGTTTTTCATGTATGTGCATTATTAAATCATTTTTAGGTCATCAGCAGGACCCTTTGGACGATGGCGCCGATGGCGGGGTAATCGTGGGCCTCGTAGAGAAGGCCCGGCTGATCGGCCCGGTTCTTGGGGGCCAGATCGGCGCTGACGGTGTAGCCCCTGGGCGTCATCAGCTCCACGGCCCGGGTGAGGAACGCCTGATACCCCTGGGCGTCCTCCGGGGCGATGTACTCAAAGTCCATATCCACGCCCACATAGCCCTTCTGCTCCATGACCGCCAGGAGGTTTTGGAGAACCGTGTCCTGTAGGGCCGGGTCGCCGAAAAGGCGCTTGGCCCTGTCCGTGGAGAAGCCCCCGGACTCGTCAAGGCTGGAGAAGACCAGGACAGGCGCGGCGCTGTACTCCAGAGCGCGGCGGATCAGATCCCCGTCCTGGGCGGGGATGAGGGTGCCTGTCTCCGTAAAGCCGTAGGTAAAGATGGCAAGATATGTAAGATACGGCAGGGCGCGGGCCAGCGTATCCCGGTTGATGCTGGGGTAGGCGTAGCCCAGGGTGGAGATCTTGCGGATCTTCCCGCCCTGGAAGGTGACGGTGAGCTGCTGCCCCGGCCGGATGATGGGATCCCGGATCAGCTCCGGGTTATTTTGGATCAGCTCCAGCACCGTGACGCCGTACCGGCGGGCGATGCCGTAGAGGGTGTCCCCCGCCGCCACGGTGTGGATCCTGGACGGGAGCGTGACGATCAGCGCCTGCCCCACCACAAGCGTCTGATCCGGCGTAAGGCCGTTGTCCGACCGGAGCCTGGCCACGCTGGTGCCGTATCTCCTGGCAATGGAATAGAGCGTGTCGCCGCTCCTCACAACATGAATAAGCATACCTATCCCTCCCTGAGCCATTATACGGCCCCCGGAGCGAAAGGTTCCCCCCGGGCATATAATAATCCGGAGATTGACCAACGCACCGCAGTTTAGCCAAACTCAAATCCCGCAGTTTATCTAATTAAAATATTTTTTCCAAGGACATGTGCCTTGGAAAAAATCCCTCTTGCCGCGCAAGTGTGCGGCCCTCCGGGCCGTGCGCGCAGCGCGGCAGCAGGAAACACGCCCATGAATTCCGCAGAATTCATGGACGTGTTCCCGCACGCATCCCCCTTGGCATTTGAAGGGCACAAGCCCTTCAAAGCCAGCTTCGTCCCCCTTGGCATTGGAAGGCCTTTAGGCCTTCCAAGCCAGCCTTGTCACATTTATCCCTAATTTGCGACAATTATGATTGGAGGAGCTTATGATCGGCGCTTATGACCGTGTCTCCGCCGTGGCCTACGCCCGCCGGTGGGCGCTGTCCCGGAACCCCCGCTACTACGATTTTGAGGATCTGGGCGGGGACTGCACGAATTTCGCCTCCCAGTGCCTGTTTGCCGGGTGCGGGGTGATGAATTTCACCCCCGTCACCGGGTGGTTTTACCGTTCGGCCAATGACCGGACTGCCTCCTGGACGGGGGTGGAATTCCTCTATGACTTTTTGATCAACAACGACGGCCCCGGTCCCTTCGCCCGGGAGGCGCCCAGGGCCCAGGCCCAGCCGGGGGATATCATCCAGCTGGGGGGCACCGGCGGCCGCTTCTACCACTCCCCGGTGATCGTGGCGGCGGGAGAGCGGATCCTGGTCTGCGCCCACACCTACGACGCTCTGGACAGGCCCCTGGACAGCTACAGCTTCGCCAGGGCCAGATTCCTGCACATCTTAGGCGTCAGGACTTAGCCCGGGCCGGTCAGTGGAGCCGGGAGAAGACCTCCCCGATCTTCTCCCCGATGACCAGCTCCGCCGCGCCGTCCATGTCCGTGGGGGACTTGTTGATCAGCACCAGGTGCCGCCCCCGGAAATAGTGGACAAGCCCCGCCGCAGGATACACGGCCAGGGAGGTCCCGCCGATGATCAGCATATCCGCTCGGGAGATCTCCGTCACGGCCCTGGTCAGCACGTCCTCATCCAGGCTCTCCTCATAGAGGACGATGTCCGGCCGGACGATGCCGCCGCAGGAGCATCTGGGCACGCCCTGGGCCTTCTGGACAAAGTCCGCGTCATAGTGCTTTCCGCACCGGACGCAGGTGTTGCTCAAAAGCGTGCCGTGAAGCTCTAAGACGTTCTTGCTCCCCGCCGCCTGGTGGAGACCGTCGATATTCTGGGTGACCACGGCCCGGAGCTTGCCCCGCTCCTCAAGCCGCGCCAGGTACAGGTGGGCGGCGTTGGGTTTGGCCCCCGTGACGATCAGCTTATCCCGGTAAAAGCGGTAAAATTCCTCCGGATTGTAGGCAAAGAAGCTGTGGCTCAGGATCTGCTCCGGCGGATACCGGTATTTCTGGTTGTACAGTCCGTCCACACTGCGAAAGTCCGGGATCCCGCTCTCCGTAGAGACGCCGGCCCCGCCGAAAAACACGATCCGGGAGCTTTCGTCGATCATCTCCTGAAGTCTGGCTGTTTTATCGTCCATTTTCCCGCCCCTTTTCAATGGTGTTTGACATTCTGATTGTACCAGTTTATAATGGAATAATCAAGGAGAAGGAAGCTGAAAATATGAAAAAGCTCGCCGCCTATACCGCAAACCACCTGGCCGTGGATTTAGGCTGCTTTACCGTCCTCTTTGCCGCGCTCCGGCCCTGTCTGGAGGGTGGGGCTCTCGTCTCAGCCTTCCTCTTTTACAACGTGATCGCCTTCGGCCTCCAGGCCCCCATCGGCGCACTGGCCGACAGGCGGGCGGGCCGGAGGGAGTGCTTTGCCGCGGTTGGCTCGGCCGTGACGGCCCTGGGACTGGCCGCGGCCCGTCTGGGCACGGCGCTGACGGTCTCTCCCCTCCTCCCCCTCGCCGGCATGGCCGTGGCCGCCCTGGGAAACGCCTTTTTCCACGCCGGGGCCGGTTCTGCTGTCCTCCGGGGTGCCGCCGGGCGGATCGCCCCCGCCGGCGTCTTCAACTGCGCCGGGGCCTTGGGCGTCGGCCTGGGTACATATCTGGGGAGCTGTTACCCGGAGCTTGCCTTCACCGTCTCCCTGCCGCTGCTGCTCGTGTGTACGCTTCTATCGGAGTCCCTGATGGGCAAGGCCGGTGAGGCCGCGCCGGAGCAGAGCTGTCGGGCTTTTTCCGCTATGCTTCGGCCCGTCTCCGTGGGCGTCCTCTTGCTTTTGCTCCTGGCCTCGGCGGCGATCCACGGCGCCGTGTCCGGCTTTTTCCCCAGGGGGGATTTCTCCGCCGGTACCCTGGTTCTCGTCCCGGCGGCCATGATCTGCCTGGGCAAGCTCCTGGGCGGTTTCCTGGCAGATCGCTTCGGCTCACGCAGGGTGCTTTTCGCCTGCGCGGTGGTGACGGTCCCTCTGCTCTTTCTGCCCCGCGCCCTGCCTGTGGCCATTCTCTTCTTCAATATGGCGGTGCCGGTGACCCAGTGCGCCGCGGCGGGGGCCTTGCCGGAGGATACGGGCTTCGCCTTCGGGCTGACGAAGCTGGCTCTTCTGGTGGGCACATGCGTCACCTATGCCTTGGCCGTCCCGGGCGCGGCGCTTACCCCGGTGCTGGCGCTGGGTGTACTCATCGCCCTTCTCCTCACGGCCCTCGCGCTGCGCGGACAGGGCAAAACAAATCATGCAACGAATGCAACAAAAGAAAATCATAAGGAGGCACTAAAATGACATTTTTCACCCTTCATCCCCTGGACGTGGCTCCGGAGCCGGAGGCCACGCTGCCCCCGCTGGATCCCGCTATTGTGATCGCTGCCGGTTTGGTGATCCTGGCCGTGGTCGTCTTCGCCGTGATCGCCATCCAGAAACGGAGGAAAAAATGAATCTGCCCTTTTTACCTCTGGACGTGGCACCCATGCCGGTGCTGGTGTTCGTCTTTGGCTCCTACATGCTGGCCGGGGCCGCCGTGATCTTCCTCCTGGTGTTCGCCGCCGTGAAATTCATCAAGCTTCGGCGTCAGAGGAAAGAGGATGAGAAGTATGCCGCTGATCTTCACGCTGGCAAGAAACCTCCTTCTGACCGTAATTCTTGAGGGGATCCCCGTGGCGCTGATCTTCCGCCGGTGGCGGGAGATCCGGTGCTGCATTCTGGTGAATGTGATGACGAACCCGGCGCTGAATTTCCTGGTTCTCGTCCTGTGCGGCCCGCTGGCCCTCCCCTATTGGCCCGTGACGGCCGTGCTGGAGGTGTCCGCCGTGGCGGCGGAGGCCTGGGGCTACCGCTCCGTGTGTGAAAATCTCTCAAGGGCCAGGGCCGTCCTCCTCTCCGCGGGGCTGAACGCCCTGAGCTTCGGCGTGGGGCTGCTGTTCTCCCGATGAATATGCCGCAGGCTTTCTCAGCGGGGACAAAAAAAGAAAAAATCTCTGAATTTTACAAAATTCAGAGATTTTTTCTTTTCTGCCGCGCCGCCGGGGGCGGCGCGGCAAGGGGGCTTTTTTAAGTATTATTTCTTTCCGCCGTTGACGGTGTTCTCCTTCAGAACCACGTCGTGGGCGCCGCCCTCCACGATGGAGGTGGCGGAAACCAGGGTGAGCTTGGCCTTCTGCTGAAGCTCCGGGATGGTCACCGCGCCGCAGTTGCACATGGTGTGCTTCACCTTGGAGAGGGTCAGGGCCACGTTGTCGTGGAGGGAGCCGGCGTAGGGGACGTAGCTGTCCACGCCCTCCTCAAAGGCCATGCCCTCCTTGCCGCCCAGGTCGTAGCGCTGCCAGTTCCTGGCGCGGGAGCTGCCCTCGCCCCAGTACTCCTTCATGTAGTTGCCGCCGATGCTGACCCGGCGGCTGGGGGACTCGTCAAACCGGGCAAAATACCGGCCCAGCATCAAAAAGTCCGCGCCCATCGCCAGGGCCAGGGTGAAGTGGTAGTCGTGGACGATGCCGCCGTCGGAGCAGACCGGGACATAGACGCCGGTCTCCTGGAAGTACTTGTCCCTCTCCCGGCAGACGTCGATAAGGGCCGTAGCCTGTCCGCGGCCGATGCCCTTCTGCTCACGGGTGATGCAGATGGAGCCGCCGCCGATGCCGACCTTCACAAAGTCCGCGCCGGCCTCGGCCAGGAAGCGGAAGCCCTCCGCGTCCACCACGTTGCCCGCGCCCACCTTCACGTCTTCGCCGTAGTGTTCACGGATCCAGTTGATGGTCATCCTCTGCCACTCGGAGAAGCCCTCGGAGGAGTCGATGCACAGCACGTCCGCCCCGGCGTCCACAAGGGCGGGGACCCTCTTGGCAAAGTCGCGGGTGTTGATACCGGCGCCCACCACATATTTCTTGCTCTTGTCCAGAAGCTCCAGGGGGTTCTCCTTGTGGGAGTCGTAGTCCTTGCGGAAAACCAGATACACCAGGCACCCGTTGTCGTCCACAAGGGGCAGGGTGTTTACCTTATGCTCCCAGATGAGGTCGTTGGCCTCCTTCAGGGTGGTGGAGGCCGGGGCCGTCACCAGCTTGTTCAGGGGGGTCATAAAGGTGTCCACCGTCTCAAGGCCCGTCATCCGGGAGAGGCGGTAATCCCGGCGCGTCACGACGCCCAGGAGCTTCCCGTTGGGGCCGCCGTCCTCGGTGACGGCCACGGTGCTGTGGCCGGTGCGGTCAACAATGGCCAGCAGCTCGTTGAGCGTGGCGGAGGGCTTGACGTTGGAGTCGGAGATCACGAACCCCGCCTTGTACGCCTTGGCTCTGGCCACCATCGCCGCCTGATCCTCCACCGTCTGGGAGCCGTAGATGAAGCTGACGCCCCCCTCCCTGGCCAGTGCCACGGCCATCTTGTCGTCGGAGACGGCCTGCATAATGGCGGAGGTCATGGGGATGTTCATGGAGATGGCCGGCTCCTCCCCCTTTTTGAACTTCACCAGGGGGGTGCGGAGGGACACGTTGTCGGGGATGCAGTTTGGCCCTGAGTAGCCGGGAACAAGCAGATACTCGCTGAAGGTGCGGGACGGCTCAGGATAGATGTACGCCATAGAAGTTCCTCCCTCAAAATCTCATATATTGTCTCGTATGTTATCATTTTTCCCCTGTATGTGTCAAGAGTTTTCCCGCTGATAATAAAACATGTATTGCTGGGCAAGTCCGGCGTTTTCGCCAAATACCCCGCTGTCCAGTCCCTCCGGGTAGTGGGCCTTCAGGGCCTTTTTCATCCACACGTCCACGGGGAAGGCGGAGCCTAAGCGCAAAGAGAAGAGGATCACGCAGTTTGCCACCTTGTCCCCGATCCCGGGCAGGGCCGTCAGAGCGGCTTTCGCCGTCTGGATATCCCCCTTGGCCAGGGCGTCCAGATCCAGCTCCCCGGAGGCCACGGCCCTGGCGGCGGCGATCACATAGGGCGCCCGGTAGCCGCAGCGGATGGGCAGCAGATCCTCCGGCTCCAGCGCCGCCAGACGCTCAGGCCCGGGGAAGGAGAAATACTTCCGCCCGTTAAAGGTGATTTCGTCCCCGTAGAGGGCGCACAGGGCCTCCACGATCTTCTTGATCCGGGGGATGTTGTTGCACTGGCTGAGCAGGAAGGAGCAGAGCGTCTCCCACCTGTCCTGGTTGAGGATGCGGATCCCCGCGCCGAAGTCCGAGGCCGCCCGCATGTAGTCGTCGATGCACACGCTCCTTCGCAGGGCGCGGTAATCCCGGTCCAGGTCAAAGTACCCGTGCCAGATCTCCTCCAGCTCCCGCCGGGTGCCGGAGATCAGGAGCCTGTCCCCCTCCCGGCGGAGCCTGGCCGCGTGGCCCAGGGCCACGCCGGTGAAGCTGCCGTCCGGCCCCCGGTTCCACCGGAAGCACTGCCCGCAGGTGAATATTTTTTCCGGGTCGAAGTCGTCCTCCGTCCGGATCTCCGTCTCAACCACGCCTCCACCCCCCTTGGGAAATCCCCCCAAAATGTCTCATCTTACAAAAACCGGTCTATTTCCTGTCCGAAAACGCGTAGGCCTGTCTCACCCAGTCAAAAAGCTCCCCGTCCAGCTCGTCCGTGCTTGAGAGGACGATGTGGGTGGTCCACCGCCCGGGGTACGGCTGGGTCTTCACCGCCACACGCCGCGACTCCAGGGGGTAAGGCAGGCCCAAGGTGAGGACAAAATAGTCGCGGGGAAGCTCCGCCCTCCTCTTGGGGCGCATAAAGGAGACACAGGCAAAAATGTGCCGGTTGGAGAAGGCAATCTGTGTCTTCTGTACGGCAGTTTTCGTCTGGGGGTACAGGCGGAGGAGGGCGTTTTCAAAGGCCTCGTACACCGGATAAACCCCCGGATGACCGTGAAAAAACAGCATCGTGTCCTGCTTGATTTTCGAGAGATTTTCTTCCATGCGCGTCTCCTCCCCGCCGAAGCTCCCTCGCGCGGCGCCTTTTGCGTCTATTATACCTCTCCGGAACCAGGATGTCCACAGCCGCGTTTGTTCGTGTGGCAAAAGATCGCGCCGCTGAGGCTCCGGACGCGCCGGGCGTATTTTTCAGCCGCGGCGTGGCATGATAAAGGCGAAATAACTTGATAAGGTGATGGGAATGGCAACCAAACTTGTTGGAAAACAGACATTTGCGCTTCAAAATCCCCCCTCCTTTGCCGGTCACGCCTGCGTGGTGGGGAAAAAGGAGGGCGACGGGCCGCTGAAGGACAGCTTTGACCGGATCTTTGAAGACCCCTTCTTGGGGGAGGCCAGCTGGGAGAAGGCGGAGAGCGCCCTGGTGAAGGCCGCCGTCTCCACGGCCCTGGCCAAGGCCGGCCTTGCCCCCGCCGGGATCAACTGCATGTTCTGCGGCGATCTTTTAAACCAGTGCGTGGGCACCACCTTCGGCCTGCGGGAGCTGGGCGTCCCCATGTTCGGCGTGTACGGGGCCTGCTCCACAATGGCGGAGAGTCTGGCCCTGGCGGCCCTCACCATTGACGGCGGCTTTGCGGACAACGCCCTGGCCGTGACAAGCTCCCACTTCTGCTCGGCGGAGCGGCAGTTCCGCACGCCTTTGGAATACGGAGGCCAGCGTCCCCCCTCCGCCCAGTGGACGGTGACAGGCTCCGGCGCGGCCGTACTCAGCGCCCAGGGCCCCGGCCCCTATGTGACCCATGTGACGCCGGGGAAGATGGTGGACAACGGCGTCACCGACGCCAACAACATGGGCGCGGCGATGGCCCCGGCGGCCTATGACACCATAAAACAGCACTTTGAGGACATGTCCGCCGGCCCTGACGCCTACGACCTTATCGTGACGGGCGACTTGGGGGAGGTGGGCAGCACCATCCTCCGGGATTTCTTCGCCTCCGACGGGGTGGACATCGCCTCCCGCCACGCCGACTGCGGACTTCTCATCTTTGACAGGAAGAAGCAGGATGTCCACGCCGGCGGCTCCGGCTGCGGGTGCGCCGCCTCGGTGCTGTGCGGCTATCTGCTGAACGGGATGCGGGAGGGGCGCTGGAACCGGATCCTTTTCACCGCCACAGGCGCCCTGCTCTCCCCCACCACCACGATGCAGGGGGAGTCCATCCCCTCCATCGCCTGCTCGGTGGTGATAGCGAAAACGAGGTGAATGACATGGAATTTGATCTTTTGCAGTACCTGAAAGCTTTTTTGGCCGGCGGGGCCCTGTGCCTCATCGGACAGGTCCTCATTGACAAGACGAAGCTCACCCCCGCCCGGATCCTCACCGCCTATGTGGTGGCGGGGGTGGTTCTCGGCGCGCTGGGCATCTACCAGCCCTTCGCCGACTGGGCGGGGGCCGGCGCCACGGTGCCCCTCACGGGCTTCGGCAACAACCTGGCCCGAGGTGTGAAAAAGGCGGTGGAGGAAAAGGGCCTTCTGGGCGCCTTCACCGGCGGCTTCACCTCCGCCGCGGGCGGGATCGCCGCCTCGGTCTTTTTCGGCTACCTGGTGGCCCTGATCTTCAAGCCGGGGAGCAAGAGCTAAGCTCAGGCCCGGGGGTTCCCCGGGCCTTTTCATATCTGCCCCCTTGTTTTTTCACCAAAAAATGATATACTGAGGAAAACAGAGGAAACGGGGGATCGGAATGACCTGGGAGGAGCTGGAAAAGGCGGCGAAGGCCTGCCGCCGGTGCGCCCTGTGTGAGACCAGGACGAATCTCGTCTTCGGCGTGGGCGTCCGGGACGCGCAGGTGATGTTCATCGGGGAAGGCCCCGGGGAGAACGAGGATCTGCAGGGGGAGCCATTTGTGGGCAGGGGCGGTCAGCTGCTGGACACCATGCTGGAGATCATCGGCCTTGACCGGAGGAAGAACATCTACATCGCCAACATCGTAAAATGCCGCCCGCCCAGGAACCGGGATCCCCTGGGCACGGAGCAGGAGGCCTGCATCGGCTGGCTCCGGGCGCAGATTGGGCTTGTCCGCCCCCGGATCATTGTGTGCCTGGGGCGCATCGCCGCCCAGGTCATCATCAAGCCGGATTTCAAGATCACTCAGGAACACGGCGTCTTCTTTGACGTGGACGGCATCCAATGCACCGCCCTCTATCACCCGGCGGCGCTGCTGCGGGATCCCCGGAAAAAACCGGACACCTTTGTGGATCTGAAGGCCCTGCAGGCCAAGATCCTTGAGCTTTGTCCGGATACATACAAAAGGAGTTGAATCGCCTCTATGGCACTTTTCAGAAAATCCACGCCGGCGGATTTCGGGTGGATCCACGACCTGGCGGCCCGCTCCAATCTGCGCAGCGCGGATTTCAGCTTCAACAACATCTACTGCTGGGATCACAACATCGACTCTTTCGTGGCCCGGGCGGGGGACAGGCTTCTGGTGAAGATCTCCATCGGCGGCCAGGTCATGTACCTCTACCCCGTGGGGAGCGGCCCCATCGGGCCGGCCCTGGAGGCCATCCGGCGGGACGCGGGGGACAGCCTGCTGCTCCGGGGCGTGACGCAGGACGTTTTGGAGGAGGCCAGGGGCTTCTTCTCCCCGGAGCCGGAGATCACCCTGGATACGGACTACTCCGACTATGTGTACTTAGCGTCGGATCTGGCGACCCTGTCGGGGAAGAAATACCACGCCAAGAAGAACCATGTGAACCGCTTTTCCGCGGATTACGACTGGCACTTTGAGCCTATCACCCGGGACAACATCGACCTGTGCCACCGGATGGCCGGCCAGTGGTTTGTGGACAGGGAGGAGGAGCGGGACGAGGACTACGCCGGTGAGGCGGAGGCCATCCGCAACGCCCTGAGGGTCTATTTCGACGTGGGCTTTGAGGGGGGCGTGATTGTAGCCGACGGGCAGATCGCCGCCTTCACCATCGGGGAGATGCTCTCCGAGGACACCCTGAATTCCCACTTTGAGAAGGCCGACCCCCACGTTAACGGCGCCTACGCCGTGATCAATCAGGCCTTTGCCGCGTACATGCTGGAGAAGCACCCGGGGCTGACCTACATAAACCGGGAGGAGGACATGGGCATGGAGAACCTCCGGGCCGCCAAGCGCTCCTATCATCCGGCGTTTATGGTGGATAAGTACACCCTGAAGTGGCAGTTTTAATCTCCTCCCCCGGCGGGGAGGAGCAGCAAGAAGGACGAGGATACACTGTATGAGCGAAGAATACCGCTATTCCCAGGCCGGGGACGAGCCGGAGCTGAAAAAGCTCTGGAAGGAGGTCTTCCGGGATGAGGACGACTATATTGATTTGTTTTTTGAAAAGATCTATACCCCCGGCTCGGCGGCCGTGTGCCTCTCGGACGGGGGGATCGTGTCCGCCGCCTACACTGTGAAGATGGGGGACTTTGTGTCCGACGGGCGCTGGACGCCCGGCAGGATGATCTACGCCTTCGCCACGCGTCCGGAGTACCGCGGGCGCGGCATCGGCGGGCGGGTCTTGCGGGAGGCCCTGAAGATCGGCTCCGGCCCCGCGGCCGTCGTGCCGGAGGAGCGGGGGCTCTTCGCCTATTACGAGAAGTTCGGCTTCCGGACGCTGTTCAACACCACCCGGCAGACCTGCTCCGACGTGGGACTGAAGCTCAACGGCACCGTGACCCGTGTCACGGTGCGCGGGTACGCGGCCCTGCGGGAGGAGCTGCTCCACCCGGTGCCCCATATAGACTTTGACCTGAAGCTTTTGGACTTCCTGCAGGAGGCGTGTGAAAAAACCGGCGGCGGCCTCTACTATGTGACCTCCGACGGGGAGCGGTGCTGTGCCGCGGCGGAAATCCGGGACGGCTGCGCCTGGATCCACGAGCTGATCCTCACCTCCGGCAGCCGGTACAACGCCGCCGCCCTGGTGGCCAGGACTTTGAAATGCGAGGAGTTCACCTACCGGGCGCCGGTTCGCCCCGGGGAGGAGGCCGTCCCCTTCGCCATGACCACCCTGCCCGCCCCGGATCACGACACGGGCCTTGCCTGGTTCGGCTTTGCCTTGGACTGAGGGCTTTATTCCGGTAAAACTTCAGCGCGTTTTCTTGTTCTTTCCAGGTTTACATAATGTTTCGTAAATTTAACTTTAATTTTAATACTTTTGAAATACTTTAATGTTTTTCTTTTAATATTTAGCGTATAATATAATAACCGTGAATCCTGATTTCACCTTTTTCATTTTATCCTCTTTTTCTTAAAGGTGGGGGCCCCTGCGGGCCTCCACCGATTTTTTTCTTTTCTTTTTCCCGGATGGGGTGTATAATCAAGAAGATTTCTATCATGCGGGCAGGTACGACTATGGACAGAAACGAATGGAAAAAACGATACGTCTCCGCCCGGCAGCAGCTGATCGCCCGGGAATTTGACTCTCTGAACGAGATGCAGCGCAGGGCCGTGCTGGCCACGGAGGGGCCGCTGCTCCTTCTGGCCGGGGCGGGAAGCGGCAAGACCACCGTCCTCATTAACCGGGTGGCCAATCTGATCCGCTTTGGCCGGGCCTCCGACTGCGAGGATGTCCCGGAGGACGCGGGTGAGGCGGAGCTGGCCGTTTTGGAGGAGGCCGTAAGGGCCGGGGGTGAGCTGTCCCCGGAGGCCGAGGCGCTTTGCGCCCTGGATCCGGCGGAGCCGTGGCGGATCATCGCCATAACCTTTACCAACAAGGCCGCCGACGAGCTGAAAACCCGGCTTGCCAAAAAGCTCGGCCCCTGCGCGGAGGATATTTGGGCCATGACCTTCCACTCCGCCTGTGTGCGGATCCTGCGGCGGAGCATTGACGTGATGGGCATCTCCCCCTCCTTCACCATCTACGACACGGCGGACAGCCAGGCGGTGATGAAACGCGTCCTGCGGGAGCTGAACATGGACGAGAAGGTCTTTCCGCCCAAGCAGGTTCTCTCCGTGATCAGCCGGGCCAAGGACGAGATGCTCTCCCCCGCCGATTTCGCCGCCCAGGCGGAGAAGAGCTGGGATCCCCACAGAAAGATGCTGGCCAAGGCCTACGCGGAGTACTCCCGGCGGCTGCTGGCCTCCGACGCCCTGGATTTTGACGACCTGATCTTTATGACCGTGCGTCTGCTCAGCGAGTACCCGGATGTGCGGGAGCGGTGGCAGCGGCAGTTCCGCTATGTCCTGGTGGACGAGTATCAGGACACAAGTGTCCTCCAGTACAGGCTGGCAAGCCTTCTGGCGGGCGGGACGGAGAACATCTGCGTGGTGGGCGACGATGACCAGTCCATCTACCGGTTCCGGGGCGCGACTATCGAGAACATCCTCAGCTTTGAAAAGCGGTTTAAAAATACCCGCGTCATCAAGTTAGAGCAAAATTACCGCTCCACCGGACATATCCTGGAGGCCGCCAACAGCGTGATCCGGAACAACCTGGGCCGGAAGGGCAAGAACCTGTGGACAAGCGCCGGCGACGGGGAGAAGCTGTCCCTCCATCTGGCGGATAACGACGACGCGGAGGCGGCCTTTGTGGCCGACACCATCATCTCCGGGCGCTCCTCCGGCATGAGATGGTCGGATTTCGCCGTGCTGTACCGGATCAACGCCCAGTCCAACCGGCTGGAGTACGCCTTTAAGCGAAGCGGCATCCCCTACCGGGTGGTGGGCGGCACCCGCTTCTTTGACCGGGCGGAGATCAAGGACATCACAAGCTACCTGTGCGCCGTCCACAACCCGGCGGACGATCTGCGGGTGCTGCGGATCATCAACAATCCCCCTCGCGGCATCGGCGACACCACCGTGGAGCGCCTCCGGGCCATCGCCGCCCGGGAATCCCGGCCCGTCCTGGACGTGGCCGCCGACGCCGGGAGCTTCCCGGAGCTGAAGACCGCCGCCGGAAAACTGATGAAGTTTTTGCAGCTGATCATGGAACTGCGCTCTATGGCGGACACCATGCCCCTGGAGGATTTTTACGACGCGCTTCTGGAGAAGACCGGCTATGTGGAGGCCCTGGGCGACTCGGACGAGGCGCTGGCCCGGGTGGACAACATCCGGGAGCTGAAATCCAACATCGTGGACTACACCTCCCGGGCGCAGGAGCCCACGCTGGCGGGCTTTTTGGATGAGATCGCGCTGTACACCGACCTTGACAGCCTGAACGCCGGGGAGGACAGCGTTGTGATGATGACCATCCACGCGGCCAAGGGGCTGGAATTCCCCTGGGTCTTTGTGGTGGGGATGGAGGACGGGCTATTCCCCTCCTCCCGCTCCATCGGCGAGGAGGAGGAGATGGAGGAGGAGCGGCGGCTGTGCTATGTGGCCATGACCCGGGCCAAGCGCCGTCTGACTCTCACCGCCGCCAGGCGCAGGATGCTCTTCGGGCGCACCGCCTCCAACAGCGTGTCCCGCTTTGTGGAGGAGATCCCGGATGCGCACATAGATAAGCCCGCCTCTGACCCGGGCGGCTTCACCAGGGAGCCGGATCCGGAGTACATAGAGTGGGCGGCCCGGGAAAAGCGGATGATGGGCTACACCGGCTCCGGAAGATCCCGGGAGACCCGCACCGCCCGTCCCACGGAGAATTCCGGGACAAAATACGCCGTCACGCCCCCCAAGCCGGGCGGAGATCTGATGCAGCTCTCCGCCGGCGACCGGATCCGCCACCGGGCCTTCGGGGAGGGGACAGTTACGGAGGTGCGCGCCTCCTCCGGGGACGCCCTGATCACCGTGGACTTCAACGGCACCCAAAAGCGCCTGATGCTCAAGGCCGCGGGGCCTTTTATCACCAAGCTGTGAGGTAAGATATGGATAAGGACATCATTCTCTTTGACCTGGACGGCACCCTGACGGACTCCGCCCCCGGCGTCACGAAGGCCTACTCCCTGGCGCTGGAGAGCGTGGGTATCCACGAAAAGCCGGAGAATCTGAAAAAAGTCCTGGGCCCGCCCCTGGACTACTCCCTGACCCGCTTTTTCGGCGTCCCGGCGGAGAAGCTGGACACGGCGCTGGACGTGTACAGGAGCCACTACATCATGGACGGCGCCCTGTATGAAAACAGCGTCTACCCCGGGGTAGAGCAGCTGCTCCGGGATCTGCACAGGGCCGGCCGCAGGCTGGTGGTGGCCTCCTCCAAGCGGCAGGATCTGGTGGAGGCCGTCATACGCCACTTTCGGCTGGATCCCTACTTCGACCTGATGGCCGGATCCGACTGGGAGGTCGGGCGCTCCACCAAGGAGGAAGTCCTGCGGTATGTGGTGGACAGCCTGCCCATCCCCGATCTTGGCCGGGCCGTGATGGTGGGCGACCGGATGTACGACGTGGAGGGCGCGTCAAAGCTGGGGATCCCCGCCGTGGGCGTCCTCTGGGGGTACGGGAACCGCCAGGAGCTGATCTCCGCCGGCGCGTCCGAGGTCGTGGAGACCCCCCGGGAGCTGTACGAGCTTCTGTGCCGCCCAGCCCCCTGACCCTGTTTCCCAGAAAAGGGAAATCGATTCAAATTGACGCCCAAGTGTGCGGCCCCCAGGGTATGCGCGCAGGACAACGGCAGGAAGCCTCTTGGCAGAAAAAGGGTTTTGGGTTCTCGTCAGAGAACCCAAAACCCTTTTTCGACAGTTATTCCATCGCCTCCCTCAGCCGCCCCACGGCCCGTTTCTCCAGCCGGGAGACCTGCACCTGGGAGACACCGATGAGGCGGGCCGTGTCGGACTGGGTCATCCCCCGGAAATACCGCAGGACGATGACCGTCCGCTCCCGGGGCGGCAGCTCCGACACAGCCTGGCGGAGGGCCACCCGCTCCACCAGTTTTTCCTCCTGGCTGAAATCCCCCAGCATCTGCTCCAGGGTGAAGCCGTCCTCCCCCGTCTCCTGCTGGAGGGACTCCGACGGGGCCGTGGCCAGCTCGCAGGCGGCGATGTCCTCCGGCGTCAGGCCGGTATCCCCGGCGATCTCCCGGATCGTGGGTTCCCGCCCCAGGCGCTGTTCCAGGCGCACGCGGGACAGGCGCACCGTCTGGGCGCGCTCCTTCAGGCCGCGGCTGACCTTCACCGAGCCGTCGTCCCGGAGAAAGCGGCGTATCTCCCCGGCGATCTTGGGCACGGCGTAGGTGGAAAACTGCGTGCCGAAGCTCTCGTCAAATCCCCGCACGGCCTTGATAAAGCCCACACAGCCCAGCTGGTACAGGTCCTCCGGCTCCGCGCCCCGGCCGAAAAACCGCCGCGCCACACTCCAGATCAGCCCCGCGTTTTCCGTGAGCATCGCCTCCATCGCGGCGCTGTCCCCGGCCCGGGCGGCCTGAAGCAGCTCCTGCCGCGCACCGGTCATCGGCCTGTCACACGCTTTCCCACCCTCTTGCGCATGGTGACGGTGGTGCCCTGCCCCGGCCTGGAGCGAACCTTCAACGAGTCGGTGAAGCTCTCCATAATAGTAAAGCCCATGCCGCTGCGCTCCTCACCGCCGGTGGTGAACATGGGTTCCCTGGCCCGGGCCACGTCCTGGATGCCCCGTCCCCTGTCCTTGACCTGCACCTCCACCGTGTCCGCGTCCAGGATCCTGACCCGCACCCACACCGGGCCGATGGAGTCGGGGTAGGCGTGGACGGCGCAGTTTGTCACGGCCTCGGAGACGGCGGTTTTCAGATCTCCCATCTCCGTCAGCGTCATGTCCAGCTGGGCGGCGAAGGCCGCCACGGCCGCCCGGGAGAACCCCTCGTTCACGGATCTGGAGGGGAACTCCAGCTTCATATAATTTTGCTCCTTCATATGTACGCGTCTCCCTTCAAGCTTTTGCCGCTATGTTTACGATCCGGTCGATGCCGGAGGCATCCAGCACCCGCATGGGCTGGCTGGGGACGTTCTCCACATAGAGCCGCCCGCCCAAGGCGTTCATGCGCCTGTAGATCCGCAAGATCACCGCGATGCCGGAGGAATCCATAAATTTCAGCTCCCCCAGATCCAGGACGCAGTCCCGGGGCAGGTTGGCCTCCAGCTGCTCCTCGATCTTTTTGGCCAGCTCCCCCGCCTCGTGGTGGTCAAGCTCTCCCGCCACGGATACCGTAAGTTTTCCCGCCGTGTTTGTGGTTGTTAGCTTCATGTTTTCACTTCCTCTGTCAAGTTTCGGCCTCCCGCTGCCCCTTCTCCCTCTCCCCCGGGTGGATGGAGGGCCTTTCCCCTCCCCTTTTTGGAAAAAGAGGACAGAAAAATGCCCGTGTACGGCTTGTACACGGGCATTATAGCGCTGTTGGGAAAAATAATTTGTCGTTTCCCGGTGTTATTGCAGCGCCTCAAGAGATTTTTCAAGATTTTCGATGAGGGAGCGCAGCTTCTCCGCCTTCTCCCGCTCCGCGTTGACCACCGCCTCCGGGGCGCGGGAGACAAAGCTCTCGTTGGACAGCTTCCGCTCCTGGGCCTCCAAAAAGCCCCGGTTCTTCTTCAGCTCCCGCTGGACTCTCTCCCGCTCGGCCTGGAGATCCACAAGCTCCCGCAGGGGCAGGAACACCCGGGCGGAGTGGGTGACCACCGTGACCATGCCGGCGGCCTCCATGTCGGCGTCGGAGCCGGCATCTCCCATGCCGATGACCTCCACCTCGCTGGCCCCGGCCAGGCGCTGGATATAGGGCGCCCCGGCGCGGAATGGCTCCGGCGTGGCGGTGGAGACGATCACCTTGGCGCGGCGGCTGGGGGGCACGTTCATGGCGCTGCGCTTGGAGCGTATGGCCCCCACGACGTCCATGACACGCTCAAAATCCGCCTCCTCCCCGGGGAAGCTCAGGTCGTCCCGGTACTCCGGGTAGTCCTCGATGATGAGGGCGGACTTCTCATGGGGCAGGGCCTGATAGATCTCCTCCGTGATAAACGGCATAAAAGGGTGGAGGAGCTTCAGCACATCCGTCAGCACATAGAGCAGCACCCGCTGGGCGTCCTCGTCCCCCTGATTGAGGCGGGGCTTGGAAAGCTCGATATACCAGTCGCAGAAGGTGTCCCAGATGAAGTCATAGATCTTCTGGGCGGCGATGCCCAGCTCGAACCGGTCAAAGTTGTCGTTGACCTCCCGGATCAGGTCGTTGAGCTTGGACAGCACCCACTTGTCGGGCAGCTCCAGCTTCTCCGGCAGGGTCTTGTCCTCCACCGTCAGGTTCATCATCACAAACCGGCTGGCGTTCCAGATCTTGTTGGCGAAGTTGCGCATGGCCTCGCACCGCTCCGGGAAGTAGCGGCTGTCGTTTCCGGGGGAGTTGCCGGTGATGATGTTGAAGCGCAGGGCGTCGGCGCCGTAGGTGTTGATCACCTCGATGGGGTCCACGCCGTTGCCCAGGGACTTGGACATCTTCCGCCCCTGGCTGTCGCGGATGATCCCGTGGATCAGCACGGTCTTGAATGGCTCCCGCTTCATATGCTCCATACCGGAGAAGATCATCCGGGCCACCCAGAAGAAGATGATGTCGTACCCCGTCACCAGCACGTCGGTGGGGTAGAAATACGCCAGATCCTCCGTCTTGTCCGGCCATCCCAGGGTGGAGAAGGGCCAGAGGGCGGACGAAAACCAGGTGTCCAGCACGTCGGGATCCCGCTCAATATGCTTGCTGTGGCAGTGTTCACACTCTGTGGGATCGGTGCGGCTGACGGTGATGTGGCCGCAGTCGGCGCAGGTCCAGGCGGGGATCTGGTGTCCCCACCACAGCTGCCGGGAGATGCACCAGTCCCGGACGTTGTGCATCCAGTTTAAATACGTCTTGGCGAAGCGGTCGGGGACGAACTTGATGGTGCCGTCCTCCACCACCCGGATGGCCTCCCGGGCCAGAGGCTCCATCTTCACAAACCACTGATCGGAGGCCAGCGGCTCCACGTCGGAGTGGCATCGGTAGCAGGTGCCCACGTTGTGGACGTGGTCCTCGATCTTGACGAGATACCCCTGCTCCTCCAGGTCGGCAACGATAGCGCGCCTCGCCTCGTAGCGGTCCATGCCGTTATACTTGCCGCCGTTGATGATCTTGCCCTCGCCGTCGATGACCAGGATCTGCTCAAGACCGTGCCGCAGCCCCACCTCAAAGTCGTTGGGGTCGTGGCAGGGGGTCATCTTCACGCAGCCGGTGCCGAAGGAGCGATCCACATACTCGTCGGCCACGATGGGGATCTCCCGGTTCACCAGGGGCAGGATGCACGTCTTCCCCACCAGGTGGGTGTACCGCTCATCCTCCGGATTCACCGCCACGCCGGAGTCGCCCAGCATGGTCTCCGGCCTTGTGGTGGCCACGGTGACGCAGCCCGAGCCGTCGGACAGCGGATAGCGGATGTGCCAGAGCTTCCCGGGCTTCTCCTCGTACTCCACCTCCGCGTCACTGAGGGCCGTGGTGCAGTGGGGGCACCAGTTGATGATGCGCTTGCCCTTGTAGATAAGGCCCTTTTCATACAGGGAGCAGAATACCTCCCGCACGGCCTTGGAACAGCCCTCGTCCATTGTGAAGCGCTGCCGCTCCCAGTCGCAGGAGGACCCCAGGGTCTTCAGCTGCTCCACGATCCTGTCGCCGTACTTGTTCTTCCAGTCCCAGACCCGCTCCAAAAACTTGTCCCGGCCCAGGTCAAACCGGGTGAGGCCCTCGCCCCGCAGCTGCTCCTCCACCTTGATCTGCGTGGCGATGCCGGCGTGGTCGTAGCCGGGCAGCCACAGGGCGGAGTACCCCTTCATGCGCTTATAGCGGATCAGCACGTCCTGGAGCGTCTCGTCAAAGGCGTGGCCCAGGTGGAGCTGCCCCGTCACGTTGGGGGGCGGGATCACAATGGTGAAGGGCTTCTTCTCCGGATCCCGCTGGGCGTGGAAATAGTTTCCGTCTATCCACATCTGATAGATCCGGCTCTCCACCGCCTTGGGGTCGTACACTTTCGGCAGTTCTTTCATACACATTCTCCTTTCAATGGGTCCCCGTGCGGGGCCGCCGCCTCGCGGGGAGCGCCGGGGGCAAAAAAAGTTCGCCCCAAGCAATCGCTCAGGGCGAACAGGAAAAAATCACATGTCCGCGGTACCACCTGAATTCCCTCCCCCCAGGGAGGGCACTCAACACCCTGTAACGGGAGCGCCCGTCGGGGACTACCTGTCACCCCCGCGGCTCCGGGGCGACCTTTCAACACCTTCCGCCAGGGCCTCGCACCGGCCGGCCCCTCTCTGGGACGAAAGAGCGTCTACTTCTCCCCTTCAACGCCATTTGGGGGTATTATATGCGGATTTTCCCCGTTTGTCAAGGCGTTTTTTCGCTTTTCCGCGGAGGCTGGGGATCGTGCGCAAGGGGGCCGGGGACTGTTCCTATGTATCTTTATCAAATAGCAAAGGAACTTAATGGACGTTCACCTTGATAGTGGCCGAAGCCTTATTTATATTAATGGTTATCGTTCCGGATTTTGTAGCTGTTACAGTAAATTGACCGGTGGATTTAAGATTGCTTTGATCTATGGTAATTCCATCTGTTGCCTCAACTTTAATCGACTCAAGAGCGGCTGCCGGAGGCTGCTTGCCATTTGGCATGGTAAATGTAACAGTACATACAATATTCTCAACACTGCACAGTTCGATATCTCCTGGAACTTTGATCGGATTGCTAAGTACCACAGACAGGGTTTCCGTATGCGTCTTATCGCAGGTTGTCGAGCCGCTGCCGCCATTATCCTTTCTCGGATCGGCAGAGGGCGGATTTGTATGAAAACTCAACTGCCCGTTGGACTTTGTGACACGAACGGCGATTAAGCTGCCGCTGCCGCTGTCAGCCAGCGACGCAGCGAGTGTCTCCAGAGCCGTGTGGTCAACATTCTTGCTCAGCACCCCGGCCGCCACATTAACGACCTTCCCGGCCTGGGGGACAAACACTTCGTCCTTGAGCCTTCCTTCGGCAGGCTCCATCGTCTTGGCCGCCTCCAGCATCCCGAGGTAGGCCAGCATATCCGTCTCGCCCTGAGTAGTGTAGTATTCCTCAATCAGAGGCTTCCAATCAGGGTCACTTGCCCAACGGCCAAAGCTAAGGACGTTTCTGCCCACAGTCGTAAGGGAATTGTAATTTTCCATCATGGCCGTTGTAATATCAGCGGAGTGGTTGGCGCTCAACCAGGCGGCAAAGGCGTAATTTGATGCCACCGTCGCGGCGCGGAAGCTCTTACTTGCGTGATTTAAGCCCTCATCAGCGCCGCCTTTGCCAAAGTAGTCAACGTATTTGCTTGCAAGTGTCGGATCAATGCTTTCGTTTACAACCGCGGACAAAAGATAACCCTTATCCGGGTCTGTGGCTCCCTCTCCGTAAGCATTGGAAAACAGATTGATATAGTCCTGGACGGCTTCCCAATACTCTTCAATATTGCCTGCAAAGCTTGCGGTTCCGTCGTTCTCAAGGTACTTGTTGATGGAGGAAGTAGAATCATCCCATTTAGATTCCATGCCTTCAAGCAGTGTGTTTAGCTCCGCCGCGTCAATGCTGCCCTCTTCCTTGTTCCACTTTTCATAATTGAGCTTCACGGCGCTGAGATCACCAAGGGCGCGCTGGAGGGCGGCGTTCACATTTGCGTCGCCGCTGCTGACGCCGTTCCCGGTTATGTACACAATGGCCCCCTCTTCCAGTAGGCCGGGGTCATCATAGTCCGCAAGCTCCAGCGCGTTCATGATCTCGCCCACCGTCTGCTTGTCCAGACCCTTCTTGGTGTGTTCAATGTACCCCGTGTAGGCCACAGCGCCCACTCCCGCCAGGATCGCCAGGATCGCGATCACGACGATCAGCTCCACCAG
>CANQFV010000039.1 GCA_947599875.1 uncultured Oscillospiraceae bacterium
ATCAACTCCTCATCGAAGAAGATCTGGGGGCCGTATTCCTTGAGGCGCTGCTTCATCCGCTCCCAGCGCCCCTCCGGGTCTCCCGCTCCGCTCATCTTTGTCTCCCCTTTTTGGTCTTCTGTAAAGCTTCCCTCCCCCATATGGGGGAGGGATTTTTGTCGCATACGGCTTGGGGCCGCTCAGTCCACCAGATACAGTGTCCAGTCGTCAAAGGTTCCCCACGCCCCGGCTCCCGCCGTGACGGAGACGCCAAGTGTCACCTGGCACTCGGACTCCACGGTGAAGTCGATGGTCGGAGTCTTCCAATCCAGGTATCCGGTCAGCTCAAAGCTCTCGGTGAGGCGGCTGCCGCCCATTTCCACGAAGGTGTAAAGGTCGTTCTCCCCCTGGTCGCCGCCCTGGCCGCTTATGGTGAAGCGGTAATTTCCGGGCTGGAGGGTCAGGGTCTGGCTGGCAACGGCGTTCTGAATGGCGCTGCTGCTCCAGAAGTGCAGGTTCCAGGTCCCCGTGACGGTGTCGCCGGGGTTTTTGTTGTTGATGCCGTCGCCGGGCCACCCGCTCAGGTCGTACCCGGTGTTCCCGCCCTCAAAGCTGGGATTTTGCAGCAGGTTGTCCTTTACCACGCTGACGGCGCAGAAGATCTTGGCGGAGAACTCCTCATTGGAGACCACGCCGCTGACGGTGTACTTGCCGCCCAGGTTGCTCATGTCCACCTTGGCCACGCTGTCCGCGTCCCAGGTGACGGTCAGATCCCCCTCCGTGCCGTCTACAAAGGTGACGTGGGCGGTCTCAGGAAGGACAAGCTCCGTCTTATACTGGGCGTCCACGGTGAGGTCGGGGACGATAAAGATGTCGTTTTTATACCCGGTGGTGCCGGTGGTCATGTACTTAAAGACGTTCAGGGACTCCAGGGGGTTGCCGTCAAAGTCAAACATGGCCTTGTTGTCCTTGTCCGGGCCGCCCCAGTACTTCCCGGCGTCCTCCGGATCGTAGGAGCCGGCCCACTGGGAGGCCCAGCCGGTGCCGTACTCGGCCCACAGCCGGCGGTTCTCCGCCTTGGCCGCCTCCAGCTCCGCCCCCTCAAGGCCGGAGATGCTGACGGCGGGGATCCAGGCGTTCTCCCAGTAGAAGAAGCCCAGCCCGTTCCTGCCCACGGAGCGGACGGCATTGGCCACGGCGGCCACTTCGCTGGCCTGGCCCTGGACGCTCACCGGGAAGCCGTTTGGCTCCACCACGGCGCCGTTTCCGTCCCCGTCCTCGTAGGTATAGGCGCAGCTCGTCTCCGCCACCATCACCAGCTTGCCGTAGTTGTCCGCCACGGTCTTCAGCTGTGCCTGGAGGTTCTCCACGCTGCCGTGCCACTCCGGATAGAAGGATGTGGCAAACACGTCGTAGTTGACGCCGTATGTCTCCAGATTCCTGGCCAGATCGTCGAAGTTGCCCCGCTCGGGGTTTGTGAAGTGGATGCAAGCCAGGATCTCGTCAATACCCCGGTCAGCCGCCACGGCATGGACGGCGTCGCACCCGGCGGCAAAGAGCTTGCCCATGTTCCCCCAGTTCGTCTCGCCGCAGACGCCGGTAGTGGTCTCGTTGCCCACCTGCACCATGCCCACGTCCACGCCGGCATCCAGGAGCTTGTTCAGGCTGTCGGTGGTGAAGTCCGCCAGGGCCTTCACCTTGGTGTCAATATCCATTCCGGCCCACGCCTTGGGCACCATCTGCTTGTTGGGGTCGGCCCAGAAGTCGGAGTAGTGGAAGTCGATCAGCACACGGATCCCCGCGTCCGTCGCCCATTTCCCCAGGGTGATGGCCGTCTCCAGGTCGTTGTTGCCGCCGCCGTAGGCTCTGCCCTCGGCGTCATAGGGGTCGTTCCACACCCGCAGGCGGATCCAGTTCACCCCCGCCTGCGCCAGGAGCTTCATAAAGCCCCTGCCGTTCTCCTCCACGCTCTCTCCCAGGGAGTTGCCCTCCCAATCCTTGAAGCGGGCGCCGGAGTTCAGCACCGCCAGCAGGGACGACACGTCCGTGCCGCGGATGAAGTCCTCCTTGGCCGTGACAAAGGGCACATAAATGGAGGCGTTCACCGGGTCGGGCACATCCTCAGGCGGCTCCGGCTCCAGTACGTTGACCTTCACGTCGGCGCTGGCCAGCACCTTGCCGGAGGTGTCCTGCACCTCCACCAGGATGTTGCAGATCCCCCCGCTCCCCGGCGTCACCGTCTCCACAAGGCCGGTGGAGTCCGAGGAAAATTCCGCCTCCCCGGTCTGGGATGTCCAGACGAGCTTGAGGCCCGCCTCCTCCAGGTTGGGGACAAGCTGGGAGTCGGCCCTGACGGCGACACGCACCGTCAAGCTCTCCCCCAGGTCAAGGACTTTGGCGCTGGACATCAGGGAGACGGTCACCTCGCTGTACGTCCCGTCCCCTTCAGTCTCCCCGCCGACGTCCTCCTGAGGCCCGTCCGGGTTATCCGGCTGCTCCGGCGGATCGTTGTCGTCCTTGGCGCACTGGACAAGGGCGATACTCATGGACAGCGCCAGCAGCAGAGCCAGCGCGATCCTTCCGATTTTTTTCATCATAGCTTTTCCTCCTTCTCTTTTGCCGGGTATTCTCCCTCTATTATAGCCAATCCGTGGAAAATTTCAAGAATAATATACAAAATTCGTCTATGCGTTACCGGTTGCGTTTGTCGATATGTCAATCTCCCCGTTTTTCTCCCCGGAGCTTCCTCAGCAGCCGGTAGACAGGCCCGGACTTCCCCTCCCGGGACGGCCCGGCGGGGATCTGGGGAAGCTTCACGGTGATGGAGCCGTTTTTCGCCTGCACTCTGGCTCTCCTGGGTTCCGGCCGCGGGGCGGGATCGGCCTCCGAGGCGGGGGCGGCGGGCGTCTGAGCCTCCGGGGCGGGCTTGGCCTCCTCCACCGGCGCGGTGCGCCAGGCGCCCCTGTACGCCTCCTCAAAGAAGGTCTCCTGGGAGTTCAGCTCCCCATCCCCGGCGTAGGTGTACACGCCGTCCGGCCCCTGACGCCGGAGCTTCACGTCGTCCTGAAGCTGGGTAAAGAACATCTTCTCGATATGCTCCCGGATGGCGGGGTCATACACGGGGGCGGCCACCTCCACCCGCCGCTGGGTATTGCGGGTCATAAAGTCGGCGGAGGAGATATACACCCGGCGCCGCTCCTGGGTGCCGATGATGTACACCCGGGAGTGTTCCAAATACCTCCCCACGATGGAGTAGACCCGGATATTGTCCGTGACGCCGGGGATACCGGAGACAAGACAGCAGATGCCCCGGATCAGCAGGTCGATCTTCACCCCGGCCTGGCTGGCTTCGATGAGCTTTTCGATAAGCCCCTTGTCCGTCATGCCGTTGAGCTTGAAGCCCAGATACGCCGGTCTCCCGGCCTGCGCCTCCGCGATCTCCTGATCCACCATATCCAAAATGCGGCTTCTCAGGCACGCGGGTGCCACCAGGAGGTGGTGGGTGTTCTCCACCACCTCCCCCATGCTCAGGCAGTTAAAGACCCGGGCGGCCTCGGCGCCGATCTCCCGGTTGGCCGTCATCAGGGCGTAGTCGGTGTACAGCCGTACCGTGTCCTCGTTGTAGTTCCCAGTGCCCACCTGGGTGATGTACTCGATCTCCCCCTGGTGGCGGCGGGTGATCAGCAGCAGCTTTGAGTGGACCTTCATCCTGTCAAGGCCGTAGATCACCCGGCATCCGGCCTGCTCCAGCACCCGGGACCAGCCGATGTTGTTCTCCTCATCGAACCGGGCGCGCAGCTCCACCAGGACGACCACCTCTTTGCCGTTCTCGGCGGCGTCGCACAGGGCCTCCACGATCTTGCTGTTGTGGGCGACCCGGTAGAGGGTCATCTTGATGGAGATCACCTCCGGGTCCTGTCCCGCCTCGTTGAGCAGATGCTGGAAGGGGCGGATGGACTCGTAGGGGTAGCTCAAAAGGATATCGTGATCCCGGATCTGGGGGGTGATGGGCAGACGAACATCCACGTTGGGGCTGGGCTGGGGCACCCGCCTGGGGTAAAAAAGCTCCGTCTTGTCCCGCAGAACGTCCCGCAAAAACCCCATAAAGCTGAGATCCAGCGGGATGGACGTCTGGAACATGTGCTTTTTGGACAGGCCCAGATAGCGCCTGAGCGCCTGCCGGATATCGTCATCCAGCGGCCCGTTGTAGTCCAGGCGCACCGGTTCCCGGCGCGTGCGGCTGCGCACGAGCTTTTCCATTGATTTCCTGTAATCCTCGGCGCTCTGGGCCTCCGCCGCGGGGGCGGCGTCCTCCACGTCGATATCCGCGTTGCGCACCAGGCGGATCAGCACCGACCCCTCCACCCGGTAGCGCTCAAACACCCGGGGCAGGAAGTGGCGGATCAGATCCTCCATCAGCACGAAGCGCAGTCCCTCCCCGGGGAGGGGCACAAGGCGCCTAAGGCCCCCGTCGCCGCAGGGCACAATGCCCAGGCTCGTTCCGCCGCTCTTGGCGGTGAGCTTGGCCACGGCGTAGGTGGTCTTGTTCTTTAAAAACGGGAAGGGCTGACGCCGCTGGATGATTTGGGGCGACAGCACCGGCAGGACGTCGGAGAGGAAATACTTCTCCAAATACGCCCTGGCCTTGTCCTGGAGGCTCACGAACCGCACCAGCTCCACGCCGTATTCGTGGAGGCCCTGGAGCAGCTCCCGGAAGATGTCGTCCCGCCGCTCCAAAAGCTCCCCGGTTCTCGCCAGGACTGCCCGGATCTGTTGGGCGGAGGTCATCCCCATCTTGTCGTCCGTTACGCCGTCCTCCAGCGTGTCCACCAGCGTTCCCACCCGAACCATGTAAAACTCGTCCAGGTTGGACTGGAAGATGGACAGGAAGTTCAGCCGCTCCCCCAGGGGGTTCCGGGCATCCCGGGCCTCCTCCAGCACCCGCTCGTTAAATTGCAGCCAGGAAAGCTCCCGATTTTCAAAATAGCCGCTCTCCCCGGCCCGCTCCTTGTTTTTCTCGTCCATAGGTTCATCCCTCTTTGCTCCAGATGATTTTCTCGCGTCCCCCAGGGGGGACGGCATCTCAGCGGTAAAGTCTCTCCACGCACCCTTGGGCGGAGCGGCGGATCCTCTCCGCGTCCAGCGTATAAAATCTGCCGTTTTCATAGAGGATCTTCCCGTCCACCATCGTCATTCTCACGTCCGACCCCTGGGCGGAGTAGCACAGCAGCGCCAGGGGGTCAAGATTCGGCACCATGTGGGGCGAGCGCATGTCCAGAGCCACGATGTCCGCCTTTTTCCCCACCTTCAGCTCCCCTGTGTCGCCCCGGCGCTGGAGCCGCGCCCCGTTGACGGTTGCCATTTTGAGGATCTCCTCCGGCTTCACCGCCGTGGGGTCCTGCCGAAATCCGTTGTGGATGACGGCGGCCAGGTGCATCTCCTCCAGGAGATTCAGGTTGTTGTTGGAGGAGGCCCCGTCCGTGCCCAGGGCCACGTTGATCCCGGCGTCCAGCAGCTCCCGCAGGGGCATAAAGCCGCTTCCCAGCTTCATGTTGCTGGTGGGATTGTGTACCGCCGACACGCCGTACCGCTTCATCAGCTCCATATCCTCCCCCGTCACCCACACGCAGTGGGCGGCGAAGGCGCCGGCGTCAAAGGCGCCGAGGTCGGCAAACCACCGGGCCGGCGTGACGCCGTACCTGGCCAGGCACTCGTCATGCTCCTTTTTCGTCTCGGACAGGTGGATATGCAGGTTTCCACCCCGCTCCCGCACAAGGCCGGCGTAGCAGCGGGTCACCTCCGGGGTGCAGGTGTACTCCGCGTGGACGCAAAAATCCACCAGCAGCCGTCCGTCCCCCGCCCCGTTATACGCGTCATACAGCCGGACAGACTCCTGTACCCGGCTGTTCTTCTCCCCCGGCTCCTCCGGGTCAAAGCACTGGACAGGGCGGCAGATGTTGGCCTTCATCCCGGAGTCCAGCACCGCCCGGGCCGTCTCCTCCGGCATCATATACATGTCGGAAAAGCTGGTGGTGCCGGTGGAGATCATCTCCAAAAGGGCAAGCTCGGTGCCCACGCGCACGTCCTCCGGCGTCAGGCGGTCCTCAACGGGAAACACCTTGTCAAACAGCCACTCCTGGAGGGCAAGGCCGCTCCCCACCCCCCGCAAAAGGGTCATGGGCGTGTGGGTGTGGGCGTTTATGAGGCCGGGGATCAGCAGCAGGCCGGTCATATCCCTCACCTCGTCGTACACCCCCGCCGGCTTCTCCCGGCCGATGTAGTCGATGGTGTCGCCGCAGATCCCCAGCCAGCCCTTCTCCAAAAAGGTAAACCCGGCCCCCTGGGAGGCCAGGATCCCACAGCCGGACAGAAGTCTTCTCATACGCCCTCCCCCTTACAGATTGGCAATAAGCTCCCGCACATAGTCCGTAAACGGCCCCTCGATGGCTCTGGCCGTCTCGATGACCTCCTCCGAGGTCAGGGGCTGGGGCAAAACCCCGGCGGCCATATTCGTCATCACCGAAAGCGCCAGCAGGGGCAGGCCGCAGTGGGCGGCCGTCAGCGCCTCCGTCACCGTACTCATCCCCACGGCGTCCCCGCCCAGGGCACGGATGGCCCGGATCTCCGCCGGTGTCTCATACTGCGGCCCCGAGGCGAACCAGTAGACCCCCTGGTGGAAGGTGAGGGGCGACTTCTCCCCCAGGGCCAGGGCCAGGCGCCGAAGCTCCGGGGTGTACGTCGAACCCATGTCGAAAAAGCGCGGCCCGAACTCCTCCACATTGGCCCCGCGCATGGGGGACCCCAGGGTCAGCTTGATGTGGTCGGAGACGACCATGATATCCCCGGGCCTGTAGGCGGTGTTCACCGCCCCGGCGGCGTTGGTCAGAAGGAGCGTCCGGATCCCCAGGAGCTTCAGCACCCGAACGGGGATGGACAGCTGCTCAAACGTGTACCCCTCATAGTAGTGGAACCGCCCGGACATGCAGACCACCTTCTTCCCCGCCACCGTGCCGAAGATCATCTCCCCCGCGTGGCCCTGGGCCGTGGAGCGGAGAAAGTTGGGGATCTCCCCGTAGGGGACCGTTACCGGATCCTCCACCTGCGACGCGAAATGTCCCAGCCCGGAGCCGAGAATGATCCCGATCTCCGGGCAGTCACCGAATTTTTCCAGTAAAAAGTCCGCGGCGGCCTTGTAAGTTTCGTATGTATATGTCATCTTATTCTCCCCTTGAGTAGATTTAGGTTCCGTCTCTCCTGCGGAACGCCGTAAAGCCCGGCCCTGGCAGGTTTCTGTCCCCCTCGCGCCGGATCACGGGCCTACAGCGCGCCTCACGTCCTGCGCAGGGCGTAGTCGTAGGCCTTCTCGACCCAGTCCATCAGCTCCCCGTCCACCTCCTGGGGTGAGGTGAGGATCACATGGTGGCTCCAGATCCTGGCGCGGTCCCGCGACACCATCAGGATCCGCTTGTCCTGATAGGGGCGCTCCAGCTGGAAGGTCACGGTGATGAAGTTGCTCAGGTTCTTGGCCTTGCTCAGGTTCATAAAGGACACCAAGGTGAAATTGCGATTGTAGCGGAAGGCGATCTGGTCAGAGTAGACGACGATATTCGTCTTGGGGAATTTCTCCATGATTCTCCTCTCCAGCTCCCGGTAGATGGGCAGCGCCCCCAGGTGCTTTCCGAATAGGTTCATGGGGTTGGGATCTCCGTTGTAACTGTTGTAACTCATGTAGTTGTAGTTCATATGATATCCTCTCTTTCTTTTCTCCATTGTACACCATTTCCCACACTCTTTGCAACAGCCATCTTTACGAATGGGGAAAAATGTGCTAAGATAACGGCATAACAGACTTTTGGAGGCACCTATGAGCGAAATACGAGATCTCACCCTGGCCCCGTCCGGCGAAAAGAAGATCGCCTGGGCAAAGCGCTTTATGCCCCTTCTAAACTCCATCGAGGAGGATTTTAAGCGGGACAAGCCCTTCGCGGGCCTGAAAATGACCGTCTCCCTCCATCTGGAGGCCAAATCCGCCGTACTCTGCCGCGTGCTGATGGAGGGCGGCGCGGATCTGTGCATCACCGGCTGTAACCCCCTCTCCACCCAGGACGATGTGACGGCCGCCCTGGTCAGCCGCGGCGCGCAGGTCTGGGCCTGGTACGACTGCACTCAGGAGGAGTATGACCGGCATATGGCCCAGGCCCTGTCCTTCGGCCCCAATATCATCATTGACGACGGCGGGGACCTGGTCAGTATGCTCCACCGGCATATGCGCTCCCTGCTCCCCGGGGTCATCGGCGGCTGTGAGGAGACCACCACCGGCATCATCCGGCTCCACGCGATGGCCCGGGACGGTGCGCTGCAATTCCCCATGCTCACGGTGAACGACGCCCGGTGCAAGCACTTTTTCGACAACCGCTACGGCACGGGCCAGTCCGTCTGGGACGGCATCAACCGGGCCACGAACTTAGTGGTGGCCGGGAAGGACGTGGTGGTGGCCGGTTACGGCTGGTGCGGCCGGGGCATCGCCATGCGGGCGCGTGGCCTGGGGGCCAGAGTCACCGTCACGGAGGTGGACCCCGTGAAGGCCCTGGAGGCCATGATGGACGGCTACCAGGTGAAGACGATGGACGAGGCCGCGGAGTACGGGGATATCTTCGTCACCTCCACCGGCTGCTGCAAGGTCGTCACCCGGCGCCACTTTGAGAAGATGCGCGACGGCGCCATCTTGTGCAACGCCGGCCACTTCAACGTGGAGGTGGATGTGGACTGGCTGGAGAAGAACGCCGTCTCCACCTCGGAGGGGCGGACATCCGTCACAAAGGGGTACACGATGGAAAACGGCAGGACTCTCTTCGTCCTGGCGGAGGGGCGGCTGGTGAATCTGGCCTCCGGGGACGGGCACCCGGTGGAGATCATGGACATGTCCTTCGCCATTCAGGCCCTGGCCGCAAAATACATCGCCGACCACCGGGACGACCTGCCCCTGGCGGTGCTGCCCATCCCCGACGACATCGACTTTGACGTGGCCCGGCGCAAGCTCAGGGCCTCACACATGACCATCGACTCCCTCACCCCGGAGCAGGAGAAGTATTTAGACTCCTGGGCGCTGTGACGGGGACTCTCCCGCTGAGCCGCGGGAGAGGCGCAAAGTGCGCATGACGGCCGCGGCTCACATAGATTTTGGCCTGCAAACCTGGGATCGGAGGGATCGGACATGGATAAGACCTTTGAAAAATTCCTGCGGCGGGGTCTGGATCTCGCCCCCGTGGGGCTTGTGCGCAGGGAGGAGAACACCGCGTATTTCTGCACCCCCAAGGGGGCGTCCATATTCGGCTGGGCGGGGGTGGACGGCATCCACTTCTGCTTCATCCGGGGCTTTGGCGGGACAGTCTTCTCCGTCAGCCCCATGAATTCCGCCCCCCACTACGTCCACCCGCTGGCACGGAGCTTTGAAGATTTCCTGCGTCTGCTGCTGGCCTGCGGCGACACGGCGGCGCTGGAGCAGGCGTGGATGTGGGACGAGGCGCAGTTTGACGCCTTCCTGCGGGAAAACCCGCCCACGGAGGAACAGAAACAGGTTCTCGCCCAGGTCGCCGGGCAGTTGAGCCTGACGCCGATGGAGCGCCCCTGGGCGTATTTAGAGGAGCTGCAATCCTCCTTTGATTACGGCAAAATCAAGTATACGGAGGAATACTACGACGTGGAGGTGTCCCCCGCCGCCAGGCCCGAGCCGCCGGAGTGGAAGGTCTATTTCGGCTCCGGCTTCTGGGATCGCGGCGGCCGGGGCCGGGCCGGCGTGGAAATTCCGCTGAATAAGGCGTTTTCATGGGCGGGGCATTTTTGGGTGGTCCCGGCGGCGTACTCCTGCGCCAAGGGCCTGGTGGTGGATTTTTGTATGCGGGCAGAGCCGGAGGACATCCGCCGCTTCACAAAGAAGTGGCATTTAAGCCCGGAGAACGACTTTTTTCAGGACTTCACCCGGGAACAGCGGATGGAAATGGACGCGGAAAACCCCCTGGATCTTCCATTCACCCCGGGGCTTGAGATAAACGGAAAACCCGCACGCCCCACCCACGGCAGCGGCGTGACCTTCAACCCCTGCCTGCCCGAGGATACATATTATCCATTGGCGGCGAAATGGACCGTGGATCACTACGGTCTGGACACCTCCCGCGGCTGGGCCGTCACCCGCTACTTCTTCCCCTGGCCGTGGAAGCGCCGCCCCGAGGTGAAAACGCTGTCCCTTACAATGGAGCAGCAGCCTGTCCAGATCCCGGGGCCGCATTTCAATGTCCGCAAGCCCGGCGATACGTTCACTTTCTCCCACCCCGTGAGCGGCGTGGACTATACCCTCACCGTGCGGGAGCTGGAGCGCCAGGCCGTCCCCGTCGGGGCCTTCCGGTCAAAGGATTGGCTTTCCCCCACGAACACGGTGGCCATGAGCTACACTCTCTCCCCGGAGCCGGAGGAGAACATTTCGATCTGCGACTGTGACGAGGGCGACCGCCCCCTGGAGATCGCCCCGCCCTCCCCCACCGGCCCCACTGCCACATCCGATGCCGCGGTGATCGGCGTCATCGGCGGCGTGGACGGCCCCGTGGCCGTGACGTTGGGGAACCCCAGACAGGGCAGGCTCCGGGCCGTGTACTCCTCCCTCCACTTTGAGCCTGTGGAAGGGGTCGTGGAATGGCGGGTGGATTTCAGCGTCACCCGGTTTGAAAAGGCGACATTCCCGCTGATATAAGAGCCACCAATCCCCTTTCGTTTTCCCGAAATATTTGCGCCGCGGCCGGGGTGAATCTTTATCCAACGGTGTGCATAAAAATATTCCCCACTGGCAATTAAGCCGGTGGGGAAATGCAGTTATTCCCTAAATAGCCATTGAAAGTAATGTGTGATCAGGCTGCCATCGGAAGGAAACATTTCCTTATCTGTTTTTGCCTCGCCCGACGGCTGCGTTATATCCGGATCCCGTTGATATAAGCAGATGCGCTTTGTGACAGGATCGGCAGTCTGCTTGTTTTCCAAATACACCAATATTTGCCCGGCAAGCTCATCAGATAAGATATTGCTTTCAAAAAAGTACGGATAAATATGGTACATATGGAGGAGAATTGCAAGATATTTGTCCTCCGTCTCTTCTGCCGGCGATAAGAGCCTGCTCGCCATGCAATTCAGACTTGAAAACAGCTCCGACTTTGACATCCCGCCGCGAATATCAAGTGTTGCCCGTTCACAGGATGACAGCCGCTCTCCCGGAAATATGATCTCGTCCCATTGCCAGAGAAGATACCAGCAAAAGAACGCAAAGTGTATGGCGACCTTTTGTACCGGAAACCGCCGATAGAGTTCTTTGTACTGCGCGAACATCTTCGGCCAGTCCTGTTCCTGTTCTTTTTCCGCTTTATACAGTTCGTTTTCGGCCCTATATAGTTCCGATAACTGTTCCTCCAGGCTCAAGCCGCCGCCCCCTTTCTTTGTGGCATACCTCCGAGACATACAGCTCTATTTGTTCTTCCGCTTGCTTCTGCGGCGACAGGCGCGGTTATCAAATGAACCGGGTATTCGTATTATCTGGCCACAAGCCGGTTGATGGGTACGCCCTGCTCCCGGAATTTGGCCTCGTAGTCCGTCATGCTCCCCCCGGTTCCGTCGCCGGGGAGATCGTTTGTCACCTCCGAAAGCTCCCACCCCTGGGCGGTAAACTGCTCCAACGACCAGTCAAAAAGCGGCCGGTTGTCCGTCTTGAACCAGATCTCCCCGCCGGGTTTCAGGATCTGCCTGTAGATCTGCAAAAACGACGGCGCAGTCAGACGGCGCTTAAATTGCCGGGATTTGCGCCAAGGATCCGGGAAATTGATGTAGATGCGATCCACCTCCCCGGGGGCAAAGACGCTCCCACACCCCGCGGCATCAAAGTCCAGGAACCGCACGTTGGCAAGCTGCGCGTCCCGCGCCCGCTCCATAGCCATGACCATAGCGTCCAGCACCCGCTCCACGGCCACAAAGAGAACCCCCGGGTTCTCCCCGGCCATCCCCACGGTGAACCGCCCCTTGCCGCAGCCAAGCTCCAGATGAAGCTCCTGAAACCCGGGGAAATCCGTAAGCCAGCGCCCTCTGTGGGTCTCCGGCTCCCGCAGCAAAAGCTCCCCGCATTTCTCCACCCGCGGGATGAGATTCGGCTTTTTTCTCATGCGCATACTGATCACCTGATAGACAGTTTTTCACCAGTATACCACACTTTCGCAAAAAATCCACTCCCACCCCTTGCTTTACCGTGGAAAATGTTATATAATACCCCCCGGCCAGATGTGGCAAAGTACTGAATATCCGGGTGTAGCCCAGTTGGTAGGGCGCGACATTTGGGATGTCGAGGCCGTGGGTTCAAATCCCGCCACTCGGACCAAAAAGTTGTCCTGTTTCCGATTTCTTATTGGAAATGGGACAATTTTATTTTGAAAAGTTATAAAAAGTAAGAAGGGCGTCATTCCCGGCTGAGAATAGTTCTCAGCCGGGCTTTTTTAGTTAAGGCTATGTAAATCTCGCCGTCTTGCCTCCTACTCATTTGTCGTCAACATCGCTTCCCTGTCCTCCCGCTCCCACACGCGGAACACCTGCGCCGAATTGCCGGCCTTGTTGCCGTCCTCGTCCACCCGGATGATGGCGCAGACGATGACGCCGGTAAAGTCCCGCTTGATGACCTCCTCCCCGTAGGCGATGGCCTGCTCCTTTTCGTCAGGGGCGAAAGTCTTCAGGATGATCTCGTCGTTGCCGATGACGTTCATAATTGCGAATTTCTTTGTGTACATAGTTGCACCTCCATAAATTCACCACGGAGAGCACAACAAAAGCGCCCATCGTCACGACAGGCGCTCAGTCGCTATTTCGCCCATCGTTCAGCCTTTACCACCTTACCTTCCGGCAGGTTGGTGTACGGTCAAAGGGGCTGTCCCTCGCGTACTCTTTATGGTGTAAGGTGATTATAACACAAAAACGTGAAAAAAGGCAAGGGTTTTGGCTTCGACTCTCACCAAAATGCGCCATCTATCTCTCTATTATTTATTTTATAACAAATACATATAATTACTAGCCTAACAACGCGATTTTTGACTGGAGGCAATTCTCAACTTTTTCAGTTATTCAATTCCGGGAGTTAGCTTTAGCCCCTCAAAAAATAAATTTCAAATAATGTATATGGCTCTTGAACTATTGACATTATAATGTTATAATTGCAATTGGCAAGGGGGTGGTATGAATGAGTTTAATTACATTATATCATGGTTCCGACCACATTGTGGAATGTCCAGCGTTAAAGAAGGGAAAACTGAATAATGATTACGGGCAGGGTTTCTACTGTACTACACACAGAGAACTCGCTTGCGAATGGGCTTCTAAAGATGCCGGAAAAGACGGTTTTGTAAACGAGTATCGGTTGGATACCTTTGGTCTTGCAGAACTTGATCTGAGCCAATATACGATTCTTCATTGGCTGACTATACTGGTACAGCACAGAACTTTTTCTGTCACAAGCGAAATTGCCAAGGAGGCCATGTTTTTTCTCACGGATCACTATAATATCGATACATCATCGTATGATCTGATTCGCGGTTACAGAGCGGATGATTCTTACTTTTCGTTCGTCCGGGATTTTTTAAATAACACCATTTCGGTTCAGCGTCTTAGCTATGCAATGAAGCTTGGTAAATTGGGAATTCAGAATGTCCTCGTTTCAGAGAAGGCATTTGAGTACCTTTCTTTTGAAAAAGCAGATTCAATAAATACAGAAGAATATCACGTTCAATATATTAAACGCGACTCGACGGCGAGAAGCAAATATCGGGAAATCAGGTCTACCGCGCCTTTCACCCGCGATGATATTTTTATCATGGACCTCATCAGAGGAGGCATTGACTATGGAGATCCACGCTTACAATCAGGGCTATCTTGATGGTGCCATGACCGCGCTGGCTACGCTGTTGGATTATGCTGTGAATTTTCAGCACGAACACATAGATTACTTTTTTAAAAAATTTATTGATATGGGTTTTGCCCTGCAGTTTGAACGGGGAAATCCCGATGTTATTGCCGGACGCTCCGGTGTCGAATTGTACAGTATGATCACCGGAAAATATATGAATCTTCCTCAATATTATGTTATTAGCCGGAGTGCAGAATTTTGGTTGGGATGGTCGCTTGCCTATTATCAGTGGTATTCTTGCCGTACTTTCCGTGAAATCACCGCTGTTATAAAGCCCAGTGAGATGCTTTTCTGGTATCCAACGCTTCACGAGGCCGATCTTATGCGGTTTGTGGAATCTGTTGACCAACGTCTGAATAAGAGGATTACCAATCTTGAGATACTTCGTAAAAAGGCCGGCTTAACTCAAGAACAGCTATCCATGTTGAGCGGTGTTTCCGTCAGGTCCATTCGGAGCTATGAAAAGAGGGAAAATGAGCTTTCCAAGGCACAGTTCAACATTTTGAACGCCTTGGCCACTACGCTTCACTGTTCAGTATACGATCTGATGGACAGCAACACATATCCATACTATATGAGCCAGGAAAATATACAGATTCCCTTCACCAATCAAATGAGACAAGCCATGAATAATAGCTTATACTCTATCGGTCAAAATACCTACCCTGCGGTAGCGCAGGCCAATTCCATGCGTCTCGGTTATCTCAACCAATTCCCCTATCAATATGTTCAAGAGCAGTCCAATGGAGCCTTTATCAACTCAGATGTTTTCAACAATAACTGGAACACTTATTGGGAAAATATATTGCGACAGCAGGACTACTCCCAGCAAGAGCAACAACGTCGCTCAGATTTAGTGCGGAGTATCGCTAAAGAAATCATTGGTCAAAAAATTAAATCCACAGGTAATAAACAGGCGTCCCTCGCTTACGATACAATGTGTGCAATTACCGCCCCAAACATCTTCGAGGCCGTTGCTAAAGCTATTTCTGTAATTACGGCTACAACGTAAGTATCATTTTTGAAAGGAGCCCATAAAAGGCGCAGTCTTTCCCGACTGCGTCTTTTTTAGATTAGGCTGTGTACTTCCTGCCCTCCCTCTCCAGCCTGATTCTCTCCCTCACCTCCCCGATCATCTTCTCCAGCATCGGCTCCACCTCTTCGCGGGTCTTGGCGTACACCGTATGCACCTCACGCATTCCCTCGGCATTGGTGGGAGTGTAGCGGCCCTCGTAGAGGTGGTCATTGATTTGGTAGATGCCGCCGGTGCCGGATTTGCGGATCTTGCCGGTGTAGGGGGTGAATTTGGGGGCGTGGGTCTTGGGGACGGGGGCTGGTTTTGGCGGCTCGGCGGTTGCGGAGCCGTCGCTGTGGGCAATGCCGTGGTCAATGAGATTTGCGGCGTTTTGGCGCATGGTGTCGGTGATGTGGCTGTAGATGTCGATGGTGGTGGCGGAGCTGACGTGGCCGATGATGGCGGACAGGGTCTTGACGTCCATACCGTGCTCCAGCGCCGTGGTCGCGAAGGTGTGACGGAGGTCGTGGAACCGAATATTCTTGCACCCGGCCCGGTCCAAGACCTTTTTCATTTTCCGATAGACGCTCTGCGGGTCGATTGGGCCGGGGCGACGGGTGGAGGGGAACATCCATTCGGAATTTGTTCTTTCCCGGAGGGCTTTAAGCACGTTCACTACCGACGTGGGCAGAATCACCGTTCTGTCGGAGCTTTTCGTCTTGGGCTCGGAAATTTGAAGCGAGCCGTCCACGCGTATGGCCTGGCGCTCGATGTGCAACGCGCCGGTCTTGAAGTTCAAATCATTCCACTTGAGGGCGCAGATCTCGCCCCGGCGCATCCCAGATGTGCAACGCGCCGGTTTTGAAGTTGAGGTCGCTCCACTTGAGGGCGCAGATCTCGCCCCGTCTCATCCCGGTGGACAGTTCCAGCAGGGCCAGCTCGAAGAATCCGTCCTCCTTCGCTTGAATCAGGAACCGTTGCATCTCCTCGTGGGTCAGGACCTGCATTTCGGCGGACTTTTTCGGCGGGAGCTTGCACCCCACAGAGAGGTTGATTGGAATCAGCCCCTCGGCTACTGCCTTTTCCAGCGCCGTGTGGCAGGTGGTGTGGCAGGAGCGGACCATGCGGTCGGACAGCCCCGGCCCGTATATGTCCGTTCTCGACTTTCGCCCGGACTTTTTGAGCTGGGCATAGAACTGCTGGAGGTCGCTCTGCCGCAGCTTGTCAAGGGGTATCTTGCCCAGCCCCGGAATGATGTGCTGGTAGATGCGGTTCTCGTAGGATTTCTGCGTCGTGATGCGCAGGCCCGGCTTGGAGTACGTTTTGTACCACAGGTCCATCCACTCGCCGAAGGGCATGCCGGGCCGCGCCTTGCCGGTCACGATGCCGCACTGGGCGCGGAGCTTGCTCAGCTTTTCAAGGCACTCCTCCTTCGAGTGGGCGAGGACGCTCTTCGTCCTTGGCCTGCCCTTCTCGTCGTACTCCACGACCACACGGCCCTCCCAGCGCCCGTCCTTGCGGAGCCTCAGTGTGCCCTCGCCGGCTTTGCGTCTTTTTGCCACGGTATCAGCTCCTCTCCGAATAATTCTTCGATGAACCCGCCGACGATCTCGGCGGCGTTTTCCTGCATGCCTGTCGTCACGTGGGTGTAGGTGTCCAGCGTGAAGCTGGCGTTGGTGTGGCCCAGGATGCCCGACAGCGTCTTGGCGTCCACGCCGCTGGTCAGGGCATGGGTGGCGAAGGTGTGCCTCAAGTCATGGAACCGTATGTCCGGGAGCCCCGCGTTTTTGAGGATCACCTTCAGCCGGTGGTAGGCTGAGCTTGGGGCCACGGGCTTTTCAGGATCACGCGGACTTGGGAAAATCCAGTCCGTAACGGCGGACTTGTGCCGCTCTTTGAGGACGTCCAGCGTGCTTGACGGCAGCAGGATCGTCCGCATCCCCTTCTCCGTCTTGGTCTCTCCGACCTCCAGTTCCCCGCCGGAACCTTTTTTCACGGTGCGCCGGACGGTCAGCCTACCGCCGTTCTCGTCCAAGTCCGACCACTTGAGCCCGCAGATCTCGCCCCGGCGGAGGCCCGTGGTGATCTCCGTGTAGAAGAAGTCGCACCAGACCGGCTCCGCCCGGATGGCGTCCATGAACCTGTCAAGCTGTTCTTCGTTGAGAATCGCCTTGGGCGCGTAGTTGGCCTTGGGGACCTTCGTTCCGTTCGTGGGATTCCGGGAAATGAGGCGTGCGCTTACCGCCGCGTCCATGATCTCGTGAAGGAGCAGGTGCGCTTTGCGCACGGTGGAGTCGGCGATGGGCACCACCTCCCCGCCCCGCTCTACCCTCCGGCGTTTGAGGGCGTTGTAAAACCGTTGCACGTCCTTTTGCCGGATGGCCCGGAGCTGCCTGTCGCCCAGGGCGGGGTTGATGTAGGTTTTCAGATTACTTCTGTACCCTCGCACGGTGCTGGGCCGCAGCGTCGGCTCGGCGTACTCGGTCAGCCACCTCTCCGCCCACTCCTCCAGCGTCATGTCGCAGTCGGTGACCTCCACACCCCGGTACTCGTCGATGAGCGTGTGGAGCTTTGGCATCAGCTCCTTTTGCGTTTTTGCAAACACGGATTTGTAAATTGGAGTGCCATCCGCCTTGTGTCCGATGACGATGCGGCCTTCCCAACGACCATCCGCTCTCTTGCGCACGGTACCGTCACCGTCCGGGCGTTTGCTCGCCATATGACCACCTCCTTGTTAGCAAAACAACATACCACAGTCCGTTGAGAATAGCTATATCTTTTTCTTGCGTTCTGCAAAGAATCATCCCGGCCACTTCTGGTCGTCCTTCACGGGTATGCGCCGCTGCACATTCAGCGCGTGGTCGAAGCTGACCTGACCGCAGGTCTTCCTGACTTCGTCCTCCGCAAAATCACGGAGGGCCTTCCTGTCCATCTCCCTCACTCCATAGTGAGCCGCGATGGTGTGGCAGGCCATGTTCAGCTCCACCGCCCACTTGAACAGCAGAGAGCGGAGACGGTTATTGTTGTTCTCCAGTATGCCCTTGATGGTCGCGGAGAGGACCGGCCCCAAATAGTTCGAGGCGTCCAGGCAGTCCAGGTACCCGGTGTAGAATTCCACCGACTTCTCCACGAACTCGCTGCGGCTCTGGCAGTTGTCCGACGCCATGAGCCTGTCCATTTTCGCTATCGTTTCCGGCCTGAGCCAGTAAGTTGAGCCTTTTTTGTTTTCCATAAAAATACCTCCTAAAATCGGTCATGTGTACCTATAATAAATCATTCAAAGTCCCGTGGCACTAAGGCTTTGGGCGTTTCCGCATCGCCGACCGGTGCGGATTTTTTCGTTTACCCCGAAAAACGGTGCGGACTCCCTCCCCGGAAAAGCCCCGCCCTGCGGGGCTTTGTGGCCGGGCCGTGCCGCGAAGCGGTGCGGCCCTTTATCTTGTCCAATAATCGAACGGCCTCTTTTGCCCGAAAAATGGGCCTCGTCACGTCTCGCAGGTTTTTGCACGTTGGGCTTTGCCTGTCCGCCATGTCCACGCCCCATTTCGGAGCCACAGGGCGCACACGCCTCGACACACGGCCTCACGCGCCGCGCTCATTGAGCACCGCCTGTACCCGCCGCCGCTCGTTTTCAACCTCCGCTCTGCGTATGAGCCGTCGGTTGAATTGCTCCACCGC
This sequence comes from uncultured Oscillospiraceae bacterium, assembly GCA_947599875.1. GTDB lineage: Bacteria > Bacillota > Clostridia > Oscillospirales > Oscillospiraceae > RUG626. The sequence continues at coordinate 18,651 of CANQFV010000039.1, forward strand.
CGGGCGGATCGGCAGGATGGTGTACATCAGGTTCCCGTTCAATGGCACGCCGCCCTTTGTGATCATCTCCGTTGTCTCAGTCCTGATGAGGCCCTTCTCCTCAAGGGAGCTTACGTACTTGGCCACCGACTTCCGGCTCCGCCCGATGGCCTCGCCGATGGTCTTGTAGCTTGGCCAGCACTTGTGGGTGCGGTTATTCTTGCGGTATCTGAGATAGGCGTAGGTCGCCATCTCGTCAGTCGTCAGGTCCATCTGGAACACCGCGGAGGGCATCTCGAAAAATTCTCCCGGCATCAGTTGCATTTCTTATCACCTCCCGTCCTCTCGTCCACCCACTTGATGAACTTCTCCTTGGGCACCATCAGCCGGTTCCCGATCCGCAGTGCTGGGAAGCCCGCCTCGTGCATCAGCTCGTAGCCTGACGAGATGGACACCCCCAGCACCTTCGCCACCGTCTCCGCGTTCAGGAACAGCGGCAGGGAGTCGTAGCTTGTGTACATTGCTTGCTTCATTTTTCATCCTCCTTTTGATTTCTTGCGAGTCTGCCCCGCTTGTGATATAATCTTACATCAGAACAGAGGATTTCAAAATGAAACAGCGTTCTCGAACATTTCGGAGGATTAACACTTTTAGACAGAGGTGAGAGCCATTGGAGGACCTGGGTTTATACGTCTCGCTGCTCCCCGACGGGACGCTGAAGCGCAAGCTCGTTCACTTAAAACTTCGCGGAGGAAACTTAGAGGACGCGCTCCACGACTACCCGATAGACGGGCCGCTGTCTGTGTTCGACAAGGTAGAGGAGAAGCTGCCCGACTCCACCGTTGAGCAGGAGATTATCGAGTTTTCCGAACTCAACTTTGGACCGTATGTGCAGGTCATTATCCATCGGCATGAATTGCCGATGGATAATAGATTTAAAGGCCGCTTTGCTCGCCGCGATGCGGCAACCGCAAAGCATGGCCAACACCACCATGTCCAACTACATCATCACCGACTTCAACAAGCGCCACGCCTTCGATCAGGACACCTTCGAGAACATGATGGAGACGCTTTCGGACTTCGTGTACACCTTTGAGCGCGACAACCCGCTTCAGGGAACGCTGACCCGCGCAGTCCTGGACGACACGATCCCGGTCAGCAACGGAACGCTGGAACATCTCTTAGATGCGACTCACGCGGTGGTTCCTCCGCTACAGGAGATCGTTCTCTTTCAAAATCTCACTGTCCAACTGCTCAGCGACCTCCACCGCGGCGTCGCTCTGGACTTCAAGAAAAAGTACAAGCCGCTCCGCAAGACAGAGTTTGTCCAAACCATGCTGATGAGTAAAGACGGACGGCTCGCCAACCGCTACCACTTCCGTTCCCCGGCGTCCTACTACTGTTTCCTTCTCCTGAACTTCATCGAGCGCAAGCCCATCGTGGAGCTTTGCCGGTGCTGCGGACGGTTTTTCGTGCCGAAGACGAAGCGGAAGACGCTCTACTGAGACCGCGTCATCCGCAACAAGAAGACCTGCAAGGACCTGGGCCCCCACCTCAAGCACAAATACGACGCCGACCGCGACAAGGTCATCGAGGAATTCGACCGCGCCCGCCAGCGGATGTACAAGCGGTACGAACGCACTGAGACCATGAATCAGTCCATCACCGCCAAGAGCGTGACCGAGGAGGAGCTGTGTGAGTGGACTCGCAAAGCCACCGAGGCCCGCGGCCAATACCTCGCCGGAGAGCTGAGCGAGGAGGAGGCGCTGAAAATAATAACTGCCACATAAAAACCCGGGAGCCGACGCGAGTCGGCTCCCAGATGTTTTTTAGTTAAGGATGGGTAGATGTTGCCGTGCAATTTATTATTATGATCTCGCACTACTCCGCTGTCCTCATCTATCCTCTCCTCAAATGTATTTCTATATTTGGAAGCGTTTAAAGATGCAATCAGAACTCCATATCAGCGTTATCCGTCCACAGTTCACATTGCGTCATGACCGTTTGTACGGCGTCATCCATACCCTCTGGCGGATATCTATGTCTTTTTAGCAACTTTTTGATCATCATTCGCATCTTTGCCCTTGCCGACTCACGCTTTTGCCAATCAATAGTGCGATTCTTGCGCAACGTGTCAGCAAGCTCTTTCGTAATCGCGATCAATTCCTCGTTTTCATAAAAATCCTTAATCGCTTGCGGTTTTGTCAAAGCATCATAGAACGCCAGTTCATCCGCTGTCAGTCCCAGCTTGGCCCCCTCATTATGGGCGTTGGCAATTTGTTTTGCCAAGTTGAGAAGCTCCTGAATGACCTCCTCATTTGTCAACATGCCGTTTAAATACCGGTTCATTGTACTCTGTATAATTTCACTGAATTTTTCAGCTTTTACCACGTTGGTATGCCGATAGATTTGTACCTGTTCAGCAATCAATTTTCTAAGCAATTCGACCGCCAAATTTTTCTCCTTCATTTTAGAAATTTCCTCAAGGAATTTTGGATCAAACAGAGAAAATTCTTCTGATACATCAGAGAAGAGATTAATAACACCATCACTTTTTACACTTTGACTGAGAAGCGCGTTTATCCTTGTGTTCATTTCCACCAGGGAAATTTTTTTACCGTTGCCTTGATTAGCGAGTCGCGTCACAAGAACACGGACAGACTCGAAAAAGGCCGCCTCAATACGCAGTGGCTCCTCCGCAAGGGACGAGCACAAAGACAACGCCTGGCGCAGGAGTAGGGCCTCTTTCAAAAAGTCCTCGCGCTCACGCTCTTTATCAACAGCAACAATGAAGTTAACCGCGCCGCTGATAGTCTTGGACCGTTCCAAATCCGTACCTGTTGTAAACTTGGAATAATCGTATCTATGGAATATATCGCGGCAAATAGACAGCTTCTCCAAGAATTTCGGATAAGCTACCTTCGCAATATCGGTGTCGCCATAGTTCTTCTTGTCACGGGAAGTGTAGTCGTTCATCGCCTCCTTCAGCGCGGAGGCGATGCCGATATAGTCTACAACCAGTCCACCTTCTTTATCGCCGAATACACGATTCACGCGAGCAATAGCCTGCATGAGATTATAGCCCTGCATCGGTTTGTAGACATACATAGTTGCGAGAGAAGGGACATCAAAACCCGTGAGCCACATATCGACCACAATAGCAATTTTGAGTGGGCTACTGTTATCCTTGAATTTTTTTGCAAGTTCTTCTTTGTGCCGTTTGTTTCCGATGACAGAGCGCCATTCTTCCGGGTCTTTGTTGCTCTCAGTCATGACAACGGCTACTTTTTCTGTCCATGATGGGCGAAGTTGAAGAATCCGATCATAAATTTTCATTGCAATAGCTCGGGAGTAGGCGACAATCATCGCCTTACCAGTAAGCAAATTCGCTCGATGCTGCTCATAATGGTCAAGTATATCATCTACCAGAGACGCTATAGTCTGTTCGTTGCCAAGAATCGCTTCCATCTGGCCAAGCTCGCGTTTGCTTTTCTGAATAACCTCCGGGTCGGCATTGTTTGCCATAATGTCATATTTAGCATCAATAAGATGTAACGTTGCTTCATCCAGTTTCAGCTTAATGACGCGGCTTTCATAATAAACCGGGCGGGTGGCGCCATCTTCAACAGCCTGTGTCATATCGTAAACGTCAATGTAATCGCCGAATACCTCCCTCGTGCTTCGGTCCTTCAAGGATATAGGCGTTCCGGTAAAACCGATATATGTAGCGTTCGGAAGACTGTTGCGAATGATGCGAGCCGTTCCGACTTTGATTTTGCCTGTTTCCGTGTCAACCTTTTCTTTCAATCCATATTGACCACGGTGTGCCTCATCTGCCATGACTACAATGTTCCTGCGCTCGGAAAGCGGCTCATGGGACTCCTCAAATTTCTGCATTGTGGTAAATATGATACCATTTGCCTGCCTGCCATTGAGAAGGGATTTCAAATGTTCCCGACTCTCGGCATGCATCGGTTCCTGACGAAGGAAATCTTTACACTTCGCAAACTGCCCGTAGAGCTGGTCATCAAGGTCGTTTCGGTCAGTCAGAACAACGATTGTCGGACTGTCAAGCGCCCCCTGCAGAAGATGCGCGTAGAAAACCATCGAAAGCGATTTCCCACTGCCTTGGGTGTGCCAAAACACACCGCCCTTACCGTCTGTTTCCGTTGCCCGTTTGGTGGACTCAACGGCCTTCCTTACGGCAAAATATTGGTGATACCCGGCAAGTATTTTGTATTGCTTCAATCCCTCGTTTGAAAAACAGATAAAATTCTTGATGATGTCCAGCAGGCGTCCCCGCTCAAAAATTCCCTCAAAGAATGTATCGAATTGGGCGTACTGCGTATTCTCATAATCGCCATTCTTCGTCTTCCATTCCATGAAGCGGTCCTCACCGGAGGTAATGGTACCTGCTTTGGAGGTCAGGTGATCGCTCATGACGCAGATGCAGTTATAAATGAACATGGATGGTATCTCATGGATATAATTTCTTATCTGCGTATAAGCTTCCGATGCGTCGGTTTCCTGCCTGGAAGGCGATTTTAACTCCATAAGGACAACAGGCAGGCCGTTGAGAAACAGAAGCACATCCGGACGCTTGTTACTGTTTTCTACGAATGTCCACTGATTGGCAATGACGAAGGAGTTATTGTCAGGATTTATATAGTCAGCAAGGTACACGAGGCCGGAGCGTTCCTCGCCCTTGGCAAAATAGCGCACCTCAATGCCATGCTGAATATAGTCCATGAATACAGCGTTTTTCTGAACCAGCTCTGCGTTTTCAAAGTTCTTCAGCTTGTACAGTGCATCTGTGATGGCATCTTCCGGCATAGCGGGGTTCAACCGATGAAGTGCGGCGATCAGCTCTGTCTCATAGAGAGGGCTTTTAAAATCCCTTTCAACATCGGGACCGTAAACATAACGATACCCCATATCCTGGAACAGCTCTATGATAGATTTTTCGTAGTCAGCTTCCGTATAAAAATCTGACATGGTATTTATCTCCTCATTGATCTTCAGTCTTTTCCAAACTCAGTTTTAACCTGGCTTTAATTGGCCTTGTTTGCCAATCAAACGTAAAACTTCTATATATTTCTTTTATCTGCATTTTTATTGAATCTTCAAATCTGCTACTGTCAAACGCGTATACTACATATGGATAACGCTTATAATTTTCATGCATTACACTTATGATAACATAATCAACATTACACGATATACTTTTGAGTACCTTTAGCATCTCATCAGTTATTGGGAATCTTCTTCCCTTTATTTCCTCTTGTTTATGGCTCGTACTAATCCCAATTATCTTGTTCTTGGGAATAGGAATCTCAATTAAAAAAACAATTTTATATAATTTGCTATGCAGCCTTTTGTATTCAATCACCCTATCTGAATGTTCCATTACAATTCGTTTAAATTCACTTATAAATCGTTGATATTCAAAGTTCTGAATGGCATCTATATCTGACTGAACTATTAACTCGACTTCCTTTAGAGCTTTTTCTTCATTACCGTAAATATTATCATGATATTTATTAAAGATTCTCTGCAGTTCACTTTCTCTTGTTCTGCTCCTTGCCGCTTTTTTCTTACCTATAAGCGTATCTACTAAAAAGTGTTCTGCCCCGATAACCCCTGATTCGTTTTCTATCAGAAAATCAGGTCTTTCGCTTTCAATCACTCTACCGGAAAGAAGCCCCAAAATATACTTTGAAGCGTTTGGGGCATTTGATATATAATTTTGAGTCTTCTCCAAGCATTCTCTTTCTATGGATTTCTTGTTATCCATATATCACTAATTTCACACCTTTTTTATCATCACTATAGCTAAACGAGAATTTA
>CANQFV010000040.1 GCA_947599875.1 uncultured Oscillospiraceae bacterium
TCCGCCACTTTTCTAAATGGGAAAGTACCTTTTTCAATCTCTCCGATTATGTTTTTTCTGTCCTGGGCCACTTTTCCGGATAAATCGCGAAGCTCCTGAAAATATAGCGAAACTGCTTCTGGGTCAAGAAGGTCGTCGTACAGCTTCATTACGGCATGGGCAGCGCCAATAGCCGTTTCAAACTGCGCGGGAGCGGCAATATCTGCTTGAAATACGGTCACGACGCTTTCTTCTGCGGCCCTCTTCCCCTCCCGGTTGCACCGCCCGGCGGCCTGAATGATGGAATCAAGGCCCGCTTCCTCTCGAAATACTGTAGGGAAATCCACATCCACACCGGCCTCAATAAGGCTGGTGGACACCACTCGGCAGGTTAAACCACATGTCAGACGTCTGCGGATTTCCTCCAACACCGCCCGCCGATGTGCCGGAAACATAAGCGTAGAAAGGTGAAACCGGCCTTCCTCCGCAAGGCGGCCATATACCTCTTTGGCGCTCTTCCTGCTGTTGACCACACAGAGGGTTTGGTTTTGCCTGTTCATCATGTCTGCAAGTTGCTCCCAGTTGACCCGACCGACTTTGCGGAACGTCACCCGTCGGAAAATGTTGTCTGAGGCCAGCTTTGGAGGGCACAGTTCAACAGCACTCCTGCCTGGCAGAAACTCTTGAAAAACGGGGCCAAGTACAGGTTGTGTGGCGGTACAAAGCACTGCTGAGGCACCATATTGATCAACCAACTTCGCAATTACATAAACGCATGGTCGCAAATAAGGTAAAGGCAGCATTTGTGCCTCGTCAAAAACAATGACACTGCCGGCTAAATTGTGGAGTTTCCTGCATTTTGACGGTCGATCCGCATACAGGGACTCAAAAAACTGTACCGCCGTAGTTACCACCACCGGCATGTCCCAGTTTTCAGTTGCCTGTATGTATCTGCGATCCTCAGGCCGCACATCTCCGTTCTCATCGGTATCATAAGAAACACCAGAGTGATGTTCAAGCACATTCTCTGCGCCAATAAATTTGCGAAACTCATCCGCTGTCTGCTCAATTATGGAAGTATAGGGGATAACATAAATTACCTTTCGCAGCCCATGTTTCTTTGCGTGGCGCAGGGCAAAGGCGATGGACGCCGCTGTCTTCCCCCCTCCGGTGGGAACGGTCAAGGTGAACAGTCCGGGCTTTTGTCCCTCTCCCTGGACAAGACAGTTTTCTAAAATGGCACAGCGGACTACATTCAGTGACCCGCTGGGTGGGAAAAATTTTTCTCGGACATACTTCTCAAATCGCCTGTCCAGTTCAGACATGCTCGTATCCAAGTTGGATCTGTCCCTGTTCAACATAAACCGTTCTGTATCTAAAGCGTCCGCGTCTACCAGGCAGGAGTAAAGCATTTTGACGAAAAAGAAATCATCCAACGGTTTTGAAGGGGGCTGCGGCGGCAGTTCAGCCAGCGAGATTTCCTCACGCCATCCAGCATAGTCCTCTAACCTGCCTTGTCTTGCACGGTTCATACGCCCGCAAAGGGTGGGCAAGTCCGGCAGGTCATCACTTGTTCCCAGCTCCGGCAACCGACCGTGGTGCCCAGCAACGCAAAACGCTGCGGCTAACTGTCCACGCTGGAAACACTCCCAGGCCCCGGCGGTGGAGTGATCCACCTGAATATTCTCCCCGGAGATGCGCCGCTGAAAGGCGCGGGAGTACTTCCCGATGTCGTGGGAGAGTCCAAGCTCCCGTCCAACCTCCTCCGCCCCAAAAGGCGCGGCAAAGGCGGCGCAGAGGGCGGCGACATTTTCCGCGTGTTCCGAAATACTCTGCTCCCGCCCATCCTCCGCACGGTGCGCAATAGCCATTCTGTATCCCTCCTTACAGTGAGCCTGTGGAAAAGCCCTGCGGGCTTTTTTCGACAGGCTGTTACAACTTCCTCTTCTTTATATGTCTTCAGCTCGACGTTTTGTTACACATTTTTTCAATATTTTTTTAGGGAGGCGGCGAGATGCCCGATGACGAGAAAATCATAGGCCTGTTTTTTGAGCGCGACACCCAGGGCATACGGGAGCCGGACAACAAATACGGGAAGATCTGCTACGGCCTCTCGTACAACATCGTAAACAGCGGGCAGGACGCGGAGGAGTGTGTCAATGACGCCTATTTAGGCGCGTGGAACATCATTTTTGCCTGGAGTATGATCCGGAGGGCGGGTGGATCTACAGCGGCGAAACTTTGCGGTATTACCAGGCGACCGAGGAAATCGCAAACCGGTTTTCCAATCATCTCGAATTGGAGGCCAAAAGTCGGACGCCTGCCCGCCAATGAAAGCGCATGGAAGCGGATGAAAAGCGGCCCATGCTCGCGGCCGTGACGCCATCCAACAATACTACTCTACCGTCCCCCTCTGTCAGAAAAGCCCTGCGGGCTTTTTTCAATAAACTCAGCAGGAGGCCCCAATCAGGGGCCTCCTGCTTAATTTTAGTTGCTTACGCTGTGTTCAAACGGTTCAAAGGCGAAGTGGTCTAAATCAGTGATGACCACTGTTTTCATGTCGTCGGCCCCGTAGTTGGTGACGACAAACTCACGGGTTTCGGGGTTGTAGTATTCCGCGGCTTCCGCGGCTGCGCCCACCAGCATGTCGAAGCCCAATTCGTTTTCATAGTAGTCCCGGCTCAGTGAGCCTTTCAAGATCTGGCCGCCCACCTTTTTATAGACATATACCTTCTGCGCGCCGTCTCCGAATTCGTTATTGGTGATCAACTCCTGCACTCCGTCGCCGTCAAAATCCACGCTGTATGCGCCGAAGCTGTCTTCATCGCCGAAGGTCTCAGCCACACACCGCTCTTCCCCGTCAATTTCCACCCAGAAATGCCACACCATTGTCCAGGGCGTCACCTGCTCCATTGTGACGCGATAATATTCAAAGCCCAGCACAGTATCAAACGGTTTTATAGAGCTTAAATCGGATGAGCTGTCGTCACGGGAAACATCCATCACCGTGCCGAGAAAATCATCGATCTCATCCGGCTCCCGCAGGTGGAACGACATATCGTAGCGGACGCCCTCGTAGCTGAAAATCGCCTCGCAGGTGTATTTGTATTTCTCCTCCCACCCGGCAAATTCCTCAAGATAGAGATAGACCTCCACGCCGTTATACTCCGCCGTCTCGGTGGGTTCTCCCGGCAGGGCAATATCCTCCGGGGCGTTAAAGGCGCAGCTCATGTTGACAGGTTCCCCGTCCAGGTTCGCCGTAAGGGCCAGGGTTTCCCAGCCGGATACGTCGGATATGTCCGTGTTCTCACGGCGCAAAAGCCGGATGCCGGAGATGTCCGCCCCCGCGCCTGCCAGATTTTCCACCAGCAGCGTCCCGCCATACAGCTCCGAAAGCTCCTCCACGCTCCCGATGGTGTCCTCCCGAAGCGCGTCTGACGGTTTATTGTCGTGGCGCCAGGGCAGAAGAACCGCGCACAATATGGCCGCCGCGCCCAAAGAGGCGGCAATGGCTGTCCAGCCCACCCATTTTTTTGATTTTTTCCGACTCTCATTGGCCGCGCGAATGGCCCAGCCATCAATATCGCCAATGGCCTCAAGCAGCATCTCAACATTCACGAATAAGCCCCTCCTTAATAAGGTGTTTTTTTAATTTTGTCCTTGTCCTTTGAAGCAGCGACTTTACCTTGCCCTCGCTGAAACCGTACTGACGGCAAATTTGGTCAATAGATTTGAAATACCAATACCGGCAGACAAAGAGATTTCTCTCGTTAGGCGGCAGAGCCGCCACGAAGCAGCGGACAGCCTGCCCAAGCTCGCCCGCCTCCACCTCGCTTTCCGGATCCTGATTGGAGGGGATGCAATCGCCCAACTCCTCCAGCGTCAGCGCTACCTCACCGCCGCCGCGCTTTTGAGCGCGGGCCTTTTGCCACTTTTTGATGGCAAGATAGCGGGTGAGCTTCGCTAAATAGGTGGACAGTTCAGCCGGCCTGTGAGGCGGCAGACTGTTCCACGCGCCCAGGTACACATCGTTGACGACCTCCTCGGTATCGTCAGGATCGTTCAGCACCCGAAAAGCCACGGAATAGCAATATTTCCCATACTTCGTCTGTGTCTCCCTTATGGCGTCATCTGATCTTGACCAGTAGAGGTCTACGATTTCTTTGTCGGTCATCCCATCACCCTTTGCAGTTTAGTCCCGATCGGTCTTCACTAATATACTCCGAAATCATCGCCCCCGGTTGCATATTTCGTAAAACTTTTTGCCCTCTAATTGCATTTTCACTTTTGCCCGCATGAACATGAACATGTTTTCTCTGCGCGGGGGTGTCCGCGAGCTGATGATAAAGGATTTCTTTTCTCGTCATCACGGGCGGGGATTTGGCAAACCTCCGGTGGACTTCTCCCCGCGGATGTAGTATACTTTCTCCATCAGCCGCGCAATGCGCCACAATTCGATCCTGGAGGGTAAAATGCGAATCATACTTTGTGTCGTGAGCGTTCTTTTCGGCGGGCTGTCCATGACAGCCGCTCTCAGTCAACTGAAGGGTGAGAAAAAAACGGTTTCCGCCATTCTTATGATCGCCGGCTCCCTGTCGCTGCTGGCCGCCGTCGTATGCAATGCGCTGGAACAGCGGGCGGATTACATGGTCGCCCTGCCCGGGTGCGCCGCCATCTGTGCCGCCGCGATTTGGAACGGCAAAAAGAGCGGACAATTTCACATACAGCATCACATCATCCGTATCGCCCTGTCCCTTGTCCTGATCGTCGGATTTGCGCTTCTGTGAGGGGCGCCGGGACTATGGGCGGCGGGATGCGCGGCCGGGCTGTACCTCCTCCTGGACAGGTTCTTAGACCCCATATTTGAGGGGATGCTTCCGGGGAGTGAGGCGCGGTATCAGGAGACGCTTCGACATTTAAACGAAGCGCCGGTGATCAGCTTCATCCAGGTCTGTGTCCTCGCGCCGTTTATGGAGGAGATCCTGATGAGGGGCTTTTTGCTTGGCGGGTTAACGGTGAACTACGGAAAAGCAGCCGCGCTCGCCCTGTCGTCGGCGGTCTTTGCGCTGCTCCATTTCAACATGGTGCAGACGCTCTCCGCGCTGATCTGCGGCGTCGTTTTGGGCTTGATCTACTTGCAGACCGGCTCGGTCGCCTGTTGTATAGCGGCGCACGCGGGGTATAATATGATCTCCTTTTTCACCATGATCTTGCCGGCCGGCAAAAGGTCGTAAATTGTGCTGTCTGTAGAACCCGTTATCCTGCGTCCCCGGTTTTACTGAATTTTGGGAGAGTTAAGATGGCAAATGATTTACAGTTCTATATCCCGCGTCCGGAGGACGGCTGGTTTTATGTGAAAATGATGTCCGACCCGGCGACGATGGCCTATAACGCGCCCTGGTTTCCCCCGGACGGGTGCATCCCCGCGCCGGAGGAAGAGTGGCAGAGGTTGCAGGAGTCCTGGATCGGTAAAGCGCCGGAGCGGTTCTACGCTTTCCTGCGCCGGAGAGGCGACGGCGCTTTCGTCGGAGATGTGAATTATCACTATAACCCGGAGCGGGATTGGCACGATATGGGGATCGTGATCTACGCCCCGGAGAGGGGGAAGGGGTACGGAAAGCAGGGGCTTCGCCTGCTGCTGGACCGCGCATTCAAGGTAGACGCCATTCCCCTGCTCCACAACGATTTTGAGTCGTCCCGCAAGGCCGCTTATCACATCCACAAGGCGGCCGGTTTTCGGCGCACAGGCACGCTTGACGGATTGATCCAGTTGGAATTGACCCGGGAGGCGTATTTGCAGGACAGCCCTGTCAGCCGCGAGAGCTGAAGATAAATGATCCTATCCTCCAGTGGAATGTCACCTTTTAATCGGGGAATAGGATCAGGGCAAAATCACCGGGGCGTTTTCGATCCGGTACAGACAGAAGCCCCGTTGATGATTCGATTGACCGTCTTTGCGGGCAGTGGATTTCCTCGCGTTTTGGTGGTATAATGCCACCTGTCCTGCAAATGAAAATCTGAGGAGGAGACACCGTGTTAAAGCAGAAGCTGTATGATGATCACCGCGCCGCCGATCTTGCCTTCCACGAGGCGTTGACGGCCAGAGACCCCGAAAAGGTGAAAGCCCTGGCACTGAAGCTCCACGCGCTTGTCCATCCCGCCTGCGTGTCCGGCGGCGGGGAGCGGACAATGGCGGACTATGTGGTGGAATATATGCTTGCCGGGCATCAAAATGACCTGGTGCCCAGGCAGCCCTGGGAGACCGACCTCCACTACGCCGGCACCGACCGGGTGCCCCTGGTGTGGCAGCTGTGGCACACCGCCCGGATAGAGGATCTGGTCAGCAACATCCTCTTGGCAAACCGGGATCAGAGCTTCAACGAGAGCTGGCAAAAGAAGATCGGCTCGCCCATCTCCGACACGGGCAACGCCCTGGAGGCCGGGGAGGCGGTCAAGTTTGGGGAGGCCATCCGGCCGGAGGCGCTTCGTGACTATATGATCGAGGTGGGGATGAATACCAGGAGGATCATTGCGGGGCTGAGGGATGAGGAGCTTTTCCAGATGGTCCCCGAGGAGTGGGTCATGCGGATCTACGAGGCGGGCGGCGTCACCTCAGACCTGCGCTCTGTGTGGCTGCTGGTGTTCTGGGGCAGGCTCACCCGCGCCGGAATGCTGGAGACGCCGATGACGAACCATTACATGATGCACCTCCCACCCTGCCTGGATAATCTCCCGATCATAACCGACTAATCCGCCCCGCCCTGCCGTGGAGCAAGGGAGGGGTGACAGCCGCAATTTACCAGTAAGTCCCTGTTTATCGGTGAGTTGAAAAGCGGGGTATGACCGCCGTACAAGGCGTATCACGACCCCGCTTTTTCTTTGGCAAAATCTCGGCTTATCATAAAAGCTTGTAAGAAATGACCCCCACCTTATCTAAATAAGACCGTAGGACGCAAAATCCCAAGGTCTTGCACCCCCCGAAAGCGGGGGAGTGGGACTGTGAAGGGGAACCGTCAAGGTTCCCCCTCACGTTGAATAAACCCCCGGCGCTTCGCGCCGGGGGCGGCCTTTGCCGGAGGCAAAGGCCGTAAGCTCCAGGAAGGCAAAAATCCCGTCCAAACGGACGGGATTTTTGCCTTCCTGGAATAAGTGGTTAAAAGTCCTATTTTTCGAAAAGCCTTGCGGCACAATGGCTTTCACATGCTTTTCTCTATCTTGAGCATCGCCAAAAACTACAATAGAGCACATTTTCAAACCGGGGACTTACCTATTATATCTAAAAATCGAATTCGCCAAGAAAGACTTTACGATTATCTCCCAATTCCCTTTTGTGTTCCCGGAGTATTGCAATTGTTTCTTTCAACTTCTCGACAAACGGGAAATGGTCAACTTTCTACAAACACCATACCTCCTTCGTTGGTTATATCAACAAAACATTCATGGCGTTCCCCATTGGATAAGAGATACCCACTGAATTTCGTTGTGTTATATCCTCCATAAGTTTCATCCATAACGGAAAAGCCGAAAGGAGCGGCATTTGATTTCGTAACAATGACTTGTGTGGAGAGAAACCAGGACTTATAATTATAAAAGCAATATGTGGATATTGGGTGAGTTGCTATGGAGAATATGGCAAATATCGGCGGGAGGCATTATAGCTTTTTGGAGCTTCTTGACGCGGCTGACGGGAGCGGGCAGTATGTGGTTTGCGCCGATTCCGACGATGTGCGGTATGTCTGCCCGGCGGGGGTGTGGCGGGCAAGTGCCGTTGCGGATATATCTCCGGTCAGCCGAGGCAGCTCCGCCAGGGAGAAAATTGACCTCTTCCTCGACCTCTTTCGCGGGCGCGAGGACGTGTACGCCAGGCGCTGGTACAGTCCGAAGACGGGCAAGAGCGGCTACGCTCCCGTGTGCCGGAACGAGTGGCGGGAGGGAATTTGTGACAAGAAGGCCCACAAGTGTCCCGAATGCCCGAACCGGGAATTTGCACCGCTGACCCCGGAGATCATCCGGGCACACCTCGTGGGGCGGGACGAGCTTTGCCGGGATGTGGCGGCAATCTACCCCATGCTGCCGGACGACACCACGCGGCTCCTGGCAATGGATTTTGACGGGGAGAACTGGAAGGCCGACGTCTCCGCCGTGAGGAAGGTCTGCGGGGAATCCGGCCTCATCCCCGCCGTGGAGCAATCCCGCTCCGGTGACGGGGCGCATATCTGGTTTTTCTTCTCGGAGCCAATCAAGGCCGCGGACGCCCGGCGGCTTGGCGCGTCCCTCCTGACAAAAGCTATGCAGGAGCGGCACGAGCTGTCCTTTGCCTCCTATGACAGGCTCTTCCCGGCCCAGGACTTCCTCCCCAAGGGCGGATTTGGGAACCTCATCGCCCTGCCGTTTCAGGGGCGGGCACAGCGGGAGGGCAACACGCTCTTTGTAGATGAGCGGTTTGAGCCATACCCTGACCAGTGGGCGTTCCTATCGTCCTTGCCCAGGCTGTCCGCCGGGGAGCCGGAACAGATTTTATCCAAATTGAAGGGCGAATCCGACGTGGGGCCGCTTCTGGACGCCGAATCCGCCAAACCCTGGCCGGAGAGGCAGACGCGCCGAAGGCTGACAAGGGAGGACTTTCCCCTCTCCGCAAGGCTCATGCTGTCCCACATGCTGTATATAGATAAAACGGATTTTTCAAGCCCGGCCCTTAACGCCATCAAGCGGCTGGCGGCGTTTCCGAACCCGGATTTCCGGCAAAAGCAGGCCATGCGTCTGCCCGTGAGGGGCGTACCCAGGATCATCTCCTGCGCCGATGAGGATCAGGATTTTCTCGCGCTTCCCCGGGGATGTGCCGAGGCCGTAACCGAGCTGCTTGATGAATACAGTGTACCCTATTCCCTGGAGGATCGCCGCACGGAGGGGCGAGCCATTGACGCGGCCTTTACCGGCACCCTCCGCCCGGAGCAGGAGCCGGCGGCGGAGGCCCTCTTGCGGAAGGACACCGGTGTACTTTCCGCCACAACGGCTTTCGGGAAAACCGTCATCGGCGCATATCTCATCGGTAAACGTAAAGTCAACACCCTCATTTTAGTCAACTCCACCGCCCTGCTCAGCCAGTGGTGGGAGGCGCTGGAGAAGTTTCTGACGGTCAACGAATCGCTCCCGGAGGAGCCAAAAAAGCGCGGGCGAAAGAAGACCCGCCGCCTGATCGGGCAGCTCGGCGGCGGGAAGGACACGCGGGGCGGCATCATCGACATCGCCCTGATGCAGTCGCTGTTCGAGGGCGACCAGCGGGAGGTCAGGCCCTTTGTGGCGGACTACGGCATGGTCATCGCCGACGAGTGCCACCACGTCGCCGCCTTCACCTTTGAAAAGGTCATGCGGGCGGTACGGGCTAAGTATGTCTACGGTCTCTCCGTCACGCCGGTCAGGAAGGACGGACACCAGCCCATCATCTTCATGCAGTGCGGCCCCGTGCGGTACATGGTGGACGCCAAGAGCCAGGCGGAGAAGCGGCCGTTTTCCCATTTTGTGATCCCGCGCTTTACCAGGACGCGGCTTCCGGCGATCGGCGGCATTCAAGACGCCTACGCGGGGATCGTGGAGGACGGCGCCCGAAACGATTTCATCATCTCCGACGCGCTGTCGGCAATCTCGGAGGGGCGCACGCCCATACTGCTGACGGAGCGGAAGGAACACGCCGCCGCGCTTGCCTCAAGCCTTGAGGGGAAGGTTCGGAATGTCATTTTGCTCATCGGCAGCGCAAGTCAGAAGGAGAAACGGGAAAAGCTGGCGGCGCTGCAAAATGTCCCGCAAGGCGAGACGCTGGCTGTTGTGGCCACGGGCCGGTATATCGGCGAGGGCTTTGACGCACCGAGGCTGGACACACTCCTGCTGACCATGCCCGTCTCCTGGAAGGGCACCTTGGCGCAGTACGCCGGGCGACTCCACCGGAGTTATGAGGGGAAGCGGGAGGTGCGGATCTATGACTATGTGGACGCCCAAGTGCCCATCTTAGAGCGGATGTATCATAAGCGTCTTCGGGGCTACGCAGAGCTGGGGTACGAAGTGAGATTGGGCGGGTGGGATGACGCACCATGCACCATTTATACGGGGTCCGAATATACAGAGCCCTTCACGGCGGATCTGTCAAGCGCGGCGCGGGAGGTCGTCATCTCCAGCCCCTACCTCCAGAAAAACCGGGTAAAATCGCTGCTGCCGCTTCTGGCGGGCGTGCCAACCACGGTCTACACTACCCCGTCGGAGAGCTATAAGCCGGAATATCAGGACACCATCGCCGCGGCGATTGCCCTGCTGGAGGCCTCCGGCGTCACCGTCATCTGCCGCCCGAACCTCACTCTGCGCCTTACGGTCATCGACAAGTCCCTGGTCTGGTACGGCGACATAAACCCCCTATCCTACCCCGCCCGCGACGCGGACGCCCTCCGCTTCGACAGCGCCGACATAGCAGGAGAACTGCTGGACACGCTGAACGGTTCCGAGGAACAGCTTGGCATTGAGGAAGTATAATGCAATAGCCGCCGGCGGGAGCCGGCGGCTATTCCTTATGAAATGGAATCAAATTTTGTGACGCTATAAGCAAAAGTAGACACATTCCTACCCCGCGGCCATCATCGCCAGCACACCGTCCGCTACGGCCTGGGCGATGGTGTCCTGATACTCTTCGGATCGCAGTTTCTCCCGCTCGGCGGGGTTGGAGAGGAAGCCGATCTCCATCAGCGCCGCGGGCATGGTGGTGTCACGAATGACCTGGAAGTTTTCGTCCTTGACATTGCGTGCTTTGACACCCAGCGCATTGACCGCCGCCAATATGGACTCCGCCAGACGTTTCCCCTCTGCGCCGTTGTGGTAGTAGCCCTCAAAGCCGCTGACGGACGGATCCTCAAAGGAGTTGCAGTGGATGCTGACGAACAGATCTGCGCCGGCGTCGTTGGCGATTTGGCACCGCTCGTCCAGAGTCACATCTGTATCGTCTTCCCGCGTCAGGATGACCGTTGCCCCCTCCGCACGCAGCTTTTCCGCGGCGAGCAGTGTGACGGCGAGGGTGATGTCCTTTTCCAGCACGCCGTCAAACACGCAGCCGGACTGAACGCCGCCGTGTCCCGCGTCCAGGACTACGGTATATTCGTCCGCCGGAGGCTGCGGCGGTAATGGGCTTTCCCCCTCCTCTTTAACCGTATCCTTGGGGACGTCCGTATCGGGTGTCTCCGCCGGAGCGTTATCGGCGGGGGGATCCAGACGCTCCTTCACATACAGGATCCCACACACAAGCAGCGCCACAAGCGTAAGCGCAAGCAAGCCCATCAAACCACGCAGGGCATACGCCACCGCCAGCCTCAACCCGCGTTTTCTTCTTCGCTGTGGGGACGGAGCGCCCACAGCGTGCCTATTTTTCACGTCTCTGTCCATCTCACTTATGAAGGCCGCCCACAACTTCCGGCAGGGCGGCAGGGTCGCCGACGGCAAAAAGTACGGTGTTACCAATTCGGTCAATGACAGCCGCCTGTAAACGCGGAACAGCGGCAGGACAGTAGGACTTGGCGTTCTCGATTTCACTTTCTACGGCTTCCCGCAAAGCCTTCACCACGTTTTTTGCGGTTTCCGCGTCTTTCAGAATAAGCACCGTTACCTCGTCACAGCTGGCCGCCGTGTTCGCGGCGCGGAAGCTGACGCAGCCGGCGACATCCTCGCTGTCTATTCCGTAGAGGGCGGAGGGAAAACTCTCTACCTTTACCATGTCGCCGTCAAATACGCCGGCATCAAGGAGGGCCTGGGCGTCGCCTGGCGTGTACGGTTGCCTATTCTGCCCGCAGGAGGCGAGGGCAGGGATAAGCAGGACAAACAGCATAAAGACTGATGTAATTTTCATCATTCAACCTCTCTTTTTTCGTTTCTGTTGTAGAAATACCGCTCCGGCTCCATCGTGTGCGTCCTCAGGTAGTCCGCCCACCTGGCATAACCGCCGGCGGAGAAGTGGACGCCGTCACGGGTCAACTCCTCCGGGAGCTGTCCCTCCGTGTCACACAGGCAGGAGGCTGTGTCCAGGAGAACCACGCGCTCCTGCCCCGCGATTTTGACGATGACCTGATTGAATTTCTCCACATTGGCGGCGGTTTCATATGCCGGGAGACCGTTTTCGCGGGCTTTAACGTCGTTAACAGGCGGGAGGGTCTCAAGGTAGATCACCGCCTCCGGCTGTGCCAAAGCGATCTCACCAACAAGCTCCGACAAGGCCGTCTCAAAGGAGCTTACGGGATATCCAAGCTCGTTGATGCCGAGCATCAGGTAAACAGCGGCGTACTGCTTTGCCTTGACAGCCCCCAGGAGCGTTACGGCGTCGCCGTCCACATTGAAAATCCGGTACTCGTCGCTGTCGGCGTTAAATACGCTCATCCCCCTGTGGCAATAAAACGTCCCGTGGTTAAGGCCGCTGAAGTATTGGAACCCCTCTGTACGGGAATCGCCGAGAAATACCGCGTCATCAAACCACGCGTCCAAAACGGCTTTGCTCTCCTCCAGGGGCGTTCCGAACTCGTATGGCTCATAAGTCACCGGTGGGACGTGGGGGGTGTCCGGCGGCGTGTTAACTGACGGCGTGTCCGGCGTCGCCGGCGCGGAAAAGCGCTCCCGGATGTAGAGGATGCCGCAGAACACCAGTATTGCGGCGGTCAGGGCGGACAGCGATAAGACGGCCTGCAGGACATACGCCAGGGCCAATCTGGCGCCGTGTTTTCTTCTCCTTGGCTGTACCGGCTTCATTCTCCGCCTCCCCTCCTTACGCAAAGTGACAGCTGTATATGGGGTAGAGGGAGAGCCGCCCGGCCATGTGGAAACCCAGCGCCAGGAGGACGCCGGGGACGATCAGGATCAGCAGGGCAAAGAACACCGTCTGGACGTGGTTTCTCCGCCAGAGGGACAGCCCCAGGACGACAAGCCCCACCGCCGCGCCGCAGGCCGTTTGCAGCGCCAGCTTTGCCGCCGCCAGAGCCGCCACCGGGATCGAGGCGAGCAAGCCCCGGTAGAGGGGGATCATCCCGGCGGGGGTCAACCAGCCGTGGAGGGGGAACGCCCCGGCCACGCTGATGAGCCGGCACACAAAGGGCACCGCGGCAAAGAGGGCGGATGCCGCGGCGCAGACGGCGGCCTTTCGCCGGACGACGCCCCGCCGGCCGGCCTTCGTGGCGCCGAGAACGGCCCACACGCCAGAGGAGAACTCCACCGCCCCGGCGTTGGAGAACGCCAGCACGATCCCCAGGGTCAGCAGGAGGAAGTCCGGCAGCTGCGTTTCCCCCAGCGCACCCAGAAGGTAGAGCCAGCCGGTGTCGTAGAGGAAGGCGCCTGTGCCCTCCCGGACAAGCCGGTATTGATCCAGAACCCGCTCGAAGGCGGGGTAGAAGGCGGTGACGGCCTGCCACTTGGCCTTCAGCGTATCCCCCACGTCCTCCGGGATCTCCCCGGAGGCCACGGCGGCGTCAATTTGGCGGATCTCCTCGAAGGCCTCGTCAAACCGGGCCGTCTCGGCGGCGATAAGCGCCTCCTTCTCCTGCGTCAGGTCCCCCTCCAACGTCAGCATGAGGTTTTGGACATACAGCTCCGCGAAGGAGGGGACGGGCGGGTCGGACAGGCTCCGGACGGCGATGAGACAGGCAAACGCCAGCAGGAGGGCAAGACTGTGATTTGTGATCAGAAGCTTGTACGCCTCGTGGCGCCAAATACTGCCGTGGGGGCGAAAGCGGGATCGCCGTCCCCGGCGGGCCGTCCGGGTCGAAGGCTCCGGGGGCCGCCGCCAGAGGCACACGGTCAGGGCCGCCCCCGCGAGCAGGACAACCGCCACCAGGGCCAGGCTCAGCCCCAGGCGGGAGATGGGCCGCCCCAGAATATCCAGGTTCAGATAGCCCCCGTACAGCTCCTCCGTCCGCATCAGGGCGAAGAGGTTCAGAACCTTGGCGGGGCTTGCGGCGGAGGCCGCCGGGACAAACCGCCAGAGCGCCCAGCTCCCCACCCACAGGGCCGCCCCCGCCAGGTACGGGGCTGTGGCGCTTTTACAGGCCACGCACAGCGCCATAACAAGGGAAAAGGCGGCAAAGAGCGTCACCGCCTTTGTGGCGGCGGAGAGGAGGAGAAACGACCGGAGGCTCACCTCAAGGCCGCTCTCCCGGTACACGGACACGGACTGGAGCCTGGCGCTCAGATCCCACCACCCGGCGGCGACGCCGGAAAAGGCGAGATTCACGGTGAAAAACGCCGCCTCCAGCGCAAGGCAGTGGATGAGCAGGGCGGCGAGCTTCCCGGCGGCGGTGGGGAGGATGCCGCGCCGCGTGGCCCTGACGGTGGAGTCAAGCCCCTTCCGGCGGTCCTCCGCCACAAGCCCCACGGTGAAGAAAAAGGTCAGCGCGGCGGCCAGGATATCCGTCCACACGCCTTCCTCTGCCAACGTCACGGGCTTCGCGGGGATCCAACGCACATTTTGTGCGGTGAGTTTTTCGTGATCCGCGGCGCTCTTTTGGATATTCCGGGCGGCGAAGCTGTCCTGGCCTGTTCCGGCAAAGATGGAGATGCCGCCCAGCCGCTCCTTCTGCTCCTGGATCTCCGCAAGATACGCCTGGTAGCCGTAAACCCCGGCCTCCTCCCGGAAAAGCCCGTCGATGAAGGCCTTCTCCGCCGTGAGGGACGCGGTGTAGCGCAGGTAAGCCCCGGAGGCATAGAGGTCATAGTATTTTTCAAAGACGCCGGGGTTCTCCGCAAGCTGGGCCTCGGCAAACTGCTCCCCCATCCAGGAGGCGCGCAAAAGCAGGATGTTGTCCACGAAGGCCACCCCGTCGATGGTCTCCCGGAGCCTGCCCACATAGGCGTGCTTCTCCTCCTCGCTCATGCCGGAGAGGTCGGTACAAAGCCGCTTGTACGCCGTCAGCCCCGGGGCGGAGGGGCCTGCCAGGTTCACATACCACAGGATAAAGACATTCACCGCCATCAGCGCCAGGGCGGAGAGGAGGAAGGCCCGCCGCCGCCACACCTTGGCAAGCTCAAACAGCGCAAGACGGGCCATCCTCCCCCTCCTCTCCGAAAAGCCGCATGTACACGTCCTCCAGCGCCGCAGCGCTGTGGCGGCGGCAAAGCTCCTCCACCGTCCCCAGGCCCACGATCTCGCCGCTTTTGAGCAGGATGATCTCGTCCGCAATGGTCTCAATGTCCGAGACGACGTGGGTGGAGACGAGAATGATCCGCCCCTCCGAAAGCCGGGCGATCCGCTCCCGGATCCGCACCCGCTCCTTGGGATCCAGCCCCGCCGTGGGTTCGTCCAGAATAATGAGCTTGGGGTCGCCTAAAATCGCCTGGGCGATCAAGAGCCGCTGCTTCATGCCGCCGGAATAGGTTCCGATGGGACGGCCGGCGTTCTCGCTCATGTTGACATACCGCAGGACGCGGTCTATCTCCCCCGGCTGTTCCCGGCCGGGGATGCCCTTGAGGGTGGCCATGTAGCTTAAAAACCGCCGCCCGGTAAAGGCGTCGTACATCCCCTGCTGCTGGGGCGCGAAGCCAAGAATGGCCCGGTATTCCGCGCCGAGGGCGCCTATCTCCGTCCCGTCCCACAGTACTCTGCCGCCCGTGGGGCGAAGGGCGCCGGTGATGATGTTCATCAGCGTTGACTTCCCCGCCCCGTTTGGCCCCAAAAGCCCGTAGACGCCGTTATGCAGCGTCAGGTTGATGCCGTTAAGGACCAGCTTGTCCCTGTACCTTTTTGAAATATCACAAAGCTCCAGCACGGTCACATTCCCGCCTCCACCATCTTGATTGGGGCGTAGTTTTCCCGCCCGGCGGCCAGGTCGGCAAGGCTAATCAGGGCAAAATAATTCCCCCTTGTGGAGAAGGAGCCGTCCTTGCTGACGGTGGCGTCGCAGTCGTAGATGACCAGGACGCGGTCCCCCGCCTCCGCCACGATCTCGATGTGGGTCCCCACCGTCTTGTTTTTCAGGCCGCAGCGGCTGATGCTCCCATCGGCGGGGTCGATGAAATAAAAGCCGTCGCCGTACTCCCAGGTGTAGAGCATACCGCCCACAATGCCCCAAATGCTGTTGTGAGAGGTCTTGCACAGGACCCGCTCCCTGCCGTCGGCGAGGGAGACAGCCAGAATTTCCCCGCTCCCATCCACAGCGTAATAGAGAGTCTCCCCGTCCAGCGCCCAGCTTTGGGACTTAGGGCGCTTCACCCGGTACAATTCCCGGAGCTTGCCGGTGTCCACATCCAGCGCGGCAAAGACGTGGCAGGCGCTGTCGTAGAGGCCCCGGTCATCCTTCATCTCCTGACTTGTCACCGCCCGCCCGAAATCGATGCCGGTGAGGATAAGCTCCCGGCCGCGCACACCCGCCGGGCTCCAGTCCACATAGTCGCCGAAGTCCATGCCGCAGACCGTGGACAGCTTCCCGGTGGCCAGATCCAGCCGCACGAGCTTTCTGTCCGTGGCGGTGAAATAGGTGGAGCCGCCGTCTGACGTGGTGGACACCTTCTTGGTGATGAAATAAAGCCCACCGCCGTCCCCGGCGGCAAAGTTCTCCACGGTGAGATTGGCGCCGAAGGTGTAGATTTTCCTTCTGCCCGTGCCATCGGCGTTCATCCGGTAAAGCTCGGCCCGGCCGCTCTGGGTGGAGGCCCCGCCGGAGGAGCCCATTACCACGACGCCCTCCTGGTCGGGCTGGCTCACCAGCATGTAGAGCTTTCCGCCGGTGATGAAAAGCATCACGTTGTTGTGCTGGAATTCATCGGTGGGGAACACCGATGTGCAGTCGGCGGTGTTGTGGCCGCAGGAGGGGTCGCTGCACAGATAGACCTCCTGCCGGGTGGCGTAGTCCATATACATCAGGTGGTGTCCGTCCCGGCCGTCGGCGAGCCGTCCGGCCCCCAGCGTCAGATAGTAAAAGCCGCTCTGGGTGCCGCAGCCCACGAAGGTTCCCCCCTCCGTCAGAAGCGTCAACGCCGCCCGGTCCCCATTATCGCCGCCGTCCTCCGGCGGCTCAGTCTCCTTGGATGGTTCCGCCTCCCGAGGAGGCTCCGTTTCCTGGGACGGTTTCGTCTCCTGGGACGGTTTCGTTTCCTGGGGAGACTCCGTCCCCCGGGATGGTTTCGCCTCCTGGGGAGACTCCGCACTCTGGGACGGTTTCGTTTCCTGGGGAGACTCCGCACTCTGGGAAGTCCCGGTGCCTGCGGGTTCCCCGCCCACATCCACGGGCTTTTCCGCCTCCGTCCCGCAGCTCACAAGCAAAGCGGCCAATATGACCGCGGCAAGCGCCACTTTTGTTTTCATTACAATCGCTCCTTTCGCGTGGTTTACCATAATGGTAAACCGGAAAGGTCAAAAAACGGACAAAGGCCGTAAAAAAGCCGCCCACTTTTTCGTGAGCGGCTTTGGATCCGTTGAGTCTATATTCTCTTGACAGCCAGCGTCAGCTCCACCGTGGCCCCGCCCTCCGGGCGGTTCATGATCCGGAGCCCTCCCCCGTGAAGCTCGCAGAGGATCCTGCCGGTTGCCAGGCCCAGTCCCATGTGTTCGCCGGAGGCGTCCTCGGAGTAGTAGAGACTCGACTTCTTTTTCAGCATTTTCGCGGAGAAGCCAGGGCCGTCGTCGGACAACCGGACAAGAAGCGTCTCCCTGTGAAGCTCAAATGTCAGCTCGATGCAGCTCCCGGCGTATCGCACGGCGTTGGAAAAGACGTTCTCCAGCGTTCGGTAGAAGATCTCCCGATCCAGTTCAATGCGGCACTCGGGCACGTCAAACGCCGCGTCCACGGCAAGATCCCGCGCCTCGGCCAAAACGCCCACACTCTCCGCCGCACCCCTGAGAAAATCCGGCAGCACCGCCTGGGTCATGGTGATCTCCGTGTCCTCGATGGCGGCGAGATCCCGGATGTAGTCGGTGTACCGCTCCATGCGCTTGGCGGTGACGGTCAGGCTCTCCAAGGCGCCGTCCAACCTGTCCCCCGTCAGCTCCCCGGCATGGGCCAGGGCGCGCAGATGCTCCAGGGTCCCCTCCATAATGGCCAGGGGGTTTCTCAGGTCGTGGGCCACCGACGCCTGCATAGTCCGCCGCTCCTCAATGGAGCGCCAGAGCTTCAGGTTGTTGTCGTAGAGGGCGCGGCGCATCTGGTCAAAGGAGCCGCAGAGCCGCCCCAGCTCATTGTGGACGGGACACGCCACGGTAAAATCCAGATCCTGCCGGCTTATGTGCCTTGTGGCGTCATCGAGGGCCGAGATAGCCGGCGCCAGCCGTTTCCGGTAGAACCATATGGCGCAGAGAAGCACACCGGCGATAAAAAACAGCACCGGGAGTACGCCCATTAAGACACCGGCGGCCGTATAAACAGCCAGCTGCCTGGAATTGAGCTGCGCAATGCTCGGCTCGATGCTCTTGATGGAGAACTCCGCCTCACCAACCAGCAGATCCGATTTCTCTATAAGATCCGGCTTGCTCCACTCGTCGGAGATCCAGGTGATGGGCTGCGCCTTGCCGTCCAGCTCGATTTCGTACCTGGCCCATCTGCCCTCCCTGTCTGTCGCCCCGTCTTCCCCTATATAGAGCGCCACCATGTCGGGATTTGGCAGCAGCCAACGCCGTACCCTCCAGCACCCCCACACCGTCAGCGCGGAGGCCAAAAGAATGGCCAGCAGCGTCACCGCCACCGCAACGGAAAATTCCGCTTTTAATGAGCGCGTCTTCACTTCTTCCATCTGTACCCCATCCCCCAGATCGTCTCAATAAAGTCCTGACCCGTGACCTCCAAAAGCTTTTGGCGTATTTTGCGGATATGCTCCTTAATCACCCGGCTGTCCCCCTCGGCGTCCAGGCCCCAAATCAGCTCGTACATCCGCTCCCGGTCAAAGATCTGGTTTTGATTCATGACGAGAAACTCGATGATCTCATATTCCCGCCTGGAAAAGCGGATCTCTGTCCCCTCCCACTCTACCCGCCGCCCGGTCAGATCTACTATAAGCCCGTGGGAGGAAATCAGGCTGGTATTCTGCCTTTGCCGCTGATCCCGCCGCAGATGGGCTTGGATCCTGGCCGACAGCTCCGATAAGCTGAAGGGCTTTGTGATGTAGTCGTCGCCCCCGGCCTGAAGCCCCAGGATCTTGTCCTGCTCCGATATCCGCGCCGTGAGGAAGAGGATGGGGCAGCTCACCGCGTCCCGGATAGCCCGGCACAGCTCCAGCCCGTCCATCCCGGGCATGTTGATGTCCAGCGCAATGAGGTCGGGCCGCGCCCCCAGCTTGTCCAGCACCTCGCCGCTGTTTTTTGCCCGCAAGACCGCGTACCCCTCCCGCTCCAGATGCGCTGAGAGGATATCCACCAGCATCGCCTCGTCGTCGGCGATGAGAATTTTGTATGCCATACCGTCATCCCGCTGTCTGCTATCATGTTAAAAACATACCGCCAAAAAGTCAAGAAAAAGTCAAGAAATCGTCCTCACCGCTTTCCAAAAGCAATCATCCCACCCATTTGGCCCCCGTTGTCGGCCCTGTGTGCGGTTTTAGGTCAGGGGGTAGGATGAGTACACCTCCAGGGAGGCAAAACGCCGTGTTGGGTGTTTGTGGGCGAAAAGGATTTTTCTTCCTGCGCATAATCCCCCGCCTTGAGGTGGTGACGCCAAGACGAATTTCCGGCCCTTTTTCGAGGCAAAAGGCCATTCGATTATTGGACAAGATACAGAGCCGCCGTCGTGCGCGACGGCAGCTCGGCCATAAAATCCCGCCGTGCGGGGCATTTTCGGAGAACGGAACCGCACCGTATTTCGGGGGAAAGAAAAAAATCCGCACCGGATGGCGTACCGAAAACGCCTAAGTTCTTAGGGCTTCAAGGACTTTCAGCAATCCATTAACGGTGAGCCCTCAAATGGAGAGCGAACGGCGAGGGAAATATACGCAAAAGGCCGGATGGGCGCTGGGAAGGACGATACGTTGCAGGGCATGACGTGAATGGGAAGGCCATCAGGAAAAACGTCCTCGGCAGAACCCAGACGGAGGTCAAGGTGAAGCTGAAGACGGCCATCGGGGAGTGCGCGGAGGTAAACATCGAGAAGGCCGAGGAATACACGGTGGTTGCTTGGGTTAGGACGTGGTATGAGATGTACTCAAAGCCACACGTCAGGGAGAGTACGCAGAGGTTCTACGAGGATTACATTGAACACCATGTAGTGCCGAGAATTGGCGGCATCAAGCTCACTAAGCTCACCGGCAGAGACATACAGAAGTTGTACAACGACGTCAAAGCCAAAGGGCGGATTCAGAAAAAGGCGGATGGGGACACCGGCATGAGCGCAAGCTACGTCAGGGGACTCCACATGATGCTGCACAACTGCCTTGGTCGAGAGGTGAAGGAGAGGCTGATTCTCCGAAATCCCACAGAGGACTGCATAGTCCCCAAATTAGAAAAGAAGGAAATGCACATTCTACACCCGGAGGACATCAGCGCCTACCTCAAAGAGGCGGATCGGCGAGGCGTCCTGGCGATGTTCTTCCTCGAACTGACCACAGGTCTCCGCAAAGGAGAACTGGTTGCCCTCCTCTGGTCTGATCTCGACGAGAAAACCATGACCCTGAATGTCTGCAAACAGGCCGTCGGCATCAAAGGCGGAGGGGTGAAGGTCACGAGGCCGAAAACGGAGACCTCCATCCGCAGAATCTCGCTGTCCCAGGAGACCATCGACGCCCTCAAAGCCGAACACGCCAAGCACCCGGAGCTCGAGATCATGTTCCCCTCCCCAAAGACGCTGGGAATGTACTACCCCGATTCGGTGACGGCCATCCACAACAAAATCCTCAAGTCCGCCGGACTTCCCCACATACGTCTGCACGACTTGAGGCACGCCTTCGCCACCTTGGCGTTACAAAACGGCGTGGACGTCAAGACCGTCTCAAGCATCCTCAGCCACTACGACGCCGGCTTCACCCTCCGCACCTACACCCACGTCACCACAAAGATGCAGGAGAAAGCCGCCGCAACGATGGGCAAGCTGATTGGAGCAAACGTATGAGCAAAACCTACCCCGCCATAACTAAAAAAGGCCGTGGGACGCAAACTCCCACGGCCTTGTGCTATCCCATCCTTTCCGCTCCGAAATCCCGTTGGGGTCAGAAGTGGGTCAGGAAAACATCAGCGCCAAGCAAAGCAGCCAAAAAAGTACCTGATTTCCCGATTTTCGCAGGAAATCCGGCGGGTTTTGGAATAAGCGGTCAAAACTCCTATTATCTGGAGATCCTGCGACGTGAGGTCTTTAAAAAATATGATCTGTCGGGCGATCGACTCACCGCTTTTTTGATGTTTCGGAAAACCCTTCCGTCATGGGGCCGCCCTTACCGGGCGGTCCCAAATCGTGTCTCGAAATGAGCCTGATACGGCAAACCGTCTACCACTGGTGAACCTCCTGCCTTACTCCTCATTCCATAGGTTATAAAGTTGGCGTATTTCCTCCATCTCTTGGTCGATCTGCGAGATGCTGATGCCGAACCCCTCTGCCATTTCGGACGGCTCATGGCCTCTCATGCTGAGCGTAAGGATCCTCCTGGCCAGGGGAGAAAGGCTCAACAGGAATTCATCCACTTCGCTCCTGGTAAGATCCGTCGGCGTCGAGGGGATAAGGCAGTAGCCATCAAAAGTTTCGCCGGTCTTGTTGGAAAAGGCGGCGTCCAGGGAGTAGTGGTCAAACCGGAAAGATGGCGTGCGCCGGTTGAGTTCTCCCATTTTCACCTCCAGATCAGCCCTGAATTCCTCCAGAAAATGCCCGGTGTTCAGCGGCATAGTCCGCAAGTCCTCCAGAAAGATCCGGCAGGCCTCGGAGACCCTGTCCTGATACTCCAGGTTGTCCCACTTCCCCAGGCAGAGCCTCCGGATGGAGGGGATGGCGGCTTCCATGATACGGGCCTCGGCAGTTTCAGCGAAGTTTTCCATGGCTCAGGCCCTCCACGATATGTTTTTCCTGTGACGCACTGATTTTCCGGGACTTAGTCGCCGCCTTTCCCTTGGCGGTTCCGGACTTTGCAGGCTCCGGCAGCTTCAACTCCCCAAACAGCATCCCGTCCTCGGCGTAAAAAACGTACCGCGCCGGGAGGATCACCCCGGCCTCCTCCATATCCCGTTGCAGCTTTGGGAGCTTTCTGCTGCCGCTCTTCGTCAGGGTGATGTTGCCCTCCGCCGACTCCACGATGCACAGCACCCTCTTGTCCGGTGAGGCGCAGAGCCTGAAACGCTCCGGCAACTGTTTCTGAAGCTCAGCGTTGAACGTAAGTCCGCTGGACTCAGACACGCTGACCGCCATCTCCCGCCGCTTGGGCTCCTGGTCGTACCATGTGAACGTACTAATGTTGTATTTTGCCATGCAAAATACCTCCTTAAATAAAATAGGATGGTATTATAGCAGAATAGCACGAAAAATGGAATTTCTTACTTATTTATTCACGACCTCAAACACCTCTCTGTTCACGATTGCCGGGTGATGTTCATGTATCATGTATCTGTTCATCTGCCCTATGTTCCTGCTCTGCTTGCCAGAAAAGACATCGCCCACATACGTTTTCTGCAACATCACATCGCCAGTGTATTTCTCGTTTTTAAGAATCTTGCTGATCATCTCGCGGCCCCACCGCTCTTTGCCGGTAGGAGAGGGGATACGTTCATCAAATAACCATTGAGATATTTCATTCAAGCTTCTGCCCGAAACTCGAAGCTCAAAGACTTTGCGAACTATATCCGCCTCCGGCTCGTTGATCTCCAGGTGCCCGTCGCTGTTTCGTTTATAACCAAAACAGGTAATTTTTGTATAGCCTGACTTCCCGTTTTGGAAGCCCTTACTAATGCCCCACTTGATGTTCTGACTCATGCTCTCGCTTTCCGCCTGGGCGTAGGACATATAGGCAGTCAACAGTATCTGCATCTGACGGTCGTGAAGCCAGATATTTTCTTTCTCAAAGAACACATCAACTCCGTATCCACACAAACCCAATGATGCCTGGAGCATATCAACGGTATTCCGCCCAAACCGGCTTATGGATTTGGTCAGGATTAAATCGATTTCTCCATTTCTCGCAAACTCCATCATCCGCATAAACTCCGCCCTCTGCCAAAGATTCAGCCCGCTCCCTCTCTCGACGAAGATTCCGGCATT
Organism: uncultured Oscillospiraceae bacterium; assembly: GCA_947599875.1. GTDB lineage: Bacteria > Bacillota > Clostridia > Oscillospirales > Oscillospiraceae > RUG626. The sequence continues at coordinate 23,139 of CANQFV010000040.1, forward strand.
GACCCAACCGGGTGTACTTGCTATCTTCTGCGAATAATATGAAATCTGCGCCGTCAAACCCGTTTCCTGCTCCTCATAATCAGAACTCACACGGCAGTATGCAGCGACGCGAAGTGCATTACAAGCTTGGTTGTTATCGGTTTGTGCGGGTATTTCAACACCTGTTCGCATTTTGGTCAAATCCCTTCATAAAAAAATAAAAGCCGAGGCACACGGCCACGGCAAACAAGAAAAATGAATATGTATATATAAAAAGTTGACAGCATTCCATGTGGAAAACTGTCAACTTATCCTGGAGCTGGATGCGAGATTCGAACTCGCGACCTCATGATTACGAAT
>CANQFV010000041.1 GCA_947599875.1 uncultured Oscillospiraceae bacterium
ACAGGAGGTACTTTTGAAATGAAAAAGTCATCTTTGAAAATCATTGCGCTTTGCCTTTGTGCCGTTTTAGCGGTGAGCGGGATCGCCATGACCGCGTTCGCCCAAAGCTCCGACGGGAATGAAGCGGATCATCAGGAGAAGCCCGAAACCGTATCCGTATCTGGTGCCGACAATGCCGGCGTATCCAAGGATGAAACCGTTTATGTCCTGGCCGGAGAGGACGGAACCGTTCAGAAAATCATCGTCAGCGATTGGCTCCGCAACTCCCTTGGCAATGCCACGGTGAGCGACCGATCTGAACTGACCGATGTAGAAAATGTCAAGGGCGACGAAACTTACACCATGAACGGCGACAATATGCGTGTATGGGACGCCCAGGGTAATGACATTACCTATCAGGGCAACATCGAAAAAGAACTTCCGGTCGATTTGTCCGTCTCCTACAAGCTGGACGGAAAGCCAATTTCGGCTAACGATCTCGTTGGGAAGAGCGGCCGGGTGACCATCCGCTTTGACTATCATAACAAGCAGGTTGAAACCGTAGAGATTGACGGCAAGCAGGAGAAGATCTATGTCCCGTTTGCTATGCTGACCGGCGTTCTCTTAGATGACGACGTGTTTACAAATGTGGAGGTCACAAACGGGAAGCTCATCAATGACGGCAGCCGCACCGTCGTGATCGGGATCGCTTTTCCGGGCCTCCAGGAAAACCTCGGAATCGCCAAAGACAAGCTGGAGATTCCGGACTTCGTGGAGATCACCGCCGACGCGACTAACTTCCGGCTCGACATGACGGTGACGCTTGCCACAAACCAGGTTTTCAATGAGCTTGACACGGACAGCTTTGATTCCGCCGCAAACCTCAGTACGTCCGTGGAGGAACTGACGGACGCTATGGATCAGCTGACTGCCGGGGCCGAGAGCCTCAAAAGCGGAGCCGAGAGCCTGGATGCCGGGGCGGCCGAGCTTCAAACCGGCGCGGCGCAGCTCAGTGAGGGACTGGACACCCTCGCGTCGAACAACGACACCTTGAACGGCGGAGCCAAACAGGTATTTGACACACTGCTTGCCACAGCAAATACCCAGCTTGCCGCCGCGGGACTGGACGTCCCGGCGTTGACGGTGGAAAACTACGCCGAGGTTTTGAACGGCGTCATTGCGACACTGGATGAGGACGCCGTAACAGAGCAGGCACGCAGCCAGGTGACAGCAGCCGTGGAGGCACAGCGAGGCGTGATTGAACAGCAGGTCACGGCGGCTGTTCAGGAGGAAGTGGCCGCACAGGTCACAGCTGCCGTCAGGGAGGAGGTTACAGCGCAGGTTACGCTGGCCGTCAGGAATATGGTGGCGCAGCAGGTCATAGAGTCAGCTCTACATATCAATAAAGCGTCTTATGACGCCGCTGTCAGCGCCGGTCAAATTGATCAAGAGACGCAGGAAAAGATCGAGGCGGCCATAGATCAGCAGATGCAGGCAGAGCAGATACTCCAGCAGATTCAGACGCAGGTAGAGGGGCAGATGGCAACCCAGACGATTCAAGATGCCATCCCCGCTGAGACCCGCGAGCAAATGCAAAGCGACACCGTCAAGCAGACAATCGCGGAGCGGACGCAGCTCCAGATCCAGAAGATCGTCTCGGAACAGATGGCCTCCGATGAGGTGCAGGCACAGATTGCCGCCGCCGGGGAGGGCTTGCAATCCATCGTTGCGCTCAAAGCCTCCCTTGACAGCTACAACACATTCTATCTCGGCCTCAAAAGCTACACGGCCGGTGTGGCCGACGCCGCGGCAGGGGCTGAAACCTTGAAGGCAGGTACGGATGATTTGAAGGACGGTACCTCCCGGCTTTCTGCCGGAGCCTCGGAACTCTATGATGGAGTGAACGAATTTTACGAAGAGGGTATCCGGAAGCTCGTGGACGCGGTGGACGGTGATCTCAATGGACTTACAGCCAGACTCCGTGCGACAATCGATGTGTCTCACCGCTATAAGAGCTTTGCGGGAGCCGGCGAGGACATGGACGGTCAGGTGAAATTCATCTATCGGACGGATGCGGTTGAATAACTTCCCTCATATCAAAAGAATAAGCAAAATCAAGAATCCCCATCTGACACACTTGAGATTATGTGTCAGATGGGGATCGTTTGCACCCAAAACCATCAGCCGACAGTTGTTACGTTCAATTCGTTCCTTATCACGATCAAGCCGGCGGACCGGGCTCACGGCTTTATAAGCTCCCTTACGCGGGAGAAGCGTCATCTATTGCCCGGCATTCGTGTCAGCCCAGGTGCCAGATGTCCCTGTTGTACTCCTCGATGGTACGGTCGGAGGAGAAGAAGCCGGCCTTGGCGATGTTGATCAGCGACATGCGGGCCCAGCGGGCGAGGTCTGTGGCGTAGTCCTGCATGGCCTGGGTCTTGCGGACAACGTAGGCATTGAAGTCGGGGAAGGTCTGGAACCAGTCGCGGTCAATCAGCTGTGTGCGGAGCCTGCCCAGGCTCTCTCCGCTGCCGGCGCTGAGCATCTCCTGGCCGGTCAGGAAGTCCACGGCGCGGCGGATGTTGAAGTCGCTGTCATACCAATCTCTGGCGCGGTATGTGTTATTGGCGTAGGAGGCGATGACCTGGCCGCTGCTCCGGCCGAAAATGTAAATGTTTTCCTCACCTACGCGCTCGGCGATCTCCACGTTGGCGCCGTCCCTGGTGCCCAGGGTCACGGCCCCGTTGAGCATGAACTTCATGTTGCCGGTGCCGGACGCCTCCTTGGAGGCCAGGCTGATCTGCTCGGACAGATCGCAGGCTGGAATGACCTTCTCGGCGGCGGTCACGTTGTAGTTCTCCACAAAGACGATCTGCATCCATTTGGAGGCCTGGGCGTCCGCGGCAATCACCTTTGACAGCGCGATCAGGGCGTGGATGATGTCCTTGGCGGTGGTGTAGGCCGGGGCCGCCTTGGCTCCGAAAACGCTCACCAGCGGCACGGCGGGCAGATGGCCGGACTTGATCTCAAGATACTGATGGATCAGAAACAGCAGGTTGAGCTGCTGGCGCTTGTACTCGTGAAGGCGCTTGGACTGGATCGAGAACATGGCGTCGGGGTTGATCCGCACCCCCTGCTTTAAGTAGAGCCAGTCGGCCAGGGCGCGCTTGTTGTCCCGTTTGATGGCGGAAAATTTGGCCAGAACGGCGTCGTTGTCCGCATAGTCCATGAGCTTTTCCAGCTCACGGGCGTCCCTCTTAAACCCGCTGCCGATCAGCGACTCGATCTGAGAGGCCAGAGCCGGGTTACACTCCAAAAGCCAGCGGCGGAAGGTGATGCCGTTGGTCTTGTTGTTGAACTTCTCCGGGTAGAGACGGTAGAAGTTGGCAAGCTCGCTGTCCTTGAGGATCTGGGTGTGGAGCGCGGCGACGCCGTTGGTGGAGTGCGTGAAGTGGATGTCCATATGGGCCATGTGGACAAGGCCCGCGTCGTCGATGATGTAGGTGGAGCTGTCCTGGGTGCGTGTACGGGCCAGCCGATCCAACTTTTCAATGATGGGCATGAGCTGGGGAACGATGAGCGCAAGGTCGCCCCGCGGCCACTTTTCCAGCGCCTCGGCGAGAATGGTGTGGTTGGTGTAAGCGCATGTCTCGGTGACGATCTCCACGGCCTTGTCAAAGTCCACGCCGTGCTCGCCGAGCAGGCGGATCAGCTCGGGGATGACCATGCTGGGGTGGGTGTCGTTGATCTGAATGGCCGCGTATTTGGCAAGATCATCGTATTTGCAGCCCCGCGCCACGCACTCAGCCAGTATGAGCTGCGCCCCGGCGGAGACCATCAGATACTGCTGGTAGACGCGGAGAAGCTTTCCGGCGTGGTCGGAATCGTCGGGGTAGAGGAACAGGGTCAGGTTCTTTTCAATGTCGGTCTTGTCAAAGTCGATGCCCTGGCCGATGATGCTCTCGTCGATGGTGTCAAGGTCGAAGAGGTTCAGCGTGTTGGTGCGGCCGTTGTAGCCGGTCACCGCGAGCCTATAGAGCCTCACGTTGTAGGTCTTGCCCGCCAGCGCCACGGGATAGACGGTGTCGGTGCGCTGGGCCCAGCCGGTGTCGGTGAGCCACATGTCCGGATACTCCTTCTGGAAGCCGTCCTTCAGGTCCTGACGGAACAGGCCGCAGTGGTAGCGAAGGCCGATGCCGTCGCCGGGCAGGTCAAGGGTCGCCAGGCTGTCCAAAAAGCAGGCGGCGAGACGTCCGAGGCCGCCATTGCCGAGGCTGGGCTCGTTTTCCAGCTCCTCCAGCTCGGCAAGCTCCTTGCCCGCCGCGCTGAGCGCGGCGCGGACCTCGTCATAGAGGCCAAGGTTGATCAGGTTGTTGGAGAGCAGCTTGCCGATCAGAAACTCAGCGGAAATGTAATAGAGCTTCCTGCCCTTCACCGGGGCGGCCTTTTTGTCGCTGTATTCCTGGGTAAGCTTTAAAAGGGCCTGGTACAATTCCCCGTTTGAGGCTTCACGCAGAGACTTGCCGCAAAGCTGGGTCAAACGGTCTTCTACCGATGTATTCATGGGTGTCCCTCCAGAAATAGCTGTTTTTGAGTTGTAAGCGTCCAAATCGGCTTACATAGATATATTACCGCTTTTTTGACAGTATCTCTTGCGGAATGACACCCCATTATGATATTATACTATCATCACAGGGCATTGGAGGGAACATTTATGCCGGAGGGCGTCCAGGAGACAAAACAGCACGGCACCCCGCTGTTTCACTTCAACATCTATCCATGCACCATCCCCAGGGATTTTCCCACCGTCCCGCTCCACTGGCACAGGAGTATGGAGATCGTCTACATCAAAAAGGGCCTGGGTGCGGTGCAGTACGGGCTTGAAAGCCGCAGGGCCGCCGCGGGGGATATCCTCATCGTGCCGCCGGGAACGCTCCACGCGCTCTTTGAGGTCCCGGGCTCCAGTATGGAATACGAGAACATCATCTTTGACGCGGACCTTCTGGGCGGCGGGCCAACGGACGTGTGCGATCAGGAGTACCTGGTCCCTCTGACGGCGGGGCGGCTCCTGGGCCCGGTCTACCTGAGGTCGGAGGACGAGGCGTACACGGAGATACGCGCCTGCCTTCAGGACGCGGAGTCGCTGTGCCGTTTTCGCCGCCGCGGGTACGAGCTGGGGGTGAAGGCGGCGATGATGCGGCTCTTGTACCTGCTTATGCTCCATTACCCCCAGCCGCCGGAGGTGGAGACGCCGGACACGGAGCGTTTGAAAAAGGTGGTCGCCCTCATCGAGGAGAGATACGCCGAGCCGCTGACAGTGTCCTCCGTGGCGCAGGAATGCGGTTACAGCTCCAGCCACTTCATGCGCTGGTTCAAACAGATGACAGGTTCGAGCTTCGCCGCGTACCTCATCGGCCGCCGCCTGACCTTTGCGGCGGAGGCGCTGTGCGAGTCGGACGGCAAGATCCTCTCCATCGCCCAAAGCGTGGGTTTTAACAACCTGTCCAACTTCAACAGGCAGTTCAAGGCCAGGTACCGTATGACGCCCAGGGAGTACCGCACGGCCTCCAAGCAGCGCAGCGGCGGGAACGGGGAGGCAGGCGCCTCGCCGCCGTAGTCCGCCAGGGGCCTTGCGACGCGCCGCAGGACCCGGAATCTGTCCGGCGGCATGGTGAACGGGGTGACGCTGCGGTAGATATTCTCAAGCTCCATTTTTGCCCACATCTGCCTACAGCCGGCTGTTTTCAGAGGATATTTTTCGCTTTTCACCGCTCCTCACCGGGCATTTCAGCTTCAGACATACAAAGGGTATAAATTCTACCGCGAAAACCCGTCCTTATCGGTCTGGGAAATAATTGAACAGATTCTAACGGATTGCGGGCTGTGACAGGAATATGTTTCAAGAGTATGGGCGGCAATCTTATAACGGGAAAGCCGCCCTTCAAAAAAATCCGTGTGAAATCATGCCTATAAATCTGCCTACAAACGCCCTGAAATGGGGTGGAATTGGGGGAGATGGGGGCGGCGCGGTCGGGATGGGGAAACTGTTCTTTTTTATTTCGGGGGGGCGGACGATTTAGAACTCTACCCATATATTGCGTCAAAGTGACCAAAATAAGCCTTTACAAAGACGGGGAAAATGTGGTATAGTAGAAAAGAGAGAAAAAGGGGGAGAGGAGAAAGGCATGGACATCAACGAGATTTTAGGAAAGGTGGATCACACCCTTCTGGCCCAGGGGGCGACCTGGGAGCAGATCCGGGGCATCTGCGACGACGGGCTGAAGTACCGCACGGCGTCGGTGTGCATCCCGGCCAGCTTTGTGCGCCAGGCCAAGGAGTATGTGGGGGACAGGCTGGCTGTCTGCACGGTCATCGGCTTCCCCAACGGCTACTCCACCACGGCGGTGAAGGTGTACGAGACGGCGGACGCCGTGAAAAACGGGGCGGACGAGATCGACATGGTCATCAACATCGGCTGGGTGAAAGACCGGCGCTGGGACGACCTTTTAGGGGAGATCCGGGCTGTCAAGGCCGCCTGCGGGGAGCGGATCTTAAAGGTCATCATTGAGACGTGTCTCCTCACCGACGAGGAGAAGGTCAGGATGTGCCGGATCGTCTCCGACTCCGGGGCGGACTACATCAAGACCTCCACCGGCTTTGCCGGGGGCGGGGCCACACGGGAGGATGTGGCGCTTTTCGCCGCCAACGTGGCGCCCCATGTGAAGATCAAGGCCGCCGGGGGCATCAGCTCCCTGGAGGACGCGGAGGCCTTTATCCGGCTGGGGGCCTCACGCTTAGGGACAAGCCGTATTGTGAAGATCGTCAAAAACACCGACACGGACAAAAACGCCTACTGAGAAGGGGGAGGAAGCCACATGGCCACACCGCACAACAGTGGAAAAGCGGGGGACTTTGCCAAAACGGTACTGATGCCCGGCGACCCGCTGCGCTCCAAATTCATCGCGGAGAACTTTTTGGAAAACCCGGTTCTGGTGAACAATGTCCGGGGCGTCCAGGGGTATACCGGCACCTACAAGGGGACGCGTGTCTCCGTTATGGCCTCCGGTATGGGGATGCCCTCCATCGGCATATACGCCTATGAGCTGTTCACCCAGTACGGGGTGGAGAACATCATGCGCATCGGCTCCGCCGGGGCCATGAGCGAGCGGCTGAAGCTCCGGGACGTGGTGGCGGGGATGGGCGCCTGCACCAACTCCTCCTTTGCCCACCAGTACGGGCTGCCCGGCACCTTCGCCCCCATCGCCGACTACACGTTTTTGGAGACCTGCGTCGGCGTGGCCCGGGAGATGGGCGTCAACATGCCCGTGGGGAATCTTTTAAGCTCCGATGTGTTCTACGACGCCTCCGCCTCCACCATGAAGTGGGCGAAGATGGGCGTCCTGGCCACGGAGATGGAGGCCGCGGCCCTCTACATGACCGCCGCCTACACCGGCAAGCGGGCCTTGGCGATCTGCTCCATTTCCGACAGCCTTGTCACCGGCGAGGAGCTGGACGCGCAGGCCCGGCAGAACACCTTTACCACCATGATGAAGATCGCTCTGGAGACTGCCGTCAGGATGGAGAGCCTGTAAAAAACCGTCATCTCTGGTCAGATTTGACCTGATGAATAATATGAAAAGGAAGGGTTCAAAATGAAAAAAATCATCACAATTTTCCTGGCGCTTGTTCTGGCGCTGGCCCTTGTGGCCTGCGGCGGCGGCGGAGACAAGGATGGCGCTGACGGTAACGGCGACTACAAGGTCGCTATGATCACCGACTACGGCGACATCACCGACCAGTCCTTCAACCAGACCACCTGGGAGGCCGTTCAGCAGTTCGGCAAGGACAACAATGTGGAGACCAAGTACTACAAGCCCACCTCCAACGACACCGCCGGCCGTGTGGCCCAGGTGGAGCTGGCCATCGCCGACGGCTACAACGTCATCGTGATGCCCGGTTACGCCTTCGGCGGGACGCTGGTTGCGTGCGCCGCCGAGTATCCCGACGTGAAGTTCATCGCTCTGGACGTGGGCGTGGGCGACATTCTTGAGGCCGCCGTCCCCCTCAAGGGGGAGAGCTACTCCTACAACCCGGACGACTACAAGCTCTCTGACTACATGGATATGAGCAACGTCTACTGCGCCATTTACCAGGAGGAGCTTTGCGGGTACATGGCCGGTTACGCCGCGGTGAAGCTGGGCTACACCAAGCTCGGGTTCCTGGGCGGCATGGCTGTCCCCGCCGTCATGCGTTACGGCTACGGCTTTGTCCAGGGCGCCGACGCTGCCGCCGGTGAGCTTGGCATCAAGGTGGATATGAACTACGTCTATGGCGGCCAGTTCTCCGGCGACGCGGACATCACCGCCGTTATGGACACCTGGTACCAGGGCGGCACTGAGGTGGTCTTCGCCTGCGGCGGCGGCATCTACACCTCCGCTATCGACTCCGCCAAGAATGTGGACGGCGCCAAGGTCATCGGCGTGGACGTGGATCAGGTGGGTGTCCTGGCCGCTTACGCCGCCGGTAAGGACGCCACCCAGGAGCAGATCGACAGCTACAAGACTATGGTCGTCACCTCCGCTATGAAGGGCCTGCGTCCCACCACCATCAACACGCTGGTGGACGTGATCGTCAACGACAACTGGTCTAAGTATGTGGGCAAGATCGACACGCTGGGCCTGGTCTCCGGCGACGACCCCGATGCCAACTACGTCCAGCTGGGCACCACCCAGTATGCCGACGGCAAGTTCACCGAGGCCGACTACAAGGCCCTGGTGAAGGGTATGTTTGACGGCACCATCAAGGTGAGCAACGATATCTCCGTCGAGCCCACCGTCACCAACGTCAACGTCTCCTATCAGGGCAACATCAAGGGGTAAAATGTCCGGGCCAGAGGCCCTGCGGCTTTTGATCCCAAGGTTTTTTCCCGGCGTACATGCCGCCGGAAAAGAGCTTAAATTACATACCGCGAATTACCACTCTGTCGGGGGCGAGCTGCGCTCGTCCCCGCTTTTTCAAAATTCGGGACGTAAAATTTCGGAAATTTTGCGGTTTTCCGAGGGAAATTACTTGTAAAGGAGGGAATGGGATTTGGACAACGCACCTTACGCCATAGAGATGCTGAACATCACCAAGCGCTTTCCGGGGATCGTGGCCAACGACAACGTGACCTTGAAGCTCCGGCGCGGGGAGATCCACGCTCTCCTGGGGGAGAACGGCGCCGGCAAGTCCACGCTGATGAGCGTGCTTTTCGGCCTGTATCAGCCGGAGGAGGGAACCATCCGGAAGGACGGGAAAGAGGTACAGATCCGCGACCCCAACGACGCCAACGATCTGGGGATCGGCATGGTGCATCAGCACTTCAAGCTGGTGGAGTGCTTCACGGTGTTGGACAACATCATCCTGGGGGTGGAGCCGACGGATAAGGCGGGCTTCCTCAAAAAGGAGGAGGCCCGGAAAAAGGTTCTGGAGCTTTCGGAGCGCTACGGCCTGAAGGTGGACCCGGACGCGGTGATCGAGGATATCTCCGTGGGGATGCAGCAGCGCACCGAGATCCTGAAGATGCTGTACCGGGACAACGAGATCCTGATTTTCGACGAGCCAACCGCCGTTTTGACGCCCCAGGAGATCCAGGAGCTTTTGAAGATCATGAAGAACCTGGCCGCCGAGGGGAAGAGCATCCTCTTTATCTCCCACAAGCTCAACGAGATCATGGAGGCGGCCGACCGCTGCACCATCCTGCGCAAGGGGAAATATGTGGGCACGGTGGACATCGCCAAGACGGACAAGGCGGAGCTTTCCCGCATGATGGTGGGCCGGGACGTGGAATTTGTGGTCCACAAGGAGCCGGCCCATCCCGGGGAGACGGTTTTAGAGGTGTCCGGCATGACCGTGGCCTCCAAGGTACACAAGAACAACGCGGTGAAGAACGTGTCCTTCCAGGTGCGCGCCGGGGAGATCGTGTGCATCGCGGGGATCGACGGCAACGGCCAGTCCGAGCTTGTGTACGGCATATCCGGCCTGGAGCCGCTGGTGAGCGGCACCCTGAAGCTGGGCGGGCAGGACATCACCCGCGCCCCCATTCGCCGGCGGAATACGGCGGGGATGAGCCACATCCCGGAGGACCGGCACAAGCACGGCCTGGTGCTGGACTACACCCTGGAGGACAACATCGTACTCCAGCGGTATTTTGAGCCGGAATTTACAAAGGCCGGCTTCCTGCGCCGGAAGAACATCCGGGCCTACGCCCAGAGGCTCATCGACCAGTACGACGTGAGATCCGGACAGGGCCCCATCACCGTGGCCCGCTCCATGTCCGGCGGCAACCAGCAGAAGGCCATTATCGCCAGGGAGATCGACAGGGATCCCCGGCTGCTCATCGCCGTCCAGCCCACCCGCGGCCTGGACGTGGGCGCCATCGAGTACATCCACAGCCAGATCGTGGCTCAGCGGGACGCGGGGAAGGCCGTGCTTTTGGTGAGCCTGGAGCTGGACGAGGTGATGAACGTCTCCGACCGAATCTTGGTGATGTACGAGGGGGAGATCGTTGGGGAATTTGACCCCAAGAAAACCACCGTTGAGGAGCTGGGCCTGTATATGGCCGGCGCCAAGAGAATGGAGGTACGCGGATGAAAAAGTCCAAGGACTCCGTATTCCGCAGACTGATCGGGAATGACGGAGTGCAGACCCTGCTGGCCTCCCTTTTGTGTATCCTGGGGGGGCTGGTGATCGGCTACATCGTGCTGCTGATCATCGAACCCAGCGCCGCCTGGGGATCCATCACCGCGGTGATCAAAAACTTCCTGCGCTATCCCGCCTCCCTCCAGGGCAAGTACCTGGGACAGACGGTGGTGCGTACCGTGCCGCTGCTGATGTGCGCCCTCAGCGTGCTTTTCGCCTACAAGGTGGGCATGTTCAACATCGGCGCCGCCGGACAGTATGTCATCGGCGCCTGCGCCACGCTCTACTGCGCCATCGCCCTGAAGCTGCCCTGGTACGTCTGCCTGCTGGCGGGTACCGCCGCCGGGGCGCTGCTGGGCGCCATCTCCGGCGTCCTCAAGACCCTGTGCAACGTGAACGTGGTCATCTCGGGCATCATGCTCAACTGGATAAGCCTGTATTTCACCAACAACCTGCTGGCACGGGACGGCATCAAGCGCCCCACGGGGCCGGAGACCATCCAGCTGATCAACGCAAACCCCAAGGCGCTTATGCCCACTCTGGGGCTGGACAAGCTCTTCGGGGAGAAGAGCGCCGGGATCGCCATCCCCCTGGCGCTTGTTGTGGCTGTGCTTGTGTGGGTGGTGCTGAACAAGACGAAGTTCGGCTATGAGCTTCGCGCCACCGGGAACAACCCCAACGCGGCCAAGTACGCCGGGATGCGGGAGAACCGGAACATCGTCCTCACAATGGCTATCGCCGGTGCTTTGGCGGGCCTGGGGGCGGCGCTGTTCTTCCTGACGGGGCTTGTGGACTGGGAGACCTCCATCAGCTCTGTGCCGGATATGGGCTTCAACGGCATCGCCGTGGCGTTTTTGGGTGGACTGTCCCCGTTGGGATCCATCCTGTCCGCCTTCTTTATCCAGCACATCACCTCCGGGGGCGGCGGCGTGGATCTTAGGTACTACTCCTCCCAGATCTCCTCGCTGATCTCGTCGCTCATCATCTTCCTGTGCGCCTTCGTGGGCTTCTTTAAGCTGGCGATCCAGAACCGCATCCGGAAGAGCGACGAAAAGAGGGCGGCCGCTCAGGCCGCGGACGATGAGAAAGGGGGCGAGAGCAAATGATCCTGCTTTTACAGTACACCCTGATCTTCGCCTCCGTCCTGATGCTTGTGGCGCTGGGCGGGTGCTTCGCGGAACACTCCGGCGTCATCAACATCGGGCTGGAGGGCATCATGCTCATCGGCGCCCTGGGTGGGGCGCTGGCGATGAAGTACATCCCCACCTCCGTGGGGGCGCCGGTGATGATCCTGTGCGTGATCCTGGCCTCCGCCCTCTTCGGGATGCTGGCGTCCCTGTTTTTGGCCGTGGCGGCCATCACCTTCAAGGCGGATCAGACCATCACCGGTACGGCCATCAACATGCTGGCCACAGCCGGGGCCACCGTGGCTGTGAAGGCCATGAATACCGCGGCCTCCGGCGGCGCCGACGTGTCCTCCGAGATCACCTACACCGCCGCCCGGGAGTTCTTCACCGTGCGCATCGGCTCGTTCCAGTTCAACTGGTTCATGCTGGTGGCCCTGGTGTGCCTGATCGTCAGCTTCATCACCCTCTATAAGACCCGCTTCGGCCTGCGGCTTATGGCCTGCGGCGAGCATCCTCAGGCCGCGGACTCCGTGGGCATCAACGTGGCGAAAATGCGCTACGCCGGGGTGCTGATCTCCGGACTTTTAGGGGGCCTGGGCGGGATCGTGTACATCACCGCCGGGACAAACGCCTGGAAGTTTGAAAACGGCGTGGCGGGCTTCGGCTTCCTGGCCCTGGCCGTCATGATCTTCGGCGCCTGGCATCCGGGGAAGATCGCCCTGGCGGCCCTGCTCTTCGGCTTCTTCCGGGCCTTGGGCAACGTGTACACCGGGATCCCCTTTATGGCCGCGCTGAACCTGAACTCCACGGTCTACAATATGCTCCCCTACATCATCTCCCTGGTTGTTCTGGCCTTCACCTCCAAGAAATCCAGAGCGCCCAAGGCAGAGGGCATACCCTACGACAAATCCCAGAGATAGCGGGAACCACTCCGGGCCTCCGAAAATCGGCGGCCCGGAATTTTCAAAGGCGGGCGTTCGTCCCGCAGTTCAATGAGAGGAAGGGGATACCATGATACCGTCTGAAAAACAGTACCACATCCAGTGCAAGGCCGGCGACGTGGGCCGGTATGTGCTTCTGCCCGGGGATCCCGGCAGGTGCCAATCCATCGCCGAGCTTTTTGATGAGCCCCACTTTGTGGGGCAGAACCGGGAGTACCGGATCTACACCGGTACGCTCCTGGGGGAGAAGGTCTCCGTCTGCTCCACCGGCATCGGCGGGCCGTCCGCGGCCATCGCGATGGAGGAGTTGGCGGCCATCGGGGCCGACACCTTCGTCCGGGTGGGCACCTGCGGCGGCATCGACCTGGACGTGCAGGCCGGGGATATCGTCGTGGCCACCGGAGCCATTCGCTTTGAGCATACAAGCCAGGAGTACGCCCCCATCGAGTTCCCCGCCGTGTCGGATTTTGACGTGGCGGCGGCCCTCCGGGACGCCTCCCAGGCCCTGGGCTACAACACCCACATGGGCGTCGTCCAGTGCAAGGACAGCTTTTACGGCCAGCACTCCCCGGGGCGGATGCCGGTGAGCTACGAGCTTACCCAGAAGTGGGAGGCCTGGAAGCGCCTGGGCGTCAAGGCCAGCGAGATGGAGTCCGCGGCCCTGTTCGTCGTGGCGTCGGCCCTGAAGGTGCGCTGCGGCAGCTGCTTCCATGTGGTGTGGAACCAGGAGCGGGAGGCCGCGGGGCTGGATCAGAAGGAGAGCCACGACACCTCCGCCGCCGTCAAGGTGGGGGTGGAGGCGGTGAAACGCCTGATCGAGCTGGCGAAAAAGGCCTGAAGAAACTGGTGGAAAATAGTCTTCAGGCCTTTTTCTGCCAAGGGGAACGTGCGGGAACCCCATGTGAATTTTGCGAAATTCACATGGGGATTCCCTGCTGCCGCGCTGCAGCGCACGCCCAAGGGCGCACGTTTGCGCGGCAAAAGGGATTTTTTGCAAGGCACATGTCCTTGCAAAAAATATTTTGATTAGAATTTTATAGGAAAAATGTTTTTGGAGCTTTCATGCCGTAAAAGGAGCGGATGTATGAACCGATTTGACCGAATTTTTGTGGTGGTGCTGGACTCCGTGGGGACCGGCGCCATGCCGGACGCCGCCGACTACGGGGACGCGGGGACCGACACCCTGGGGCATATCGCCTCCACTGTGGGACTGAAAATACCGAATCTCGCGAAACTTGGCATCGGCAATCTCCGGCCCCTGGCCACCGTGCCGCCGGCGCCGGCGCCGATGGGGTACCGGGCCATCCTCCGGGAGAGAAGCCCGGCCAAGGACACCCTCACGGGCCACTGGGAGATGATGGGCATCCTCACCACCAAGCCCTTTAAGACCTTTACTGACACGGGCTTCCCCCCGGAGCTTATCGCGGAGCTGGAGCGCCGCACCGGCCGCAAGTGCATCGGCAACAAGGCCGCCAGCGGCACGGAGATCCTGGAGGAGCTGGCCCCGGAGGAGATCGCCACCGGCCACATGATCGTGTACACCTCCGCCGACTCCGTCCTCCAGATCTGCGGCAACGAGGAGACCTTCGGCCTGGAGGAGCTGTACCGGTGCTGTGCCATCGCCCGGGAGCTGACGATGCGGGACGAGTGGCGTGTGGGCCGGGTCATCGCCAGGCCCTATGTGGGGAGGAAGCCGGGGGAGTTTAAGCGCACCGCCAACCGCCACGACTACGCCCTGCCCCCCACCGGGGTCACGGCGATGGATGTGATGAAGCAGGCGGGGCTGGATGTCATCGCCGTGGGGAAGATCAACGATATTTTCGACGGCCACGGCGTCACCCGGGCGATGAAGTCCAAAAGCTCCGTCCAGGGTATGGAGCAGACCATTCAGATCGCGGACGAGGCCTTCCGGGGGCTGTGCTATGTGAATCTGGTGGATTTTGACGCCCTGTGGGGCCACCGGCGGGACCCCGTGGGCTACGCCGGGGAGCTGGAGCGGTTTGATGAGAAGTTAGGGCAGCTTCTGCCCAAGCTGGGCGGCCGGGATCTGCTGATCCTCACCGCCGACCACGGGAACGATCCCACCCACACCGGTACAGACCACACAAGGGAGAAGGTGCCGTTTTTGGCCTGGTCCCCCGCCATGACCGGGGGAGGACAGCTTCCGGAGCAGGACTCCTTCGGCGTCATCGGCGCCACGATGCTGGAGAATTTCGGCCTGCCCATGCCGGAGGGTGCCATCGGGACGTCGCTTCTACACCTAATGCCATAAAGGAGGAGACACATGACCACACAGGAGCTTTGCCAAAAGGCCGTGGAGATGATCAAGATGGCCTATGTCCCCTACTCCCACTTCCGGGTAGGGGCGGCGGTGGAGTGCGACGACGGCACGGTGTACACCGGGTGCAACATTGAAAACGCCGCCTACACCCCCACCAACTGCGCCGAGCGAACCGCCATTTTCAAGGCCGTGAGCGAGGGACATCTTCGATTCCGGCGCATTGCCGTGGCCGCGCAGACGGAGGACTTTACCGCGCCCTGCGGCGTGTGCCGCCAGGTGATGATGGAGTTCTCTCCGGATATGGAGGTGCTTATGGTGAACGTCCGGGGGGACGTGAAGACGGTCCCCCTGAGGGAGCTTTTACCCTGCGGGTTTGATAAAAGCAGCCTGAAGGATGTGAAGTAAAAGCGAAGCATTCAAAATCCTCGGGAGGAAGAAAGGTGTCCGCCCTAAAGGGCGGACGGGGTATTTTACTTTCTCCTCTTTTGTGTTGACAAAAGAGGAGAAAGTAACAAAGAGGAGAAAAACAACCAGGGGAGGGATTTCGATCTTCCCTCCCCTGGACCCCTCCTTTTAAAAACGACCAGTTAGGGGGCTGCGGCCCCCTACTGGAGACACCCCCGGGGAGCTGCCCGGGGGTTTTCTGGACGAATAGGTGTTGAGCAGCCACCCGGTGGTACGTCGCGCCCTTTGGACTGAGCGGGTGTTATCACCGGGCAGTCGGCGTCCCCGTCAAATCAATCTGTAGGGGCCGATGACCTCATCGGCCCGGGCGGGTTGGGTGACAGAGCGGTTGCGTTAAGACGGAAAACTTTAAAATTTGCCGTAGGGGCCGCCGCCCACGGCGGCCCGTGTCGCGATGATTGAGGGCGGTATAATAAACGGGGAAAGGGCAGCGTCAAGCGTCCCCGGAAGCCGGTGTGACACGGGGACGGTTCCTTAGTCACACCAGTGTGCGCACTGGTGGTACAAAGAAACCGTCCCCGTTGTCCCACCTCCTCAAAAGACGGGATGTTCCTTCGTGAAAGGCGGGACTGAGGGACGGTTTTTTTGTCACACCGCAGGTGGGACTAAAGAACCGTCCCTCTGTAACGCCGGGTCATGGCCTCCGTATAACGGAAACTGCCCCGTCCCTCGTCCCCCCAATTCCAATATTTTTTGCGGGGCTTTGCCTCGCAAAAAATCCCTCTTGCCGCGCAAACGTGCGCCCTTGGGCGTGCGCTGCGGCGCGGCAACAGGAAATGCCCCATCGAATTCCGCAGAATTCGATGGGGCATTTCCGCACGTTCTCTTTGGCCTTGGAAGGCCTTTAGGCCTTCAAGCCAGCCTATGGTACGCCTGAAGGGACTCGAACCCCCGGTCTCGCGGTTCGTAGCCGCGCACTCTATCCAGCTGAGCTACAGGCGCATCTTGCCGCTCCTCTCCGGAGCGCCCTACTATAATACCATCGTGTCCGGAAAAATGCAAGCATTATTTTCGTGTTTTTGAAAAAAAGTGTTGACAACTTCCTGGGCTTGGGTTAAAATAGGTGACGCTGACGGACGATTAGCTCAGCTGGTATGAGCATCCGCTTGACGTGCGGAGGGTCACAGGTTCAAGTCCTGTATCGTCCACCATATGGCCGTGGGCTGCAAGCCCGCGGCCCTTTTTCTTTCTCCGGCGGAAAAAACCGGGCAAAGTGCCGGTGGAAAATGCCGCGCCGGTGTGATATAATTCCTTTAAAGCATCAGAGAGGGGCGGGGCCGGATGGAATACACCATAGCGATATGCGACGATGCGGAGATCGACCGGGAGAACCTGGGCGGCCTGGTGCTGCGGTGGGCGGAGGCCTCCGGGAACCGGGTGCGGGTGGACGGGTTCCCCTCCGCCGAGAGCTTTCTC
Organism: uncultured Oscillospiraceae bacterium; assembly: GCA_947599875.1. Taxonomy (GTDB): domain Bacteria; phylum Bacillota; class Clostridia; order Oscillospirales; family Oscillospiraceae; genus RUG626. The sequence goes on from CANQFV010000041.1 coordinate 16,890, forward strand.
TTCGCCTACGCCGAGAAGAAGGACTACGACATCTTGCTCCTGGACATTGAGATGGGGGCGATGGACGGGGTGACGATGGCCAAGCGCCTGCGCCGGGAGAACGACACGGTGCAGATCGTGTTCATCACCGGCTATTCCGACTACATCGCCGAGGGGTACGACGTGGCGGCGCTCCACTATCTGATGAAGCCGGTGGACGAGGAGAAGCTGTTTTCCGTGCTGGACCGGGCCGCGGAGCGGCTTGCGAAAAACGAGAGGGTCCTGAATCTGGAGCTGGGCGGCGAAATGGCGCGGGTGCCCATCTACCAGATCCGGTACGCCGAGGTGCTGGGCAACTATGTGACCGTCCACGCCCTGACGGACTACACGGTGAAGATGACCCTGGGCAGGCTGGAGGAGCAGCTGGACGAGCGGTTTTACCGGGTGGGGCGCTCCGCCCTTGTGAATCTGACGCAGATCAGCCGCGTCACCAGATCCCAGATCGTCCTGGCCGGCGGGGACACCGTCCCCCTGCCCCGGGGGGCGTATGAGGGCGTCAACCGGGCCATTATCAACATGAGGTAAGCACATGGGACTTTTATCCAAGAAAATCGACAGACAGATCGCCTCCTATCAGCGGGAGCTGATCGAGACCCACTACCGGGAGGTGGACAACATGTACCGGCAGATCCGGGGCTGGCGGCACGACTACCGCAACCACATCCAGACCATGAAGGCCTACGCCGCGGCGGAGGACTGGGACGCCATCCGGCGGTATCTGGATCTCCTGGACAGGGATCTGACTACGGTTGATACGGTGATCAAGACGGGCAACCCGATGGCCGACGCGATCCTCAACTCCAAGATCTCCCTGGCCAAGGCCAAGGGGATCGCGGTGACGGCGGACGCCCAGATCCCCGTCCGGCTGAAATCCTCGGAGATCGACCTGTGCTGTATCATCGGCAATCTCTTTGACAACGCCATTGAGGCCTGCGAGAAGCTGCCGGAGGATCAGCGGCGGATCCGGGTGTATATGGACATGAAGAACACGCAGCTGTACATCTCCTTCACCAACTTCACCGCCGGGAAGAAGCTGCGGAAGGAGGGCGGACTTTTCCGCAGTACAAAGGGAGAGGGCCACGGCCTGGGGCTTGTGCGCATCGACGCCATTGTGAGCCGCCTGGGCGGGTATTTGAGCCGCAACAGCGAGGACGGGGCGTTCACCACGGAGATCCTGCTGCCCCAAGTCTAAGTAATATGTGCGATTCGTCACCGGAAAAGAACAATTCGTCCCCAGAACGGCCCGGGGACGAATTTTTGTGATAGGATAGCCGCGAGGTGAGAGAAAATGCAAAAAACGGACAAGCCAAAATACAATGTCCTCCAAAACATCCGGTGGATGTGCGCGCTGGCCTGGAAAAACAGAAAGCGGGTGCTGGCGCTGTGCGTCCTGACGGCGGTTTTGGAGATCCTCTTCAACCTGGCCCAGTTGTATATCGCCCCGGCAGTCCTCTCCTGCGTGGAGCGCAGGGCGCCTGTGGGGGAGCTTCTGGGGACCATCGGCGTCTTTACGGCCGCCCTGTTTCTGGTGCAGGGATTTTCCCAGTACATCGGTGAAAATACCATGTTCCCCAGGGTAGACGTGCGCAGCGCCATTATCGGGGAGATCGCCAGAAAGAGCAATTTGACCTCCTACCCCAACACCCTGGAGGAGCGGTTTGTCAAGCTGCGGGACAAGGCCCACGAGGCCTGTGAGGGGAACAGCAAGGCCTCGGAGCATATCTGGGAGACGCTTACAAATCTGCTCACGAATCTCGGGGGGCTTGCCGTCTACCTGAGGATCCTGTCCCGGATCAACGGGTGGCTCCTTGCGGTGATCGTCGCCACCTGTGCGGCGGAGTTTTTCGTCTCCCGCTTCGCCGCCAACTGGCGGTATGAGCGCCGGGACGAGGAGGAGCGGTACTACCAGAAGAAGAGCTACCTGCGCATGACGGCGGAGTCGGTGGAGCTGGCCAAGGACATCCGGATCTTCGGCCTGCAAAACTGGTTAAGTCAGCTTCTTGACCGGATCCACGACCTCTATCTGGACTTCACCCTGCGCTGTGAGCGGGTGGAGGTGCTGGCGGACATCGCGGGGGCGGTACTCACCGCGGCCCGGAACGGCATCGCCTATGTGGTCCTCATCCGCATGACCCTCCGGGAGGGCCTTGGCGTCGCCGAATTTCTCCTGTACTTCACGGCAGTGACCACCTTCACCACCTGGGTCATAGGGATCCTGCGGGAGATGAGTACCCTGCACAAGGAGAGCCTGGATATCTCCCTCATTCGGGAGTTTTTGGACTACCCGGAGCCTTTCCGGTTTGAGGGCGGGGAGGCCATCCCCGCGTCGGAGACGTATGAGCTGAGAATGGAGGGCGTCTCCTACCGCTACCCCGGCGCGGAAAAGGACACGATCCACGACCTGGATCTCACCGTCCACCCGGGGGAGAAGCTGGCCATTGTGGGCCTGAACGGGGCGGGGAAAACCACCCTGATCAAGCTGCTGTGCGGTCTGCTGGACCCCACGCAGGGCGCCGTCCTGCTGAACGGGAGGGACATCCGCGATTTCAACCGGGCAAGCTATTACGACCTTTTCAGCGCGGTGTTCCAGGAGTTCTCCCTGCTGGACGTCACCGTGGCGGAGGAGGTCGCCCAGGTGCCGGAGGGCATCGACTACCACCGGGTCCGGGACTGCCTGGATCGGGCGGGGCTGACCGCCGCCGTGGAGAAGCTGCCAAAGGGCCTGGACACCCATGTGGGCCGGGATGTGTATCTGGACGGCACACTCTTCTCCGGGGGCGAGACCCAGCGCCTGATGCTGGCCAGGGCCTTATACAAAAACGGCGCCGTTTTGCTCTTAGACGAGCCTACGGCGGCCCTGGACCCCATCGCGGAGAACGACATCTACAGAAAGTATAACGAGATGACAAAGGGGCGCACGTCCCTGTTTATCTCCCACCGGCTGGCCTCCACCAGGTTCTGCGACCGGATCATCCTCCTGGCGGACGGCGCCGTCCGGGAGGAGGGGACCCACGAAAGTCTCCTGGCCCTGGGCGGGGAGTACGCCCGGCTCTTCGCGGTGCAAAGCCGGTATTATCAGGAGGGAAAGGAGTTTTGAAGATGAGAGAAAAAGGAGCGCTTCGCCACGCCGTGGCCGCGCATCTGCGGGCCGTCCGGGTACTCCACAAGGTGTCGCCCCGGTTTTTCTCGCTGCGCACATTTTCCAGCCTGTTCAGCGCCGTCTCCCCGTATGTCACGGTGTTCTTCTCCGCCCGGATCCTCAGGGAGCTGGCCACGCTGCGCCGGGTGGACGTCCTCTGGAGGTGGGTGCTGGCGGGCGTGCTGTGCGTGGGAGTCGTCACCGCCCTGGGAGCCGTCTTACAGCGCAGGTACGAGACCCTGCTCAGCGATCTGTGGGGCAGGAAGGAGATCTTGTTTATCCGGAAGATGTTCTCCCTGGACTTCTCCGAGCTGGACAAACAGGAGAACCACGATCTGCGGGCGCAGATCCGGCAAAATGAGAACTGGGCCAGCTGGGGTCTGATGAAGGTGGCGTATGTGTACGGGGATCTTGTGGGCGGCGTCATCGGTCTTCTCAGCGGCATAGCGCTGACCGTGAGCCTCTTTACCTCCCCCGTCCCGGAGACGGCGGGGTGGCTCACCGCTTTGAATAACCCGCTTTTCGCCCTGCTCCTGGCGTTTTTGATGGTCTCGGTGAGTATTTTGGCGGGGAAGCTCATCGCCGCGGCTACCAAGTGCTGGAGCGGCGCGGCGGAGGAGGCGACCCTGGGGAACCGGCTCTTCGGGCATTTTGGCTTTATCGGCCTGTACCGGGAGCGCGCCGCGGATATCCGCATGTACAATCAGCAGAACCTTGTCAGCGCCTATTGGGATACGAACTCCTCCTTTGGGGCGGACGGCCCCATCGGCAGAATGGCCCGGGGGAAAATGGGCGTCTACGCCGGCCTTGGCGTGTGCGTCACCACCCTGATCACAGGCTCCGTCTATGTGTTCACTTGCCTGAAGGCCTGGGGCGGCGCCTTTGACGTGGGCAGCATCACCCAGTATGTGGGCGCGGCCTCGGCCATGATCACCAATATCTTCTCTCTGATCGGGCTTATGGGCACGCTGGAGACGAATACCGGGTTTCTGGATCAGACCTTCGCCTTCCTGGACATCCCCAACGCCATGTACCAGGGCAGCCTCACCACGGAAAAGCGCTCCGACCGCCGGTATGACATCGAGTTCCGGGACGTGTCCTTCAAGTACCCCGGCTCCGACACCTGGGCCCTGCGGCATGTGGATTTGAAGTTCAAGGTGGGACGGAGGCTGGCCATCGTGGGGGAGAACGGCTCCGGCAAGACCACGTTCATCAAGTTGCTGTGCCGGCTCTACGACCCCCAGGAGGGGCAAATCCTTCTAAACGGCATCGACATCCGCAAGTACCGGTACGACGACTATATGAAGCTGTTCTCCGTGGTGTTTCAGGACTTCCGGCTGATCGCCCAGCCCCTGGGCGACAACGTGGCGGGGAGCATGGAGTACGACCGGGAGCGGGTGCGGCAGGCGCTGACGGACGCGGGCTTCGGCGACCGCCTGGATTCCATGCCCCAGGGGCTGGACACCATGCTCTATAAGAATCTCTCCGACGACGGGGTGGAGATCTCCGGCGGGGAGGCCCAGAAGATCGCCATCGCCCGTGCCCTCTATAAGGACGCGCCGTTCATCATCTTAGACGAACCCACGGCGGCCCTGGACCCCATTGCGGAGGCGGAGATCTACGGCAAGTTTGATGAGATCACCGGGGACAAGACCGCCATCTATATCTCCCACCGGCTCAGCTCCTGCAAATTCTGCGACGAGATCGCCGTGTTCCACCAGGGCCGCATCGTCCAGCAGGGCTCCCACGAGGCCCTGCTGGCGGACGAGAGCGGAAAATACCACGAGCTGTGGACCGCCCAGGCGCAGTATTATACGAAGGAGAAGGAATAAGCCTCAGCCCCGGCGCGGCCTGCCGGAAAAAATATTGATCGCGAGTTTTTCGGCAAATTGAAACGCCGGGGCCTTGTGGGCCCCGGCGTTTTGCCTGTCAAATTTCTCAGTTTTTATCCTGTATCGGGTCGGGGAATATGGGGCTGGAATCGTACTCCAGCCGGGAGGTTATCATCGCGGCGCCCCGGGGGCGGTACAGGCCCCTCTCCTCGTCCGTCAGCCGGACGTGGCCCATCCGGGCCAGGGAATAGAACTTCTCTTTTGAGAACAGGATGTGATCCAGGTGGAGAATGTCGATCTCCCGCAGGGCCCGAGTGATGGCCGAGACCCAGGGCATCTCCCTCTCGTCGGGAAAGACCGGGCCCTCCAGAACCCCGCGGGCCGTGATGACCCTTTTGGAGTCCAGCCTTATCGCCTTGCTGGAAATCTGCTCAAAGGCCCCCTCCGGGTTCGTCAGGGGACTTCCGATCAACGTGCAGTCTAAAACCCGCATATCCTGGTCAAAGCACAGGAAATACAGGGGAGACTGCTCCATGCCCTCAAGTCTTGGGATCAGGTAACGGTGGATGTCCTCCGGCCAGAGGAGCCTGGCCCGCCGGTCGTACTGATCCTCGGCCCGGCGGGAGATCTCGCCCAAAAGCTCCATCAGGTACGCCGTGGACTCCCCGATGCCCGGGACGGAGCAAATCTCCTCGTACTCAGCGTCCAAAATGCCGGCCGCGTCCCCGAAACGGGAGAGCAGCAGCTCGGCTTGGGGCTTCACATCGCGGCGGCGGTTCACCAAATAGAGCGCCGTCTCCAATAAGTCCGTATCCGTGGGAGTGCCGCGCCGCCGGCCCTTCCCGGCCAGCTTCTCCCGCATCCTGTCCCGGTGTCCCGTGTGATCCGTGTTCGACATACCGATCCCCTCACTTTGCGAAATGATTTTAAAGCGCAATCCGGCGACTGCGGGAGGCGATCTGACCGGCGGCGGAGGCGATGAGCCGGGAGTTGGTGGGCCGCCCATTCAGCGCCGGGCCGATCAGCTCCATAATGCCCTGCCGGTTATTCCGCCAGGCGTAGCCGATGATGATCCGGATTGCGCGCTCCACCCGTTCAGGTGTTGACCCAAATTTCCTGGCCACCTGCGGGTACAGCTCCTTGGTGACGGCGTCCAGGCAGTCCGGATCCACCGCCGCCCGGACAATGGCCTCCCGCAGGTACTTGTAGCCCGCGAAATTCATGGGAAAGCCCAATGTAAATAAAA
>CANQFV010000042.1 GCA_947599875.1 uncultured Oscillospiraceae bacterium
GCAAGAGAAAACCAAGGTTTATTTATACGATTCTTGCATCATTGTGGGCGAGCAAAAACGAGGCACAAGATGTTGTGTATCCCGCCCCCGCCAGCCCCGCATCGCCCCGCCCCGCGAAATCATCGCCCCCTCCTGCTGTCTCATCTATAGCCGCATGAGGTTCAATCCACAAGCCAAAGGTACACGTCCTCCAGGGTGGGGCGAACCACGGCGGCCTGGCCAAAGGATGGCGGCTCGTCGGACACAAGGCGGAGGCAGGTTTTTTCCGCGGTCAGCGACACGTTGGCGATTTTATACCCGGCCTCCACCGCCGCCTGATGCTCCTCCTCCGTCACCAGCACCTCAAAGACCTTGCCCTCCATATTTTTTATCAGCTCCTGGGGCGTCCCGCGGCTTATGATCCTGCCGCCGTCCATGATCAGGATCTCCTTGGAGATAGATTCCACATCCGACACCACATGGGTGGCGACAAGGACGATCTTATCCTTCGAGATTTCGCTGAAGAAGCTGCGGATCCTGGTACGCTCATTGGGGTCCAGGCCCGCGGTCGGCTCGTCCATTATGAGTATTTTCGGGTCATTCAGGAGCGCCTGGGCTATCAAAACGCGCTGCTTCATGCCGCCGGAGCAGCCCTTGAGCTTTTTGAATCTGTCCCGCTCCAGATTCACCGTTTTTATGGCCCCGTCGATGGTCTCCCGCGCCTGACGGCGGGGGATGCCCTTCAGCGCCGCCATGTACCAGAGGAACCTCTCCACGGTGAACTCATCGTAAAGTCCCTGCTGCTGAGGCATGTAGCCCAAAAGCGCCCGGTATTTCGCGCCCAGCTTCCCGATGGTCTCCCCGTCCAGGGTGATGGTGCCGGAGGTGGGGGGCAAATTGTCCGTCATCATATTCATCAGCGTACTCTTGCCCGCCCCGTTTGGCCCCAGGAGGCCATAGACGCCCGGGGTGAACGTGCAGGACAGCTCCCGCACCGCCATTGTGCCGCCCCTCAGGTAGCTCTTGCTCAGATTTTCAAGTTTAAGCTCCATTTCCTCTCCCCCTCAGCCCAAAATATCCAGCAAAACAGTGGTAATATCGACGTTCAGCCCCAGAAGCAGCGCCCCGGCGGCCCCGATGACTCCCGCGCCCGCCAGAAACGTCACGGCAGAACTCTTCGTCCACCGGGTGAGCCACTCACCCAGGAAGCTCACCCCCAGGAAGGAGGCCAGCTTCAGCCCAAAGACCATCGCCGTCAGAAGTCCGACCGTACAGCCGGAGGTATACGCGCCCCTGGTAAACCAGCAAAGCCGCTGTCCCAGGACGTGGAAGACCCCGGCGCCGCTGTATCTCAGGAGTACCGGAAGCTCGGCCGCGACAAAGGCCGCCAGCGTCAGGATCAGCACCGTCAGCCTTCTCGCCCGGTCGATCTCCCGGCGGCCCTTGAGCGTGGTGCGCAAAAGCCGCGTCATGCCCCGCTTTTCATCCCATGTGCGGATGCCGCTTATGAAGAACATCGCCGCGACACAGCCAATCAGCCACAGCCGTGTGTCGGTGGTCTTGTCGTACCAGATCTCCTTCAGGGCCTCCTCGTTCACAAGGTACTTCTCCCCCAGCTCCCCCGGCAGACTCTTCAGCCAATCCACCTGGGAGAGTACCTTCTTCAGCCCCCCCTCATAGAGATCGATCTCCACGCCGAGAACGGCGGACTCGTACAGGATCTCCCCCTGTGAGGCGCCGGAATTCTGCAGAGCCTCCAGCTGCGCATACAGGTCGTCAATGTGCTGTACCTCGCTCTCCAGCCGATCCAGGGTCTCCTGTGTCACCGGCCCCTGGAGCATGGTGGTGTAGTAGCTGTAGGCCGCGTCCTCGGCCTCGGCAAAATAGCGCGGCCCGCTGACGTCCCGAACCTCCCCATACCCCCAGAGCAGCAGCAGAACAAGCGCGATGATCTTTTTCTGCCCCAGAAGCAGCTTGTAAAGCTCAAACCACACGAGACTGACCGTGCGGAAAAGACCGGAGGCGCGCCTGCGCAGCCAGAGCGCAAACCGCTGGAATACACCGGCGGTCTTCACCTGATACTTCCGGCTGAAGGCAGCCGCCCCCGCCCCGCCGCATACCGCCAGCGCCACGGCTCCCGCCGCCAGGGCCACAGTGCCCTTGGCCACGGGATACCCGAAGAAATTCAGGTTCTGATACTCCCCCAGCGCCCCTCTGACGCTCCAGCAGTAGAAGGGGTTTATGAATTTGATGGCGCGCAGGGAGCTTCCCGACCCCAGCACGGCATAGAACAGGTATTCCAGCCCCAGCAGCGCGCCGGAGAGGGCCGCCGCGGCGGCCTCGCTCCTGACCGCGGCGCCCACGGCGTACAAAAACGCCGCCAGCACCAGGCTCACACCCGCCCTGACCGCCACCGTCAGCGCCAGTGCGCCGCTCAGGCTTATGTGCAGTACGCAGTTTCGGAAGACGGGCACAGACTGGGCCGCCCGCGTCAGATCGCCAAGGCCGTAAAGCCACTCGAAAAGGGCCAGCAGCGCCAGCTCCTGGGCCACGGCGTAGAGGGCCGCCGCCGTCAGCATCGCCCCCAGCTTTGCCGCCGCCAGCGGGGCGTGGCCGCGCCGCGTGCCCTTCAACAGCAGGAGCAGATTCTGCCCCCGCTCTTCAAAGAGGACGTAGTATGTGAGGATCGCCAGAAACGCCAGGGTGAAGATGATCCCGCCGTCAAACCCGGCGTAGCCCCGGATGCCGAAGTCATTCCCCGCCTGAAGGACGACGCCTTCAAAGGAGGCGTAATCGGCCTGGGTCTTGACCAGGTTCCGGTATACGAAGCTGTCTTTATCGGAGAAGAGGGACGTACCGCTCATCTGCTCCACCCGGTCGGCCATCTCGCCCACAAACAGGTTGTAGGAGTCCCGGTATTCCTCCCACTCCTGGACACTGTGGGAAGTCCAGTCCGTATCGCCGGCCAGGACGCCCCCCGCCGTATCGCCTGTGTAGCCTCCCCGGTGTTCATGGAGATAAAAGTACGCCTCCGTCCCCCGCTGAGACACAAAGCACATAGCCGTACCGCCCAAGATGAGCGCCGCCGCCAGCACAAGCAGGACCCGGCGCTTAAATAGCTTTACAAGTTCATACCCCAGCAGTCTCACGCTCTCACCTCCCGCGCATTATCCCCGGCCCGATCACCGAAAGATCATGTCAAACTCGATCTCCCCGCCGTTGTAGGTTCCGATTTTGCTCTTGTCCCAGATAAGAACGCCCCAGCATTTCACCGGCTCTTCGCTGTATTCGCCGAATGCGTTCCGCAGCACGATGGATTTCGGGCCGGTCGCAGTGGCGGGGGCGGTGGACTCAAAGACCTGTATCATCCGCCCGCCGTACCCCACCGGCAGATCCACATTGAAAAAATCGGGGACAAGGAAGGTGTCTATCTTGTTGAGGTCACTGTCATATACGTCGTGGAAGGTGGGGTACTTCCACATCCAGCCAAGTCCGTCGGTGATGTAGAGGTAGTTCTCGTCGCTGAGTATGCGGTGCATCATCGGCACATCCTCCATGATCGTCTTCATGTCCGTGCCGTCAAGGGCCGCGCTGTATATTGGCTTGGTGCCGGACTCGCCGGTGGCGGCGTCATACGGGTTCAGGATCAGCCTGTCGTTCCACACGGTACTAACGCTCTGTATATAGGTGCCGTAGGGCAGATCGGAATCATCGACGGTAGACAGTTCCCCCGTCAAAATGTCGTAGATACAGAAGCCATAATATATATAGTTAAATGCCGTCTCATCCGAAAAGCCCTCGTCCCGCTCATACGCCCCCCAGTAATCGATATACAGGTGGTTGCCATAGGCCATGAGATAGTCGCCGATCCCCGTCTCAACAAAGTCCTCGTCTATGTCGAAGGGGTTGAAAAGGAGCTGCGGCTTCGGCCTCTTGGCGCCCAGGTCAATGGCGCTGACGGATTGAACCGTCCGAATCGATCCGTCCTCCGGATTCTGCACGGTCTTATCGTCTCTGTAATACAGAACGCCCCGGTGGACGATCCAGCAGTTTATTTTGCTGCCCTCGTCCCACTCATAGAGGATGTCCTTTTTCGAGCCATCCGCCGAAAGGCGGATGAGAACAGGCGGGTCGTTGTCGTACCGCCTTGTCATGATACTGTATATGTATCCGTCGCAGTACTGTATGGCCCCGTCCTTCACATAGCCGTCCCCCACATAGGCGTTGCACGTCTCGATAAGCTCCGGGTCCGTCTCCTTCTCGTGGAGGCAGTCCGCCTTGGCGCACAGGGGCAGGATCACCCCGGCCGTCTCGTCCAGATAGTAGACGTAGTCCCGGTAGAAGAGATACGTCACCCCGTCCCCCTCCTGTACGTCCATCCAAAACAGGTTGTCGTTGCTGCGCAGGAAAATCTGATAGTCGCTGCCAGGCACATAGGTGTCCGGCAGCGGCGGCGCCTTTTCGCCGCAGCCCGCCAGGAGGCAGATCGACAAAAAGCATAACAAGGCCCGTAATACCGTCCGTTTTGTTTTCATGGGAACCTCCTGAAAAAGTATACTCCCGCGTCAGAAGGACGGCGGGGCTTCGTTGAAGTTTTCACGCAAAAATTCCGTTATCCGCTCCAAAAGAGACGGTCTGTTGCCCATGACCTCCGAAAAGAGATACGCCTGACGCAGCAGCCGCCTTGCCGAATCCCAATCCTCAGGCCGGCCCCTTTTCACCATTGACCACGCCCGGTTGTACATGGTCTGCGGAAGACTCAGGCAGCGGCCCGTGGTCTTTGCGATGCGGATGCCCTCGTCGCAGACCTCTATACATTCGTCATATCTCCCCGCAAGTCCCAAAACCTTTGAGAGATTATACAGGATCATCGGCTGTGTCCTCAGGGCCTCCAGCGTATCCACAATTCCTTTTTCATAAAAATCCTTGAGATGATACCATATTCTGATGGCGTCATCCCGCTCGCCCAGCTTCTCTAAGTATGCGGCTATGGCGTTCAGCGCCGTTATTTCCTCATAGGTCAGGATCTTCGGCAAAGCACCCCTCTCATAGCCGGGATGGGTCAATCGCAGAGCGCTCTCGCACCGCGCCAGGGCATCTGCATCTGTGATCTCTCCACGGTGAATCCGTATGTATGTTATCTCGTAAAACTGCCTGTCGGTGGGGGAGAACGCCTCCTGATAAGATGAGAGCTTGTCAAAGGCGTCCCTCGCCCTCTCAAGGTCGTTGTAGATTAGGGCAAACCTGCATTCGTATTGCAATCCCGCGATTTCAAATTCCGTCTCCCCCGTGGTCAAAAACGGATTTGCCACCGAATACCCCAGCCGCTGCAAAAGAGCCTGGGCGTGTTCCCTTGTGGGCGGGTAGACGCCGTTTTCAATGCGTGAGAGCGTCGGCACAGAGCAGATCCCTTCTGAAAGTTCATTTTGTGACAGCCCCAGCTCCTCTCGTCTGTGTTTGATCAGATTTCCAATGTTGTATAGCGGCAAACCGTCCCCCTCCCCCTTTGCTCACGGATTCATTCCAAGTAGTCTTCTATCATTATAGAATAGATTCAACCTGCCGTCAATCGCCTGACGTTAAAAAAACACATATTTCACATTACGGATCATATCTTACCTGCTTTTCCCTCCGGCAGCCATATCACAGCGTGAAAATTTGCTGATTGGGGCAAAAGATAAGTAAAATCCGCCCCGCCATAACTAAAAAAGGCCGTGGGAACCATGATCCCACGGCCTTGTGCTATCCCACCCTTTCCGCTCCGAAATCCCGTTGGGGTCAGAAGTGGGTCAGAGACGATCGACCTGAAATCCGTCGGAGGGAAGGGTTTGGAAGGGGAACCGTCAGGGTTCCCCTTCCAATCCAATCACTCACCCTCCTCCACCAACAAAAAAACCGCCCAAAATGGGCGGTTTTTTTGTTGGTGGAGGAGGGTGGATTCGAACCACCGAAGGCATCGCCAGCAGATTTACAGTCTGTCCCCTTTGGCCACTCGGGAACTCCTCCATATTCAGTTTCTGGAGCTGGTGGACGGATTCGAACCCCCGACCTGCTGATTACAAATCAGCTGCTCTACCAGCTGAGCTACACCAGCATTCCGTTTCATCAGCAAGTGATATGATAACAAAATCGGCGGCGTTTGTCAACTATTATTTTTGAATTTTCCCGGGAAAAGCAGCGGAAGTCGGAGGGAGGGCCAGGCGCGGTTTGTGCGCCTGGCCCGTGTCTCTACAATCAAGTATGTCAGTTTGCGACAGCAGCTGCCCAAAAGTCCCGTCCCCGTGGGACCCATAGGGACCGGGCTGATTTGTGATACAAAACTATGTATCACCGGTTATCAATCGGTGGTTCTGCCGAACAGGACAGACAGCAGATCCGTGAGATCCTCATTTGTCTCACCATAGCCATCGGCTACAACTCCGCTCTCGACGAATTCATCGTTGTTCTCACGAACAAATTTCAATGCGCTGAGGTATCCGTCAATGTCCTTACGGCCCTCTACTTCCAAATAGCTCTTATAATCATCAGAATCTTCCAGAGCCTCCAGAAGTCTGCTCATTGTGCCGATTGCCTGACTGGGCGTAGCACCATTCAGTTTGCCCATAAACTCATTGTCGTAATAGTCGCCCAGGGTTCCATCATAGTACTGGCCTTTCGATTCGTCCCAAAACTTAATATGAGTATTTCTACCTTCTTCAGTTTTGGCAAAACCCGTTATAATGCCATAGTTCAATGCTTCGGAGGCGGCCATTACAGATGCAAACCCATCGCCGGGCTTCGATTCAGGTGTTGGAAGTCTATCTATGTCACCTTTCATATATTTAACAATATCATCTGTCGTCCAGACATCGGACTGCTTGGCAGCCTGCAGCACCAATGCGTTTATGGCAGCCTTCTTATACTCATCTGTGCCAGGTGTATAGCCAAGTCTCTCAAGCGTATCCTTTGTTTCCTGCGTCAGCACCATGTCCATGTTTACGTTTCCAAGTACCGAGCCTGCCGCCCAAGTCACTTTGCTGAACTCATCCATCAGCTCTTCCATAGTCATGTTTTTGTTAAAGCTGGAATCATTGAAATTAGCGAGATCCTGTTCGTTTGTAGTAAGTGAATACGTTTTACCGTCCTTTTCCCACGTCCAGGTCGTGTTGCCGTACACATCCGTTTTCCCGCGGGTCAGGCTGTTGTCTCCACCCAAAAGGATTTTCTGGCCCTCCTTAGTCGTGTAGGAACCATAGAAGCATCCAGCGAGCTTGTTATATCCAAGCTCTTCAATGACCTTGAATTCGCTCTTCTCGTTGCCCTCAAAATAGCGCATAAATGCTTCCGTCAAGTCCTGTGCGGTACCATTGATCAGATATTGCACGCCGCCAATTGTTTTGCTCCCTTCCGCAAAACTGGCCATTGCGTTATCGGGTTTGCCGCTATAAACGCCCTCGTCAATCAACGCCGAGCGGAACGCCTCATTCACCGCCCCCAGTAACACTTGATCCGCCGCCTCATTTGCCTTCTTGATGTACCCCGTGTACACGGGATACGCCACCGCCGCCAGGATCGCCAGGATCGCGATCACGACGATCAGCTCCACCAGCGTGAAGCCACTGTTTTTGCCTTTTTCTGTTGAAGAATTTTGTTTCATGTCTGCCCTCCTGATGTTCTTTCCCGGAGGCTCCTCCTCCGGCCTCGTCTTGGTGCATAAAAAGATGGAAGAATCGCCTTTTGACCTGCCCCTCCCCACGCGAAAAATGGACATTATTGATATAATGTCCATTTTTCTGTCGTTCTCTTGGGTTGTCTTAGGTACTTCTTCCACTCGTACTTTAGCGAGGTGAACACCTGAGGGTACGCTGACGCTCACCCTGGCCCCTTTCCGTTTTCCGGAAAGCTCCAGAGTGCGTCGCGGCGTGGTCTTTTTCATTTTTTTCGGGGAATTTGCCTAACGGCACTTGACATTTTAAGGTTTTCGGCTATAATAAGTACCGAAGAATTTCGTTAGGCTTGCGCTTCCCCATCGCGACCTAATGGACATTATATCAATAATGTCTCTTTTTCTTCTTCCCCCTCCTGGGCTTCTTCCGGGAGGGGTTCTTTGTTACTGTTTTTGGTGTCTCCTCCTCCCGATATAGAAGTCCTAAGCTGTTGATGAGCTTCCGATGCTCATCCCCTGTGGACTTGATATAGATTCTGGTTGTCTCGATGCTGCTGTGGCCTAAAACGTCGGAGAGCTGGGGCATATCCCCGCCGTTTTTGAGGAAGGTTCTTGCAAATAATTTTCTCAGGTTGTGGGGGTGAACCTTGGAGGCCAAGACCCCGGCCCGCTCGGCTGTTTCCTTCATGATGGCCCAGATGCGCTTCCGGCCCAGGGGCCGCCCCTTTTGGCCCCGGAAGATGACACCGGAGGTGATGCCCCGCTCCTTTGCGAACTTCTCCAGCTTGACGCAAAGCGCCTCCGGCATGATGACGCTTCGATTCTTGCGCTTGCAGAGTACCCCCACGTCACGCCGCTTCACGGCCTCCACGGTGAAGTAGCGCAGCTCGGAGACGCGGATCCCGCTGGAGCAGAGAGTTTCCAGGAGCAGCCTGTCTCGGGGGTTCTTGGCGGCCTTCAGGAGCTTCTCGTACTCCTTCTCGGTCAAGACTTTGTCCTCCGGGAGGTAGGTGGTTCTCTGAATGATCATTCGCTGTGTTCCGCAGTCAATCCACTTCATAAAACTGAAGAACGCGAAGAGGGATGCCAGGATCGTGTTGATGCTGGACGGTTTGTACTCCCGGTCAACTAAGCTCTGCTTGTAGGCGTAGGTGGTTTCCGAAGTCACCTCCTGCCCGCCCAGGAAGGCGGAGTAGCTGATGACGTCGTGCAAGTACCGCCCAATGGTGTGGACGCTGCATGAGTTGGCGATGAGCTGTGCCCGGAATCCCGCCACAGCCTCCGGTGTGATGGTGCGAGTTGTCATGGTAATGATCCTCCTTCATAATTCTATTTTGCGCGGTGTAGTACAACTGTATCATGAGTGAGTGGCTTTTGACAAGTAAAGGCGGAGAGATCAAAAAGATCTCTCCGCCGTGTAGTGTGCCGGCAAGCGACAGAACCTGTCCAAAAGAACCGTCCCCGTGGGGCACGAAGTTAGACTTCACAAAAAGATAAATTCCCTCTTGACAAGTGAAGCATAAACGCCTATAATAGGTTCAGGTGGGAAGTCTACTTGCCGGTATTGCGCGCCGAGGTTCCCAACCCGTCAGGGGGAGGTGCGCGTTCCCCTGTATCAGGGATGGGGTAGAGGTAGTCGAATGAAAAATCATCATATCCGGGGAGTCCTGCGCCTGATCCCCATGCACATGGGTAGAGACCTGTGCTTTGCGTTCCTCTGCCTGCTGATCGCCGCGCTGACGGTTCTCGAACCGGTCGTCCTGTCGGAGCTGATCGATTCGGCGACAAGCCGGCTTGGGCCTATACCGTATAACCTGGTTATGGCGTCGATCGTCGTATTTCTCGTCCGGATTGGACTGAGCTATTACAAACAGTCCTCGCTGATACGTTACCGGAACCGGTGCGTGCTTAGCTTGTCGAATCAGATGGTCGCCCATCTGCTGCGGGTGAAAAACAGCTGCTTTGAGACGTGGACGCCCTCCTATATCACATCCAGAGTGATTGACGAACCGGCCAGTATAGACGGCATCCTGCCCCGGAACCTGTTGGATGGGATCATCAGCGCGATCATCTGTGCCGTTATTTTTGCGCTGATGATGACGCAAAGCTGGCTGATCGGCCTGCTGACTGTCTTATTTGCCGGGATGGATTACTTTGTCGCCTTCAGACCGCCGTTGACAAAAGTGTATAAGAAATATAACGAGACGCAGGCAAATCTGAAAAGTCAAACGAATAACCTCTTTCAAGGCGTCACCCAGGTCAAGCTGAGCAACAATTATGAGAGGGAGGAAACCGCCTGCGGCGCGGCGATGGAGGGCTTTCTTGACACCTTCTTCAGGAAAAACTTTCTCTCCCAGATCCAGCGGCTGACAAGCAATGTCTGTAAGCAATTTGGCTATCTGCTGGTGATCGTCATCAGCGCCGTGCTGATCGCGGCGGGCCAGGTTACGTTGGCGCAGTTTACGATGCTGCTGAGCCTCTATAATCTGTTCTGGAGCCACACCACCGCCGCCGAAAACGTGATCCCTCTGTACAAGTATGGGCAAGTGACCTGTGACCGCATTGCGGAGGTTTTAACGCTGGAGACGGAGAGCGGGGAGATCTCCGGCCTTGCGCGGGTGAAAATCCGTTCGGTAGAATTTGAAGATGTTGTTTTCGCCTACAAGCAAAAGAAGCCCATTTTGAACCATTTCACCTTTTCCGCAGGGGCCGGACAGATCACTTCCCTTGCGGGATACAGCGGCTGCGGAAAGAGTACCGCGTTAAATCTCCTGCTTGGCTTTATTGAGCCGGACAGGGGCCGGATCCTCCTGAACGGGCAGGGGGTAACGGCGGGGAACCTGGTGGAGCTGCGGACGAAAATCGCCTATGTCGGGCAGGATAATTTTCTGTTTAACCGGTCGATCCGGGACAATCTTCTGTATGATACGGACTGCACCGCCCAAAACGAGGAAAAGCTCATGGCCTATTTGAAGCTTTTCTCTCTGGATAAGTTGATCCGTTCTCTGCCGGGCGGGTTAGACCATGTCTTCGGGGATAATTCCAGCACCATATCCGGCGGAGAGAGACAGCGCCTGTGCCTTATACGCGAACTGATGAAAGAGCCGGATGTCCTGATTTTAGACGAGTGTACGGCGCATCTGGACGCTGAATCCGAACGGAAGGTGTTAGACGTGATAAAAAAGCTGGCAGCCCATATGGTTGTCATTCAGGTGGCGCACAAGCCGTCCGCACTTGCCTACAGCGATGTGGTCTATGTGGTGGATCGTGGACGTGCAGTCGCCAGCGGCAGGCACGGCGACCTGCTTCAGAACGCCCCATTCTATCAGAAGCTGCTTGCGTCAATGAAGGATGATGGGTAGGATACAAAGGAACCGTCCCGGAGTATCACAGCTTCTGTCATTTAAGCAGCGATGAATCCACCGTGTTTTCTTTAAACTTGAACGCGGTGTAATAGTCAACACCGTCCTCAAAGATGCCATTGATTTTCTTATGAAGAAAGTGTACGGTATTGTCAGACGATATTGCCGCTTCCACAAAATCACCAATAAAAATCATGACAAACTGTTCATCCGGGTACTGTTTCAGCAGCTCTGTGATCTTATTGCCCCAAGTCCCGCCATATTGGAACTCATACTTGATTTCTCCGGCATCCCGATACAGCGTGACCGAAGTGATGATTTCCCCGTTGGCGACAACAGGCAGGGTCAGATAATCCAGATTCAGGATGTTTTCGTTTTCCGTAACCGTTACATGGTAATAGCCGCTGCTGCCAATAGATATGTTTTCGGCCGGAATATCCATCTTTTCCGCGAGCCGGGAAATAATGGATTCGCCGGATCCTGCCACAAAGGTTTGTACTTCCCTGTCCGTAAAAGCCGACCCCGTTTCTTTTACAGCCCGGATGCAGATGCTTTCAATTCCCATACTTCCTCCGGAAGCCGGTACATAACGCTCAACGGCGATCGTGCCGGCTATTAGGATGCAAAGGCAGGCTGCCGCGGCAGCCCACCTCGTCCGACGGCGATCAGTCCTTGCATCTCGTTTTTGGGGCGTATAATCAATCGCCCCGGAAATAAGGTCGTCGTCAATATAATTCATTGCGACAGCCAGCTTCGGCGTACTACCTGCGCTCATACGTCTATACCTTCTTTCTTCAAACATTCTCTCAACCTGCCGCGGGAGTGGTACAGCATGTTCTTGACTTTGCTCTCGGTAAATGCGTATCGTTCTGCGATGTCACTGATGGAATCAAAGAAATAATATTTTCGGATGAATACATTGCGGGCGGCCTCTTTTTCGTGCCGCAGAAAGTCGCTCAGGATTTTGCCGAGATTTTCATATTCCCATTCCGGGGCAGTGCGGGTATCCGGCAGTATTTCTTCCAGCTCTGCATAGGAAACCGCCACATTCTGGGTGCGCTTCAAGGCGCGGTTAAATTCCCGCTTCTTCATTGACAGGTTGCGGACGATCTTACAGATAAATGCCCTGAAGTTATTGGGGCGAGTGGGCGGGATCTTGTTCCACACGCTCAGATAGGTGTCGTTTACACATTCCTCCGAATCCTGGTCATCTGATAAAATGTTGTTCGCCAGGCTAAAACACAGCTTTCCGTATTTCCTGTCCGTTTCTTTGATCGCCTGCTCACTTCGCGCAAAATACAGCTCGATGATCCTCAAGTCATCCATCTGTCCACCTGCCTTTTTGAATCCCGAAGTCCTTTACCCCACCCATAAGTACGGTTTTGCCGCTGTCAGTCGCAGGATTGTTGAAAGTTTTTTCTGTGTCGGAAAAATTGACGCTGAAATTGTCCGGGCCGATTGCCGCAGCGGGCTTCCTCTGGGATTGGGTATAGTGGTGTTATTATACACCATACCCGTGAGGATTTCTGCACTTACCGTTCATCTGATCGGAGTGTGATCTGAACAGGAACGCCCGTACCGGCGAGCCAATACCGATACGGGCGCACCATTTATTCCTCTTCGTAAACAGATTTGAAGCGTTCTCTTTCAAGCTTTACTTCATTTTTTACATACTCTTTGAAAGCCTTATATTCCTCGGTAGAAACGATTTCCCGCTCGTTTGCCGCGTTCAGTTCAACAGCGGAATTGGGCATACCCTGTCCTAATCTGCCATCCATTTCGGCAGCGGCTACAAGAATATAATATTTCCCGGCTTCCAACAGCCGGTCATCCACTAACAGGGATATGCTCTTTCCGTCGTAGTTTACGCCACCGTGTTTGAAGAATTCAATCGGCTCATGCTTTTTCAGGCTGCCTTTCAGATTGTCAAGGACGGTGATTGAGTACACCGTATACGGTTTTCCCGTGATAGCGCCGGCTTTATTTTTGTGCAAATTGGTGTATTCCGTTCTCAATTCCGCTTCCACCTTCGCGACGAAAACATAGTCACCCCACCCCACAATTTCTTCCGGGCTATGGATATTGACCATGAAGCTGTCTCTGTCACCATCATACACTACGGGGATTTCAGAGCTTAGCGCAAAGCTGTCAAAGGTTTTGGATATTTCATAATGGGGCTGACTGCCGCAGCCGGTAATGGCGGCAACCATCAGGGCCCCAAAAACAACGCAATGTTTTTCTTCATTGTATCTACGTCCCCGAAAAGTATCGTTATATCAACAGCTAAAATCGCTGTTCACCTCATAAGTACGCATTTATCGGCGTTGGTCGCAAAAAATTTGAAAACCCTGCCCCACAGGGACGGTTCTTTTGGGCAGGTTCCGTCGTATCCTGACACATTAAAAGCGGAGAGATCTTTTTGACCTCTCCGCCTTTTCGCTTCGTTGCGCACAAGGATGCAAAAGAACCGTCCCCGTGTATCTACAAAAGAACCGTCCCCGTGTATCTCCAAACGGGCTGTTTTCTTGAAAATCAAAAAAAGCTATTGACAAACCCGTCTACATAGTGTAGACTATATAATAGACTACACTATGTAGACGGGGAGGGTGTGCTTATGGCCGAAATTCAATTAGGAGCTGTGGAGGCTCGCTTTGCGGATATTATTTGGGAAAGGGAGCCGGTGACATCTGCCGAGCTTATAAAGCTGGCTTCGGCAAAACTCACATGGAAGCGTACAACAACGCACACGGTACTGCGCCGGCTTTGCGACAAGGGGCTGTTTCAGAACAATAACGGCGTGGTGACTTCTCTTTTGTCCCGGCAGGAGTTCTATGCCCTTCACAGCAAGAAGTATGTGGATGAGACCTTTGCGGGTTCACTTCCAGCTTTTCTTGCCGCCTTTACCAGCGAGAAGAAGCTGACAGCCGAGGAAATTACCGAAATTCGTGAACTGATCGATAAGGCAGGTGAATAATATGGTCGATACTTTTGTGAAAATTTTGAACATGAGCATTACCGCAAGCTGGCTGATTTTAGCGGTAGTGCTACTCCGATTTATACTGAAAAAGGCACCAAAGTGGATTGCCGTTCTTTTGTGGGGGATTGTCGCTTTGCGGTTGGTGGTTCCCTTCTCCTTTGAGAGTGCGTTGAGCCTTATTCCCAGCGCCGAGATATTTAACGCCCATAATATTCAATACGAAACACCCATTATCAGCAACGACATCCCCGCCGTCAGCAACGTGGTCAACCCTGTTCTGGGCGAAGCCTTTGCTCCGAATCCGGCGAGCAGCGTCAACCCGCCTTATGTCTGGACATTTATTCTGTCAGTAATCTGGCTCACCGGTATAGCCGTTATGTTGCTATATGCCCTAATCAGTTATGTACGGGTACATCGGAGTGTTGCTGAAAGAGTACCCTACGAAGAAAACATCTTTCTGTGCGATCATGTAAAATCTCCATTTATTCTGGGATTGCTTCGACCCAGAATCTATCTGCCATCTAACATGGAAGTATCGTCCATTGAACCGGTAATTGCCCATGAAAAGGCACATTTGGCAAGGCGTGACCACTGGTGGAAACCGCTTGGCTTTCTGATTTTGGCGGTTCACTGGTTCAACCCTCTGTGTTGGGTGGCTTATGTGCTGTTGTGTCGAGACATTGAGCTGGCCTGCGACGAAAAGGTCATTCGGAATATGGATGTGGACGGGAAAAAGCAATATTCCGTTGCTCTGCTGGAGTGTAGTTCCGGGCGGCGGCTGGTCGCAATTTGCCCGCTGGCCTTTGGAGAAGTTGCCGTAAAAGAAAGGGTGAAAAGGGTGTTGAATTACAAAATACCGGCGTATTGGGTCATTGTTTCGGCGATTGTCGCTTGTGCATTGGTGGTGGTGTGTTTTGCAACGAATCCAATGACAGCAGAACCCGGCAAATCAGATGGGAAAATCAGTGATTCTGTAAATGATAGAAACACCCCAGATGCACAAAGCGCAATGAATATTAGTAACAGTAGCAATTACGATACTCCTGACACAGAGATTGATGGAGCGTCAATTTTTAACGACATTAGCACCGCTCGCCTTGGCATAGATCAGATTGCTACTTCAAACGGAACAAGCGCATGGTATGACTACTTTGTTACTACCGACGATTGTCCTGCTTACCATGTAATGATTGAAAATACTGGTGAGTACTCAATTCAAGTCTTAGTTAAGCGGGGAAATGCCAGTAGCAGAGATGTTATGGCAGGTCCAAAGACAATCGCTCCTGGTGAACAATGTATTATCGAGATGACCACTGATAACGAAGGAAACAGCCCTGGACGCAGATGGATTGTCATTAATCCTAATAAAGATGGGGATGCGTTTGAGGCTAACGTTCAAGTTCGTACAGCATCTTCTTCAATATAATGTGCCCACGGGGACGGTTCTTTTGGGCAGAGTCTGTCACGTCTTGACGCATCAAAGGCGGAGTGATCAGCCTGCCCCACAGGGACGGTTCTTTTGGGCAAGGTCTGTCACTTCCCGACACATCAAAAGCGGAGAGATCTTTTTGATCTCTCCGCCTTGACTTGTTGCCCCCGCCCAATGATCCCCCTGGGTATCCTGCGCAGTTTGCACACACCTGCAGGCGGGGATTTTTTGCTGTTTTGCCCCTTGCATTCCGGGCGGAACCGGCCTATAATAATCCTCGGGTCTGGCCGGGGCGGCCCGGCCCCGACCCCTCCGGGGTAAAAATTGAATCCAGATTAACGAGAGTATAGCGTGTGGCCTTCGGCATAAATCCAGCTGAGGCCGCACGCTGATTTTTTTGAAAGGACGGATCGTTATGGACGAAAAAACAACTCACTCCCTTGGGGAGGCGCGTATCGGCGCCCTGATGGGCAAATACGCCGTCCCCTGTGTCATCTCCCTGCTGGTGGGCGCCCTGTACAACATTGTGGATCAGATCTTCATCGCCAACGCCGCGTACCTCGGCTCCTACGGGAACGCGGCCAACACGGTGGTCTTCCCGCTGACGGTCATCGCCCTGGCCGTGGCCGTGATGATCGGAGACGGGTGCTGCGCCTTTGTCAGCCTGTGTCTGGGCCGGGGCCAGCCGGAGACAGCCAAAAAGAGCGTGGGCAGCTCGGTGGTCATGGTCGCCGTAAGCGGCGCGGCGCTGTGCCTGGTCTATCTAACCTTCAGCGATGAGATCATCGCCATGTTCGGCGGCACGGTAAATCCGGAGACCTTCCGCTGCGCCAAGGAGTATTTCTTCTACATCACCCTGGGGATCCCCTTTTACATGTTCGGGCAGGCGATGAATCCCATTATCCGGGCGGACGGAAGTCCCCGGTTCGCTATGGCCTCCACTCTGGCCGGGGCGGTGATCAACATCATCCTGGATCCGGTGTTCATCTTCACCCTCCGGTGGGGCATGATGGGCGCCGCCGTGGCCACCGTTCTGGGCCAGGTCGTCACCGCCGCCCTGGCCGTGGTGTACCTCACCCGGATGAAGCAGGTGAAGCCCGCCAGGGCGGATTTCCTGCCCGACGCCGCCGTCTGCCGGAAGACGCTGGCCCTGGGGGCCACCAGCTTCCTGTCCCAGATCTCCCTTGTGGCCGCGATGGCCGCCATCAACAACATGATCCGGAAGTACGGCGCCCTTGACCCGGTTTTCGGGCAGGCCCAGTACGCCCAGATCCCGATGGCCGTTGTGGGCATCGTGATGAAGTTCTTCCAGATCGTCATCTCCATCGTGGTGGGGATGGCCGCCGGGTGCATCCCCCTTGTGGGCTTCAATATGGGCGCGGGGAAGCGGGACCGGGTCAGGGAGCTGTTCACCCGCCTGCTGCTGGCGGAGGCGGCGGTGGGGGCGGCGGCCCTTGTCCTTGTGGAGCTGCTGCCCCGGCAGCTGATCGCCATCTTCGGCGCGGCCAATGAGAGCGGCTATTACACGGACTTCGCCGTCAGGGCGTTCCGCATCTACCTGTGCATGATCGTCTTCGCCTGCGTGAACAAGGCCTGCTTTATCTTTTTGCAGGCGATGGGACGGGCGGTGTCCTCCACCGTGCTGTCCATGATCCGGGAAATCGTCTTCGGGGTGGGCTTCGCCCTCCTGCTCCCCGTCTATTTCGGCCTGGACGGAGTGCTGTACTCCATGCCCCTGTCCGATATCCTCACTTTCGTTCTGGCCGTGTTCCTCATCGCGGGGACATATAAAAATCTGGCCGGTGAGGAGTGCCCGGCGGCCCTCGCCCACAAAGGCGCGGCATAACCGCCCCCGTGCATCATTTGCCCAGTCTTTTCCCGATTTCCCGGCGCTGTTCCTCTGAAAAAGGAAGCTCCGATAACCACGCCTCAAACTCCCGGCAGATCTGCGGCAGGGATTTTCCGAAAACATCTGTCGCCATTTGAGCGGTCCCGTCGCCGCAATAGAACCGCATATACTTTTCCTTGCCGAAGGTTTGAAACATATATTCTGTCCACGCGCCCGCGACGGGATAGGTGATCCTGCCCTCCAGCCCATAAAACGCCTCCTCGGGGCAGTTTATGAGATCATGGGCGGGAACGAATTCCCCTCCATCCTTGTAATACCTGGCCCAAAGCTTGTTTTTGATCCCCCACCAGCTTCCATCCATCATCATCGCAAGCCCCTCGCACAAGAAGGCGGAGGACGGCTCAAAAAGCTGTGCCGCTATAACGTGGGTATCCTCATGCGGCCCGATACATTTGATCCTCTCCTCGTATACGGCATGGATCGAGTACGGTTCTACCGCAAAACTGTCCTCCTCTTCTCCGCTTAACGAGACGATTTTGCCAATGTCTCTGTCCTGCGCGCCGGTAATGGACACGCCGTTGCACAAGGCCCCGTCAAAGAAGGCGTTTCCAAGAAGCTGCGGTGAATTGTAAAACCAATATCCTATTTTTTTAGAATATTTTATATTTAGGCAATCACATATCCGGTCAAAGCATCGCTCCTGCCTCTCCGCGATCTGCGCGATGTCACGCTGCGCCAGGCTGCCCTTCAGATAATGGAAACCATAGTGATCGGTCTCATAGGTGCAAATCATAGCCGGCCCTCTTTTCAAAACGCTTGGTGATCCCATTATATCGGTCTTTTCTTATAGAATCAAGTTAGTTTGTTGTACTGTTACGGTGCGTCTACCCACGGAGCGGGGAGTGGGGCCTGCCGCTTGCCGGCATATTAAAAACGGAGAGGTCGTATGACCTCTCCGCTTTTCGTTAACTACGCACAAGGATGCAAAAGAACCGGCTTTGTGTATCCCCTTGAATTTTAAAAATGGGAGAAAAGATTTTGTGACCGTTTGCGCTGCCGGATCGTTATTATTACAGAAAGGAGGGAGGAAATATGAACCCCAGCAATTCGCAGCCGCGGAGATTCGAGGAAGTTTATGGCGAGTACGGAACGATGGTGTACCGTCTCGCAATGGTCTACCTCGGATGTCACACGGATGCGGAGGATGTTACGCAGGAGGTCTTTGTAAAGCTTTTCAGGAAGACGCCTGCTTTTCATGATAAGGAGCATGAAAAGCGCTGGCTTTTGCGCGTCACGGCCAATCTCTGCCTTGACCAGCTGCGCAGCCCGTGGAAGTCGCAGACGGTTGAACTTGATGAAACCTGCGCCGTGCCGGATTTGGGCGGAAATGATCTGGCATGTGCTGTGGTGAATCTTCCCAAAAAGTACAAGGCCGCCATCCATCTTCACTACTTTGAAGGATATTCGGTGGAGGAAATTTCACAAATACTTCGGATCAGTGTGTCTGCGGTGAAAATGCGCCTCAAGCGCGGCAGAGACTTACTGAAAATTGAACTGGAGGAGAACGTATGAAAATCAATGACTATCAAAATGCCATCGAGCAATTTACCCCCGATTCCGCTCTCAGGAATCGGATCGCTGAAGCTGTACTCTCTGATGCGCGTCACGTCCACAGCCGCGGCTTGGCCCGCATCGCCGCCGGAGCCGCGGTCACACTCCTGCTGGCGGCTGCGTCTACCGGGGTTGTCATGGCCGCAAGTCCTGAATTGCGTGCCGCCGTCCTGAGCTTTCTGCACATCAGTGAAGCGGAAGACGTTCCCGGCCCTAATGGTTCGCTTAACGGGACGCCCGATGTATCGGATGCCGTTATTGGAGAAGCCGTAAAAGCCCAGTACATCCAGTTGGACGGCACCTTCAACATGACGCAGGACGGTCTGTTGTGCCAAACCCAGCTTGACCCCCACAGTGGAGCCGCAATGCCGGCAGGCTTCTGGCGCATAGAGAATGGCCGGGCCATACAGGCAGATATTTTGGTGAATAAAGCCGAAGTGAACCTGGAATCCGGCGGGGCCTTCTACTGGTATGAGAGCAATGGCGGTATCCAAGTGCTTGACCCCAGTCCGGAGCTTGCATCAGTCACCGCCGTCCCGGGCGGGCCGGATGTGATAATTGAACAGGAAACGGGGGGATACAGCAAATATTACCTCTACAACATCAAAACAGGCAAGACGCGGGATCTCTTTGCGGACGTGGAGAGTATAGGGAAAATCAAGCGTGCAGCCTTCAACAGCGACATGACCGTTGCGCTTGTCAATTGCGGCGAATGGTAC
Organism: uncultured Oscillospiraceae bacterium; assembly: GCA_947599875.1. Classification (GTDB taxonomy): domain Bacteria; phylum Bacillota; class Clostridia; order Oscillospirales; family Oscillospiraceae; genus RUG626. Next base: position 19,572 of record CANQFV010000042.1, read on the forward strand.
TACGTTGATATTACAAAGGGAACGGCCTCCACACTTAAAGAGCTGACGGGGATTGGGGACTTTAGCACGGCAAATCTTCTTCCGGACGGCGTTGTGCAGCTCATCAAACGCACTGACGCTCCCGGCCTGGGCGCCGGGTATGTGGATTGCTGGATGTATGACCCGGCTGCCGGGCGGTCGGTAAAGGTCTTGGACAGCGTGCGTGAGTTCAACGAATTTAACGAGCCCGGCCCTTATGGGGTGGTCATCCTGGGCGAGTATTGCATTGACGTGAATGGGGACGGATGCGTATGTGTGTTAAATCTCAGGACCGGCACATCGGTTCCGGTAAATGGGTTCACCTATGATCCGGAGGCAACGATGATCGTTAGCCCGGCCGGTGACAAAATCTTGTATGCAGCGTTTGACGACAGCGGAATGATGTTTGTTACGCGCCTTGGTGTTATCAATCTTTCGGAGGGAAGGGCAATCGAGTTCGACCGTGCAAAACCGGCAGAGTTGTTTGAGCTTAAACTCAACTGGCTGGACAATGATCGCGTGGCAATCAGCGGCACTTCGCTTGATAATCTTGATCATGAAGTGACAAGCTTGTATATTTACGAGTTTTGACCCCCGGCCTTGTGTATCCCGGCCTGCCCCACGGGGATGCCCCACGGGGACGGTTCTTTTGGGCAGGTTCTGTCGTTTGCCGACACATTTGACACATTACGGCGGAGAGATCTTTGATCTCTCCGCCTTTACTTGTCAAAAGCCACTCACTCATGATACAGTTGTACCACACCGCGCAAAATAGAATTATGAAGGAGAACTTTACCATGACAACTCGCACCATCACACCGGAGGCTGTGGCGGGATTCCGGGCACAGCTCATCGCCAACTCATGCAGCGTCCACACCATCGGGCGCTACCTGCACGACGTCATCAGCTACTCCGCTTTTTTAGGCGGGCAGGAGGTGACGTCAGAGACAACCTACGCCTACAAACAGAGCCTGGTTGACCGGGAGTACAAGCCATCCAGCATCAACACGATCCTGGCATCCCTCTTCGCGTTCTTCAGTTTCATGAAGTGGATTGACTGCGGAACCCAGCGGATGATCATTCAGCGAACGACCTACCTCCCGGAGGAAAAGGTACTCACTGAGAAGGAGTACGAGAAGCTCTTAAAAGCCGCCAAGAACCCCCGGGATCGGCTGCTCTTAGAAACCCTCTGCTCCAGCGGCATCCGCGTCTCCGAGCTGCGCTATTTCACCGTGGAGGCCGTGAAGCGCCGGGACGTGGGCGTACTGTGCAAACGGAAGAATCGAAGCGTCATTATGCCGGAGGAACTTTGCGTCAAGCTTGAGAAATTCGCAAAGGAGCGGGGCATCACATCCGGGGTCATCTTCCGGGGCCAGAAGGGCCGGCCCTTAGGCCGGAAGCGCATCTGGGCCATTATGAAGGAGACGGCCGAGCGCGCCGGAGTTTTGGCCTCTAAAGTCCACCCCCACAACCTGAGAAAATTATTTGCCCGCACCTTCCTCAAGAACGGCGGGGACATGCCCCAGCTCTCCGACGTTTTAGGCCACAGCAGCATAGAGACGACTCGAATCTATATCAAATCCACGGGAGATGAGCATCGGAAGCTCATCAACAGCTTAGGACTTCTATACCGGGAGGAGACACCAACGCCGCCAAAAACAGTAACAAAGAACCCCTCCCGGAAGAAGCCCAGGAGGGGGAAGAAGAAAAAGAGACATTATTG
>CANQFV010000043.1 GCA_947599875.1 uncultured Oscillospiraceae bacterium
GGACATGTGCCTTGGAAAAAATCCCTCTTGCCGCGCAAGTGTCCAGTCCGCAGACTGGTCGCGCAGCGCGGCAGCAGAAAGACCCGACGTGAATTCCTCAGAATTCACGCCGAGTCTTTCGCACGCGTCTTAATTGGCAGGGAAAGCCCTTCAGGGCTTTCCCGCCAGACCAATTTCCGATATTGTCATGGCTCGCTTGTGGTCGATGGGCTTCCACTCCACGTTGTGGAGCATGGCCGTCACGGTGATGGGGACGTAAGTAAACATGAACAGGGGGAAGGTCAGGGTGTACAGGAGCTTTTTCCCGGTGGTGGTCTTGATATTGCGCCACTGGCTCAGCGTAGTCACCCCGCCAATGAACAGCAGGAAGAGGTAGGGGCCGGTAAAAAGCTCCGGCAGGAGCAGCAGGGCCGCCCGGAGGGATCCGAAGAGCAGGATCTGGGCCGCCGCCACGGCCAGGCGGGCGATGCTGAGGATCAGGGCGGGCATGATGCACATGGCCATATCGAAGGCGGAGAAGCTCCCGCCGGCGGCGGCTCTGCTCAGGCGTCCGCCGTACCGGCCATAGACCTGCATATACCCCCTGGCCCAGCGCTCCCGCTGGCGCCAGGACTGGCGGAGGGTGGTGGGCTGCTCGTCGTACAGCACCGCGTCCGGGGCGTAGCCGATCTTCTCCCCGCGGCAGACGCAGTCCACGGTGAATTCGATGTCCTCCGTCAGCAGGTGGAAGGGCCAGCCGCCGTTGCGGCGGAGGATCTCCCGGCTGAACAGGAATCCCGTCCCGGAGACGGCCGCGCTGTGGCCGGAGAGGACGCGGGCGTGGTTTAAAAACTCCGCCTCCCGCAAAAACCACAGGGCATACCCGGCGGAGATCCAGTTGTCCGCGAAGTTTTTGGAGTTCCGGTAGCTTGTCACCACCGGATACCCGTCGGAGAAGACCCGGTTCATGGCCGTCACATACTCCGGGGACAGCAGGTTGTCCGCGTCAAGCACAAGGTAGGCGTCGAACACGTCCCCGTACTCCCCGGCGATCTGCCGCAGCAGGAAGTCCAGGGCGTAGCCCTTGCCCACATGGGCGGTGTCAAACCGCTCATAGACCACTGCCCCGGACTCCCGGGCGATCCGGGCCGTGGCGTCCGTGCAGTTGTCCGCCGCCACAAAGACGGTTATCAGCCGGGCGGGGTAGTCCTGGGCCTTGACGGAGGCGATGAGCTGCCCGATGACGGCCTCCTCGTTCCGGGCGGCCACAAGCACGGCAAAGCGGTGGAGCTTCGTCTCACCGTGGGGCTTGTCCCGCCGGAGATACGGCACCAAGAGGTAGATGAGCTGGTAGAAATAACAGGCGAAAAAGAGGACGGAGATCACTGTGTTCACCTGGCGCAAGAAAGACATAACCGCTTCCCCCTTTGTTGATGGATGAGATCAGCATACAGGAAAAGCGGTTAAGAGTAAATCAGGTAAACGGTTAAGAAACGGCGGGCAAAGGTTTAAGAATCAATAAACGGCGCGGGCGGCGAACACAAGCTCCCCGTTGTGCTGTCCGGCGGCCACGTTGTCCGGGCCGCGCAGGAGCCGGATCTCGTCCCCCAGGCGCGTCTCGCTGACAAAGGTCATGGTCAGCTCCCGGGCGGCCTCCACGCCCAGCACCTCCATCGCCATATCGGCGTAGCGGCAGTTGTTGGTGTGGTTGTTCCCGTCCAGGTCCCCCTGAACCACCGTATGCGCACCCACGGGAACCAGATCCCGGGGCCTCAGCCGGCCGATCCCCTCCGGCATGGCCGGTTCCGGGTTGTACACCCCGGGGAAGTCCAGGCCCGTCTGCTCCACATGCCGGGTGACGTAGTTCACCACGCACCACTGGCTGGTGCCCACTACCAGCTTCTCCCCGGACGGGGACAGCACCCAGAAGTCCCGGTCGTAGATCAGCGAGCCTGTGCGCCGGGGGTAGGTGAGCAGCGTGTACTGCGTGTCCGGAAGGAGCTTTTCCATCACCCGCAGGCGGGATTTGGTGATGACCCAGATCAGATTCCGGGCCATCAGATCGTCGTAGCCCAGGCCCACGCTCTCCGCGTGCTTCCCGGCGATGTCCTGGAAGGCGTGGAGCAGGGCGGAGCATTTTACCTCCCCGCCGGGGGTGAAATCGGCGGAGGAGAGACGGAGGGGTTGTTCATAGTGAATATACATTTTTATACCACCTGTGCCAGTTTATGTTTTTCGTAGTGCTTATACACCGCAAAGGACAGGGCCACGGTGAGGGCGTCCGCCGCCAGCTGTGCCCAGACGATGCCGTACATGCCAAAGAAGTGATTGAGGATAAAGAGCATGGGGATATTGAAGACGAGCCACCTGGTCACCCCCAGAAACAGCGCCCTGCCCCCCTCGCCGAAGCCGTTGAACAGGTGGACGTGGAAGAAGCTGAGGAACATCAGGGGCGTGGCCAGCACCCTGGCCCGGAGGAAGCCGGTGCCCAGGCGGATGGTCTCCGCGTCGTCAATGAAGATGCCCATGATCTGCCCGGCGAAAAGCTCATACAGTGCGATGCTCACCGCCGCGCACACAAGGCCCAGGAGCATGGAGTAACGCTTGGCGCCGTTCATGCGCCCGTAGTCCCCGGAGGAGTAGTTGTAGGCCACGATGGGCGTCATGCCCTGGCAGATGCCCACCCCCACGTTCAGGGGCAGACGCTCCGCCTTCAGGACGATGCCCACGGCGGCCAGGGCCACGCCGGAGTAGTCGCTCATCAGCCGGTCGATGACCACATAGTCCAGGTCAAAGAGGAGCGTGGCGATGGCGGAGGGCAGGCCGACGGCAAAGACCCCGGCGATGCTCTTTTTCTCCGGAAGATCCTTGAGGGGCGACAGGCACAGAACCGGCTCGTCCCGCATTTTAGCCAGAATCACAATAAAATATCCGCAGGCGATGCAGTTGGACAGGCATGTGGCTATCCCGGCGCCCACGATCTCCTGCCCCTGGGGGAGGAGGACGAACATGAAGAGCGGGTCAAGTCCCAGGTTGATAAGGCCGCCCATCGTGATGCCGAAGCCGGCCTTTTTGGACTCCCCCACGCTGCGCAAAAGCGCCGCCAGGGTGTTGGACAGCACCGTGGGCACGCCGCCGCAGGTGATGACCAGAAAGGCGTAGGCGGAGGCAAAGCCCCGGGTCTCCTCTTTGGCCCCCAGGAGCGTCATCAGGGGGTCCATGAAGATCCCCACACCGGCGGCAAAGAGGGCGGAGGTCACAAGGCACAGGTACACGCTGAAGCTGTATACGCGCCGCGCCTCATCCTCCCGCCGCTGGCCCAGGAGCCGGGAGACGAGGGCGCCGCCGCCGATCCCCGCAAGCCCCGAAAGGGACAGGCAAATGTTGAATACCGGCAGGACAAGGGCCGCGCCGGCCACCATGTACGGGTTGTCCGTGCGGCCGATGAAAAAGGTGTCCGCGATGTTGTAGATCAGCACGATAAGCTGGCTGAGTACCGTGGGTACGGCCATCGTCCGCACAGCCCGGGCTATGGGCATGTTTTCAAAGAGATCTCTGTTCTTTTCTTCTGCTGTCATAAGTCTACCTCTCAGCGTTCTGATCCCTATTATAGCGCGGTGAGTTTCTCTTTTCAAGCCGTAATCCCATCTGGGAGCGGAGATTGGCGCCCGTCGGAAAAGCGGGCTTTTCCGGTGGGGTGGGGGATTTAAACTTCTAAAACCGCCCTGTCTGGTCGCGTCGGAAAGGAAGGAGCGGTGGAGGAAACCCATCAGGGGTTTCCTTCACGTTCAATGATCCCCGGCGCTTCGCGCCGGGGCGGCCTTTGCCTTCAGCAAAGGCCGTTAAGACTCCTTCCGCGCCAAAAAAGCAGCCCCAAAGGCCGCTTTCCCGGTGGGGCGGGGGATTTAAACTTCCAAAACCGCCTTGCCTGAAAGCATCGGAAAGGAAGGAGCGGTGGAGGAAACCCATCAGGGGTTTCCTTCACGTCCAATGATCCCCGGCGCTTCGCGCCGGGGCGGCCTTTGCCCTCGGCAAAGGCCGTATGCCTCCTTCCGCGCCAAAAAAGCAGCCCATACGGGCTGCTTTTTTGGCGCGGAAGGAGGGATTTGAATTATATGCTTGATGTAAACCCTTGTCAATAGCGAGAATTGCTGTGTTTATTTCTCTGCTATATTGTCCACGCCAGTCAATATGTGTAAACCGTCAGAAAAGCCGTATGGGGTAAATTTAGGGGTAAAACTGGGGTCGGTTTTGGGGCTGTGGGTGCGGTGTCCGGGGGTGGAGCGGGACCACCACGACGATGGCCCCGCCCACGGCTTATCTGTTCTTCTTCAGCTCGACGATAAGCTCCGCCGCCCTGAGCCTTTCTTCCGCGCTGGAATCCGGGCTTGTCAGAATAATGTTAAGTCCTCGGATGCTTTCGGCAAGTTCTTCATTTACCCGCCGTGCCGCCTCATACCGCTTGGCCTCATTCTCCCGGCGCGTCTCCTGCGCTTTCCTGTGTGCTTCGTCCATCTGCTCACCTCCTTTCCCGCTGGGGCGGGTCGGTAATTCCCGCTCCAGCGGTTTTGTTGTGGGTCGGGTACCAAACCAGCCCGATGTATGATAATCTGCTACCCTTATAGATCGTTGCGCTATGCGTGTTCTGTCTGTGCTGTCCAGGGTCTTACGACTCCGATAATTCGCCCTTCTGCGTCCCCCGTCAACGCTTGTCCTGTCGTAACATCAAACAGGGTCCCGGCGGTGGACTGAATGCAAACATGGTATTCATTTTCACAACTGGCGACAACATAATGAGCCTCGTTTGTATTGAAGTCACACAAAATGATGTCCCCCGCTTTTAAGTCATACCTGTTTAATCTTGCTCCATCAGGTACTACAACAGCAAACTCCGGGACCGTGCTGAGAGGTAATGAATTAAGCGGTATCATTTCAAATCACTCCTCGGCTGGCTCCAGAAACGGGAAACATTCTGTCAGTGGTAAACCGTCCGTCCCCGCCTGATGCGCCATTACCAGATACGGAGAAATGGCCTCGTACCATCTGACGGTTCCCGGCTTCAGCTCTTTCCCGTGTGTGGCCTCGTTGTAGACGCGAGACAATGTGTCATAGTTGAGACGGTAGCCCAAATCTTTCAGTAGATCGTCACGCATTCCCGGCATCCTCCCGCTCCTGCCGCTTGGCTATCTCCACGGCGTTGTAGTAGGCGGCGGCCTGACTGAACCCGGCGAAGGCCATGTAGTTGACCCTGTGGGCCCCGGCGCAGAAGGTGTTCAAGAGCCTGTCCGGGTCGGAATGGTCCCCGTAGTCGGCGGCGTCCCTCCCGAAGATTTCCGCGACGCGGCGGAGCGGGACCCCATCACATCTGCCAAAGCTGACGGCCTCGGCCTCAAACAATCTCTTTACTGCCTCCGTGTTCAACATTTTTGTTTTCCTCCTTGATTTATTTGGAGGGGGGCGGTATAATCATCTTACCGGCCCCCCGTGGGCTTGGTGTCTTGGGCCTGCTATCCTGACTTTGACCGGCTGGGATAGTGGGCCTTCCTCATGCGCTGATTTTGTTCAGGGTGAACCGGGTGCCGGTGGACTTGACGGTGTACTGTCCGTAAAGGTCGGCGTGGTCAGCCTTGAAACGCTTGGTATCAAAGCGGCTGTTGCTGGTGTTGTGCCAAGTGGCCCGCCATCCGTTACCCTCCAGCTCCTCGGTGGACCGCTCCAACATCTGGCCTTTCAGCGCGTCCTTGATTGCCTCGGCCTCGGCCTGGAGCTGTTCGATTTGCTCCATCAGGTCAAAGTAGGCGGCGGCTTTCGCGTTCATCATGTCAATACTCATTTTCTGTACCTCCTAATTTTATTTGGGGGAGGTCCCGGCGGCGGTGGCAGGTGTCTGTGGGTGCTCTGTCTATGTTCCCCTTACAAGTCCGTTCCGCTCTTACGTCCCACGCCTTATTTTTTCTCGTGGGTTTCGCCGGTGTCCTCCCCCTTTCTGATTATATTATACACTGAATATCTGTGTAATGCAAGATGGGATATTGCACAAAGTTTCAGTGTAATATTTGTCTATTCTGTACACTTGATTTCTGTGTAATTCTGTGCTATACTGTGGATAATGGGAGAGGTGCCCGATTTTGGACACGTCCCCGCAACCATGAAGGAGGTGTTATATATGCCGGTGGTCTACAAAATCAATATCCTGTCTGCTTTGAAAGATGCTGGGTACAACACCACACGGCTCCGGCGTGACAAACTGCTGGCTGAGGCTACGATCCAGACGTTACGCAATGGGGGCCTTGTGTCTTGGGTCAACATCGGGCGTATCTGTGCCCTGTTGCAATGTCAGCCGGGGGATATTCTCGCGTATGAACCTGACACCCCAGGGGGATATACGGGGGACGGGGGTGGTACTCTTTGACATCCCCGAATAACCCGGCCATACAAAAAGAGCGGGAGCGGCTTTGCGGCTGCTCCCGTTTCCTTGTCTGTATAGGCGTCGTAGTCCCCCGGAGGTATAATTACCCTCCCCAATCCCTTCACGGCCTCCACGCAGACGTACACGCCTGTTTACTGGCCTCTCCTGACGGCTGACAACTGTTCCCTCAACTGTTCCTTGCGTTCCTCGGTCAGAGGGGCGGACTTCCTCGGCGGGTAGATGCGAACCCATGTTTTCGGAATAAGAAATTCGATTGACTGTCGGCTTTGCGTTACTCTCTCCACTTTGCAATCCTCCGGGCGTTCCTCTGCCAACTTGTCCAGCTTGGTCCTCATAGCGCGATTGTGTGTGTAGACGCTGGCGGTCTGCTCGGCCTCGTTGAAGGTGATGATAGTTTCTTGTTCATACTTTGATAGTTGCATGAAATAATCCTCCTTGTCACTCCCCGACGATAAAAGGGGGGAGGTAGTATAGTGCGGAAATTATAAAAAAAGCGAACTCATAAAAAAGGGGATGCCGATATTATAAAAAAGGCTTTACCGAGTTCATAAAAAAGAGGGTGGTAACATGATAAAAAGGGGGACCACTCCGCCGTGATAAAAAAGGCTCTCCCGGACATGATAAAAAAGGGTTTTCCGTCACAATAAAAAGGGGAGTCCAAATAATTTCCTGACGCAATAAAAAGGGGTCAGCTCGGCTTCTTCTCGGCGGCTCTCTTGGCGGTACATTCCTCACAGTACACACCTGCGGTGTAGAGGTCGCCCCCGGCCTCGAATACCTCCCACAAGTCAACGGCGTGCTCACGTCCACATTCGGGACAGCGGGTATAAACATTGTCCTCCCGGATATTACGCTTGCGTTTCCCAACCTTGATGTAAAACATTGTAAATTCTCCTTTGACATATCTTATTTTGAAAAGGGTGACGCTGGGGGCTTGTACAAATATAGCGTCACTTTCGTCACCAATCGTCACCACTCACGGAGGCTCTTGGTGTGAGTTGGTGACGGCGGGTGACAGATGGTGACGAATGTATATATATTTTTTGTACACGCGCGCGCGTCACCCTGACAATCTCTGTTGGTATCCCTGCGGAGCTTGGTATTGCTCGATGCGAATACCCCGGACACCTCCATGTGCCCGTTGTCCACAAGTGACTATCAGGCCGTCCTTCTCCTGCAATTCTCTTACAAATGGCCCCGACAGTTTTGCCTTCAAATCAGCGGTTGAGTAGAATGGCGGGAAACCGAGTATTTTTGCTCCAGTAGTCCGTAAATCCTCATAAGACCAAAACCCTCCGCCGGGTCTGTCGGTAATCAGTTGGTTGAACACCTGTACAAGCGGCTCTTGCTCATAAGGTATTCCCTTTTCCTTGCGCTTAACCATTGCCGTGACATCCTCGGTGGTCAACGGACTAAAGCCCGTCCAATGGACGCCGCCACGGTCCCCGATGGTGTACGCAATACTCTGGCCTCTCGGCGCGTTTGAACACTTTACATGAACCGCTATACACTCATCCTCGTTGTCGGGGTTTCGTATCAGTTGAATAACGCTCCTCATCGCCGCCGGAATATCTACGCTACCTAACGAGCGATTGACAACCGCTTTCTCACTGGCAGACTTGCCCGTGTGTACAATAACGATGCAACCGCAATCATTCCGGGAGCACATCTCAAAAAGTTTAGCAAGCTCCGGCCTCGTCTCATTTGAGCGGAACATATCAACCTTTGCTCCGAGGAACGCTTGGAGCGGGTCAAACACAATAAGTCTGGCTTGGACTTCCTTGACTGCTTCCTCCACTTCCGGGGACGTGAATGTGAGTCCAGCGGCATTGTCCAAGAAATGGCAATGCGTCAAGTCTCCTCCGTTTGCTTCAATGCGCCCTCGAAGTACGGATAAATCGTCCTCGACGGACATCATCAGTACGTCCCCCGGCGTGGAAATGGGTATTCCCATCAAAGGGGAGCCGGTGGTAACGTGGGCCGCAATAGCACACGCAAAAGCTGTCTTTCCCGCTCCTGGGTCGCCTTGAATAAGTGTCCCCTTCCCCCTCTGTATGTAGGGAGCAATAAGCCAGCGGGGAGGTTCGTATGGGACATCGGACGCGCGAATTAAAGATGGTTTTGGACGGTTGACGGCCACGACTTCCCCCTGTTCATACTTTCCTGCGCTCCTGCAAATTTTCTCCACCTCGGAGCGGGACAGGGGCGGATTGCATCGAGCCTCATTTTCAGACAATAGCGCAGCGATAGTCCCATCAACTGACAGGCCCTTCGCGCGGAGCGAACAGGCCAGATGGAAAAGCCCGTCGTTACGCTGTCCCTTGTCCCATGTACCGGTAGCGGCGGCGGTAGGCGCGACCTCCCGCTTGTCTTGTTTCTTCCCGGCCTGCATCAAGCGGTGAAGCCAATCGGGGAGGGGCGCAAGGACACAGTTTGTAGGTGTGTGCGATACCTCCCATTCATACTCATGTCCATTCTCATGGATGCTTCCGGGAGCAATCACATACCCGCCTGTGCCTCGGTAGTCAAGTCCTGGGGCAATTCCCGTCCCAACCGTCAACGCAGGATCGTCACACGAAAAAAAGTAGTGAAGTCCTCCGCCGCCGGTCAAACTCGTCCATGTATCAGGTAGTGCCCCGTGTTCCTGCTCCAACTCTCTGAGTGTCTCGTCGCCGTACTTCCCCTCGTCATGGTTCACGTCCACGTCAAGCACTACGATGCCGCCGCCCGTAGCTATTGCCACGTTATAGCTGTCGTTGTTTGACCACCATTCCTTGACCTTCTCCGTGTCTGTGGTCGCTTCAAGGCACCCGTGCGTTGTCGCCGGGACTTTGGAAGCTGGGTAGCACGGGAACACACGCAATTTCATTTTGCCGGCATAGTACAGCGCATATTCCACGGGCTCTCGTTTTCTCAATCGTCCTCACCGCCGTCCATTGTTTTATCTGCCTGACGCTTTACCCACGCCCGAAGCCCATCGACGGGAATTAAGCGACGGGACCCAACTTTGAAATTTGGGAGCCGGTCAATCTCCCGGTTCATCAGGTTGTAAACCGTCGGACGGGAAACATTCAACGCCTGGGCCGCCTCCGTGGGGTTGTATGCGAGCTTGTCCGGCATTATCTCGCCTCCTTTGATAATTCCCTGATGATGGAAAATATCTTTTCCTTATCTTCTCTCGAAAACTCTTTTCTAAGTTTTCGGGAGAATTGGCTGTCGGCTATTCCCATTGCCTCTGCTATCTGCCAAAGTCTTACGCCAGCGTCATTAGCCGCCTTCCGAATATCTTGGTTTTGCATTTTTTCGCCTCCACATAAAAATTGTTGTTGACGCTCGCCTTGTCGTCTGCTATAATTATACCAGTTAACAACACGAAACACAATAACAACTGGAAGATTTAAACGTCTGTTAACTTATGAAGCATATTGCGTGATTGGAGGTTTCAAATGAAGCGTATTGGAGATGGCGAAGCTCGTGCCCCCCAGTTTAGGAAGAGATTTGATGAGCTTCGCGGCAACCGTTCAAATACTGAGTTTGCCCAGTTTTTGGATATGTCGAGGCAGACAGTTGGATTTTATTTAAACGGAGACAGGATACCTGATGCCGGAGGACTACTGTATATTAGCGAAAAGTGCGGCGTGTCCGTTGATTGGCTATTAGGCAAGAGTAACGCAACGGACCCCAACGAAGCAATCCAGTATATCAGTAAAACAACGGGGATTTCCGATTTGGCTATAAAAAATCTACAACGACTTAACAAGAGGCACAAAGATATTATTGAGCCACTTGATAAAATCTTAAGTGACGACACGCTTGAATTTCTTTTAACTAATTTGTTCGCCGTTGAAGACCAATGGGAATGGCTATTAACTTGTATTGGCGAACTTGATAGCGCAGTCGAGCAGGGAGATTTAGGTGAAGACCATTATTGGGAAACAGAAGAAAAGGTTGAAATGTGCGATAAAGTTTTCAGGGAAATAAGGCAATACAGATTTGAGGCAATCGATATATTTACCAACATTGTCAACGTAATAAGCGGATATGATGAAATGTCGAAACGGCTTTCATTGTCATTTGATAGATGGGATCAGTTTAATGCCCGTTATGGGACTCAATATGAAGGGAGTGACGATGATGCCACGCAAGAGTAACACCCGCGCCGCCTCCCATTCCGGCTCTATCCGTCAGCGGCCTGATGGACGGTGGGAGGCCCGTGTCACCATCGGTACAGACCCAGGGACCGGCAAACCCGTCCGGCGGAGCATCTACGGGGCCACTCAAAATGAGGTCCGGCAAGCTATGACGGAGGTAATACGGGAGCTGGACAAGGGCGTATATCAGGCCCCAAGTAAAGTTACGGTATCGGCGTGGCTGACGGAATGGCTTGATGTATTTTGTACAAGCAAGGTGAAGCCCCTGACGCTCCAAAGCTATAAAGCCATCATTAGTAACCACGTTACTCCCATCATCGGTGCCATGAAGCTCCAGGCAGTCAAGGGGTCACACATTCAAAAGGTCTACAACACTATGACTACGGCGGGCCTTTCCGGGAAAACGGTGAAGAACACGTCCGCCGTGCTCCACAAGGCTTTCTCCGTGGCTATGAAGCAAGGCATTATTTCAGCCAATCCCTGTGATGGCGCGGAGCTGCCAAAGGTGGAGCGACACGAGATAACCCCGCTCACTGATGCGGAAATACCAGCTTTCCTCGCGGCAATAGAAAGCTCCCCAATGCGTAACGCTTACGCCATGTGTCTGTTCGCCGGACTTCGGGAGGGCGAATGTCTGGGCCTGTCGTGGAAACAGGTGGACTTCAAGACCGGCAGAATTACCATCAGCCAGCAGCTCCAAAAGGAAAAATCAAAGGGCGGGAAATACTATATTGCGTCCAGCACCAAAAGCGGCAAGCCCCGGACCATCGAACCGCCGGAGATTGCCATGAAGTACCTCCAGGCGGAGCGGGTGCGGCAATTAGAAAACAGGCTCCGCGCCGGAACGACGTGGAGCAATCCTGACGATCTGGTGTTCACGGACGAGACGGGACAGCACCTCGCCATACACAGTTTTTACAAGGCGTTCAAGCGGATTGCCGCCAGCATCGGAAGACCCGACGCCCGGCCCCATGACCTCAGACACACGGCGGCAACCGTCGCCATTGCCTCCGGCGCTGACGTGAAAAGCGTCCAGGACCTCCTGGGCCACGCCACGGCCAGCTTCACGCTGAGCACATACGCCCACACCTCCGAAAAGATGATGAAGGACACGGCGGCAAGGGTACAAAGCTACTACGATAACCTCACCTCAAAACAGGCTTAAAACGGCTGTTTGGGGTAAAGTTAGGGGTAAATCAGGTCAAGCTCAAAACGGCTTATAACTTTTCCAGATATAAAGCCCCGTAAAACAAAGAAAAATCCTGTAAATCAGAACGATTTACAGGATTTCTTTTGGCGCGGAAGGAGGGATTTGAACCCTCGCACGCGGTTTAGACGTCTACTCCCTTAGCAGGGGAGCCCCTTCGGCCACTTGGGTACTTCCGCATTTATTCTGTTTTCCACTCTCTCCCCCACAAATCCCCGATCCCGCGGGCACTTGTGGCGGAGAGAGTGGGATTCGAACCCACGGGCGGTTGCCCGCCGACGGTTTTCAAGACCGCTCCGTTATAACCACTTCGGTATCTCTCCAAACCGATGCTTCAGTATGTTACCATATATTTTTGTCTTTGTCAATTGATAAAACGAAACAAAATGATGTTTTTTTGTATCATTCTTCACTTGACTGACGCGATGATACACCGTATAATGAAAAAAACATGGGAAATTCCCGGATCCGGGGGAAGTTTATGGAGAAAAAAGCGTGGAATAACGGGCCTTTCGGGGACATAGAGGGCGCTTTGCGGGAGCTTTTTGAGAGCCGCGGTTACGTCAGATACAGGATGAGCAAATTTGAGGAGTACGACCTGTACGCCAAGAACCGCTCCTTTATCACCGGCGAGGCCATTCTCACCTTTACGGACACGGACGGGCGGCTGATGGCGCTGAAGCCGGATGTCACCCTGTCCGTCATTCGGAACACCGTTCCGGGGACGAGTCTGAAAAAGGTCTACTATTCCGAGTCCGTCTACCGGGCGAAGGACGCCTCCTCCGGCTTTTCGGAGATCCCCCAGGCGGGGCTGGAGTGCATCGGGGAGCTGAACCTGTACAGCGTGTGCGAGGTGATCTCAATGGCCGCCCAGGCGCTGGAGGAGATGTCCCGGGTGTACGTTCTGGATCTGTCCCACATGGCGCTTCTGTCCGGGGTCTTGGAGGACATGGACGTGCCGGCCGGGTGCCGGGAGGAGCTTTTGCGTCTGGCGGAGGAGAAAAACGCCCACGAGCTTCGCGCTCTGGCCCAGCGAAACGGGCTGTCTCCGGAGGACATCCGGCTGCTGGAGAAGCTGATCCGCCTGCGCGCCCCCCTTCGGGACGGGGTGCGGCAGCTGTCGGCTCTGCCCCTGGGGAACAACGCCGCCGGGGCCTTGACGGAGCTGGCAAGGCTGGCACGCGTCCTGGGGGCGCGGGAGGGGATCTTCCTCGACCTGTCCCTGCGGGCCGATCCCAGGTACTACAACGGCGTTGTGATGCGGGGGTATCTGCCCGGCGTGCCCACGGCGGTACTCTCCGGCGGGCGGTATGACGGGCTGATGCGCCGGCTCCACCGGGAGTCCGGGGCTATGGGCTTTGCCGTCTATCTCAACCTCCTGCAGCGCCTCCCCTCCGGCGGGACACGGCCGGACGCGGATGTGCTGGTCATCGACGCGGGGGCGGATCCCCTGGAGCTGGCCGATTACACCCGGGAGCTTCGCGGCGGGGGGCTGCGGGTGCGGGTGGACAGGGCCGTGCCGGAGGGATTTACATTTGGCAGGCTTGTGACATTTGACAGGGAGGGCGGCCATGAGAGCTGACACGGTGAATATCGCCCTGCCCAAGGGGCGTCTGGGGGACAAGGTGTACGCCGTCTTGGAAAAGGCGGGGTACGGCTGTCCGGAGCTTCCCGGCGGCGGGCGGCGGCTTGTTTTTGAGACGCCGGACGGGGCCGCACGGTACTTTTTTGTGAAGCCCTCGGACGTGGCCATCTATGTGGAACGGGGCGCTGCGGACATGGGTGTGGCGGGGAAGGATATTCTCCTGGAGTACACACCGGATGTATATGAGCTTCTGGATTTCGGCGTGGGGCGGTGCAAAATGTGCGTCTGCGGCAAGCCGGGCCGGAAGGACGACCCCTCCTCCACCCTGCGCGTGGCCACGAAATTTACAAAGATCACACGGGACTACTACGCCGGGCTGGGGCGGGACATTGACATCATCCACCTCAACGGCTCCATCGAGCTGGCGCCCCTTCTGGGGCTGTCCGACGTGATCGTGGACATTGTGGAGACCGGCGCCACCCTGCGGGAGAACGGCCTTGCGCCCCTGGCGGAGGTGTGCGACATAAGCGCCCGGCTCATCGCCAACAAGGCGGCCTATAAATTCAAATACAACGCCGTGGCCGAGCTGACAAACCGGCTTCAGGCGGTTCTGGAGGGCAGATCATGATCAAGCTGTATGAGTTGGGCCAGGTGCCGGATTCTCAAATCTTCGCCAGGGAGACGGAGGGCCGGGACGTGTCCGGGCCTGTGGCGGAGATCATCGCCAACGTGCGGGAAAACGGGGACGCGGCCCTGCGGGAATACTGTAATAAATTTGACGGCAGGGCGCCGGAGGCGCTGGAGGTGACGGAGCGGGAGCTTGCGGATGCCAAGGCCGCCCTGGATCCGGAGCTTCTGGCCGTTATGGAGCGGGCCGCGGAGAATATCCGGGAATTCCACCGGCATCAGCTGCGGGAGGGCTTCACCCTCTCCCCCCGGGAGGGGGTCACGCTGGGGCAGCGGGTACATCCCATCGAGAAGGTGGGGCTTTATGTGCCAGGCGGCACGGCGCCCCTCTTCTCCAGCGTCCTTATGAGCGCCATTCCGGCGAAGATCGCCGGGTGCCGGGAGATCGTCATGGTGACGCCGGCCAAGGCGGGCGTTGTGGCGCCGCAGATCCTGGCCGCGGCCAGGATCGCCGGCGTTGACCGGGTCTTTAAGGTGGGAGGCGCCCAGGCCGTGGCGGCCCTGGCCTACGGCACCGAGAGCGTGCCCCGGGTGGACAAGATCGTGGGCCCCGGAAACGCCTATGTGGCCGAGGCCAAGCGCCAGGTCTTCGGCACGGTGGCTATCGACATGATCGCGGGGCCCAGTGAGATCCTGATCCTGGCGGACAGCTCCGCCGACCCCGTGCTGACGGCGGCGGATCTTCTCAGCCAGGCCGAGCATGACAAAAACGCCAGCGCCGTGCTGGTCACGGACTGCCCGGAGCTGGCCAGCGCCGTGGCGCAGGAGCTGGAGCGGCAGATCCCGGAGCTTCCCCGGCGGGAGATCGCCAGGGAGTCCATCGACCGGAACGGGAAGATCATCGTCACCCACGACCTGCGGGCGGCTGTGGACTCGGCCAACCGCATCGCCCCGGAGCATATGGAGATCTGCACGGAGAACGCCCTGGAGCTTCTGGAGCTTGTGACCAACGCCGGTTCCGTCTTTGTGGGCCACTCCTGCCCGGAGGCGGTGGGGGATTACTACGCCGGGTGCAACCACACCCTGCCCACCGGCGGCACGGCCAGGTTCTCCTCTCCCCTGTCGGTTGACGACTTTATCAAGAAGTCCCAGTTCATGTGCTACACCCCCCAGGCCCTGCGCCGTGAGGGGCCGGATATCGCCCTTTTCGCCGGGAGCGAGGGCCTGGACGCCCACGCCCGCAGCGTCACAAAGCGGCTGGAGAGACAGGCATGAGCAGGTTTTTGTCGTCACGCCTGGCGACGCTGGAGGCGTATGTCCCCGGCGAACAGCCCCGGGACAGGCGGTATATCAAGCTGAACACCAACGAGTCCCCCTATCCCCCCTCCCCCGCTGTGCTGCGGGCCGTGGAGGAGGCGGCGGGGAGTCTGAATCTGTACTCCGACCCCACGGCGCTGCGCCTGCGCAGGGCCGCCGCCGATGTGTACGGCGTGGATCCGGAGATGATCCTGCCGGTGAACGGCTCGGATGAAATTTTGAATTTCGCCTTTATGGCCTTTTGCGACAGCCGGACGCCCATCGCCTACCCCGCCTTGAGCTACGGCTTCTACCCCGTCCTGGCCGGTCTTTACGGTCTGCCCCGGCAGGAGATCCCCCTGCGGCCGGATTTTACCGTGGATCACCGGGACTACCTGGGGCTGGGGCACCCCCTTGTCATCGCCAACCCCAACGCCCCCACCGGGCTTTGTCTGGGGCTTTGGGAGATCGAGGAGATCCTCCGGGCCAACCCGGACAGCCCCGTGATCGTTGACGAAGCGTATGTGGACTTCGGGGCGGAGAGCGCCCTTCCGCTGACGAAAAAGTACGGCAACCTGCTGGTGACCCGCACCTTCTCCAAGTCTCACTCCCTGGCCGGGGCGAGGCTGGGCTTCGGCGTGGGGAGCCGGGAGCTGATCGCGGACCTCACGGCGGTGAAGGACTCCACCAACCCCTACAACGTAAACGCCATGACCCAGGCGGCCGGGGTCGCGGCCTTCGGGGACAACGGCTACTACATGGACAACTGCCGCGCCGTGGCCGCCACACGGGATGAGACCGCCCGGAGGATGCGGGAGATGGGCTTTGCGGTGACGGACTCCCGGGCAAATTTCCTCTTTGTCCGGCACCCCGAAATCTCCGGCACGGCGCTGTATGAACAGCTGCGGGACCGGGGGATCCTGGTGCGGCACTTCTCCCGGGGGGATATTGAGGAGTACAACCGGATCTCCGTGGGCACGCCGGAACAGATGGAGGCCCTTGTTGCGGCGGCCGGGGAGATTTTGCGAAAACATTGACCAAAGGAGTGACTTTTATGCGTTCAGCCCGGATAACCCGTAAGACAGCTGAGACGGATATCGCCCTGACCCTGGCCCTGGACGGCGGGGGGAGGGCCTCCGTCTCCACGGGGATCGGCTTTTTTGACCACATGCTCACGCTCTTTGCCGTCCACGGCCGGTTTGACCTGGAGGCCCACTGCCAGGGGGACACCTGTGTAGACGGGCACCACAGCGTGGAGGATGTGGGCATCTGCCTGGGCCGCGCCCTTCGGGAGGCCCTGGGGGATAGGGCGGGGATCAACCGCTACGGCCACATGATCCTGCCGATGGACGAGGCGCTTGTTCTGGCCGCGGTGGATATCTCCGGCCGGGGCTGTCTGGGCTTTGAGGTGCCCTTCCCCACCGGAAAGATCGGGGATTTTGACACGGAGCTGGTGGAGGAGTTCTTCACCGCCCTTGTCCGGGAGGCGGGGATCACCCTGCACCTCCGGGCTTTGGCGGGGCGCAACGCCCACCACATCGCGGAGGCCTGCTTCAAGGCCGCGGCCCGGGCCATGCGCCAGGCCGTGGCTGTCGATCCGGCGATGGCGGGCCAGGTGCCCAGCTCAAAGGGTGTGCTATGACGGGGATCATCGACTACGGCGTGGGGAACCTGTTCTCCTTGAAAAGCTCCTTCGCCGCCATTGGGGAGGCGTGTGTCGTCACCGGGGACCCGCGGGAGATCCGGCAGGCCGACAGGCTGATCCTCCCCGGGGTGGGGGCCTTTGAGGACGCGGCCCGGAAGCTGCGGGCCACGGGGCTTGACCGGGTGATCCTGGAGGAGGCCCGGAGGGGGAAGCCCCTTATGGGCATCTGCCTGGGGATGCAGCTGCTTTTTGACCGGAGTCTGGAGTACGGCACACACCGGGGGCTGGGTCTCATCCCCGGCACGGTGGCGCCTATTGCCGATTCCATCACGCCCGGACTGAAAATTCCCCATATTGGCTGGAACATCTTGCATTTTGTGGGCAAATCGGGTATATTTAAGGATGTGGAGGAGGGCGAGCATGTGTACTTCGTCCACTCCTATCACGCCGTGGGCTGTGAGGCGTACACCACGGCGGTGACAGAGTACGGCGGGACGCTGACTGCCGCCGTGCAGAACGGCAGCGTCTACGGCTGCCAATTCCACCCGGAAAAAAGCGGTGAGGTGGGCCTTCGTATCCTCAGGGCCTTCTCGGAGTTTTGATCAAAATACAATATTTGTGAGGTGCGGTATGAAGATTTTCCCGGCAATCGACCTATACGACGGCATGGCCGTGCGGCTCATGCACGGAGAGTACAGCAGTATGACCGTTTATTCCGACGCCCCGGAGCTGAAGGCAATGGAGTTTCGTCTGGCCGGGGCGGAGTACCTGCACCTTGTGGATCTCCAGGGTGCGCGGGACGGCGTCAGCAAGAACTTTGAGAAGGCCTGCCAGATCGCCCGCATCCCCGGCCTGAAAACGGAGATCGGCGGGGGCATCCGGGACGAGGAGACCATCAAGCGCGCCCTGGACGCCGGGTTCTTCCGGGTGATCCTGGGGACAGCCGCTATGGAGGAGCCGGATTTCCTGGCCAACATGGTGGAAAAATACGGGGAGAAGATCGTTGTGGGCGTGGACGTGCGCTCCGGCTTTGTGGCCGTCCGGGGTTGGACGCAGATCAGCAAGGTGGAGTGCTTTGACTTTGTGTCGCGGCTGGAGTCCATCGGCGTCAAGACCATCATGTGTACCGATATCTCCAAGGACGGGGCGCTGAAGGGGACGAATGTGGATCTGTACCGGGAGCTGACGGCCCGGTTCGGGCTGGATGTGATCGCCTCCGGCGGCATCACCACCTTAGAGGACATCCGCGCCCTCAAGGACACCGGCGTGTTCGGGGCCACCATCGGCAGGGCGCTCTACGCCGGGAAGATCGATCTGAAGACCGCCATCGAGGCCGCCGGATGATCACCAAGCGCATTATCCCCTGTCTCGACGTGCGGGACGGCCGGGTGGTCAAGGGCGTCCATTTTCAGGGGCTTCACGACGTGGACTCCCCCGTGGCTCTGGCGGAGATGTACTCCGCCGGCGGCGCGGACGAGCTTGTTTTTTACGATATCACCGCCTCGGCCGAGGGGCGAAAGCTCTTCACCGATATTCTCTGCCAGTGCGCGTCAAAGGTCTTTATCCCCCTCACCGTGGGGGGCGGGATCAACAGCCTCCAGGATTTCGACCGGGTGCTGAAGTGCGGCGCGGACAAGGTCAGCGTCAACTCCGGCGCTCTGCGGGACCCGTCCCTTGTGGGCCGGGCGGCCAGGCTGTACGGCAGCCAGTGTGTGGTCATATCCGCCGACGTAAAGCGGGTGGACGGCGTGTTCACCGTCTTTTCCCGGGGCGGACGGGACAACACGGGCCGGGAGGCCGTGGAGTGGATCCGGCGGTGCGTTGGCGAGGGCGCCGGCGAGGTGGTGCTGAACTCGATGGACGCCGACGGGGTGAAGCAGGGCTTTGACCTGGAGATGCTCCGGTGCGTCTCCGAGGCCGTGGATGTGCCGGTGATCGCCTCCGGCGGCGCGGGCTGTGCCGGGGATTTTGTGACTCTGTTCCGGTCCCTGCCCCGGGTGGACGCGGGGCTGGCCGCCTCCATCCTCCACTTTGGGGAGACCACCGTAAGCGATATCAAACGAACCCTCCGGGATGAGGGGATCAATGTGAGATTCTGAGGGGGACGATTATGCTCAATCTTGACAAGCTGAATTTTGACGAGAAGGGACTGATCCCGGCCATTGTGGTGGACGCGGAGTCCAAAAAAGTCCTGACGCTGGCGTATATGAACCGGGAGAGCCTGGAGATCTCCCTGGAGCGGGGGCTGACCTGCTTCTGGTCCCGCTCCAGGCAGAAGCTCTGGCTCAAGGGGGAGACAAGCGGCAACTATCAGCACATCCGCTCCATCACCGCCGACTGCGACCTGGACGCGCTGGTGGTGGAGGTGGTGAAGGACGGCCCCGCCTGCCATCTGGGGGGCGACTCCTGCTTTGTAAACCCCGTGTACGAGGGGGAGGAGACACCGGAGGGCTTCTCCTACGCCGGTCTCTACCGGCTTTTGCAGGGGCGGAAGGCCGATCCCAAGGCGGGCAGCTACACAAACTACCTCTTTGAGAAGGGTACCGATAAGATCCTGAAAAAGGTGGGCGAGGAGTCCACCGAGGTGATCATCGCCGCCAAGGCCGGCGATGTGCGGGAGACCACCTATGAGCTGGCGGATCTGGCCTACCACGCGATGGTCCTCATGGTACACATGGGCATCAGCCTGGAGGATCTGGAGGCCGAGCTGGCGTCCCGCCACGTCATCGATAAGAAGGTCAAGCAGGAAAAGATGGTATAGGCTGGCGAAAAAGGCCCTCGATTTCTCTGACGAGAAATCGAGGGCCTTTTTCTGCCAAGGGGGGCGTGCGGGAATATGCCCATGAATTCTGCGGAATTCATGGGCATATTCCCTGCTGCCGCGCTGTGCGACCAGTCTGCGGACTGGTCACTTGCGCGGCAAGAGGGATTTTTTCCAAGGCACATGTCCTTGGAAAAAATATTGGAATTGGGGGGAGCGGGTCGGGGTGCCTGCCGTTGACCGGGGGCTTACCCCCGGCGTTACAGAGGGACGGTTCTTTTGTCACACCTTCGTCGTCGCGGAAGTCGCGATAGCTCCCCGCGCCGCAAGCGGCGCGGCTCACTCGCAGACTTCGCTCCGCCTCTCCCCACGCAATCGTGATTGCGTGGGGCCCCTGTGACAAAAGAACCGTCCCCGCTGTCCCACCTCCTCAAAGGGACAAAAAAGAGCGTTACCATCCATTCAATCTGTACGGGCCTCTGCCCACGGAGGCCCGCGTTGGTTGAGTTGCGTTGAATCGATACTCAGAGGTAATCGAGACACGGGTCGCCGTGGGCGGCGACCCCTACGGCAAGGACGAAGGTTTGCGCGTTGACCGCGATGTTGGAGCATTTCGGAACACGGGCCGACGAGGTCGTCGGCCCCTACAGGAAACTATTTTCCAATTTGCGCGGCAAAAAATATTGAATTGAGGACGCAGGTCGAAAGCCTTGCGTTCTCTGAGGAGGTGGGACAGCGGGGACGGTTTCTTTGTACCACCAGTGCGCACACTGGTGTGACTAAGGAACCG
>CANQFV010000044.1 GCA_947599875.1 uncultured Oscillospiraceae bacterium
TTTTATTTACATTGGGCTTTCCCATGAATTTCGCGGGCTACAAGTACCTGCGGGAGGCCATTGTCCGGGCGGCGGTGAACCCGGACTGCCTGGATGCCGTCACCAAGGAGCTGTACCCGCAGGTGGCCAGGAAATTTGGTTCAACGCCGGAACGGGTGGAGCGGGCGATACGGATCATCATCGGCTACGCCTGGCGGAATAACCGGCAGGGGATTATGGAGCTGATCGGCCCGGCGCTGAGCGGGCGGCCCACCAACTCCCGGCTCATCGCCTCCGCCGCCGGTCAGATCGCCTCCCGCGGCCGCCAGATCGCGCTTTAAAATCATTTCGCAAAGTGAGGGGATCGGTATGTCGAACACGGATCACACGGGACACCGGGACAGGATGCGGGAGAAGCTGGCCGGGAAGGGCCGGCGGCGCGGCACTCCCACGGATACGGACTTATTGGAGACGGCGCTCTATTTGGTGAACCGCCGCCGCGATGTGAAGCCCCAAGCCGAGCTGCTGCTCTCCCGTTTCGGGGACGCGGCCGGCATTTTGGACGCTGAGTACGAGGAGATTTGCTCCGTCCCGGGCATCGGGGAGTCCACAGCGTATCTGATGGAGCTTTTGGGCGAGATCTCCCGCCGGGCTGAGGATCAGTACGACCAGAGGGCCAGGCTCCTCTGGCCGGAGGACATCCACCGTTATTTGATTCCAAGACTTGAGGGCATGGAGCAGCCTCCTCTCTATTTTCTCTGCTTCGACCAGGACATGCGGGTTTTAGACTGCACGTTGATCGGAAGTCCCCTGACAAACCCGGAGGGGGCCTTCGAGCAGATTTCCAGCAAGGCGATAAGACTGGATTCCAAGCGCGTTGTCACGGCCCGCGGGATTCCGGAAGGCCCGGTTTTTCCCGACGAGAGGGAGATGCCCTGGGTCTCGGCCATCACTCGGGCCCTGCGGGAGATCGACATTCTCCACCTGGATCACATCCTGTTCTCAAAAGAGAAGTTCTACTCCCTGGCCCGGATGGGACACGTCCGGCTGACGGACGAGGAGCGGGGCCTGTACCGCCCCCGGGGCGCCGCGATGATGACCTCTCGGCTGGAATGCGATACCAGCCCCATATTCCCCGACCCGATACAGGATAAAGACTGAGAAATTTGACAGGCAAAACGCCGGGGCCCACAAGGCCCCGGCGTTATTTCTTTAAACCGGCGTGCGGCTATCCCCCAAAATGCCCGGTCTCATGGACGGGATGGGAAAAATTTTTAAAAAACCCGGAACCAACCCCGGCCGTTTATCGACATAATAGGTGAAGGGACCTTCAAAAGGAGCGTGAAGCCGTGGTAGAGAATGAGATCATCGAGCTTTTCTGGTCGCGGGACGAGGCCGCCATTGCCGAGACGCAGCGGGAGCTGGGCGGGTATCTCACAAAAATCGCCCAGAATGTGCTGGGCAGCCCCGAGGACGCGGCCGAGTGCGTCAACGACGCGCTCCTGACGGCCTGGCACTCCATCCCGCCCTGCAGGCCCCGGTCGCTGGCGGCGTACCTTGCCAGTGTGGTTCGCCGGCGGGCCATCGACCGGCTCAAGAGCGAGACCAGGCAAAAGCGCCGCCCGTCGGAGGGGCTGTTGTCCCTCACCGAGCTGGAGGAGTGCATCCCGGACGGGGCGGAGGGGGAGCTGTGCGACAGGGTGACGCTCTCGGAGGCCATAAACGAATACCTGCGGAGCCTGCCGCCGCTGGCCCGGCGGGTGTTCGTGGGGCGGTACTACTATATGGATTCACTGGATGAGATAGCCCGGTACTGCGGCATCGGCACGGGGCGGGTCAAGAGCCTGCTTTTCCGCACAAGGCGCGGACTTCGGGACTATCTGACGAAGGAGGAGTTACTTTGAAAAATATGGACATTCTGGAGGCGCTGGAGGGTCTGGACAGCCGCACGCTCCGGGAGACGGACGAGGTGAGGCGGGCCGGGAGGAAAAGGCGCGGCACATTCGTCCGCTGGGCGGCCCTGGCGGCCTGCCTTACGGTGGTCATGGGCGTCACCGCCCTGACGCTGCCGAAGCTCATAGCGGACAGCGGCGCCCCCGGCCGCCCCGACGTGGGGCCGGATCCGGACAACGCCGGGATCGGCGATACGCAGAATCCCCCGGAGACACCGGCTGAGCCTGCCACCTCGGACAAATACAGCTCGCTTCCGGAGCTTTTGGCGTACCTCTCCCGCCACGACGACCACGGCAGCGACAGGCAGGGGTACAAGGGCGAATCCCTCGGCGCGTCACAGGTGGACTCCGGCGCGAAGGCCCTGGCCTGGGGCGGGTATGTGTACTATGTCAGCGACTCTGCGCTCTATGTCTCCCCCGTCACCGGCGGGCCGGGGCAGGCAGTGGAGCAGGAGAGCCAGGTTCAGCTCCTTTTCCTGGTGGAGGGCCAAGGTTCGCCCAAGCTTGTGGCCGTGGGGAGCGAACCGTTTGAGCCGGGGCCGGTGGATGGCACCCTTGACGCCACCTCCTGGACTCTGGCGCAGATCATGGATCTGACGGATCCGGCCTCCCCGGTCGTCACCGAAACCATACGCCAGCGGGGCGCCCTGGAGGCGGCAATGCTGGACGACAGCGGGAAGTTCGTGACTCTCGTCACCGCCGGTGGCCAGTGCGCCTGCGGCTGGAGCGACATCACCGGCCAGGAGGGCTTCGTCCCCGAGACCGTCGTTGACGGGCAGGAGCTTCAGCGCGGGGAGGAGGACATCCTGATCCTGGGCGAGCCAACACGCGTAAGCTGGGCGGCGGTCACCACCTTCGCCCCCGGCGGGGAGACCCGAAGCCGGGTGCTGTACGGCAACATCCACACCATCCACTACGGCCCCGGATTCCTGGCGGCGGAGTGCGGGTATGAAACGTCCAACGAGACTGAGCTATACTTCTTCACACGCGGCGAGGATGTGCGCTACCGGGGCCGCCTCACCCGGGAGGAGCTGGGGGACGCCCGGTTCCTGTCCGTCTCCGCCCGCGACGGGCGCTGGCTGGCGGTGGGTGAGATGGGAAAGGGCCTGGCCGCCTGGACATATGACCCGGAGGAGGGCGCGGCGCGTGTGACCTACGGCCTGGAGGACTTTTCCGGCCCCATGCTCGTTGACGTGGTCTGGGAGAGCGACCGGGCGCTGCTGACCGTGGAGACTGCCGGGAACGCGGCCGATGATCGCCCGGGCGACGCACGGATACTGACCCTGGAGCTTGCGGATCTCTCCTTCTCCGACACGGGCCTGTCCCTGGAGCAGGTCAACGGGATTGACGGGGTGTTCTGGTCTTCCAATCCTATGGGCCAGCTCAGCGCGTTCATCCCGCTGGGCGGCGGCAGGTATCTCCGGTACGACGGCACACCGCACAGCTTTGACCTGATCTCCATCGGCGAAGACGGCGCGTCGGTGGAGGCGGCGGGCCTGGGGGAGCTTCCCCAGGGGAGCCGCTGCTGCTTCACCTGGCAGCTCTACGGCGACGGGACGCTGGGCGTCCTGACCGTGGCCCCCGGCGAGAATGGCCGGTTCAACCGCGCCCTCTGGACCTGGCGGGTCTACCGGGTGGATGCGCAGGCCGGGACGATGGAGCTTGCCGGGGCGTATGACCTGGGCGCCGCCAGCGCCTTCGGGAGCATCCACGAGCCGCTGGAGATCGACGGACACCGATATGTGGTCGCCTCCGGGGGGCCTGTCAGCGTCGAGTAAGATTAAGAGTTGAAACGATGCGCTCCCCCTGTCGAAGGCAGGAAAAGCCCTGCCCGGATAGGGGGAGCGTATTACATCTTTATAAACGCGCAGCAGCCCATGTCGTCAGCCTTGACAAATCCGGCTGACCGGTAAAAGGAGACCGTTTTAGCCGTGTTGTCGGTCATCAGATCCATCTGGTAGACGTCCGGGAATCGGCTCACGATCTCCTGTAAAAGCCGTGTTCCGATCCCCCGGCGCTGGTATTCGGGGGCAACTAAGAGATCCTGTATAAAAACAACGGAGAATCCGTCGCCCACCGTGCGGATGATCCCCGCCAATTTGCCGCCGTCGTAAGCGCCCAGCGTCAG
Organism: uncultured Oscillospiraceae bacterium; assembly: GCA_947599875.1. GTDB lineage: Bacteria > Bacillota > Clostridia > Oscillospirales > Oscillospiraceae > RUG626. The sequence continues at coordinate 4,060 of CANQFV010000044.1, forward strand.
CAGGGAATGTTCATACGCCTTCAGGAGCATTTCAGGCGCTCTCGTGTAATTTGTCCAACCGACGCTGTTATACAAGTCAAGAAGCATGTCCGGTTCAAAGGCCGTCAGCTCCCGGATGATCATTTTCTTCCCTCCGTTTCATTTCAGACTTGCCCGGAAGGCAGGGGCGCGGACGCTTTTCTCTGCGCAGGGGCGCCCTCCCGCCCCAAAGGCGTTTCACCGTATCTGAAAATGCTCCCGAATCCTGTCGGAGCAGATAATCTTCCCTTTAACGGCGATGCTCTCCACATTTTCAATCACAAGGTCGTCGAGTTCGCCGCCGAGCGCCAACAGGCCGTAGCCCTTGATTTTTATTTTGGTCTTTTTTTCTCTCGCCTTCAGCAGGTTCTCCTTTTCCAGAACCATGATCCCGACAAACCACCAGAAATCCAGGTCGTTTTGCTGCCTGCTCACCTCCTCGATGACCGACCGCTTCTCGTTAAGCGTCTGCCGCACGGACTGATTGATAAAGTCGCTCCGGTTGGAATAATATCCCTTGTCCACCAGCAGATCAATTTGAGACAGTGTCGCGATGTTCATGTTGACGGACACCTTTTCGCTTGTTTCCATGAAGAGCCCTCCCACTTGCGGTATTCTATATATGCTCTAATCAGATCATATATAGAATATCACACGGTTTCGCCCATGTCAAGAGAAAGATTTAAAATTTTTCCCGACCCGACCATGAGATCGGGCATGTCGGGGGATGACTGCACGCCAGTTTAAAGAAATAACGCCGGGGCCAACAAGGCCCCGGCGTTTTGCCTGTCATATTTCTTAAGTTTTATCCTCTACGGGGTCGGGGAATATGGGGCTGGTATCGTATTCCAGCCGAGAGGTCATCATCGCGGCGCCCCGGGGGCGGTACAGGCCCCGCTCCTCGTCCGTCAGCCGGACGTGTCCCATCCGGGCCAGGGAGTAGAACTTCTCTTTTGAGAACAGGATGTGATCCAGGTGGAGAATGTCGATCTCCCGCAGGGCCCGAGTGATGGCCGAGACCCAGGGCATCTCCCTCTCGTCGGGAAAGACCGGGCCCTCCAGAACCCCGCGGGCCGTGATGACCCTTTTGGAGTCCAGCCTTATCGCTTTGCTGGAAATCTGCTCGAAGGCACCCTCCGGGTTCGTCAGGGGACTTCCGATCAACGTGCAGTCTAAGACCCGCATGTCCTGGTCGAAGCAGAGAAAATAGAGAGGAGGCTGCTCCATGCCCTCGAGTCTTGGGATCAAATAGCGGTGGATGTCCTCCGGCCAGAGGAGCCGGGCCCTCTGGTCGTACTGATCCTCAGCCCGGCGGGAGATCTCGCCCAAAAGCTCCATCAGGTACGCCGTGGACTCCCCAATGCCGGGGACGGAGCAAATCTCCTCGTACTCAGCGTCCAAAATACCGGCCGCGTCCCCGAAACGGGATAAAAGCAGCTCGGCCTGGGGCTTCACATCGCGGCGGCGGTTCACCAGGTACAATGCCGTCTCCAACAAGTCCGTATCTGTGGGAGTGCCGCGCCGCCGTCCCTTCCCGGCCAGCTTCTCCCGCATCCTGTCCCGGTGCCCCGTGTGATCCGCGTTCGGCATACCGATCCCCTCACTTTGCGATGTACTCTCACCCATTATACACCGCCGATTCCGTGCGTCAACCCCCGCTGCCGGATTTTCGGGGAATGGGGAATTTTAAAGCGCGATCTGGCGGCCGCGGGAGGCGATCTGACCGGCGGCGGAGGCGATGAGCCGGGAGTTGGTGGGCCGCCCGCTCAGCGCCGGGCCGATCAGCTCCATAATCCCCTGCCGGTTATTCCGCCAGGCGTAGCCGATGATGATCCGTATCGCCCGCTCCACCCGTTCCGGCGTTGAACCAAATTTCCTGGCCACCTGCGGGTAAAGCTCCTTGGTGACGGCATCCAGGCAGTCCGGATCCACCGCCGCCCGGACGATGGCCTCCCGCAGATACTTGTAGCCCGCAAAATTCATGGGGAAACCCAGGGTGAACAGCACATCGTCAGCGAGGGCGTAGAACTCATCCTCCGGCTTCGTCAGTTGGGGAAATCGCCGGGCCTCACCCAGCAGCCGGATTCGATTGGCCAGCACAGGTGCGGAGCCGGGGCGTGTCACAAGAAACACGGCCCCCAGCCGTAGAACAAGACCGGCCATCAGCTCGCTTGGCCAGGGGGAGATCACGGCGCAGGCGGGCTTTCCGGGGAGATGGGACACCCGCTCCGCCACCTCCAGCCCGTCGCTGTCCCGGAGGGTCAGGCTGGTGACAACCACTTCCGGGCCGAGGGATCCCGCGAGGGAAACCCCCTCGTCGCAGGTCTCAGCGCTGCCTAAAATATCGATGCCGGGGCACTCCCGCACCCCGGCCAAATCGGCGCCGATCAGTACGACCTTCACCGAATTATCCATAAATGATCCCTCCCGATAGACGAATTTCTACGGGAAATCTACCATAAAATGTAAGATTTTGCAAGAGTAAGCAAAGATTTATTTATACGATTCTTGCATCATTGTGGGCAAGCAAAAACACGGCACAAGATGTTGTGTATCAACCCCCCGCCGCCCCCGCGAAACATTGCCCCCCTGCTACCTCATCTTTGGCAGCATTTCGACGAGCAAATCCATATTACCCTGCCGGCGTGCATAGGTCAAGACCTTTTCCGCCATTTTTCTGCCGACATCTAAATCCCGCCGTATGCTAAAATGCCGGTGGAAAACGTCTTGGCGGTGTGGTATAATCAAGCCGTAATCCATGAAGAAATGGCGGTGGCGGGATGGAATATGCCATAGCGATATGCGACGACTCGGACGTTGACCGGCGGAGCATCGCCGGGATGGTACGCCGGTGGGCGGAGGCGTCGGGAAGCCGGGTGCAGTTATATGAATTCCCCTCCGCCGAGAGTTTTCTCTTTGAATATGCACAGAACAAGGATTATGACATATTACTGTTGGATGTGGAGATGCGGGACATATCCGGCATCGAGCTTGCAAAGCGCGTGAGGGCGCAGCGGGGACGGGCGGAGATCGTGTTCATCACCTCCCACTTCGAGTTCATCGCCGAGGGGTATGAGGTGGACGCGCTGCACTACCTGGTCAAACCGGTGTCGCAGGAAAAGCTGTGGGAGGTGCTTACAAAGGCGGCGGCGCGGCTGGCTGTGGAGCCGCCCTCGGTGGTCATCAGCGTGGATGGCGGGACGGTGAAGCTATTTGAGGCGGACATCCTCTATGTGGAGGCTTTCGCCCACACCGTTGAGATCCACACCTGCCGGGATGTATTCAAGCTCAAGGAGAGCATCACCGCCTTTGGGGAGCGGCTTTCCGGCGACTTTTTCCGTGCCCACCGCTCCTACATCGTCAATCTGAAGGCCGTGGAGCGCATATCCCGGACAGGTGTACGGCTCACGGGCGGGGCGGAGGTCCCCCTGGCCCGCGGGAAGTACGACGATGTGAACCGGGCGTTCATAGAGAGGAACTGATATGCTGAAACGGACATATTTAAAGCTGGTGGAGTACCAGACGGAGCAGTCCCGGCGGCACCTCGGTGAGGTGCGCAGCATCCACCGGGAGATGCGGGGCTACAAGCACGACTTCCACAACCATCTCCAGACGCTGAAAGGCTATCTGGACGCCGGGGATCTGGAGCGGGCGCGGGAGTACGTCCTCGAGCTGGACGAGGGGCTCATGAACGTGGACACGCTTCTCAAGACCGGCAACGTGTCCCTGGACGCCATTCTCTCCGCCAAGCTGGCCCAGGCGAAAGGCGAGGGCATCGCCGTCACGGTGAAGGCCAACGTGCCTGACGGGCTGACGGTCGGCGACTTGGAACTCAGCATCATCGTGGGCAACCTGCTGGACAACGCCATTGAGGCCTGCCGGAGCGCGGAGGGGGAGCGGTTCATCCGCATCTTCATCGGCATGAAGGGAAAGATGCTCTACTTCTCCATGCTCAACGCCGCCGGGGCCAAGCTGAAAAAGTCCGGCGGCCTCTTCGGGACCTCCAAATCCGGCGCTCACGGCTTCGGCCTTCGCCGGGCGGAGACCATCATCCGCGACCACGGCGGCTGGGTCAAATACAACAGCGAGGACGGGGCCTTCACCTCCGAGTTTCTCGTCCCGGCCATGTCTTAACTGCAATTCGTGTACCGCTGACGACAGTTGGTGCGCGAATTGCCTTTTTTGGGGCAGAATGTGCTACGATGGGCGCGAAAGGGGTGAAAGGCCTTGGAATATGAAAAGGATCCAAATAAGAAGCCGTACAAGTCGGCCTTCAGCAACGCCATCTGGAGCTTCCGGCAGATGCTCCGCAGCGCCCCGGCGGCGCTGCTCTTTCTGCTCCTGCAGCTGCCGCCGGCGGTGTTTCTGGCCTGGAGCCAGGTGCGCCTGCCGGCCCTGGTGGTGGGTGAGGTGACGTCTGGGCGGAGCTTTGGTGAGGCGGCGCTTGCCGTGGGGCTTATGCTGGGACTGATGCTGGCGGCCACGGCGGGCCGGGCCATTTTTGCCAGATTGGCGGACAGCGCTCTGAATATCTACTGGGACATCATGGGCGCGAAGCTCTCCCGCCGTTCCGTCCGGTGCTTCTACCAGACCCTTGAGCGCAAGGAGACCCGGGACATGTATGACCGGGCCGCCCTGGCCACCCAGTCCTGGGACGGGGTACTGCCCCTGTGCGACACGCCACAGCGGGCGGTGAAGCTCATGGAGTACGCTCTCTGCTATGTCCTTCTGGGGGCGGTGATCTCCGGCGTCAGTCCCTGGCTGGTGCTGGCGCTGACCGTGGCGCCGGCGGTGAACATCCTGTGCGCACGGGCTTATAGGAAATGGGAATACTCCACTCGGGAGGCCCGGACGGACAACAGCGCAAAGCTCAATTACGTCATCCGGACGTCGGGGGACTACGACTATTGGAAGGACATCCGGGTATACGGCATGGCCGGGTGGCTCCGGCGGCTCTACGACGACCTCTTCAAAACGGATGTGGGCTGGGGCGAAAAGATGAAGCTCCGGCAGCTCCTTATGCGCCTGGCAGACCTTGCGGTGATCCTCCTGCGGGACGGCGCGGCCTACGCGGTGCTGATCGCCCAGGCGATACGGGGGGAGGTGGACGCGGAGCGGTTCGTCCTCTACTTTGCCGCCATATCCTCCTTCGCCGGATTTGTGGGGAACATCGTCACCGAGTGGACCGGCATCCATAACGCCAGCCTCTTTGTCAGCGACTTCCGGGAGTATCTGGACATGCCCGAGGACGTCCCCGACGGCTCGGAGACGGCAGAAAAACACCTGCATTCTGCCCCGGAGATCGTCTTTGACCACGTCTCCTTCCGCTACCACGGGGCGGAGGCGGACACCATACACGACTTAAACCTCACCATACGGCCCGGGGAGAAGCTGGCTCTGGTGGGTCTCAACGGCGCGGGCAAAACCACGCTTGTGAAGCTTATCTGCGGCCTCTACACCCCCACCGAGGGCGAGATCAGGCTCAACGGTGTGCCGGTTCGGGAATTTAAGCGGGAGGAATACTACAAGCTGTTCTCCCCCGTCTTCCAGGATGCGCGGGCCGGGTGCTTCACTCTGGCCGAGTGCGTCTCGGGGCGTGTTGACGGCGCCGCCGACAGGGAAAAGGCCGAGCGGTGCATCCGTCAGGCGGGACTGGGCGGGAAGCTGGACAGCCTGCCCCTGGGCCTGGACACGGTTTTGGATAAGCAGCTGAGCGACCAGGGCACGGAGCTATCCGGCGGCGAGACGCAAAAGCTCATGCTGGCCCGGGCCATCTACAAAAACGCGCCGGCGCTGGTGCTGGACGAGCCAACGGCGGCGCTGGACCCCATTGCGGAAAGCCAGGTCTATTTGCAGTATAACGCCATGTCGGAGGGAAAGACGTCGGTGTTTATCTCCCACCGGCTGGCCTCCACCCGGTTTTGCGACAGGATCCTGTTCTTGGAGGACGGGCAGATCGCCGAGCAGGGGACCCACGCGGAGCTTCTGGCACGGGGCGGGGCGTACAGCCGGCTATTTGAACTACAAAGCTGCTGGTACAGGGACGACTACAAGGGAGGCGAGGCGGAATGAAGCTTACCGAACACATCAAGATTTACAGGCGGGGCATGGCGGCCCTCTGGCGTCTCAGCCGCGACGAGACGGCCTTCCGGTTCCTGGGGGCCGTGGTGGAGGCCGTCACGCCCTATGTGCCCATCTGGTTTTCCGCCCGGCTCATCGACGCCATCGCCGCCGGACGGCCCGCCGGGACGCTGGCGCTGTACGCGGGGCTGACGGTGGGGCTGTCCTTCGCCCTGGGGCTTCTGGCGGCGTGGTTTCAAAAGCGGCGGGGCGTGGGGAATGTCGCCTTCGGTGACAACCTGGCCTTCAGCTACTCCCGGAAGGCTATGGAGATGTCCTACGCCTCCATCGAGGACCGGGACGTGGCGCTGCGGCGGGAGCGGGTGGACAGAGAGACCACGATGGGGTACAACTTCCACACCCTACGCGAAAGTACGAAGAATGCCATCCTGTACCTCACCCAGATCGCGGCCAGCCTATCCCTGACCGCCTCCTTCTTCGCGCTGAGGAGCGTGGCGGTGTGGATGAAGCTTACGCTGGCGGCCGGGGTGGCGGCAGCGGCGGCATGGCAGATGGCTCTATTCTTCCTGTCGGCCAGACAAGTCCGCAAGCTTATGAGCCGCGTGTTGGACGTCAATCTCCACGTCGGCAAGCTGAACGAACTCACCGGCGACTACGCCTACGGCAAGGACATACGCCTCTATGACATGGGCGAGGGCCTTGTCCAAAAGGAGCTGGAGCTGAGTCTGTCCTGGACACGGGCTTTCAACAGGGTGCATTTGCGCTCCGGGCTGCTGGACACTCTGGGGAAGGCGGCGGACTTCGTCCTGCGCTTCGGGGTCTATCTGGTGCTGATCTACGCCGCCCTCCGGGGGGAGGTGTCCGTGGGTTCCATCGCCCAATACGTCTCCTGCGTCACCCTGCTGCTGTCGGCGGCCACCGGGATCGTGACATCCGTCACGCAGCTCGCGGTCAATAACCAATACCTCCAGCGCTGGTTCTCCTTCTTCGACATCCCCAACGACATGTACCGCGGCACCCTCACCGTGGAGAAGCGGGACGACAACGAGTATTTCGTGGAGTTCCGGGATGTGTCCTTCCAATACCCCCACACGGATGCCTGGGCGCTGCGGCACGTCAATTTGAAGTTCAAGGTGGGCCAGCGGCTGGCGGTGGTGGGCATGAACGGCTCCGGCAAGACCACGTTTATCAAGCTCCTCACTCGCCTCTACGACCCCACGGAGGGCGTCATACTCCTGAACGGCGTGGATATCCGCAAATACGACTACGACGAGTACATGTCCCTGTTCTCCGTTGTGTTCCAGGACTTCCGGCTCTTCTCCGTCAGCCTGGGGCAGAATGTGGCCGCCAGCACAGAATTTGACCGGGCGCGGGTGGAGGACTGCCTGAAGCGCGCCGGGCTTGAGGAGCGGGAGAGCGCCATGCCAAGGGGCCTGGACACCCCCCTCTACAAGGACTTCGACAAGGACGGCGTGGAGATCTCCGGCGGCGAGGCGCAAAAGATCGCCCTGGCCCGGGCCCTCTACAAGGACGCGCCCTTCATCATCTTAGACGAGCCCACGGCGGCCCTGGACCCGGTGTCGGAGTACCAGGTCTACAGCCGCTTCAACGCCATCGCCGGGGACAAGACAGCCGTCTACATCTCCCACCGCCTGGCCTCCTGCCGCTTCTGCGACAAGATCGCCGTCTTTGACGCCGGCCGGATCGTCCAAACCGGCTCCCACGAGGAGCTGCTGGCGGATGAGGACGGAAAATACCACGCCCTCTGGACCGCCCAGGCGCAGTATTATACGAAGGAGAAGGAATAAGCAAAAGCCCCGGCAGGGGGAACGCACAAAAGCCCCGGCGTGAATTGCGCGCAATTCACGCCGGGGCTGTGGCTGTGATCTCGTTTGACGAGACTGATTTCCGATCACTCGCAGAGGTCTGCGTAGGTCAGGGGGATGAGGGTGGACAGGGCGGCGGGGGACAGCTCCACCTGGAAGCCGATCCGCCCGGCGCTGAAGGTGACGGTATCAAAGAGCTGGGCCGTCTCGTCCACCACGGTGACGAAGGTCTTCTTCATGCCGATGGGGGAACAGCCGCCGTGGACGTAGCCGGTGAGGGGAAAAAGCTCCCTCTGCCGGATCATGCCGACGCTCTTCTCCCCCACGGCGCGGGCGGCCTTTTTCAAATCCAGCTCCTGCTCCACCGGGATCATAAAGACGTAATGCTCCCCGGAGGCGCCCACAGTGACCAGGGTCTTAAAGACGCTTTGGGGATCCAGCCCCAGGACCCGGGCCACATCCGCCCCGCTGACGGCGCCGGTGTGGGAGTAGTCCCGGGAGACGTAGTCCACGCCCCGGCTGTCCAGAAGACGCATCACGTTTGTCTTGACGCCCTTGTCCGCCATATCAATAGATGTCCGTTACCACCTTCTCCGGCGGGACGGTGAGGCGCTCCGGGTGCATCAGGTTGTGCTTGAGCATTTTAAGGCCCTGGGCGTAGTTGTAGCCGTCGCAGATCCGCTCGTCGGTGACGATGGTGTAGTCCACATACCGCTTCTCCTCCGCCCGGCCGTCCTTGTTCAGCTCATAGACACGGCGCTTGGTGCCGAAGGCGATGAAGATGGGCAGGTTGCCGAAGTTGTACAGGTGGTGGTAGATGGGCGGGATGCCTAAAGAGCCGATGTCCGTGATGATCATGGAGCCGTGGAAGGGGCTGGCCTCCAGCACGAACTTGGGCATCAGGTTGAAGTAATCCAAAAAGCACAGGAGGCCCACGACGAACTTCAAAACCAGCCGGGGGATATGCACCAGGATGCCGGCCAGGTCGCCGGTGGCTGTCTCGGAGCCGTTTTTCACATGGTCGATGGCGGCGTTCAGCTTGTTGTACACGTCGTACACCGTGTCGGTGGGGTCAAAGATCACCTTGATGGAGGTCTCGCCGCCGTTCTCCTCCATCGTCTTCTTCACGGTCATGACGACCTCTATATTCTTCCTGGCGTAGGCCCGCTGGCCGGTTATGTACCGGTTGAGCTGGGGCTTCTGACTGACAGTACGCACATAGGAGGCGATGAACATGTGGAGCATACCAAGGCCGGGATAGCCCTCCCGGCGTTTTTCCCGCATGAACCGCTCCAGCTCCGTAACCTCGATGGTGTCGCGGAAATAGTTGGAGGCGTCGTCCCGGTCGCGCATGACGAAGGCCGTGATGCGCATATAGGGCGACATGCCGCGGATCCGGCGGCCGGGTTTATTTTTTGGGAATACGGGAACCTTTTCTTTTTTAGACATGGGTCGCTCCCCCTTGCTTACAGTATTACACAAAGTATAACGCCATTTCCGTAAAGAATCAAGATATCCGGAAAAATTTTGCGGAATTTTCCCTTTATCGGAACGGCGTGTTGTCTTTTTTCCCGGGGTGTGGTATACTCTACGGTGAAAACGGAAGAGGGGGCGGCGGATATGGCGAACATGAAGGACAACCGGCGGTCGCAGTTTACCAGGGAGGCGCTGAGACGGGCGCTTTTGACGCTGATGCTGGAAAAGCCGGTGAACAGGATCACGGTGAAGGAGCTGTGCGACGCGGCGGACATCAACCGGGGCACGTTTTACGCCCACTACGGAAGTCCCGAGCAGCTCCTGGCCCAGATCGAGAACGAGTTTTACCTTGACCTGTTGGGGGAGGTGACCACCTTCCAGCAGGCGGAGGACGTGGAGCGCATCTTTGTCCAGGCCCTGACGGCCCTCCGGGACAGGCGGGAGCTGGCCAGCGTGCTGTTCGGCCCCAACGGGGACCGGGAATTTATGGCGCGGGTCATCCGGGTGGCCCACGACATGTGCATCGTCCAGTGGAGCGGCGTCAGCCCCCAGGCGAGCCGGGAGGTGCTGGAGCGGCTGTACACCTTCTTGGCCTACGGCGTGGCGCGGGTGCTTCAGGAGTGGCTGGCCTCCGGCGCGGAGGAGACGGAGCGGCTGGCGGCCATGCTCACGGATCTGTGCAATTACGGCGTCAGCGGCTTTGTGGATCTGGAGCGGATCGACCCGCCGGTGGAGCATCGGTTCCCCCGCTTTGTCCAGGGGGAGGGCGCATGAGGATCTATCTCATCCGTCACGGGGAGACGGAGTGGAATAAGGAGAGCCGGATCCAGGGGCGGGAGGACGTGCCCCTGTGCCGGGAGGGGCTGGAGCAGGCCCGGCGTCTGGCCGGGTGCTTCCGGGGCGTCCGTCTGGCCGCCGTGGTGACAAGTCCCCTGAGCCGGGCGCGGGAGACGGCCAGGCTCATCGGGGAGAGCGCCGGGGCGCGGGTCTTCCCCGAGCCGGATCTGACGGAGCGGGACTTCGGCAGCGTGTCCGGGAAGATCGTGGACATCTTCAACCCGGAGCGGTACGCCCGGGATCTGGAGCCGCTGGACGACGTGGCGGCCAGGGCCCTGGCCGTCCTGCGCCGGTACGCGGAGAGTCTGGGGGCAGATTTCGCCGCCGTCAGTCACGGGGGCACCATCAACGCGGTGCTGCGGGCCGTGTCCGGCGGGCGCATCGGCAGTGGGAAGACCAGGCTCATCAACGCCGGGATCAACATCCTGGACTACGACGCTGGGACATTTCGCGTGGTGGGCTATAACCTGACGGACCCCGGGGAGATCCCGGCGGATCTTGCGGAATAAGCGGAAAGCTGCAAAAAAGGCGGTGAGGGGATGGGCGTGACGGCGCTGTGGCCCGGCGGGCCGGTGATGGAAATCTCCGGCCAGGCGGAGCCTGTGACGACGGACAGTATGCTGCTGGGGGACTTCCCCTCCTTGAACGGGGTGACCCGGGCGGCGGATCTTGGCTGCGGCTCCGGGGTTCTGGGACTGATCCTGGCCGCCCGGTCCCGGCTTGTCCGGGTGGATCTGGTGGAGATCTCCCCCGCCGCCGCGGCGCTGGCCGGGCGGAATGTGGCCCTCAACGGGCTGGAGGGGCGGCTGCGTGTCCTGGAGCGGGATCTGCGCTCCCTCCGGGAGGCGGAGGTCGGCAAATACCAGCTGATCGTCACGAATCCCCCCTACTTCCCGGTGGGGTCCGGCACGCCGCCGGAGGAGAGCCGCCGGGCGGCCAGGGAGGAGAGACTGTGTACCCTGCCGGAGCTGGCCGAGACGGCCTGGCGGCTGCTGGGGGACGGCGGGCGGCTGTGCGCCGTGTATCCGGTGGAGCGCCTGGCCCAGGCGTTCCGGGTGTTCTCCGGCGCCGGGCTGGAGCCCAAGCGGCTGCGGCTCGTCCAGGCAAGGCCCGATTCGCCGCCCTCCCTGGCGCTGATGGAGTGCCGCCGGGGCGGAAAGCCGGGGCTGAGGGCGGAGCCTGTGCTGATCCTGAAAAATCCGGACGGCACGGACACCGCCCAGGTGAGAGGAATCTATCATCTTGACTGATTGGAGACGCGTATGGCAGGAATCCTTTATCTTGTGGGGACGCCCATCGGAAATCTGGGGGATATCGCCCCCAGGGCCGTGGAGACTCTGGCCGGGGCGGACTTTGTGGCCGCCGAGGACACACGGGTGACCCTGAAGCTGCTGAGCCACCTGGGGCTGTCCAAGCCCCTGGTGAGCTACTATGAACACAACCGGGCCGAGAGCGGAGAGAAGATCCTCCGGCGCCTTCTGGCCGGGGAGAGCTGCGCCCTTGTCACCGACGCCGGGATGCCGGCGGTCTCCGACCCCGGGGAGGATCTTGTCCGCCAGTGCCACGAGGCGGGCATCCCCGTGCGGGTGGTCCCCGGGCCGTGCGCCGCCGTGTCGGCCCTGGCCCTCAGCGGCCTGCCCACGGGGCGGTTCACCTTCGAGGGGTTCCTCTCCGTGGCCAAAAGCGCCAGGTTCGAGCATCTGGACTCCCTGCGGGGGGAGCGGCGCACCATGATCTTTTACGAGGCGCCCCACAAGCTCCGGGCGACCCTGCGGGATATGCTGGAGGTGCTGGGGGATCGGAAGCTGGCCCTGTGCCGGGAGCTGACGAAGGTCTACGAGGAGACGCGCCTCACCACCCTGGCCCAGGCCGCGGCGTACTACCAGGAGAACGAACCTCGGGGGGAGTATGTCCTGATCCTGGAGGGCGCGCCCCAGGGCGGGGAGAGCCGCGCCACGCTGGAGGAGGCCGTGGCGATGGCCCGGGAGCTGCGGGACTCCGGCATGAGCGCCAAGGATGCGGCCAAACGGGCCTCCCAGAGGACGGGACAGTCCAAGAATAGGATCTATGACGCGCTAATTTAACTGGCTTGAAAGGCCGCAGGGGTTAAACTGGCATGAAAGACCGCAGGGGCTTGCTGACGCGGGCGGCTTTTAGCGCCTTTCCGAGCTTTTGCGTAACCCCTGCGGCCTTTCAATGCCAAGGGGATGCGTGCGAAACCCCCGGCGTGAATTCTGCGGAATTCACGTCGGGGGTTTCTGCTGCCGCGCTGCGCGACCAGTCTGCGGACTGGACACTTGCGCGGCAAGAGGGATTTTTTGCGAGGCAAAGCCCCGCAAAAAATATTGAATGAGGGGACGCGGGACGGGGCCTCCAATGTTTGCGGGAAGCCGGTGTGACACGGGGACGGTTCTTTAGTCCCACCTGCGGTGTGACAAAAGAACCGTCCCCGCTGTCCCACCTCCTCAGAGGAAGTCTCTTTTTTTGCGTCCCCAATTTCGATATTTTTGCAGGATGAAATGCATTGATGCAAAAAATGCATGACGGCGCCGGGCACCGGCCAATAACTTGCGCACAACAAAAATGAGACAAAACGCCGGGGGTCTATCTGGAAAAAAGGGCACGAAAAAACGGCCCGCCGGGTTGGCGGGCCGCCTTTCTCCGGATCACTCGTGCTTGAGTTCGTCCAAGCAGGCGTCACAGATGTTCTTACCCCTGTGGTTGCTGAGGTTCTTGGTTTTCCCGCAGAAAATGCAGGAATCCTCGTGCTTTGCGAGGATGATCCTTTCACCGTCAACGAAAATCTCAAGCGAATCCTTCTCAGCAATGTCAAGGGTCCGGCGAAGCTCGATGGGGATGACGATGCGTCCCAGCTCGTCAACCTTTCTCACTATGCCTGTGGATTTCATTCTATCCCCTCCATTCCGGATTCTTGTAATTATTGTAACATTTTTTCTGATATTGTCAATATCTGAGGCAGATTTTTCTTATTCTTTTGTCAAAATTCAATAAAATTGCATTAAAGCTTCTAATTTTTAGGCGGGGAATTGGCAATAAAAGGTGAATTAATCAAGAATTTAGGAGATTCTGTCAGCGGGCCGGGCGAGACTTGAAACACTTTCGCACGCTAATTGCCCGATTTTTCCCTAAAAGCAGGTAATTCAACCCGGAGGATTTGCCGCTTTTAGGAAGAAAAGTGCAGGCCGAAAATGAATGAAATGCATCAATTTAAAGTGTGACGTCCCCGCCCTATTCAAATATTTTTTCCAAAGACATGTGCCTTGGCCTTTGTTCGCAGACCCCTTGCAAATACCGCCGAAATCATTTATAATTCAACTGTAATCCCACCCTCCCGCGCTCACAATGGGGAGGGAGAACATTCCGGGGGGAGTGTGAGACATGCCCATCAAGATACCCAACGAGCTGCCCGCGGCGCAGACGCTGCACAAGGAGAACATTTTTGTGATCCCGGAGACCCGGGCCGTGACCCAGGACATCCGGCCGCTGCGCATCGCCCTTTTGAATCTGATGCCCACCAAGATCGCCACGGAGACGCAGATGGCGCGGCTTTTGGGGAACACGCCGCTCCAGGTGGAGCTGGAGCTCTTGCAGACAAGCACCCACAAGGCCACCCATGAGACACAGGAGCATATGCTGGCCTTTTACAAGACCTTTGACGAGGTGCGCGACCAGCGGTTTGACGGCCTGGTGATCACCGGCGCGCCGGTGGAGAAGCTGGAGTTTGAAGAGGTGGACTACTGGCCGGAGCTGTGCCGGATCATGGAGTGGAGCAAGTCCAACGTGTACTCCACCTTCCACATCTGCTGGGGGGCGCAGGCGGGACTTTACTACCACTACGGGATCCAAAAGATCCCCCTGGAGAAGAAGCTGTTCGGGGTCTTCCCCCACCAGGTGGACTACAAAAAGTCCATCCTGATGCGGGGGTTTGACGACGTGTTTATGGCGCCCCACTCCCGTCACACCACCGTCCGGCGGGAGGATGTGGAGAAGATCCCCGGGGTGAAGATCCTGGCCTCCTCCCAGGAGGCGGGGGTCTACGTCATGTGTACGAAGGGCGGGCGGCAGGTGTTCGTCACGGGCCACTCGGAGTACGACCCGGACACCCTGAAAAACGAGTATTTCCGGGATCTGAACCAGGGGCTGCCCATTGAGGTCCCCAAGAACTACTTCCCCGACGACGACCCCACGCGGGAACCCATCGTGTCCTGGCGGGGCCACGCCAACCTGCTCTATTCCAACTGGATCAACCACTTCGTCTACCAGGGGACGCCCTACGACCTCACCGACATCAAGGAGGAGAGCTGATGGATTTTTTGGATAAGCTGGAGGAGATCCATGTGGGCGGCATCTCCCTGTGGGGGGCGCTCTCCTTTGTGCTGCTGCTGGTGGTGTGCATCATCGCCCGGCGGCTGCTGGTGAAGCTCTTCGCCCGGGCGATGGAGCGCAGCCACCTGGACGGGAGCATCAAGGGCTTTTTAAAGGCCGCCGTCGGGGTGGTGCTGTGGGTCGTGGTGGTGCTGATCCTGGCGGACAAGCTGGGCATCCCCATGACGAGCCTTGTGGCCATCGTCAGCGTGGCAGGCCTGGCCCTGTCCCTGTCGGTGCAGAACATTTTGACAAATCTCTTCTCCGGCATGACGATCTTGGGGACGCACCCCTTCTCCGCCGGGGATTGGGTGGACATCGGCGGCACGGCGGGAACTGTCCAGTCCGTGGGGCTTTTCTACACCATCCTGCGGCTGCCGGACGGGCGGGAGGTACATATCCCCAACTCCACCGTGGCGGACACCAAGGTGGAGAACTTCACCGCGCACCCCACCCGCAGGATCGATCTGGACATCTCCGCCTCCTATGACGACAGCGCCACGGCGGTGAAGCGGGCCATAGCCAGGGCGCTTGAGATGACGGACGGCCTTGTCTTTGACCCGGAGCCAATTATCGCGGTGAAGGAGTACGGGGACAGCGCCATCACCTATATGGTGCTGGTGTGGGCCAAAACGCCCACCTTCTTCGCCTCCAAGTGCGCCCTTATGGAGAACATCCGCACGGCCTTTGACGAGGAGGGCGTACAGATGACATACCCGCACCTGAACGTCCACATCGACGGGAGATAAGGAGGAAAAAAACCGTGCATCTTGCGGAGGACATACTTCAGATCATCATATCCTGGGGCATTTTGCTCTTTGAGTACATCGGCGTTATCATCCTCATCCTCTCCGGCGTGAAGGCGGTGGTGGGGGTGTTTAAAAGGCGCGCCCACATCCGGCTTGACCTGGCCCACGGCATGGCCACGGCCCTGAGCTTCAAGCTGGGCGGGGAGATCCTGCGCACGGTGGTGGTCCAGACCTTCCACGAGATCGCTATCGTGGCCTGCATCATCGCCCTCCGCGCCGCCCTGACCTTTCTGATCCACTGGGAGATCATCCACATGGAGCAGGAGGAGGGCATATCCGCCGAAAAGTAAAATGTCCGCCCTAAAGGGCGGCGGGGTATTTTACTTTCCCCTCTTTGATTTCGTCAAAGAGGGGAAAGTAACAAAGGGGAGAAACGAAAGTTGTATAGTAAAAGTGGACAGTCGAAAGAGAGAATGATAAAATTCTCTGTAAGGGGTGTCTACCATGAAGAA
>CANQFV010000045.1 GCA_947599875.1 uncultured Oscillospiraceae bacterium
TCCGTGCCGGTGTTGGTGACGGAGGCCTGGGAACCTGGTGCGCCGGTGGTGACAGTTCCGATCTCCACCGTGGCGGCAGTACCGGCAGGGCCGGTAGCGCCCTGGGGACCTTGCGGCCCCTGCGGGCCCGTCGCCCCGGTCGCGCCCGTAGCGCCGGTTGCACCGGCAGGGCCAGTGGCGCCCTGCGGCCCCTGGGGTCCCTGCGGGCCGGTTGCGCCCGTCGCGCCCTGGGGAATGACGAAGTTCAGGATGGCGTCAGTGTCCGTGCCGGTGTTGGTGACGGAGGCCTGGGAACCTGGTGCGCCGGTGGTGACAGTTCCGATCTCCACCGTGGCGGCGGCACCGGCAGGGCCGGTAGCGCCTTGCGGCCCTTGCGGCCCCTGGGGGCCTGTTGCCCCGGTCGCGCCCGTAGCGCCGGTTGCACCGGCAGGGCCAGTGGCGCCCTGCGGCCCCTGCGGGCCTTGAGGGCCGGGTTCACCCTGAGGCCCCTGAAGTCCCTGCGGGCCGGTTGCGCCCTGAGGGCCCTGCGCACCCTGGGGACCCTGAGGCCCCTGGGGACCGGGGATGCCCTGGGGGCCGCGAGGGCCGGGGCAGGGGGAGGACGTACCGCCGCAGTTGATGATGTTACCCGGGCAGCCGCAGGGATTGCTCCCCGTGCCGCCGTCATTTGTATCAAGACAATTCAACATATTCATGGATCCTCCTGAGGCTCCTTGAGAGCCTACATCATCCTATGACGTCGTCTCTCACGCCGCCACACGCCGGGGCCGGGGGACAGGGGAAAAATGAAATTTCGGTAAAAAGCGAAAATACTTATTGAATCGACGCGGAAAAAATGTTAAGATAATACTACCTTACAATTGAAAGGAGTTTCACCATATGGTCAAGGTCATTATGGGACTCAAGGGTCACGGAAAAACGAAAAAGCTGATAGAGTGCGTGAACCGCGCAGCGGACGAGGAACACGGCAACGTGGTGTGCATCGAGAAGGACGCGGCGCTGCGGTACGATATCCCCATGAGCGTGCGGCTCATCAAGCTCTCGGATTATAAGCTCACCGGCTACACCGCCCTCAAAGGATTCCTCTGCGGGCTTTGCGCCGGGAATTACGACATCACCCACATTTTCCTGGACGGCCTTTTCAAGCTGGCGGGGACGGAGTCCCTGAACGAGGCCGAGGAGTTTTTGGATTGGTGTGACGCCTTCTCCGCCAGGGAGGGCGTGAAGTTCACCATGACCATCAGCGCCGATGAGGCGGCCGCCACAGAGGGGATCAAGAAGTACTTCTGATTCCCCGCCGACCAGCGAAGGAGGTGAAGGACGTGGAGATCCACGAATCCGGCGAGGATTATCTTGAGACGATCCTTGTGCTGGAAAACCGCACGGGCTATGTGCGTTCCATTGACATCGCCACACAGATGGGCTATTCCAAGCCCACCGTCTCCATCGCCATGCGCCGCCTTCGGGAGAACGGCTACATCGAGGTGGACGAGCGGCGGGATATCCACCTCACCCCTATGGGGCGGGAGGTGGCCGAGCGCATCTATGAGCGCCACGTTCTTCTCACCAATATGCTCACGGCCATCGGCGTTGACCGGGAGACAGCCTCCCGGGAGGCCTGCAAGATCGAACACGATATCAGCGCCGACACCTTCTCCCGCCTGCGGGAGATCTATGAAAAAATGAAATAGCTGGCGAAAAAGGATCAGGGGTTCTCTAACGAGAACCCCTGATCCTTTTCCTGCCAAGGGGATGCGTGCGGAAAAGGCCCCCTCGAATTCTGTGGAATTCGAGGGGGCCTTTCCTGCTGCCGCGCTGCGCGACCAGTCTGCGGACTGGTCACTTGCGCGGCATAAGGGATTTTTTGCGAGGCAAAGCCCCGCAAAAAATATTGAATGAGGGGAGCGGGAGACAGGACAGCTCCCGTTATACGGAAGCCTTGACCCGCACGCCCCCCTTTGGTCAGCGGCCCGCGGCCTGTGGCCGTAGGCGCTTAAAGACCCAGCGCGTCGGAGATGTTCTCCATCACATGACCGGCAGTTTTCAGGAGCTTACCGGCGGCGGAGACGCGCTTTTTCGGCATGGCCACCACGGCGCCTACGGCGGCGCCAGCGATCATGCCCAGGGCGATGCCCTTGGCAAATTCAGTACACATGAAAGATCCCTCTTTCCTTTTGGAATCACCAGTATTGTTCCACAGGAAGGAGGGATTTTTTCATGGTTAATTTTAAATTTTTGTGTTCCGGCACAGGTCAAACCACTGGCAGGCGGAGCAGACCTGCTCAAAGCCCTGCGCGGCGAAGATCCTCTCCCGCGCCGCGCCGGAAAGCTCCGCCCAGGTAAGCCGGTCCCCCGGCTTTACGCCGCAGAGCGCGGCGGCGCGGGCGTCCATGATCTCCACCTTCTCCTGGGTGGAGCATCGCCCCTCCCGGCAGTTGGGACAGTGGGAGCAAAGCTCGTCCGGCCCGGAGACAAGGCACACCGGCGTATCCGGATTGTTCCTCAGAGCCGAGACCACCCCTGTCATGTGGCGGGTGAAGTCCATGTCATAGCCGTGACCGGTGAATTTCTGGATGCAAAGGGCGTGATGGGGCCGCAGATTCATGTGTCGTCCTCCTTAAGCCGCAGGGTGATCTCCCCGGAGGATACGGCCTCGCGCCTGCCGTCGGGGAGGCGGACGAGAAGGGCGCACCGCCGGTCGGAACCCAGCACCGTGGCGGCCCGGGACTCACCGCCCCGGATAAGCTCCACGCCCCTCCCCACATACAGGAGCATAGACCGGTAATCCTCGGAAAATTCAAGCGTTTTGATCCGGGGGAGGAGGGCCAGATACCGCCTCAGGATCCCGGCGGCCAGCTTCTCCCGTGCGCCGGGGGTGAAGCGGGGGAGGACGCTCCCCGCCGTGGCGGAGATCTCCCCCGGCCATCCCCCCTCCGGCGGGGAGACGTTGACGCCGATGCCCACCACGGCGTGGGACACGTCCCCGCCGGGGGTGAGGGCGGACTCCGTCAGGATGCCGCACACCTTTTTGCCGTCCACCAGGATATCGTTGACCCATTTGATCCCGGCCTCCACCCCCAGATCCTCCCGGATTGCCTGGCAGACGGCCACGGCGGCGGCGGGAGTGAGCAGGGGCAGATCCCGGGCCGGCAGCTCCGGCCTTAAAAGGACGCTCATATAGAGGCCCGTGCCGTCCGGGGAGAAGAAGGAACGGCCCATCCGGCCCTTTCCCCCGGTCTGACGGCAGGCAATAAGCACATAGGGGTCTGAAAGCGCCCCGGCCCGGGCCTTCAAAACGTCGTTGGTGGAGGTACAGGCCTCCACAACCTCCAGCTGGAAGCGGGCGGGGGCGGAGAGAGACAGGACGGTTTCAGGGTTCAAGGGAGAAGTCCTCCTGGGTAAACCGATCAGGATCCACCGGGGCGGGGACAGGCGGCTCCCGCTTTAAAGGGTCGTATTTAAACCGCCCGCAGGAGCCGCCCGCGGAGACGATGCCCCGCCTGAGACACGCCACCTCCGTCTGGGAGATCCGCGTGCCGCTCCGGCACCAGGAGCAGCAAGGCTCCACATCTTTACGAAAAAGCATAGGCCACCTCCAAACAGCATGGAAAAAGCTTTTCGGACTTTTGCCAGGACTATTATAGCGCATCCTTGCCGTTTTTTCCACCAATTTTTAAAGAAATCAGGGCGATAATAAGGAACACGGCCAGGACACCGGCGGAAAACAGGGCGGAGGATAAAAAGACGGAGGCGAAATCCGCCCGGGACATCTCCTCCACCTGTTGGGCCAGAAAGGCCCCCACCGTGGCGCCCCGGGTGATGAAGGGGGCGAGCATCCCGGCCAGCGCGGCGGAGATCAGGCCGTGGAGGAGCTTGCCCAGGATGTACGTCCTGGCGGAAAGACCGGTGGAGCTTAAAAAGGACAGCACCTGGCAATGCACCGAAAGCCCCGCCCAGCCCAGCATAAAGGCCGCCATCGCGATGGAGGCCCCCAGGGCCGGGGCATCCCGCAGGCTCCAAACGCCGCTTGTAAGCTCAATGCACCCAGTGAGGAGGAGCCTGGCCCACTGGGCGTCGAACCCGGCGAAGCCCAGCGCTCCGCCCAGGAGCCGCGCCAGGCCCTCCAACAGCCCGGAGGCCACCAGGAGCTTGATAAAAACCGTGAAGAAGATGACGAACCCGCAGATCCCCAGACACCCGGAGAAGGCGGAGGAGACGCTTTTTACAAAGGCGGCGGGGAAGGGCAGCGGCGCGGTGCGCGGGCCGGAGACGCGGCGAATCTCCCTCTCCCCGTGGGAGCGGAAGATGAGGCCCACCGCCACGGAGGCCGCCATGTGGATGAGGTAGAGAATCAGCCCCACCCGGGAGCTGGAGAAGATCCCCGCGCCCACCACGCCGAAGATAAAGGCGGGGCCGGAGTTGTTGCAGAAGGCCAGCATCCGCTCGGCCTCGGCTTTGGAACAGCGCCCGGACTGGTAGAGGGCGATGACCGTCCTGGCCCCCACGGGGTAGCCGCCGATAAAGCCCAGAAGCAGGGCGGGGGCGCAGGCGCCCCCCACGTTGAAGAGCGGCTCCATCACCGGCGAGAGCGCCCGCCCCAGCCTGTCGGCCAGGCCAAGCTCCACCGTGAGATTGGAGATGACGAAAAACGGGAACAGGGAGGGGATCAGCACGTTGAAGCACAGCTCCACCCCCTCGCCGGCGGCGGAGACGGACATGGAGGGGTAGATCAGAAGTCCCGCCGTCACGGCCAGAAGGCCGAGGACGGTGAGGGCGTCAAAGATTTTTTGCCGTAAGGTCATGGATAAGCTCCTTTCCGGGGGATGAAAACCGGCCACATAACCTTATGCCCCGGCCATGTCCTAAATGCCCGGGCCTTTTCATAAACTATGGGAAAAGCCAAAAGGGGGACGGAGTATGAAAAAAGACAGGGCCGCCAGAGGGATCCAGAGGGCCGCCGAGGCCCTTGAGCTGCCGGGGGAGCCGGGCCTGGGGGTGCCCCGGGTCACGGTGACAGGCGGGAGCAGGGTACATGTGGAAAACCACCGGGGGCTTCTGGAGTACGGCCCGGAGGCCATTACGGTGAACGCCGGGACGCTGCTTGTAAAGGTGCGGGGCAGCGGACTGGAGATCGAGGCCATGAGCGATATGGAGCTTGTGGTCTCCGGGACCGTCCGGGCCGTTGAGTTTGTTTCGTAGGAGGGGCCATGACCGGGTTACTCACATTTTTGAAGGGAAGCGTCCGGGTGGAGCTGAACTGCCGATACGCCGAGAGGGCGATCAACCTGTGCGCCAGGAACCATGTGGACTTTACTGACCTGCGCCGGACGCCGGAGGGGGCTGTCCGCATGACCGTGGGGATCGGGGGATACGCCGCGCTGCGCCGGATCTCCCGGGAGACGGGGGCCTTCACGGTGAAGACCGTCCGCCGGGAGGGAGCGCCCTTTCTCCTATGGCGCGTCAGGCGCAGATACGCCCTTTTGGCGGGGCTTGCCCTGTGCGCGGCGGCCATCGCCGCCTCCACGCTCTTCGTCTGGCAGATCGACGTGGCGGGGAACGAGACGGTGCCCTCCAGCAGGATCCTGGCGGCCCTGCGGGAGGAGGGGGTGGACATCGGCGCCGGGACACTGGGGATCCCCCGGCGTCAGGTGGAGAACAGGATGCTGCTGAAGATCCCGGAGCTGAGCTTTATCAGCCTCAACACCCACGGCAGCCGCATAGAGGTGCTTGTCCGGGAAAAGATACAAAAGCCGGAGCTTTACGACCCGGACGTGCCCACCTCCGTCTTTGCCGAAAAGGCGGGGATCGTGACCGACGTCCTGGCCCTCCAGGGCGTGGCCAAGGTGAAGCCGGGGGACGCCGTGACGGCGGGGGACGAGCTGATCTCCGCCTTCGTCCCCCTGGGAAAGGGACGTCTCACCCACGCGGCGGGGTCGGTGACGGCCCGAACCTGGGTGGAGCTGTCCGCCTCCACCCCCGTCAATTTCCGGAAAAAGACGGCCACCGGCGAAAAAAAGACGAGACGGGCCATAATTTTAGGGGGAAAACGAATAAATTTCTATTTTACGGGTGGAAATCCGTATGCGGAATGTGATAAAATTACCGTGTATAAGAAGCTGACCCTCCCCGGGGGCGACGTACTGCCCGTCACCTTTGTCCGGGAGACGTGGGAGGAGTACGAAAGCCAGGAGTACGCCGTCACCGTCCAGGAGGCGGAGCGGATCCTCAGCTCGCGCCTTCTGTGGGAGCTGGAGGAGCGCATCGGCTCCGGGAGCGTTGTGAGTACACAGTTTGAGACGGCGGAGGAGTCGGGGGTGATCACCGTGACCCTCCGGGCCGAGTGCCTGGAGGAGATCGGCGTGGAGCGTCCCCTGACCGGGGAGGAGACCGCCGCCCTCCGGCCTGAGGGAGAGTGACCCCGCCGCGCCGCGCCGGGGGATCCATACAGAAGAGAGGTAATCCCAATGACAGAACAGTCCATGAGTATTGACAGGATGGAGAACGTGATCAACGTCTTCGGCTCCTTTGATGAGAACCTCCGCCTGATCGAGGGGGAGCTGGGCGTCCGGGTGACGGACAGGGAGTCGGAGCTTCGCATAACGGGGGAGACGGAGAACGTGATGCTGGCCCAGCGGGCCATCGAGGGCCTGATGAGGCTGGCCTCCAAGGGGGAGAACATCGACGAGCAGAGCGTCCGGTACATTCTGGGCCTTGTGCGCAGCGGCGAGGACGACAAGATCGGGGAGCTTGCCCGGGATGTGATCTGTGTCACGGCCAAGGGCAAGCCCATCAAGGCCAAGACCATCGGCCAGAAGAAATATGTGGACGCCATACAGAAAAACACCGTCACCATCGGCATCGGGCCCGCCGGCACCGGCAAGACATACCTGGCCGTGGCCGCCGCCGTGGCGGCCTTCCGGGCGAAGACGGTGAACCGCATCATCCTCACCCGTCCCGCCGTGGAGGCGGGGGAGAGGCTGGGCTTTTTGCCGGGGGATCTCCAGTCCAAGGTGGATCCGTACCTCCGGCCGCTGTACGACGCCCTCTTTGACATGCTGGGGGCGGAGACGTACCAGAAATACCTGGAGCGGGGGGACATCGAGGTGGCGCCCCTGGCGTACATGCGCGGCCGGACCCTGGACGACAGCTTCATCATCCTGGACGAGGCGCAGAACACCTCCCGGGAGCAGATGAAGATGTTCCTGACCCGCCTGGGCTTCGGCTCCAAGATCGTCATCACCGGCGACGAGACCCAGATCGACCTGCCGGCGGACAAGGTCTCCGGCCTGCGGGAGGCGGTGCGCGTCCTGGACGGGGTGGAGGATATCGCCATAAAGCGCCTGACATCCGCCGACGTGGTGCGCCACGTTTTGGTGCAGCGCATCGTGGAGGCGTATGACCGGTACGAGCGGGCCAGACAGAGCGGGAACAATCCAAATAAACCGCCCAAAAGGAGGTGAACGCCCATGCTTGCACGACCTGAATATGGCTGGAGCGATTTTCAGCTTCCGGGGACGGGAGTCTATGAATTGAGCTACGTCAACGATGTTGCGGTGGAGTGGTTGGATCAGACCATCAGGGGCCTTGACGCGCTGACGCCATTTTGTGTGAAGGGCTTCATGGAGCCGGATCGGGTTTTGTGCGTTGTGAGCTTCTGGAACTGCCACATCATCCAAGAGAATGACGACCGGAATCCTCTTGGCCCGGAGGATGTGAAGTACGAGCTTTCCCACACGAGTATGCTTGAATTCTGCAAGGCCCTTTGCCGGGATATAGGAGAAAATTTAGATGACTGGGTCTCCTTTGTGGACTATGCCGACGTTGAGGGGCTGTTTGACTTCCAAAAAAGAAAAGAAATAATTGAAACGCGGCTTTTACGACTTGAAGGGCTCATCACAAGCCGTGAAAAGTGCTTTGGGGGAAACAGGTTCTTTATCTGACAGAAAGGGCACGAAAGAATATATCAAAAGGAGTTTTCTCATGACAACAAAAGAAGCCATACAAAAATTAAACGAGCTGGAGCTTCAGGAGTTTGCCTACGGCCACGCGATGGGCATCCTCTCCTACGACGACGAGACGGTGGCGCCCCGGAATTCCCGGATCCCCCGGGGCAAGACGATGGGCGTTCTGTCGGAGCTTTCCTACAAGCTCTCCACCGGGGACGAGGCCATGAAGCTCCTGGACTATCTGAAGGAGCATACCGGCGACCTCTCGCCGGAGGACCGGCGGCGGGTGGAGATCCGGGACAAGCGGACGCGGGAGATGAAGGCCATCCCCCTTGAGGAGTATGTGGCCTACTCGGAGCTTTTGAACGAGGCGTCCAACGTCTGGCGGGAGGCCAAAAACCGCTCCGACTACAAGATGTTTGAGCCGTACCTGGGCAGGATCATCGACGCCCAGAAGCGCTTTGCCGGATATGTGGCCCCGGATATGGACCCCTACGACTACTGTCTGGATCAGTACGAGGAGGGGCTGACGCAGCAGCGGTGCGAGGAATTTTTTGCCACGCTGCGGGCCAGGATCGTGCCCCTTTTGGAGAAGGTGAAGGCGGCGGGGCCTGTGGACACCTCCTTCCTTTCCACGCCCTTCCCGGTCTCCGACCAGAGGGAGCTCTCCGCGAAGCTCATGGAGATCATGGGCCTGCCCCGGGAGAGCTGCATCATCGGCGAGGTGGAACACCCCTTCACCACCGGCTTTTCCAAGTACGATGTGCGCATCACCACCCACTACTACGAAAACGCCTTTTTAAGCTCCATGTACTCCGTGATCCACGAGGGCGGACATGCCCTCTACGACCTGCACTCCGACGACCGGTTCTGCTTCACGAGCCTGGAGGGCGGCGTCTCTATGGGCGTCCACGAGAGCCAGTCCAGGTTTTACGAGAACATCATCGGCCGGAGCCGGGAGTTTGTGGGCCTGATTTACCCGGAGATCATACGTCTCTGTCCCAAGCTGGCCGCCCACGGGGTGGAGGAACTGTGGCGGGCCGCCAACGTGGCGGAGCCGTCCCTCATCCGCACGGAGGCCGACGAGCTGACGTACCCTCTGCACATCATGGTTCGCTACGAGATGGAGAAGGCCATGATCCGGGGGGATGTGAACACCGCCCAGCTGCCTGAAATGTGGAACGCCCTCTATAGGGAATATCTGGGCATCGACGTGCCCGACGATAAAAACGGCATCCTCCAGGACTCCCACTGGTCGGGGGGCGGCATCGGCTACTTCCCCTCCTACGCCCTGGGCAGCGCCTACGGCGCCCAGCTTCTGGCCAAAATGCGGGAGGATCTGGACGTGAACCGGGCGGTGAGGGAAAACCGTCTGTCCGACGTGAACCGCTGGCTGGAGGAGAAGATCTGGAAATACGGCTCCCTCTACAAGCCGGCGGAGCTTATGGAGAGGGCCTTTGGCGGGCCGTTTGACCCCACATATTACACCGATTATCTGGAGCGGAAATACACGGAGGTGTACAAGCTGTGAGCAGTGTGTCTGTTATCCGGGAAAAGCCGAAGCTGGGCCGGCTCGACACAGCGTTTCTGGTGAAGATCGCCGTGAACGCCACGCTGAAGGCCCAGGGGATCTACGCCCCCTGCCACATCGACGTGCTTCTCACCGACGATGAGGGCATCCGCGCCATCAACCTGGAGCATCGGGGGGTGGACGCCCCCACCGACGTCCTCAGCTTCCCCATGAGTCAGCTGACCCCCGGGGAATTTGAGGCGAGGGCGTGCGAGATGAACCTCGACACCGGCGATCTTATGCTGGGGGATATGGTCATCAATATCCCCCGGTGTGTCAGCCAGGGGGAGGAGTACGGCCACGGGTACCGCCGCGAGGTGATCTACCTGGCCGTCCACTCCACCCTGCACCTTTTGGGCTACGACCATGTGGACGAGGGGCCCATGAAGGCCCAGATGCGCGCCCGGGAGAAGGAGATCATGGCGCATTTGTGGATGTGAAAACCGCATACATAGCCCATTTGAGCTGAAAAAAGACATATTTTACCTGCGGGTTCCCGCCGATGGGCCGGGAAGCCCCGCTTTACAGAGAAGTGACCACACACACAGTACCGGGAGGAGCTTTATGATCAAACGCACCGCAATGATCGCCGTGGTGGGCAGGCCCAATGTGGGCAAGTCCACCCTTGTCAATGCTATGGTGGGGGAGAAGGTGTCCATAGTGACGCCCAAGCCCCAGACCACCCGCAACCGCATCTTCGGCGTGGCCGAGCGGGGGGAGACGCAGATCGTCTTCGCCGACACACCGGGCTTCCACAAGGCCCGCACAAAGCTGGGGGACTACATGGTGAAGGTGGCGGAGGAGTCCGTGGAGGACGACGTGGACGCCGTCTGCCTGGTGGTGGAGCCAAAGGCCAGCCTTGGCCCCCAGGAGCAGGGGCTGATCCAGAGGATCAAGGCCGCGAAGGTCCACAGCGTCCTTGTGATCAACAAGATCGACACGGTGGAAAAGGCCAGCCTCCTGCCGGTGATCGCCCTGTACGCCGGGGAGCATGATTTCGACGCCGTGGTGCCCGTGTCCGCCAGACGCGGGCAGGGCCTGGGGGAGCTTTTTGACGAGCTGGAAAAATTCGCCGTCGAGGATCAGCAGCTTTTCCCGGAGGACATGATCACCGACCAGACCACCCGCCAGATGTGCGCGGAGATCATCCGGGAGAAGCTCCTGCTGAATCTCCAGTCCGAGGTGCCCCACGGGACGGCAGTGGAGATCCTCTCCTTTACGGAGCGGGAGGACGGCGTTGACGAGATCACCGCCACCATCTACTGCGAGCGGGAGAGCCACAAGGGCATCATCATCGGCAAGGGCGGCGAGATGCTCAAGTCCGTGGGCGAGGCCGCCAGAAGGGACATGGAGAAGCTGCTGGAGCGCAAGGTCTATCTCACCACCCGCGTGAAGGTGAAGGAGAACTGGCGGGACTCCGGCGCCAATCTGAAGACCCTGGGTTACTCCGAGTGAGGACGGGGGTCAAGTGAAAAAGTTACCTCTCATAATCCCGCCCCGCCGGCAAAAACTATGCTCGCGGGGGAGAAGTGAGAGGATACGGCTATGGATGCTGAAGGATTATGGCTGCTTTTTTGGGCCACAGGGGATCCGAGATTTTACCTGGCGGCGAAAGAGCTTGAGAAAGAGATAAGAGACGGGGAGGAACGGACGGCATAGGGCCGTCCGTGGGGCCGGAATGTACATAACGACTTTGGGACTTGTGCTGCGGGTCACGGATTATAAAGAATCCAGCGCCATTCTCACCGTGTTGACCCCGGACCGGGGGAAGCTGACGGTGACGGCCAAGGGCGTCCGGCGAAAGGGGAGCAAGACCGCCGCCGGGGCGCAGCTCTTAGCCCTTTCGGAGATGACGCTTTTTGAGAACCGGGACCGCTTCACCCTGACGGAGGCCAGGAGCGTGGAGCTGTTCCGCGGCCTGCGGGAGGACGTGGTAAAGCTGGCCCTGGGTTCCTACTTCGCCCAGTGCCTGGATGAGCTGTCCGACGGGGACGCGGTGGATCCGGAGCTTATGTCCCTGGGCCTCAACGCCCTCTACGCCCTGTCCAACAACCTGAACACCGACGCGCTGATCAAGGCCGCCTTTGAGCTGCGGCTTGCCTGCCTTGCGGGATTTGAGCCGATGCTCCACAGCTGCGCCGTGTGCGGAAAGGAGCGGATGACCTCCCCGGTGCTGTCCCTTCTGGGTGGGACGGCCTACTGCGCGGGGTGTCGCCCGGAGGGGGCGGGGGAGTGCGCGGCCCTGTCGCCGGGGGTGCTGGACGCCATGCGGTTTATCGTCTCCGCCGACCCAAAAAAGCTCTACGCCTTCACCGTCGGCCCGGAGACGGAGAAGAGACTCGCCCGGGTGTGCGAGGCGTATCTCTGTACCCAGCTGGGGCGGGACTTCGCAACGCTTGACTTCTATAAGAGGGTGAAATAGCCCCCACACAGAGAAAACAGGAGAGGAAAGCTCTATGGAATTTGAACTTGGCTTTGGCACGGGCGTACAGAAGGTCACCGTGCCGGATCGGAATATCCTGGCCGTTCTCACGCCAAACGAGGTGAAGCGCGGCCTCACCGGGGAGGCTGAGGTTCGCCGGGCGCTGGAACAGCCCATCGGCTCCGCACGGCTCCGGGATATTGTGAAGCCCGGGGAGAGAATCGCCGTTGTCACCAGCGACATCACCCGCCCCATGCCTACATACAAGGTGATGCCCGCCCTCCTTGACGAGCTGTACGCCGCCGGGGTGCGGCCGGAGGACGTGACGCTCGTATTCGCCCTGGGCAGCCACCGCCCCCAGACGGAGGAGGAGAGGCGCCGCCTGGCCGGGGAGCGGGCCTGGGCGGAGATCCGGTGCGTGGACTCCGACCCGGAGGACTGCGTCCACATGGGCGTCACGAGCCGTGGCACCCCCGTGGACATCTTCCGCCCCGTGGCCCAGGCGGACAGGCGCATCTGCCTGGGGAATATCGAGTACCACTACTTCGCCGGCTACTCCGGCGGGGCCAAGGCCATCATGCCCGGGGTCAGCACCCGCGCCGCCATCCAGTCCAACCACGCCCGCATGGTGGAGGACACCTCCCGCGCCGGGAACCTGTCCGGCAACAACGTCCGGGCCGACATGGAGGAGGCCGGGGCGATGGTGGGGGTGGACTTCATCCTCAACGTGGTGCTGGACGAGCATAAGGAGATCATCCGGGCCGTGGCCGGGGACGTGACCCTGGCCCACCGGGAGGGCTGCCGGTTTTTGGACACGCTGTATTTGAAAAAGCTCCCCGCCAGGGCCGACATCGTCCTTGTCTCCCAGGGCGGCGCGCCAAAGGATCTGAACCTGTACCAGACCCAGAAGGCCCTGGACAACGCCAAGCACGCGGTGAAAAAGGGCGGGACGGTGATCTTAGTGGGATCGTGCCGGGAGGGCTTTGGGGAGAAGGTCTTCTCCCAGTGGCTGGCCCAGGCCCCGGACGCCCACAGCATGATCGAGCGCGTCAGGACGGACTTCCAGCTGGGGGGACATAAGGCGGCGGCCATTGCGATGGTGCTGGAGAACGCCCGGGTGGTTCTGGTCTCCCAGATGGACGATGAGACGGTGAGATCGGCCTTTTTGACCCCGGCCCACTCCGCCCAGGAGGCCCTGGACGACGCCCTTCGCCGGTACGGCCCGGACGCCTCCGTCCTCATCATGCCCTACGGGGGCTCCACCCTGCCGGTGTGCCCATAAGGGGACGTGACGCAGATGAGAGATAAGCTGTTTGCCTATGTTGCAAAGAAATACCGCACAAAGCCGGAGTACCTCTGGGAGCTGTACCCCAACTACGCGGTTTTCCGGCACGGGGACAACCGGAAGTGGTTTGGCCTTGTGATGGATGTTCCCCGGGAGAAGCTGGGCTTAGACGGCTCCGGCACGGTGGATATCCTGAACGTGAAGATGGGGGATCCCCTCCTTGCAGATCTTCTGGTTGGGCAGGAGGGCTTTTACCGGGGCTACCACATCAGCCGGGGGAACTGGGTCTCCGTTCTGCTGGATGGGACGGTGGCCTTTGCGGAGATCTGCCGCTGGCTGGATGAGAGCTATCACGCCACGGCCTCCAGGCAGACACAGCAGAAGCTCCGGCCGCCCAAGGAGTGGATCATCCCGGCCAACCCCAAATATTACGACGTGTGCGCGGCCTTCGAGCAGGCGGACGAGATCGACTGGAAGCAGGGGAAGGGCATCAAAACCGGAGACACGGTTTTCCTCTATGTGGGCTCGCCCGTGTCGGCCATCCTCTACAAGTGCCGGGTGACGGGGACGGGCATCCCCTGCCGCTTTGACAACGGGGAGGTTCGCATGACGAGCCTGATGAAAATTAAGCTCCAAAAGCGGTATGACCCGCACCGCTTCACCTTCGACATCCTGGGGACGGAGTACGGCATCTTTGCGGTGAGGGGGCCAAGGGGCATCCCGGAGAGCCTGAGCAAGGCCCTGAAATGACCGTAAATTATCTGAACAGACCCTTTTTCTCATACGGCCCGCGCACCACGGACAGCACACGGTACCCTGTGGCTCCGATGGCATTGCGCAGGGCCGTTTCGTCTATGTCCGCCTCCGTCAGGATCACCGCCTCGCCCTTTCGGTGGGAGGAGGTGACCTTCTTCACCGGGAAGGCCCGGCGAACGGCGTCGTTTATGTGGGCCTCGCACATCCCGCACATCATGCCGTCAATTTTCACAGTGATCTGAACCATATTTTTTCCTCCCGGAATATTTTTTAGTGTTAGTCATAACTAACTACAGTATACCACAGGCGGTTTTTCCCTGTCAATGGCCGCCGGCATAAAAAAAGGAAGCACCATTGCTGGTGCTTCCTTTTTTCCTGTGTTAGATTGTTTACACCCATATGGGGCAAAATACACGCAAGGAGGAAATTTTTATGAACACAAGAATCATCACACCGGAGGCTGTGGGGGAGTTTCGCACGCATCTTGTTACGCTTGACCGCAGCGTCCACACCGTCAAGAAGTACCTGCACGACGTCCGCGTCTACTCCGCCTTTCTCGACGGGCGGGAGGTCACTTCCGAAACAACCTGCGCCTACAAGCAAACCCTCATTGAGCGGGCCTACAAGCCCTCCAGCATCAACACCATGCTGGCCTCACTCTTCTCCTTCTTCAAATTCATGGATTGGACGGGGTGCGGGACGCAACGGATGAACATCCAAAAGGACGCCTACTGCCCGGAGAGCAAGGAGCTGACAAAGGCGGACTACCGGGCGATGGCTGCGGCGGCAAACGAGCGTGACCGGCTGGTCATATGGTCGTTAGCTTCCAGCGGGATCCGCGCCTCGGAGCTGCAATACTTCACCGTGGAGGCGGTTCAGCGCCGGGAGATCCAAGTCACCTGCAAGCGGAAGATTCGCACCATTATGATCCCGGACGACCTGGCCTTAGCTTTAGAGTCATACGCCCAGGAGCAGAACATCACCTCCGGGGTCATCTTCCGGAGCAAACACGGCAACCCCTTGGACCGGAGGACGATCTGGCTCATCGTGAAAATGGCCGCCCTCCGCGCTATGGTCAGCGGCTCAAAGGCTTTCCCGCACAATCTCCGGAAATTGTTCGCCCGGACTTTCGTGGAGAACGGCGGGGATGTGACGAAGCTCTCGGATGTTTTAGGCCACAGCAGCATTGAGACGACGAGAATTTATATCAAGACCAGCGGGGCGGAGCATCGACGGCTTGTGAACAGCCTGGGACTTGTACCAAAATGGCCGAAGGCGGCACCGGAGACAACAAAAAAGCCCCGCCACACCCACAAGGGCAGGAAGGGCAAACGGTCGAAACGGTCGAAAAGATAACAGGACATTATTGATATAATGTCTTGTTCATCCGGTGGGAAAGCGCAGGCCTAACGAAATTCTTCGTCTCCCATTATAGGCGATTCGCCTAAAATGTCAAGAGATTTTGAAGAATTTCACTAAAAATTTCTAATGGCTACATAAACTTTCCACGCCGCGACGCGCCCTCACGGGCTTCCGAAAAAATCGGAAGGCCGGTGGGGGCGTCGCGGCGTGCCCAAAAATGGCTTTTCCGTCGATTTAATCAAGCTGGATTGCCTCTGCGCGGTGAAAACACCGCGCTTTTTTTGTTTCTTGCGGCACGCCGAATCGGACATTATATCAATAATGTCCTGTAATCCGGTGGGGAGGGGCGGGTAAACGAGAGGTTCAGCAGATTTTTTGTGCGTTTTGACGGGGCAAACCTGGGGACGGTTCCGTTGTGCCACCGCAGGTGGGACACGGGGACGCCCCCGTTTTTGTTTTTCGGCGGGGCGGGACGCCCTCTGACAGGCGTGACAGAGGGACGGTTCTTTAGTCCCACTTTCGTCGTCGCGGAAGTCGCGATAGTTCCCCGCGCCGCAAGCGGCACGGCTCACTCGCAGACTTCGCTCCTCCTCTCCCCACGCAATCAGGATTGCGTGGGGACCCCTGGTGACAAAAAAACCGTCCCTCAGTCCCGCGGGGAAGTCTTCCGTGACTGAGGAGGTGGGACAGTGGGGACGGTTATTTCGTAACACCAGTGCGCACACTGGTGGGACTAAAGAACCGTCCCCATGTCACACCGGCCCCCGTAGACGCAAAACCCGGTAGATCGCGGCACGACCGCTTTCTATAAATATTTATACAAGGAGAGCAACCATGAAACAAAATTCTTCACAAAAACGCAAAACCAAGGGCTTCACCTTAGTGGAGCTGATCGTCGTGATCGCGATTTTAGCGATCCTGGCGGGAGTGGGCGCGGTGGCGTACACGGGGTACATCGAACACACCAAGAAGGGCTTGGACAGGCAGACTGTGGGGGAGATCATCCATGCCCTACAGCTGGCGGACTATTCAGACCCCACACTGTTTGGAGATAATCCTCACGGTTCTGCTTTGATTCACCAGTCGGGCGTTACTTCAAGTGATGACAAAGTTGGAAAAGCACTTGCAGACGCGGGAATTTCAACCGCATCACTTAATTACGCCGATTGGCCCGGCGGCATGGACGTGGGGCAGTTTAAAGCAGTTGTCCTGCAAAGCATAGCTGATAATTTATCATTTGTTGATGGTTCTACTGTGCGTATAGGTTACGCAGATATCGCAGATGAGTGCTGGGCAGCCGTTAAAGCCGCTACGGATCAAATGACGACACTTGCTGGCGGAGATATTAACATGTCCGGCGATCCAGAGAAATTAATGCCTGGATTGGTACTGCTTGCAGCCAAAAATTCTACATCTACAGATTGGACCGGAACCATTGATCACACGCAGAATCTGACGCAAAATCTTCCGACGATAGCCGCACGGAATTACGCATTCGCGGCATACCTTGAAAGCAATTACGGGGATTATGAAGGAAAAGATGAAGACCTGGCAAAGCTGAGGTCAATTCAAGGCGCTTTACTTGATCCAACAGAATTAGTTGATTCAAATTTGAGTGGAGCTTCTGAAACTTACAAACAGGCGGTTCAGGACTATCTGTCAGACATCGTATATACAGACAGCACTGGAGCCGCACGTTCTCAAGCTTGGGTAGACGCACAGGGATATAATACATTTATGAAGGCTGTAGATCAGCAGTATGGTTCACTGCTGCACGATACAGGTAATAAGGATAGCAGCGGAAGAAACATATTAGAGTTTACGGGCGATCCTGAGATGTTTTGGAATGAAGCAGGAAGTTTTATAAGCGGTGCTGCTCAGGCTGTTAATATGGATCAAGCCAGCAGGGAAGCGTACATAAATTCTTTGCCGACGAGCGGGAAGGGGATTCTTGTTAGTATTACGGGAAGAAATCCGGTTGATGGTACGCTCAACATAAGTGTAAAGCCTCCTGAAGCAAAACCGACAGATTCGTCCAACACCTCTTCGTCTACAACACCTGGGCCGGGAACCGAAGGCGCTTGTTCACAACCGCATACGAGCAAAGTAAGCATTACTGCGGGCGGAGGACGCAATAACAACGCAAGTACCTTAACTTTGACCGTCGCTGTGGATGATACAAAAAAACAGGTGGGCTCTCGGCAGTACGATGACTTAGGAAGTATATATCTTTGCTCATCTGATGAAGCTCATAAAACATTAGGTGTAACTATTACATGGAGCGTCTTTGCCGACGACTGCACTCAGGCAGATAACCTCACAATCTCTGTTGAAGGCGAGGCTGCTACCTATGGAAACGGTACTCTAACTGCGGTAAAAACGGGCACGGCAACATTGAAAGTGAAACTTTCTTATAGTGGCGTGAACTTAGAAATTGACGTACCTATTGAGGTGCATTAAAATATACAGTGGGAGGGGTGGTGAGTCCAATGGGATAAGATATACTTGATAGAAATAAATGTAAATAGGATACAAGGGGATGATACAAGGGGACGGTTCTTTTGTATCATTGAGCGCAATTAAAAGTACATAATCCAACGCCCTGCGGGCGTGACAGAGGGACGGTTCTTTAGTCCCACCTCCGCCTTACGGCTACGGTGTGACGAAAAAACCGTCCCTCAGTCCCGCGGGAAGGTGCTTCCTTATCGATAGATTCTTTTTGCGTTTGTTCTACTGAGTAGGTGGGACAAAGGGGACGGCTTCTTTTGTAACACCAGTGCGCACACTGGTGGAACCAAAGAACCGTCCCCGTGTCACACCGGCCCCCCGTAGGAGCGCCTGTTTTGTCACTGGCACCATCTCGACAGATTGCTCATATATATCCCCGTCAGCCGGGAAATCTGCCTCAGTGACACGCCCTCCGCTACCAGCTGTTCGCAGGTTTTTACGATCTCCTCCCGCGTCATCTCCTGCATTTCCCCCGCGTATTTTACCCCCGTCACCTTTTTCAGCAGCGCCTCTGCCTCGCGGTCGGTGACGCGCTCCGGGAAGGGGTGCAAATCCGGCTGGTCGGAGAGGACGTATTCCCGCAGTTGCTCCTCCGTGTAATCCGTGGGCAGCGGGGCACAGCGAAGGTCGGGCCTCGGGTTTCCGAAGCTGGCCCAGCGGTAGCCGCCGGGCTTTTCGCACAGTCCGGCCTTCACCGGGTTTTGTGCAATGTAGCGGTAGACCGCCAGGAGGTAGGCATCATCCTCCACGGGGGCGCTTTTGAAGCGGTCCTGGAAGAGGTGCCCCACCCGGTCGTACTTGTGGTTGTACCAGTAGACGTACCGAACGCCGAAGCGCTTGAAAAGTGAGGACAGCGGCTCGTCCCCGGCCTTCATGAGCAGGTGGACGTGGTTGCCCATGAGGCAGTAGGCGTAGATCTGGGCGGCGTGCCCCACTGGGGACGGTTCTTGTGAACCACCTGCGCTGCGCTCCGGTGTCCCACAAAAACCGTCCCCGTGAGGCATCAGTCCCGCCGGCGGGGGCGTGAGGCTCTCGGAGAGGTATTGGAGGAAAACTTTACAATCCTCTTCTTCGTGGAAGATCGCTGCACGGTTGATGCCGCGGAGCATGATGTGGTGGATACCGCTTTCACTCATTTGCCGGGACCTTCTGGGCATGACCTTCGCCGCCTTACCGTTAATCTATATGTATCAAATCATTTTCGGCAAATAGTTGCAAGGAGTGCGCCTTATGACGCAATCAGAAAACCGAATCGAGGAAGCTACTGAGGGCCAGGTACGCATGTACCTGACCCTCGCCTTATCCAATATTCAAAACGCCTTACGACCGCTCCTCGGTCACGGAATTCATGGACTTCCACAGGGGGATAAACAGGAGGATGGACGCCAGCATGGCGCCGCAGTCGGCGATGGGCGTGGCCCAGGCGATGGCCCCGGCGCCGCCCAGGTGATCCAGCAGGAACATAAAGGGCACGTCAAGGCCGCCCTTTCGCAGCATAGAGAGGATGAGGGGCTTGCCCTTTTTTCCCACGGACTGGAAGATGGAGATGATCACCGTGGTGACGGCCGTAAACGGCCCGGTGATGCAGATGATCCGCTGGAACATGCTGCCGTAGCGCACCGTCTCCGCGTCGTTGATAAACGCCCGTACCAGGGGACCTGCGCCGGTGAAGAGCGCTATGGCCCCCACCGTGGTGACGGCCAGGCTCAAGAGCAGCGTCACCTTCACGGCGTCCCGCATCCGCCGGATGTTTTTGGCCGAGTAGTTGTAGCCGATCAGGGGGATGACGCCCTGGGACAGGCCGTTGGCGATGGCGAAGGCCAGCATGTCGATCTTCTTGGCGATGCCGATCCCCGCCACGGCGGCGTTGGAGTAGT
>CANQFV010000046.1 GCA_947599875.1 uncultured Oscillospiraceae bacterium
TTTGGTGCGCGAGGCGGGACTTGAACCCGCACGTCCGGAGTGGACACTAGAACCTGAATCTAGCGAGTCTGCCAATTCCACCACTCGCGCGTGCCCATGTATAATAGCATAGTGTTTCGGCTCTGTCAAGTGGTTTTTTCGATTTTTTCCTCACAGGCCAAGGAGAAGCCTGGCAACCTGGAAGTAGATCAACAGGCTCAGGGCGTCCACGATGGTGGTGATAAAGGGGCTGGCCATGACGGCGGGGTCGAAGCCGATCTTCTTGGCCACAAGGGGGAGCGTACAGCCCACCAGCTTTGCGCAGACGATGGTGAAGGCCAGCGTGACGCACACCACCAAATTCACGGTGACGGTGATAGCGTTGTTGCCCATGAGCCACACATCCACCAGCTGGATCTTCAGAAAATTCACAACGGCCAGGGTCACAGCGCACAGCACCGCCACGCGAAGCTCCTTCCACACCACCCGGAAGAAGTCGGAAAACTCCAGATCCCCGATGGACAGGGCGCGGATGACGGTGACGGACGCCTGGGAGCCGGTATTTCCGCCGGTGTCCATGAGCATGGGGATAAAGGCCGTCAGCGCCACCCACCTGGCCAGGGAGCTTTCAAAGGAGCTGATGATCAGCCCCGTGAAAGTGGCGGAGACCATCAGGAGCATGAGCCAGGGGATGCGGGATTTCCAGATCTCAAAGGGGGAAAGCTTCAGATAGGGCTTGTCCGTGGGGGTGATGGCGGCCATCTTCTCGATGTCCTCCGTGGCCTCCTCCTCCATGACGTCGATGGCGTCGTCAACGGTGACGATGCCCACCAGGCGCGACTCCTTGTCCACCACCGGCAGGGCGGCCATATCGTACTTGGAGAAGACGTTGGCCACCTCCTCCTGGTCGTCCGTGGTGGTGACGGAGATGATGTCGGTGCCCATGATGTCGGTGATCTGCGTGTCGTCCTCGGCCAGGAGCAGGGCCTTGAGGGTGACGTAGCCCACCAGCTTCCGGCTTGTGTCCGTCACATAGCAGGTGTAGATCGTCTCCTTGTCCACGGTGCCCCGGCGGATGCGCTTAATGGCCTCCTCCGCCGTCATATCCGGGCGCAGGGACACATACTCCGTGGTCATAATGGAACCGGCGGAGTCCTCCGGGTATTTGAGAAGCTCGTTGATGGTGCGGCGCATGTCCGGGTCGGCGGAGCGCAGGATCCGGCGCACCACATTGGCGGGCATCTCCTCGATGAGGTCCACCGCGTCGTCCATGTAAAGCTCGTCAACGACTTCCTTCAGCTCCGCGTCGGAAAAGCCGCGGATCAGCAGCTCCTGTTCCTCCGGATCCATCTCGATAAACGTCTCCGCCGCCAGCTCCTTGGGCAGGAGCCTGAACAGCAGGGGCAGCCGGTTCTCCCCCATCTCCCCCAGCACCTGGGCGATGTCCATCGGCTGCATGGTGACGAAGATGTCCCGCAGAGTCAGGAATTTCTTATTCGCGATAAGGGTCTCGATGGTGCCGGAGAGGATGGTCGTGTTCGTTTCAGCCATAAAAAAGTCCCTCCTTTTTTCTTGTTCCGCCAAAAAGGCGGCGCGGAAAAACAGGAAGGCACAGGTATAGTCCGGACGAGGATCAGCGGATGCCGGTATGGACACCGCGCCAGTGGCCCCGTTCTCGGCCTGCTGTGCCGCCTGTACTGCCAGCGTCCATACTCTCACCTCACGTTCCGTAACAAGTTTCCTATACTTTACACCTTTTTTGTCCCGCAGTCAAGACAGTTTTCCCCTGGATTTACCCCTCTTATGCCCCGGCGCGAACCTTTTTTCCGCGCCGGTGATAATCCCCGCTCCGGCCGGGCAAAATACCGGTGAGGTGATGAGGAATGGTGTACAACCTGTACAACGACGCCATGCCGATGGGCTTCGGTATGGCTCTGGCGTGCAACTCCCTGGCCTTTGACCGCTTTTCCAGTCTGACGGAAAAGGAGCGGGCGGAGCTGATGGGGCGCACCCGGGGCATCCGCTCTCCGGAGGAGATGCGCGCCTTCGTGGACGCCTTCGCCAACGGGAAGCTGGAGTGACTGTAATCAAAGACCTGAGGGCCTTTGATTACAAGGGGGACGTGCGGGACATTTCTCTGAATTTTGCGAAATTCAGAGAAAGTCCCTGCCGTCGCGCTGCGCGCACGGCCCGAAGGGCCGTACACTTGCGCGACATAAGGGATTTTTTCCGACGCACATGTCGCCGGAAAAAATATTGAAATTTGAGATTATTTACAGGCTGCGGCCTGCCGCTGGAAAAGCGTTGGGGTCACGCGTGCTTGTAGATCTTCTTATCCAGGGCAAAGATGCGCTGGCTGAACTGGCCCGGCTCCATCTTCTCCATATTCTCCCGGTAAATCTCCATCCGGCTGTCGATGAGGTCAATGAAGCTCAAAAGCTCCGCCTCGGCGCACACGGGCTTGACGGCGGCGCCGAACTCCGGCTCCCCGTGGTGGGACAGGAGCATATGCTGCAAGAGGACGGACTTCTCCTCCGGGATCTGTAGCTCCCGGGCGATGTCCGCCACCTCCCCCGCGCCCATCACCAGATGGCCCAGAAGCTCCCCCTTGGCGGAGTAGCCCGTCACAAGGCCAAGCTGGGAGTAGAGGAATTCCTCCTCCTTGCCAAAATCATGCAGAAGCGTTCCGGCCAGAAGCAGGCTCCGATCCACGGTGTCGGCGTACAGACCCGCCAAAAACTCCGCCTGCCTAAGCATATTTCCGGTGTGCATCAGAAGGCCGGACAGGAAGCTGTGGTGGACGGTCTTTCCCGCGGGGATCCGGCGCAGGGCCTCCCCGTGGCGGGAGAGCATCTCCAGGCAGACCCGGCGGTAGTCCGGATCCGGGATCTCCCCGGCAAGCCGGCTCACATAGCCGAACATCTCCTCTACATCAATGGGCGCCACGGGCACCAGGCGGCTCAGGTCATATCCGTCGTGTTCCCCGGCCACCCGCAGCCGCTCGATGGTCAGCTGCAGCGCCCCGCGAAACTCACTCACCGTCCCGCGCAGCTTGATGATCTTCCCCTCATCCTCCTGGCCCACCGGCCCGGAGTAATCCCAGACCTTGCAGTCCATATCCCCGGAGGCGTCGGCCACCGTGGCGTTCAGATAGGGCTTTCCGTTGTTGGACACCTTGGGCTGGGCCGTCTTCAGCACATAGTAGCCCTCCACCTCGTCGCCGGGGCGCATGTGCGACACATAAACATCATAAAGCATAGGTTCTCCTCCTGATCCCGGTTTCCCCGCCTATTATAACACATCCCGGCGCGTGGGGAAAGAGGAATTTCACCGCCGGGCTTGCTTTTCCCGCCCCGCCGCTCTATAATATTCCCTGCCGGAGGGCGGGGCACGGTCTCATAGGGCCCCCGGGACGTCCCCCCAAGGGGGCGGCCGGTTCCCATCCGGATTTTTCATCACGGCTTTTCTCCCGGGGAGGGGAGCTTATCTCAGGAGGCGCAGGTATGAGGCTGCTGATCATCCGCCACGCGGATCCCGATTACGAACACGACACTCTGACCGAAACCGGCTGGCGGGAGGCCGGGCTCCTGGCCCGGCGGCTGGAGCGGGAACAGATGGATCACATCTACGTCTCCCCCCTGGGCCGCGCCCAGGACACCGCCGGGGAGACGCTGAAGCTCCTGAGGCGGGAGGCTGTCACCCTGGACTGGCTCCGGGAGTTCCCGCCCCTCATCTGCCGGCCAGACGACCCCGGGGAGCGGCATATCGTCTGGGACTGGCTCCCGGGGGACTGGACCCGGGAGGACCGGTTCTACGACGTGGAAACATGGCTGGACGCCCCGGCCATGTCCACCGGGGACGTGCGGGAGCAGTACCAGCTTGTCACCCGCTCCCTGGACGGTCTTTTGGCGCGCCACGGGTACAGGCGAAATGGCCGGATCTACGCCGCCGAGAGGCCCAATCACGAGACGCTGGCCCTCTTCTGCCACTTCGGGGTGGAGTGCGTGATCCTCAGCCGCCTTTTAAACGTCTCCCCCATGATCCTGTGGCACGGCTTTGCCGCTGCCCCCTCCTCCGTCACCACCGTCTACACCGAGGAGCGGCGGGAGGGCGTTGCCTCCTTCCGGACGGCGTCCTTCGGGGACATCTCCCACCTGTACGCCGCCGGGGAGGAGCCGTCCTTCCACGCCCGGTTTTGCGAGTGCTTCACCGACGACACCCGTCACGACTGAACCTATCATTTTTCATAACATCTTGGGAGAAATCCCCCTATTTTTCATCGAAAAACAGGGGGATTTTTTTATGATCCGGGTGTACAATATCCTGGCGTCCGGAAACCGGGCGTCCGGCCCAAGGGCGGGCCGGGAAATCAGAAAGGTCGGTTGTGGATCTATGAATAAGCGCGGGGAGCTGGAACTGCTCGACGGCCCCATCTGGGATAAGCTGGTATTCTTTGCCCTTCCCCTGGCGTTGACCGGTATTCTCCAGCAGCTCTTCAACGCGGCTGACGTGGCTGTTGTGGGCAAGTTCGCGGGGAACGCCGCCCAGGCCGCCGTGGGCAGCAACGGGCCGGTGATCGGCCTGCTGGTGAACCTGTTTGTGGGCCTCTCCCTGGGGACGAACGTCATCGTATCCCAGCTTCTTGGCTCCGGCGACCACGAGGGCGTGCGCCGGACGGTACATACTTCTATTGTGGTCTCCGTCATCGGCGGCATCTTTCTGGCCGTTCTGGGCCAGTTCATCGCCCGGCCCGTGGTGGAGCTTTTGGACGTGCCGGAGGAGGTGGCGGATATGGCGGCGCTGTATCTGCGCATCTACCTGATGGGGATGCCGGTGATCCTGCTGTACAACTTTGAGTCCGCTATCTTCCGCAGTCAGGGCGACACAAAGACGCCCCTCATCATTCTCATCCTCTCCGGCGTGGTAAATATCGCCCTGAACCTGCTCTTCGTGGTGGGCCTCCACCGGACGGTGGACGGCGTGGCTATCGCCACGGTGGTGTCCAACCTCCTCTCCGCCGGGATCCTGCTGTGGATCCTGTGCGTCAGCAAGTCGGAAGTCCGGGTGGAGCTGCGGGAGCTGAGGCTGGATGTGCCCACCCTCCGGCGGATCATGCGGGTGGGGATCCCCGCCGGGATCCAGGGCATGGTGTTCTCCCTGGCCAACATCTGCGTCCAGTCGGCCATCAACTACCTGGGCACGGTGGTCATGGCCGCCTCCTCCGCCGCCGGGTATCTGGAAACCTTTACCTACTCCATTCTCAACGCCTTCGGCCAGGCGTGTACCACCTTTGTGGGGCAAAATTACGGCGCCGGCAATATCCAGCGGTGCCGCCGCGCCCTGCGCGTCACCTTCTTCACCGGCTATTCCTGCCTTTTGGTGGTGGGCGGGCTTGTCCTGGTGTTCGCCACGCCCCTCCTGCGGGTCTTCAACAGCGACCCGGAGGTCATCTCCACGGGCCTCATCCGGGTGCGCTACATGTTCCTGGCGCATATCTTCTCCCTGATGGTGGAGGTCCTCAGCGGCTACCTGCGGGGCTACGGCATAAGCCTCGCCCCGGCTCTGTGCGCCCTGGTGTGTATCTGCGGCATCCGCTTCTTCTGGGTCTATGTGCTGTTCCCCCTGCGCCCCACCTTCCGGATGCTCATGCTCGTTTACCCCGCCAGCCTGTCCATCACCGCCGCCATTATAGCCGTCACAACGGCGGTAAAGATGCACAGCCTGACAAGATCCCCCGCCGAGGCGTAAAACCGGAGAAAACCCCCCGGCAGACTATTCGTGTACCGTCCCTCCGTGAGACGGATCAAGGCCTCCAGTCAACGAAAAATCTCCCGTCCCGCGCACCCCAAATCAAACATTTTTTGCGGGGCTTTGCCTCGCAAAAAATCCCTCTTGCCGCGCAAGTGACCAGTCCGCAGACTGGTCGCGCAGCGCGGCAGCAGGAAAACGGCTCCTGAATTCCGCAGAATTCAGGAGCCGTTTTCCGCACGTCCCCCTTTGGCAGAAAAAGGATTGAGGGTTCTCGTCAGAGAACCCTCAATCCTTTTTCGCCAGTAATTTATTTCATTACTTTCCCGTTGCACCGGACAAGGAAGGAGTAGCTGATACCGTCCACCGTGCAGGTAATGGTGACGGTACCCTTGGCCACACCGGTGACGGTGGCCTTGATGCCCGTTTCGTCCTTGGCCACGACGGCCGCGATGCTCTCATCCGAGCTTGACCAAACGGGGACGCTGGTCACGTTGGAGGGCGTGATGATGGCCGTAACCTCCTGGCTCTCGTTGATCTGGACGGTGAACTCCGTCACGGGGTTGGCATAGCGGCTCTTCACCTGGAGGCCGGAGGCAATGGGGGGCTTATCCTCCCCGCCGTCAGGGTTCTGATCGTCAGGATTCTGGTCGTCGGGATTCCCCTCGCCATCGGGGTTCTGATCGTCGGGATTCTGGTCGTCGGGGTTCTGATCGTCAGGATTCTGGCCGTCAGGATCCCCCCCATCGGGGTTCTCGCCGCCGTTGGGGTTCTCCTCGTCGTTGTTATCGTCGCCGGGCGTGGTATTCACGCCGTCGCCGTGGTTGATATTCGGCCCATCGTCGCCGGTGGGGTTATTCTGATCCTTCTGCCCAAGGCTGGTGACAAGGATCACCACCACCGCGGCGATCAGCACCACGATCAGCAGGATGCCGATAACGAGCTTCCAGGTGGCGTTGTCGCCGTCGGAAACACGCTTGCCTTTTTTATTTCTGTGCGCCCCGCAGTAAGGGCAGCGGCTGCGGAGGCCGGAATAGCTTCTGTCACATCTTCCGCATTTCACCTGAGGTATAAGTCCCACGTCTATCCCTCCGTTCAAAGTGTAGGGCCATCGCTCACAAATCAGGCTCCGCCCAATTTACATAATATTGTACAACATTCCCCACGATTCGTCAAGTACGCAAGTAAAAAATAATTGTAAACTTCTCTCATACGCCCAGGGTTTGATCCAGAAACTCCACCAGGGCGTCCTGGCACTTTTTCATATCCACCACATAGCTTAGCCCGTGGGCCGCGCCGGGGACAGTCACCAGCTTCTTCGGCCCGGCGTAGGCGGCGTAGTTCTCCCGGCCCATCCGACAGGGCACAAAGTCGTCGGCCTCCCCGTGGATGAACAGGGCCGGGACGCTGGCGCGTTTCCCCGCCTCCAGCGCGGAACACTCCTCCACGTCGAAGCCGCCGATGACCCTGCCCGCAAGACGCACCAGGGGGTAGAAGACCTTCACCGGCAGGTGATAGGAGGCAATGACCGTGCGGATGATGTCCCGGGGGGAGGTGTAGCCGCAGTCGCAGATGATGCCCGCCACGCTGTCCGGCAGCTTCTCCCCGGCGGCCATCAGGACGGTGGAGGACCCCATCGACAGCCCCTCCAGGACGATCTTCTTCCCGGGGAAGCGTCCCTCGGCGTACTCGATCCACCGCATCAGATCCCAGCGCTCCCGGATGCCGAAGGTCATGGCCATACCCCCGGATCTGCCGTGGGCGCGCTGGTCCGGCATGATCATGGCAAAGCCCTGCCCGTGGACGTATGCCGAGGAGCAGGAGAAGTCGTTCTCCGACATGGAGCGGTACCCGTGCATCATGATCACCACGCCCCGGGCGTTCTCCCGGTCGTAGACCCGCCCGAAAAGCTTGATCCCGTCCGGCCCCACGATGCGCACATCCTCATGGGGCGTCTCAAGGCAGTAGCGCTTCCCCGAGAGGATCAGCTCCCCATAGGGCCTCAGCTCCGGCTTCAGGGCGAAGTTGTGCTTTGTAAAGTCCGCGTTGGTGTGGCCCTGGAAGGCCAGCAGATACAGCAGGACAAAGAGAAACACCGCGATGCCAAGAATTATGTAAACTATAGTCACCACAAACCACCTTCCCTTGCAGGCCCGCCCCGGGGTACTCCCCGGGCCTGCCTCAGCCTGTTAAAAAAGTCGGACGCCGCTGG
The DNA here is from genome assembly GCA_947599875.1 of uncultured Oscillospiraceae bacterium. Taxonomy (GTDB): domain Bacteria; phylum Bacillota; class Clostridia; order Oscillospirales; family Oscillospiraceae; genus RUG626. The sequence continues at coordinate 7,940 of CANQFV010000046.1, forward strand.
ATCTCCATGTTGTTTCCGCCGGCAGGTACGGCAAAAACGCCCCTTCTGCCGCCCAAGTAACGCCTGCGGCGCACCGGGCCACGGGCTACATTTTGTCCTCGTCGGAGATCTCCTTCACGGGTACCGTCACATCCAGGCCCTTGAAGCCCTCCCCGAAAACGCCGTTGGCGTGGAGCATGACCACGAAGGAGCCGGGGGCGGTGTCCTGGATGATATCCCGCACCTCGTAGATCTGCTTGGGCCGCACGGCGATCATCAGCATGTTCCTCTCCGAGCGCTGATACATCCCCACCGCCGGGATCAGGGTGACGCCCCGGTCCAGCCGCTCCATCACCTGACCGGCCAGCTTCTCGGCGGACTCCCGGTCCGGGGTGACGACCTGAAAGACCACGGCCGTGTTGAAGCCCCGGATGACCTTGTCCATCGAGTAGGAACACACGGCAATGGCCCCGGCGGCGTAGATGCCGGACTCAATGTCCCCGAAGGCGAAAACGGACGCCGCGATGACCACCAGGTCACACAGCAGCACCATCGTCCCCAGGGACACACTGCGAAAGCGCGTCACCAAGAGCCGGGCCAGCAGATCCGTGCCGCTGCCCGCCACATAGCCCCTGACCAGGACGGCGCCGGACAGGCCGTACAGCGCGCCGCCGCACACGCAGGCCAGAAGCGTGTTGTCCGTGAGGCTGGGCAGAAACGCCAGGGCGTCCGACAGGACGGAAAACGCCACGGTACTCAGCAGCGCAGACAGGGTGTAGGTCGCCCCCTGGACAAAGTACGACCAGATGAACACCGGCACCGAGATGGCGAAGATCACCGTGCCCACGCTGATCTGGGGCACCAGATAGTTGACGATGACGCCCACGCCGCCGAATCCCCCGGCGGCAATGGCGTGGGGCGTGAAAAAGCAGTCCATCGCCACGGCAAGTCCCAGGTTGCCCACAAGAATGTACAGGAGCGATTTCAGCGAAACCCCGTATTTCCTCATGCGTTCTCCCCCCAAAAAGTTCTCCCGTCAAAAGGCCCTGAAGATCCAGCTCACGCCGTACAGCACAAAGCCCAGGACGATGTAGAAGACCAGAGCCATCAAGATGTTCTTCGTCCAGTTCCCGATGCCCTGCTCGTCCAGATCCATGAAGGAGTAGGGGTACCGGTAGACGCCGCTCTTAGGCTCCGGCCCCAGGATCCACGCCCTGAACATGGCAAAGCCCAAGTAGGCCAGGGGGATGAGCAGCCACGCCGCCGTCGCCCACAGGGGCACCGCCTTGTCGGCGCACACCAGCCACTGGAGAAGGGCCAAAAGCGGCACCGCGTAGTGGACCGTCAGGTTGTCAAAGCTCCGCCACTCCGCGGCGAAGGACTCCCCCTTCCGCTTCTTGAAGTCCGGCACAAGCAGGAAGTGGTAGATCAGGTGGGTCACCCAGATCATCAGCGTCAGGGAGTACCGGAGCGCCGCCCCGGTGAGGGCGTCATACAGCGCCCCGCCCACAAAGCTGCCGATGAACAGGAGCAGCTGGTAGATCCCGGTAAACAGGTTGGACAAATTGGTGTAATAGGAAAATGTCCCCAACTTGTACCGCCCCTGGTGAAGACCGGCCTGCATAAAGATCCCCACAAAGGCCAGCGCCGCAAGGAGAAAACCTGTGATCCTCTCAAAAATAAGCATACCTCGTACCTCCCAAATTATTGATACCTCTACATTATACCACCCGGCCAATTTTTGCAAGTCTTTTTCGGATTTAACCGAATATTCACACTGGCCCGCAGGGGGCGTGCTATAATATAGACAAAGAATTGTGCCTTGGGTTAAGGGGTGAAGTCTCGTGGCTTTTATTGACTTTCAGCATGTGAAGAAGGTGTACCGTTCCGGTGAAGTGGAGGTGGAGGCCCTGCACGACGTGAGCTTCCAGGTGGAGCGGGGCGAGATCTGCGTGATCGTCGGCCCCTCCGGCGCGGGGAAGACCACGCTGCTGAACATTCTGGGGGGAATGGACACCCTGACGGACGGGCGGGTCACCCTGGAGGGTGAGGAGATCTCCGCCTACTCCAAGCGCCGCCTGATCACCTACCGGCGGCGGGACGTGGGGTTCGTCTTTCAGTTTTACAACCTGATCGAGAACCTGACGGCCCTGGAAAATGTGGAGCTGGCCGCCCAGATCTGCCAGGATCCCCTGGACGCTGGGGAGACGCTGCGGGCCGTGGGTCTGGGTCAGCGTCTGGACAATTTCCCCTCCCAGCTCTCCGGCGGCGAGCAGCAGCGCGTGGCCATCGCCAGGGCGCTGGCCAAGAACCCCAAGCTCCTCTTGTGCGACGAACCAACCGGCGCCCTGGACTACGCCACCGGCAAGCAGATCCTCCAACTGCTGGAGGACACCAGCCGGAAGAGCGGCATGACCGTCATCATCATCACCCACAACTCCGCCCTCACCGCAATGGCCGACCGGGTGGTCACCGTGCGCAGCGGGACGGTGCGCAGCGTGAAGCTGAACCCCAACCCCACCCCCATCAGCCAAATAGAATGGTGACAACTGCCCCAAAAGGCTTTCAGCCTTTTTGGGCAAAGGGGAACGTGCGGGGAACATACGCAAAATTCTAATTTTGCGTATGTTCCCCTGCCGCCGCGCCGCCGCGCACGCCCAAAGGGCGCACGTTTGCGCGGCAAGAGGGATTTTTCCCAAGGCACATGTCCTTGGGAAAAATATTTCTTGAATTATAAAAATGTGGAGGCCCGTATGAGATCCCTTACAAAAAACACGATCCGGGAGCTTGTGCGCTCACCGGGGCGTTTTCTGGCGATCCTCGCCATTATCGTCCTGGGGAGCGGTTTCTTCGTGGGCCTTCGCGTCTCCCAAAAGGCCATGACGGCCACAGCCGGGGCCTACCTGGATAAGACGAAATTTTTTGATTTCTCCGCCGCCTCCTCCCTGGGCTTTACGGCCTCCGACGCGGAGGCCTTTGCCGCCGACCCGGATGTCCTGGACGCGGAGGGCGGCTTTCAGACGGACGCCCTGGTGAATCTGGGCGGGGAGACGGATCTGGTGTATACCCTCTACTCCCTGCCGGAGCGGATCAACCTCCCCCATGTGGTGGAGGGGCGTCTGCCCACGCAGCCCGGCGAATGTCTGGCCGACTCCCGCTCCGGTCTCCACCCTGGGGACAAGGTGACGATCTCCCAGAGCAACGACCCCGACACGCTGGAGCTTTTCGCCTGCCGGGAATTTACGGTCACGGGCCTTGCCACGTCCCCGCTGTATCTCAATTTTGAGCGGGGCAGCACCTCCCTGGGCACGGGTTCCGTCTCCGCCTTCTGCTACATACTCCCGGAGGCCTTTGACGTAGATTATCTCACCTGCATCTACATACGCTGTACCGACATGCCGGCCCCCTACACGGACGCCTACAACGACCGTTCCCAGGCACTGGAGGAGCGCCTGACGGATCTGGCCCAGGAACGGGCGGACGCCAGGAGGGCGTCCCTTGTCTCCGACGCGGAGGCGGAGCTGGCCGACGGGTGGGAGGAATACAACAAGTCCCTGGAGGAGTACAGCACTCAGCGCGCCGACGCGGAGGCGGAGCTTTCGGATGCCAAGGCCCAGCTGGACGACACAAAGGCCCAGCTGGACGAAGCCGAGAGCCAGATCACCCAGGGGAGGGCTCAGCTTCAGGACGGCCTGGAGGAGCTTCAGGAAAGCGAGAAGCCCCTGACGGACGCCAAAAAGGAGCTGGACAGCGCCAAGGAGGAGCTGGACGGCGCCGAAAGGCAGATCCAGGACGGCCTGGCCCAGGCCCAGGAGGGCCGGGCGGAGCTTGCGTCCCAGCAGGCCCAGGGGCAAAAGGAGCTGGACGACGCCAAGGGGGCGCTGGAGGCCGCCCGGGCGGAGCTTGACAGCGGCGAGGCGGCGTATAACCAGGGGTATGTCCAATATATGGACGGGGAGAACCAGTACGCCGCCGGCCTTGCCCAGTTTAACGCCGGCGAGGAGTCCCTGGCCCAGGGGGAGGCCCAGTACGCCCAGGGGCTTCAGACCTTCACCGAAAACCGGGATCTTCTGAAGAGCAATTTGCAGACCATTATCACGGCGGCGCCGCTTCTCCAGCTCACCGTCCCCTACACCACCGCCGACGAATTCTATGACGCCCTTATGCGGGGCGAGGAGGCGGCCCTGTCCGCCCTGGACGCCGGGCTGCGCTTCACCGGGGACAGCCGCACCGCCCAGGAGATCGCGGACGCCCTGAGAACGGCCGAACAGACTCTGTCCTCCCTGCGCGCCCAGCTGGACGGTGGCCGGAAGGCCCTGGAGGAGAGCCGGGCGACCCTGGAGGCGACCAGACTCCAGCTGGACGGCGCCAAGGAGGATCTGGAGGACTCCCGCCGGGAGCTGGACAGCGGATGGCAGGACTATAACCGGGGCCTTGAGGAATATAACGCGGCGGTGGAGGGATTCAACAACGCCGTCTCCCAGGGGGAGGCCCGGCTGGACGCGGCGGAGGCGGAGCTTGCCCAGGCCCAGGAGGAATATGACAGCGGCCTTGCCGCATATGAGGACGCCTTAGCGGCCTACAATCAGGGCCTTTCCGCCTACAATCAGGGAAAGCAGGAGCTGGAGGACGCCCGCCGGGAGCTGGAGGAGGCGGAGGCTCAGTACGCCGACGGCCTTGCCCAGTACCGGGAGGGCCTTCAGGAATATGAGGACGCCCGCGCCCAGGCGGATCAGGAATTTGCCGACGCTCTGGCACAGCTGGACGACGCCAGGGAGGAGCTGGAGGACGCCCGCCGGGGGATCGACAGCATCGACGCGGCGGAGGCCTATCTCCTGGGCCGCTGGTCAAACGTGGGCTACTCCTGCTTTGAGTCGGACGCCTCCATCGTCCGCAGCATCTCCTCGGTCTTTCCCATGTTCTTCTTCCTGGTAGCCGCCCTGATCTGCGTCACCACCGTCACCAGGATGGTGGAGGAGCAGCGCTCCCAAATCGGCGTGCTGATGGCCCTGGGGTACTCCCCCGCGGCCGTTATGGGGAAGTATCTCGTCTACTCCGGCTCCGCCGCCGTCCTGGGGTGCGCCGTGGGGATCGCATTGGGATCCCGGGTGATCCCCCTGGTGGTGTGGCAGGCGTACAAGATCATGTATGACTTCTCCGACAAGATCGGGTATTACTTTGACGTCACCCTCTCCGCCGTCACGTTCCTGCTGTATCTGGCGGCCATGCTCCTTGTCACCTTCCTGGCCTGCCGCCGAGAGATCCACGATGTCCCCGCCAACGTCCTGCGCCCCCGGGCGCCCAAGGCGGGAAAACGGGTGCTTTTGGAGCGGGTCCCCTTCATCTGGAACAGGCTCAGCTTCCTCTGGAAGGTGACGGTGCGGAATATCTTCCGCTATAAGCTCCGGGTGGCCATGATGATCCTGGGCGTGGCCGGCTGTACGGCGCTGATGCTCACCGGCATGGGGATAAACGACTCCATCAAAAACGTGGTGGATTACCAGTTTGACGAGATCAGCCTGTACGACTACACCGTCACCTTCTCGGAGGAGCTGACGCCGGAGAAGCAGGCGGAGTTCCTGGACAGGGCTGACCGGTTTGCCGACGGCGCCCTCTTCGTCCACCAGTCCAGCTTCACGGCCTCGGCCAACCGGACGGAGAAGGAGGTTCAGCTCAACGCCGTGGAGACGAACAGCGTGGACGGGATCGGCGAGTTTGTGGACTTCCACCGGGGAAGCCGGAAGCTCCCCTTCCCCGAGGACGGGCAGGCCCTGGTAAATTCCGGCCTTGCCGAGACGCTGAATCTCTCCGTGGGCGACAAACTGGAACTTCGATCCGACGACGGCCCGTCCATGACCCTCACCGTCTCCGGCATCTATGACAACTACATCTACAACAACGTGTACATCACCGCCTCCACCTACGCCGCCGTTCACGGGGGCGACCCGGAGATCAATTTCGCCCTGGTGACAAAGGACCCCTCCGTGGACACCGGCGAGGCCCTGGCGGCTATCCTGTCGATGGACAACGTCCTCACCGCTTCGGCGAGCATGGATCTGCGGGAGCGCATCGCCTCCATGATGGAGAGCCTGATCTATATCGTCCTCCTCACCGTGATCTGCGCCGCGGCCCTGGCCTTTGTCGTCATCTACAATCTGACCAACATCAATATCCAGGAGCGTCTCCGTGAGCTGGCCACCGTGAAGGTTCTGGGGTTTTATGACGCGGAGTCCGCCCTCTATGTCCTGCGGGAGAACGTGCTGCTCACCGTCCTGGGGGCGGCCGTCGGGATTCCCCTGGGTCTTGCGCTGAACGCCTTCGTCATCGGGCAAATCGATATCGACCTCATCCACTTTACCCCCCGCGTCCTGCTGCCCAGCTACCTGTGGTCCCTGGCGCTGACCTTCCTCTTCTCCTTCTTAGTGGATCTCTTCATGTCCCGGCGGCTCAACCGCATCGACACCGCCGCCGCCTTGAAGGCCGCGGAGTAATAAAACACAATAAGACACCATATGACATAAAAACCACCCTCTCCTTTCTCGGGAGAGGGTGGTTTTTCAATGAGTTTCTTTATTTGTCCTGCTTTTTGCGCCCTTTCAGCCACACCACAAGCCACGCAAGGCCGCAGGCCAGCAGCCAAACCACGCCCACAATGGCCCACAGCAAAGCCACCAGCTCGTTGAGACCCACATCCAGCCCCGGGTCCTCCCCGCAGTAGGCAATGGCGGCGATCAGAAACGGGAAAAGGCTGGACAGGGGCGGCAGAAACCGCATCTTTTTCTTTTCCACATTTTTGAGAATATAGACCTCTGCCACAAAGAGCAAAATTGCCGGTACAAAACACCAAAGCCAGAATTTCATATCTGTCGCCTCCCGGTTGAGCTGTCTGTATTATATCCTCTGCCGCCGCCCTTGTCAACAAGACAGGCACAAGTAAGCCAAGAGGGCCGCCTGCTGAGCCAAAATTCCACGATTTATGCGCATGGGAATTCCCATCAAATCTCCAAATTCAATATTTTTTGCAAGGACATGTGTCTTGCAAAAAATCCCTCTTGCCGCGCAAACGTGCGCCCTTAGGCGTGCGCTGCGGCGCGGCAGCAGGAGAATTTTCCTGAATTCCGCAGAATTCAGGAAAATTCCCCGCACGCATCCCCCTGCATAAAAAGGCCGCAGGCCTTTTTATGCAAAAAAACAAGCCCTTTCGGGCTTGTTTTTTTTATGTTGGCGTTACCTATTTTCCCGGGCCGTCACCAGCCAAGTATTTTCGGCGCATGTGAGCTTAACTTCTGTGTTCGGAATGGGAACAGGTGGACCCTCACCGCAATCAACACCAACTATGGTACACCTTCAGGGACTCGAACCCTGGACACCCTGATTAAGAGTCAGGTGCTCTACCAACTGAGCTAAAGGTGCATATGGTGACCCGAGGGAGAGTCGAACTCCCGATTGGGGCGTGAGAGGCCCCCGTCTTGACCACTTGACCATCGGGCCATCGGCTCTACGAGCCACAGGCTTGCGCCCTGAGAACTGAACAAAGGAGGAAGAGAAACGAAGCAGAGCCTGCCATTCTTGTTTAGGTCAAGCCCTCGGGTTATTAGTACCGATCAGCTGAACACTTTACAGTGCTTACACCTTCGGCCTATCTACGGTATAGTCTACACCGACCCTTACCCTCTCAAGGAGGTGGGAGAACTTATCTCAGGGAAAGTTTCACGCTTAGATGCTTTCAGCGTTTATCTCGTCCGTACATAGCTACCCAGCTATGCCGTTGGCACGACAACTGGTGCACCAGAGGTACGTCCATCCCGGTCCTCTCGTACTAAGGACAGCCCCCTTCAATTCTCCTGCGCCCGCAACAGATAGGGACCGAACTGTCTCACGACGTTCTGAACCCAGCTCGCGTGCCGCTTTAATTGGCGAACAGCCAAACCCTTGGGACCGAATTCAGCCCCAGGATGCGACGAGCCGACATCGAGGTGCCAAACCTCCCCGTCGCTGTGGACGCTTGGGGGAGATCAGCCTGTTATCCCCAGGGTAGCTTTTATCCGTTGAGCGACGGCATTTCCACTCACATACCGCCGGATCACTAACTCCAACTTTCGTTACTGCTCCACCCGTCGGTGTCGCAGTTAGGCTGGCTTCTACGTTTACACTCACTGCACGATTTCCGTCCGTGCTGAGCCAACCTTTGAGCGCCTCCGTTACTCTTTTGGAGGCGACCGCCCCAGTCAAACTGCCTGTCTAACAGTGTCCCCTCACCAGTTTCATGGCGATTGGTTAGAAATCCAGTAACACAAGGGTGGTATTCCAACGTCGGCTCCACCAAACCTGACGGCCTGGCTTCCCAGCCTCCCACCTATCCTGTACATGTATCACCAAACTTCAGTATTAAACTACAGTAAAGCTCCATGGGGTCTATCCGTCTAGTTGCGGGTAACCGGCATCTTCACCGGTACTACAATTTCACCGGGCGGGCTGTCGAGACAGTGCCCAAA
>CANQFV010000047.1 GCA_947599875.1 uncultured Oscillospiraceae bacterium
TGTTCTATGCTGAGGCTCTTGTCTTTTTCTATGCTTTGCCGTGCGTATATTGCTACAATCATTCTAACCCCTCCGCTCTTTTATTATTGTTAGAACGATTATATCACAAGTATTGACTTTTGACAATATGGGCTACCCCATCTGGTGGGGGATCGCGGCGTGGCCGGTCAATGAATTTATTACCACCAATGACTTCACCGGCAAGACGGTGATCCCCTTCTGCACCTCCTCCAGCTCCGGTCTGGGCCAGAGCGGCGGGCTTTTGGCGCAGATGGCCGGGGAGGGCGACTGGCAGGAGGGCCGGCGCTTTAGCTCCGGCGTCTCTGAGGACGAGGTTCGGGAGTGGGTCAGCTCCCTTGATCTGCCCACCGGCGGACAAGTCAACGGAAGCGCGGTCTACTTCACCTCCGACATCAGCTCCGAGGGGATGCTGGCCGTCTTTGAGGCCCTGGGCTGGACGCCCACGGGGAGCGTGGCGGTGAAGCTCTCCACCGGTGAGCCGCCGGCCAGCAACTATTTGCGGCCTGAGCTTATCGAGGGCGTTGTCCACGCCGTCAACGGCACCATCGTGGAGTGCAACACCGCCTACGGCGGCTCCCGCACGGAGACGGCTATGCACATGCAGGTGGCGGAGGACCACGGGTTCACGGCCATCGCCAACGTGGACATTCTGGACGCGGACGGGAGTATGGAACTGCCCGTGGACGGCGAGGGGGCTGACACGGTTCTTTCCTCCAACCTTGTTGGCTCCCATTTCGCCAATTATGACTCCTATGTGGTCCTCTCCCACTTCAAGGGCCACGCTATGGCCGGCTTCGGCGGGGCCATCAAGAACATCTCCATCGGTCTGGGATCCAAGGAGGGCAAATGCCTCATCCACACCGGCGGCCGCAGCCACACCTCCCCCTGGGGCGGTGATCAGACGGCCTTCACCGAGTCTATGGCCGAGGCGGGCAAGTCCGTCTCCGATTACCTGGGCGAGGGGGCGCGGATCGTCTACATCAGCGTCCTCAACAACATCTCCATCGACTGCGACTGTGACGGCAACCCGGCAAAGCCCGACATTCACGACATCGGCATCCTGGCCTCCACCGACCCCGTGGCTATCGACCAGGCGGCCTATGACCTGTGCAAGGCCGCCGACGGAAGTGAAAGTCTGATGCGCCGCATCGACCAGCAAAACGGCCTCCACACCCTGGAACACGCGGAGGAGATCGGCCTTGGCAGCCGGACTTACACCCTGGTAAACATCGATGAGTGAGGTTTTGGACGTTCTCCGGCGGGAGTTTATTTACGTCTGGTACTACTTCACCGTCCAGCTGCGGCAGATTTTCTGGTACTGGGTGCTGGGCATGGTCATCGGGTCTTTGGTGTCGGTCTTTGACAAGGACGCCATCCACGGCGCCTTCGAGAAGATCCGGGACAGGAAGTGGGGCCTCTGGGGACTGATCCCGGCGTCTATTTTAGGCGTGGCGTCGCCGCTGTGCATGTACGGCACCATCCCCATCGCCGCGTCCTTTTCCAGGCACGGGATGCGGCATGACTGGCTGGCGGCGTTTATGATGTCCAGCGTGCTTTTGAACCCCCAGCTCATCATGTACTCCACGGCCCTGGGCACCACGGCGCTCATTATTCGCGTCGTCTCCTGCACCGTCTGCGGCATCGTGGCGGGGCTGGTGGTACACATTGTGTACAGGGACAGGCCCTTTTTCAACTTTGAGGGCTTTGAGCCCCGGGCCAGCCATGACACCCACCCCAATCCGTTCCTGCGGTTTCTCTTCAACCTGGGCAGGAACATCAAGGCCACGGGGCTCTATTTCCTCTTGGGTGTCCTGCTGTCGGCGCTCTTTCAGCGGTACGTCCCGGCGGACAAATTTGCGGAATTGTTCGGCAAGACAAATGAGGGCTTCGGCGTCCTGATGGCGGCCACCATCGGCGTGCCGCTCTACGCCTGCGGCGGCGGCACGATTCCGCTGATCCGGGAGTGGCTGTCTATGGGCATGAGCATGGGCAGCGCCTCGGCCTTTATGATCACCGGCCCCGCCACCAAGATCACAAACCTGGGCGCCTTAAAGATCGTCCTGGGCATGAAGCGCTTCATCCTCTACCTCGCCTTCGTGATGGTCTTCTCCCTGGTGACGGGAATGATCGTGAATCTGGTGGTTTGATAACCACAGGTTAAGAGCCTATAACTTTTTGAGACTTCCAAAGCGCGAAAACCTGATATACAATAAGAGTATCAAAATAATACGGGAGGAAAACGCTATGCGCAAAGATTTCGGCCCCAAGCCCTGGGTGTATCCCCAGCCTGTACTCATCATCGCCACCTACGACGAAGACGGCGTCCCCGACGCCATGAACGCCGCCTGGGGCGGACAGCACGGGGCCAACAAAATTATGATCTCTTTAAGCTCCCACAAGACCACGGAGAACATCGAAAAGCACGGAGCCTTCACTGTCAGCTTCGCCACCCGGGAGCAGACCGTCCCCGCGGACTTCGTAGGGCTGGTCTCCGCCCACGCCGAGCCGCAGAAGCTCCAGAAGGCCGGTTGGCACACCACCAAAAGCGCCCATGTGGACGCGCCCCTCATCGACGAGCTGCCTATGGCCCTGGAGTGCAAATTCCTCAAGTACAACGAGGACGGCATCCTGGTGGGCGAGATCGTCAACGCCAGCATTGACGAGGCGGTGCTCGCGGACGGCAAGCTTGACCACGGAAAATTCGCTCCCATCATCTTCGACCCGGTGAACGCCGAATACTACGCCCTGGGGGACAAGGCCGGAAACGCCTTCTCCGATGGGGCGAAGCTGAAATAAGGAGGAAGGTAAAATGAGCAATCAAGCCTGTGTGGGCCTTAATTGCGGCATCTGTATGCCCATGGTGGGCATCGGCACCTTCATGCTCTCCCCGGACGACGCGGAGGCGTCGGTGCTGGCGGCGCTGAAGGACGGCTACCGCCTCATCGACACCGCCAACGCCTATATGAACGAAAAGGCCGTGGGCCGGGCCATCAAGGCCTCCGGCATCCCTCGTAATGAAATCTTCCTGGAGACAAAGCTGTGGCCGGCCTTCTACGAGCAGCCCGACGCGGTGGAAAAAACCCTGGAGCGGCTGGACACCGAGTACATTGACCTTCTCCTCATCCACCAGCCCGCCGGGAACTACATCGCCGGCTACCGGCAGATGGAGGCGGCGGTGAAGGCGGGCAAGGTTCGGGCCATCGGCCTTTCCAACTTCAGCGTGGAACAGATAAAGGAAATTCTCGCCATTTGCGAGATCAAGCCCGCCATCCTCCAGACGGAGGTCCACCCCTACTCCCAGGAGAAGGAGCTGAAAGCCTTCCTGCAAAGCGAGGGCATTTTGATCCAGGCCTGGTACCCCCTGGGCCACGGGGACAGGGCGCTTATCCAGGAGGACGTGTTCACCCAGCTTGGGGCCAAGTACGGCAAGTCCAACGCCCAGGTGATTTTGCGCTGGCACACCCAGTCCGGCAACATCGTCATCCCCGGTTCCAAGAACCCCGCCCACATCCGGGCAAACTTTGACATCTTCGACTTCGCCCTGACGGCGGAGGAGATGGCCCGGATAAACGCCCTTGACCGTGAGCGCCGCTACTACCACTCCACCCCGGAGATGCTGAAGGCCTACGCCGAGATGGTCCCGCCGGTGGACACACAGAAATGACGGAGCATGGTAACTAAAAGTTAACAGTGATAAACCAAACGGGACTTCTTGGGAGTCCCGTTTGGTTTTATAATGGGGGTAAAAGGAGGGGGAACCCTGTGAAAAAGATGATTTTTTGTGTGCTTTTGACTGTGGCACTCATTCTGACCCTCGCCTCCTGCAACAAAAGCGGGGACGCGGTGAACTCCGGCAATGCGGACGTGGACACGGCGGGCAAGATTTTAGTGGTCTACTTCACCGCTGCGGAGAACAGCGGAGTGGACGCCGTGTCCTCGGCCAGCGTGGTCTCTGTGGACGGGGAGGCAAAGGGCGTCTCTCAGGCCGTGGCGGAGATGATCGCCGGCGAGACTGGCGCGGATCTTTTCTCCATCCGCACAAGCACCGTCTACCCCGCGGACATGGGGGAGCTTATTGAATATGCCTCTGAGGAGCAGGATGACGACGCAAGACCGGAGCTTACAAGCAGCATCGAGAATCTGGACGACTACGCCACGGTTTTCGTGGGCTTTCCCATCTGGTGGTACGATATGCCACAGGTGATGTACAGCTTCTTTGACGAGTACGATTTCTCCGGGAAGACCATCATCCCCTTTACCGTCCACAACGGCAGCCGCCTCTCCGGCACCCCGGCGAAGATCGCCGAGCTGGAGCCCGACGCCACGGTGATTTCCGACGGGTTTACGGTCAGTATGCAAAACGCCGCCAACGCCGCCGGGGATGTGGCGGCGTGGCTTCGGGGACTTGGGTTTTGAGGCGCGGCATGTCGAAAAAAGCCGTTTTGAAGCTGGTCACGGACGCGCTGATGACCCTGGGACTGCTGCTCCTGATGTCCTATAGCCTCTTAGGCGAGGCGGCCCACGAGTGGGTGGGGCTTGGGATGTTCGCGCTCTTTGTCCTCCACCACGGGCTGAACCTCAAGTGGACAAAAAGCCTTGGCCGGGGGCGCTATACGCCCTTTCGGGTTCTCCAGACCGTCCTGGCCGCGCTGGTGCTTATCGCTATGCTGGGCTCCATGTCCAGCGGCATCGTCCTCTCCCGGTACGCCCTGAAGCTGGACATCCGGGGTCTGGCCGGCGAGGCCCGCACTGTTCATATGCTGTGCGCCTACTGGGGCTTCGCCCTCATGGGGATGCACCTGGGGACCCACTGGAGCGCGATGATGGGCATGGCGGGAAAGCTCACCGAAAAAAGGCCGTCCCGCTGGTTATTGCGGACCCTGGCGGGCGTTCTGGGGCCTACGGCCTCTACGCCTTCTGGCGGCGGGACTTCGGGAACTACATGCTCCTGCGCTACCACTTTGTCTTCTTCGATTGGGAGGAGGGCCTGCTGCCGTACCTCCTGGACGCCGTCGCCATCCTCGCCCTCTTTGTCATCGTCGGCCACTATCTCAGCGTGGGGGCGAAGAGACTTGGCAGGAAAAATCCACGAAAGGGGAGGGAAGCATGAGAGACGCGATCTCCATTTTCCTCACAGCCGCCCTTTTGCTGACGGTCCTGGTTGGCTGTTCAAGGCAGCCCACGCCGTCGGCTCCGTCCATAGAGCCTGACGAGACAGGAGATGAAACCACCATGCCCCAGACCGGCTGGACCACCGCCGTGCCGAACGAATATTTTGAGCCGTCCGAACACCCCGGGACTGTCACGCGCCTGGATTATGAGTCCGAGGACTACGTCCGGGACGGCGCGCCCATCACCAAGACCGCCTACGTCTACACGCCCTACGGGTACGACCCGGCGGACACCGAGACCCGGTACAACATCCTCTACCTGATGCACGGCTGGGGAGGCCGGGCCGGGGAGTATTTCGACTACGGCCAGAACCTCTTTGACAACCTGATCGAACGGGGCGACATCCCGCCCCTCATCATCGTCTCCGCCACCTTCTATAACGACAACAGCAGCCGGGATTTCGGAAGCTCCATCCAGGAGTTCCGTCAGTTCCACCGGGACTTTGAGACGCACCTGATGCCCGCTGTGGAGGGGCAGTACCACACCTACGCCGCCTCCACCTCGCCGGAGGATCTGGCCGCCTCCCGGGATCACCGGGCCTTCGGCGGCTTCTCCCTGGGTTCCGTCACCACCTGGCTCCAGTTCTGCTATGACTACGACACCATCCGCTGGTTCCTCCCCATGAGCGGCTCCTGCTGGTATTACGGCACCTACGGGGACTTCCGGTTTGAGGAGAATGTGGACTTTATCGAGCAGCTCGTGAAGGAAGAAAACCTCGATGAGCGCGGCTACTTCATCTACCATGCCGTGGGCACCGAGGACGCCGTCAAGAGCCAGTCTGTCAATATGGCAGAAGAAATGCTCCAAAGGCCCACCTTCACCCCCGACCACTACGTCTTCTACCAAAAGGACGGCGGGTACCACGACTTCAACGCGGTCTTGGAATACCTCTACAACGCCCTGCCGCTGTTTTTCCGGGAAGGCGGAGAGGGCAGATAGGATTGAGGCCGGCTTGTGGAACAAAAAGCCTGACATCCATATTTTTTCCGGCGACATGTGCGTCGGTAAAAATTCCTCTTGCCGGAAAAAGGCCAAAGGCCTTTTTCCGACAGAAAAAACACCGGATTTCTTGCGAAATCCGGTGTTTTATGGTTGCGGGGGAAGGACTTGAACCTACGACCTCCGGGTTATGAGTTCCAATTTATGCGTTTTCTGTCGTTATGTAATGTTGCGAAAAGCGTTGAAAACAGCGGACTTTTTTGTTTTTAGCCTTGCTGTCGTTTAGTATCATAATTCAACTTTTTGTATTGGAGTTGAATTTTTGTTGAACTCAAAAACTCCCATATTGTGGTAAAATAACAGGGTCAGGGAATACTCCCTGGCCCTGTCTTTATGCTTATGTATTGCCCTTGTTCTCTGCCTCTGCAATGGCGTTCACGGCCCTCGCAAATGCGGCGGTGTCGGTGTCGCCGTTGTAAAGCTGTCCGGCCCTCCAGGGAATAAGATTGCCGGTGATATGGTCAAGGGTCAAGGCGGCAAAAATGCGCTCTCTGGCGGTGGCTCCCTGGTCGCTCAAAATGCCCCGCATGGCCTCGGCTACAAGGGCCTTGTCTGCGGCCTCCTGCCGTTCACGCTCTGCCCTCCATTGCCTGTTTATCTCTGCGTTCTCTCTGCGGGTGATTTCTGCCCGCTTGCGGGCCTCCTGCCGGTCCGTCATACCTCTGCCCCCTCTCCATTCACGGCGGCGCTAAAGGCATCAATAAGGGGCTGATTGATTTTCCCCCGGTTTACAAGGTTGCCGCCCACGTTCTCCAGCTCATAGCCAAAACTGCCCCAACGGGTCAGGCACTCGGCCTCTGTTTCGGGCTTGCGGTTCGTGGAAATGCTGTCCCCGCGCAACATGGCGGCGGCGTTGTATTCCAGGCTCTCAATGCGCTTCATAAGGTAGGCGGGGGACAACTCCCCGGTGTCAACGTGGACGGTCAGGCCCAGGCCGCTTGCAATGTCGCCCAGGACGGACAAGGCAAGGGGGCATCCCCGCATATTGTTTGCGGCCTGTCTGATTTCGTCGGCGGTCAAACTGCCCCGCATCTTAAATGCCTGGAGGATTGCAAGCTGTTCCGGCGTGGGCGCGGTGATCTTCCGGCTGGTGACGGCCTCCCGCATGGCGGTGGTAATCTCTCTAAAGGCTTTCCCGGCTTTTTCCTTCTCCACCTTTAGGGCGGCATCCCTGGCGGCGGTGGCCTGTTTCTTCAAGTCTTTATAGCCCTCTGAGCCTTTGAAACGGTCGGCGCTTTCCATTGCGCGGGTGTATTCGCCCTCGATTTCGGCGGCGGCGTCCTTATAGGCTTTCACGTTGATAAAATATCTTTCTGTCAGCTTCATCGGCATTGTTTAGCCCTCCTTTACCATGCTCCAGCGGGCGGCGATTTCGTCAAGTGTCGCTTGGAAGTGGTCGGCCTTGCCCTTTATGATGGTTCCCCCGGTTCTGGAGGGTAGCCCAAAATAGCGGGCGGTGGTGTAGTCGGCCAGTTCGCAAGCGGGGCCGGAATAGCTGGTCAGGCCGTCAAAGTAAAGGGCAAGCTCTCTCATATCGGTTTCAAAACGGGTCAGGTCGGGGGCCTTTACTCTGCCCTTGCTGTGCGGCTCCAACACTCGCAAGGTGGCATAGTCGCCCGTGGTGGCGTATGCCTCCACCTCTGCTGGGGTCAGCTCCACGCCCGCATTTACAAGCGCCTGGAGGCTCTGCAAAGCGGTGGGGTCGGTGACGGCGGTCATGTACTTCTTAAAGGCGGCTCTCATGGCGTCAAGCTCTGCCTCTGCCTTGCGCTTCGCCGTGGCCGCGCCCTCGTTAATGGTGGCCGCAACATAAGCGGCGCGGGCCTCTCGCCGGTCTTTCTGGACAAATTCGGCCCAATTCGCATCCTCTGCCGCGTTCTTCTGCACGTCGGGGATGATGGCATTAACGCCCTTGATAAAGTCGGCGCTTGCCTTTGCCAGGTTGTCAAAATGGATTTTGTTCATGTTGTAATTCTCCTTTGTTACAATAAAATTTTGTTTTTTGGTACATGGTGGGTCTTAATCTGAGCTTGCATCAGCGGGTGATTGTCATAGCCGGTATGCCATTCCCGCAATTCTTTGTTGACTTCTTCAAAAGTCCAAAAGGCAAATACCAACTTGTCCCATGTTCGCTTATTCATTCTTGCGAGACAATGGGGGCATCTGTATGGAATTACCCCCGGTTGGAGCTTGTCGGCCTCTATGATGGCGTCCGGCGTTACCTCATAGACGGCTCCGCAATTATGGCATATAATCTCTAAACTTCCCGTTTTCGTTCCCCCCTTTCTATGCTGGGTTCTCCCGCCGGTAGATAACACGATCTAAGGCATAAGCAAGGGCATCTATCGAATGGTTATCACGGTCGGGCAAGAGGCTTGAAAAATTCCCGTCTTTGTCTGCCTCGTAGGAATAATTCACAAATTCCCGGTAGGCGTTTGGTGTCCGCTTCGGATCTATCGTAATTGTGCGGTGTTGCATCCATTTTGTGCGGTACTCTTTACACCCCGGTTCTTTGTGACAGCTTCGGGCATATAAGCCCAGGTCGCGCAAATCTGCAATGCTTTTCGGTTCGGCGCTGTCACATATCACGGGGACAAATTCACGTTCATAACCTCGCCCCGTCCAGGTCAGTTCTGCCCGGTCATATCCCTTCTCTTTGATGGCGTCGGCAAGCTGGCGGTTGCTCATACCCTTTTGATAGATTTCATCAATCAGATAGATAACCTCCTGCCGCCGGTCATAGCCCACGCGGAGAAAACAGGCTGGGTCTTGTGCAAAGCCAAAATCAAGGCCCTGGTAAATGTATCCAATCCGTGATATTTCCGCGTCCGTGATTTCCCGGATTTCCAGGGCGGGGAACACTTCGCCGCCGGTGCCGGTGGGTATGCCCATATATTCATGCTGGTATGCGGTGGGGTTGATGGCCTTTAGCCGCTCCGCCTCGTATATAAAGGCATCCCCTAACCACTCCGGGGGTATCATGGTGTAATCGGTCAACAGGGTCGTGGCCCGCTCGTCCGGCTCTTGTATGTAGACGTTGGCCCAATTATTTTTTGAAATGGGCGGGTTGAACGATCTAAACACTGTGAAGGTGTCGCCGCCGCGTTGTACCGATTGCATCACATTTCTAAGGGTGTTCGGCCCTGGCAGCTCTGAAAATTCCTCCAGCCATATAAAGCGGAAAGTTCCCCGCGTGGGCTTGATTGATTTGAGCTTTGAGGCATCGTCCAGGCCACGGAAAACGATTTGCGCCCCGGTCGGTGTATATACCCATTGCATCGGCGCAATGCGACTTTTCCATAGATGGCCCACGCCCAGGGTATCAATGGCCCAGGCGATTTGAGAAAAGACGCTCTCCCGCAAGGTGTTACCGTAAAGCCGGAACACAATGGCGTTGCTGTGGCCGGTGGTGTCTGCCATAATGCCGTTGACGATTTCAAGGGAGACAAAAGAGGATTTACAAGAGCCACGCCCGCCGGGGAGGTTATAAACGGTGTGCCTGTTGGCCTTTATATCGGCATCTAAGGGCAGATAAACCGGCGCTATATGCTGGGTAACATCCAGCCTGGCTAACACGTCTTTGCCGCCCTGTCTGGCCTTTATCTCCCGTTTCAATGCCGCAAGCTGTCTCTCAATACTACTATTCATTCTGGAATACCGCCTTATTTAGTTCCGCAATCTGGCCTTGAATATCAACCGTTTCATTCATCTTCAAGGCGTTACGAATAATCCCGTCAGCGGCGTTTAATCGCGTCTGTGGCGGCGCTTCTTTGTCGTGCATGATATTTGCCATAGTCTCCACGGCCTCGCCCACGCGGGCTTGTATGGCGCTTGCCGCGCCCTCTAATAGCTGTGCGCGGGCCGTCGCCAGTTTCGCCTTTAATTCCGGCTGTGACAATCGGGTGTAAAATTGCTTTTCTGACAATCCGCAAGCCCTCGCCGCGTCCCGGTTGGTGCTGTTGGATAGTACCGCCGCGATGATGGCTTCATCTGATACTTTCACCTTATCCCCCCTTTTCTCTGTGTTTTTCTGTAAATTTACGGGTTATCGCTTTCCTTTTGCCGCTCGGAACACTCCGGGCAATATACCGATGTTCCGTATAAATCGGCGTCACCTCCCTTCAATATCTCCTGAAGGTCTACGGCGTGTTCACGTCCGCAAAGCGGACAGCGGGTATAAACATTGTCCTCCCGGATATTGCGCTTTCTCTTTCCAACTTTGATGTAAAACATTGTCAATTTCTCCCTTCGATATTGTTATAAATTTCTATCCAATCGGTCAGCCGCATAGTTACAAGCCACGGTTGACGGTTGCGCCGGTGGAATACGGTGGGTGCTCCATCGTGAAATTTTTCGGCATCGTGGACGGCTTGGGCCATAGCCGCGCCCAGGTCAAGGCGCTCCGTCCTCTTGCACTCGATATGGATTGACGGTAGGCCGGTCAAGTCCGGCGTGGTTCCGTGGTTCGCCGGTGCGCCCGGTTCCACCATAAAGCCATATTCCCGGAGGGTGGCGGCAAGCTCCAATTCCCCGGCGCGGCCCTTGCGCTGTGATGTTCGCCCCATGCTCTCAACTCCTTTTTTGGGGGGTATAATTCACCGTTCATACCGTTTATATCGTTCCAACCGTTCCATAGCCCCCACAATTTACCAAAATAGCCTATATATATGAACGGTTGAAACGGTTGGAACGAATGGAACGGTGTTTTTAAGTGGGTAAAAACGGGTTGTTTTCGTCCGGCTCCATTTCATCAAGCGGGGCAAGGTTGGCATAATAGAATAGATGTTTGCCGCCGCCGGTTCCGTGACTTTTCCGCTCATGTACGATGTTGTCATACTCGAATAAGAGCTTGTCCAGCTTTTTGAGCTGGGCGGTCAGATCGCGGGCCGATGTTGCTAAATGGCTACGGGCGATATATGTACCGGCATCAAAAAGCTGTTGCGCTGTCCCGGCCCATTCCCCGTCCGGGGATTGCTCCAACAGCTTTTTGATGGTCTTAACCGTGGCGCTCTCCCGGTACTCCCGGCGGGCCTGTTGCTCTGCAAACCAATCGGCATCGCCCAGGTTTTCCCATTTGCAAGTCTCGCGGTTGAAGTGTAGCACCGTGTCGGCGCTCTCCACGTCCCGCCCCACAATGGACAAAGTGGCGTTTTCGTCGTCCCGTTTCTCTTTGACTAATACCATTGTTGTATCAGCCGCGCCCATAATGCCGTTTGTGCCGGAAATCATGTTGAACGGGTCGCCGTCGTCCTTCATCTTCCGTAGATGGTGGACAAGTAGAAGGGCCACGTTGTGGCTGTCTGCAAATGCCTTTAGCGCCCCAACTTCCCGATAATCGGCGGCATAAGCCCCCTCTTTGCCGTGGGCGGTTCCCCGTACACGTTGGAGGGTGTCAACGATTATCAAACCCGTGTCCGGGTGGCTTTTCAAAAAGCCCTCCAATTCGTCAAACAGGCCGTTATCTGTGTTGTGTGCCGTGGTAGCAAAATGAAATCCGGGGGGAGCCGGTTTCCCGGCCAATAGTTTCCCCATACGGGCTTTTAAGCGCCTCTCGCTGTCCTCCAGGGCCAAATATAGCACCTCGGCCCTGTTGGTCTGGTAGCCCAGGAAACGCCCTCCAGTGGTCACGGCAAGGCCCAAATCCAGCACCATCCAGCTTTTTCCGTATTTCGGCGGGGAGGCGAGAATATTAAGCCCGACGGTCAAGAGCTTGTCCACAATAAAGCGGATAGGGGGTATATCTTTCCGTTGGAGGTCAGCGGCGGAAATCGTGCTGAGAACGGGTGGCGGTTCCGCCTGGGCGGGTTCGCCTCTCTCATATCTGCCCGTGCTCTTGCAAATCGTCTCAATCTCCCGCTCGTCCAATGGAGGGTTGCACCTGTTTTTGTTTGCGGTCTGTACGGCGGCGGTTATCTCGTCGATGGTCAACCCCTTCGCCCGTAAAGAAGCCGCAAGTTTGAACATTTCCGCGTTGCGCGTTCCCTCGGTCACTTTGCCGGGGGCCTCCCGGCTTGCCGGTTTTTCTGTGCGCGTTCCCAACATCAGCTTATGAAGCCAATCCGGGAGCGGGGCAAGGGGGACGCTCGTGGGGGTGCTGCTTGCCTCCCATTCATAGTTCCGCCCGTTGGCGTGTCGGGAGGGTGGCGCAATCACATACCCGCCCGCCCCTCTGAAATCAAGGCCGGGGGCTATGCTGGTCCCGACGGTAAGCGCCGGATCGTCGCAAGAAAAATAGTAGTGAACACCCCCGCCGCCTGTCAAACACGTCCATGTGTCAGGTAATGAGCCGTGTTCCTGCTCCAACGCTTTCAAGGTTTCGTCCCCATATTTCCCGGCCTCGTGGTCAATGTCCACGTCAAGCACCACAAGCCCGTTTCCCGTTGCAATGCCGATGTTGTAGTTGTTCCCACTCCACCATTCCGCGATTTGTGCCGGGTCTGTGGCAGCATCCTTGCACCCGTGGGCCGTGGCCGGTACTTTCCCATTGCAAGGGAATATCTGCAAGCCCATTTTTGCGGTGTAGTAGTCTGCATATCGCCGCAATAGGCTCTTTGCCTCTGTCAAAGTATCGCCTCCCGTCAGTCAAGGCCCATTGCGGTCTCCACGGCCTGGGCTGTTTTTAATATCTCGTGGGCGCGTCTACGCATACTTCTAACAAACGCCTGGGCCTCTGCCGGGTCTGCCGTAACCCAATAACCCGACCTATTGTCAGCCACGATTGCCGCCCCGTTCCGGCGCTCCAGTTCTATCCGTTGCCGTAGTGTCCGGCTGTCCAGGTGAAGCGCGGCACACAATTCCCGGCCTTTGCGGGCGCTCTCCCGGTCACGGCCCAAATAATCCGCTATTGAAGGTTGACTATGTGCCGCATCTGGGGTATAATTACAAACAGGAATAGACGTGTTACCCGCCGCCTTTTCCGCTCTTGCCCTCTCCAGCGTTGCCGCGCTGGGGTGGGCTTTTTCTTTACTCATTCCACGTTCCCCCCTCGGTATTAAGCCGTTCCATCAACTTGTCATAGTTGACTAAAAACTTCTTCCCGCTGTACACGCCGGGGAGCTTGCCTTGCTTCTGCATGAGGCGCAAGCAATACTCCGACAGCGGCCCACGCTTTGCGGCCTCTCTGATGCTGGGAAATTTTGCTGAAATAGTGTTATTCAATCTGCTTCGCCTCCTTCAATGCGGGTGTTACCGCTATTCTGCTGTGCCGCTTTTTTCTGCCAATACCGCTGATTGTAAATCTTTACCTTTTCCCGGTTCTTGGCTCTCCACTCACGGAAGTACTTTGCCCGCGCCTCCCGCTCCTGAGTAGTCAAATCTCTCTGAGTGCTGTCCATGTGTTTCACCTCCTTTGCTTATCGTTTTTCTATATTTTACTCTTGACAATGGGCAATGTCGATAGTATTATAGTGTTAGAATAATTTTTTTAACGGAGGTTGTAGCAATATGATTGATATACCGGGTAAGGACAAGCGAAGTCTTTTGAAAGAACGTCGAATAAAAATCGGGAAGCAGATTGCAAAAGAACGGCGCAATAAGGGCCTCACGCAGGCGGAGCTTGCTGAAAAACTCTCTGCAATGTTAGATGATAGTGAAGATGACATAGCGGTTAGCATTGCACAAACCACAATATCAAGTTGGGAAAATGGGAAAAGTCTCCCGTCTCTTGGGAAACTATTGGCTATGGCACAAATGTTTGAATGTGATTGTGGGTATCTGCTGGGGGATTATGACGAAAGAACGCACAACGCCCTTGAAATGTGTCGAGAGACAGGGCTTTCTGAGGTATCTATCGAAAACCTTTGTTTTCTCAATAAATGGGGTCTGTCAGAAACGGCCCGTGTTATTGATTTTCTCCTCTCTGATAACAGGGAACGGTATCCCGGCCATAATTACAGAAGTGTTCTAAACTTGCTAAACTTCTTTCTTTCATACAAGGACCATCAGAAAGTCCAAAAGCAAGTTTTTACGAATGGGGCTATTGTTGATTATACGGACACTGACGGCATGATTTCAGAAAATGCAATCAGATTGAATGAGCGGATTATAGAAAACGCCGTTTTGAACGAAATTCAACAGGCATTAATCAGCATTAAGGCAAAGATGGTGGAAAATATGGAGGGGCAAAATAATGGCTAACATTCAAGAGCGCCGGGACAAGTCCGGCAAGTTGATTTCCTATTCCATCCGCGTCCACCGAGGCCGGGGAGCTGATGGCAAGCAGCTCAAGCCCTGGACAGCAACCTTTGAGGTTCAACCCACCTGGACGGAAAAGAGCGCACGAAAAAAGGCCGAGGCTTTTGCCGCGACCTTTGAGAAAGAATGTAAAATGGGCCTCACCTCTGATAACCGACAGCGTTTTGATGAATACTGCGATTATGTGATTGGCCTCAAAAAGCAAAGAGGCGTGAAGCACTCCACCATTGTCAGATACAAGGAATTGACTACACGGATTTACCCGGCAATCGGTCATATCCGGGTAAAAGACCTTCGGGCCGACCACCTCAACAGCCTTTATACGGAGATTGCCAAAAGCGGTGGACGAAAGAACGGCACACGGGCCACGGCGAAAATAGACCTTGCCGCCGTCTGCCGGGAAAAGCACTTGAATTATACGGCAATCGCCGCCCGCTCCGGCGTGACGGCCCGGAACGTGTCACCGGCTATCAAGGGTCAACCCGTCAACGTGGACGTGGCGCAAGCCGTCTCTAAGGCCCTGGAATTGCGATTTGAGGACGCTTTCGCCGTTGGCCGGGATATGCGCCCCCTGTCCTCCAAAACGGTCATAGAGCATCACCGGCTCATTTCTACGGTGTTTGAATAGGCCGTAAAAGAGGGTATCATTCCGTTCAACCCGGCCTCCCGGACGGAACTTCCAAAAGCCGCCCGGAAAGAGGTCAACTACTTTCAGCCGGATACAGTCGCCGCGATCCGGGACGCTCTCGAAAAAGAGCCTATCAAATGGCGGACGTTGACACACGTTTTCCTTATCACCGGCGCAAGGCGCGGGGAGGTGCTGGGACTCAAATGGGACAGTGTGGACTTCAAGGCCAACAAAATCCATATATGCAATTCGATTTTGTATAGTCCCGATGTTGGCATCTATGAGGACACGCCCAAAACAGAACGGTCAAACCGATATATCACCCTCCCGCAAGAGACAATGAATTTGCTCCGGCAATACAAGGTATGGCAAGGCAAAGAACGGCTCCGGCTGGGGGAGTATTACCAATATCAGGGGTATGTGTTCACTCAGGACGACGGCTCCCCCATGCACCCGGACAGCGTGACGGATTGGCTGGACAAGTTCTCCAAACGTCACGGCCTCCCCCACATCAACCCCCACGCTTTTCGCCACACAATGGCCTCTATGCTCTACTTCAACGGCGTGGACAGCGTTTCCATCTCCCGGCGGCTGGGCCACGCTCAGGTAAGCACCACGGCGGATATTTACGCCCACGTCATAGAAGAAGCGGACAAAACAAACGCCGATATTCTCTCCGATATTTTTCTCAAAAAGGCATAAAAAAAAGAGGCGAGTTGAATTATTGTTGAACTCAACCCGCCTTATGAAAAATCAATATCTCGAAAAAGTTATAAAAACAGGCCGTTTTCATTGAAAAACGGCCTGTTTTGTGGTTGCGGGGGAAGGACTTGAACCTACGACCTCCGGGTTATGAGCCCGACGAGCTACCAACTGCTCTACCCCGCGATCTGGAGGGGGGATCCCCTGACTTCCTTATCATAACACACCGAAAGCCCTTTCGTCAAGGGCTTTCGGAGAAAAGTTTTCGGGGTTATTGTCGGGTTTACAATGATGTGTGACAAGTAATAAAACAGGTAGCGAATAGGAAGTACCCGTGTTAAGGTATAGTTGCCGAGACCAAACCGAAAGGCGGGTAACCTATTCGCTAT
>CANQFV010000048.1 GCA_947599875.1 uncultured Oscillospiraceae bacterium
TCCCCTTAACTGGCAGTCACCGATTCACACGCTTTCTTCGTTTGCTTTTTGTGTTACATGTCATTGACAAACCGACAATTCGAGTAAGTATTTCCGCACGCATCCCCTTGGCAGAAAAAGGTGTGATGGTTCTCATAGAGAACCATCACACCTTTTTCGCCAGCCTTAGTTTTCAGACGGATTGAATACGGGGATCTCCTCCGGCTCCTTCGGTGGGCGGGACTCCCGGCGTTGAGTGAGGTACCGGTCGATCTCATCGGCCACGATCTTGGCGCTGCGGGCGGCCTCCACCACGGTTTTGGCGCCCAGGCTCACGTCGCCCGCGGCGAAGATGCCCTCCCTTGTGGTGCGGCCGTGTTCATCCGTCGCCAGAAGGCCCCTCTCGTTCATCTGCAGACCGGTGGTCGTGTTGACGATGCGGCTCTGTGCGCCCTGGCTAATGGCCACGATCACATTGTCGCAGGGGAAGAGCATGGGGTCGGACACGGCCGTCACGTTCCCCTCCCCGTCAAAGGTGCGCTGCTTATATACCACGCCCTCATCCCGGATCTCTACAGTCTCGATGCCGTACATCATCTCCACGCCGTCGGCCATCGCGTAATCCAGCTCACGCTCGCTGGCCGCGGCCTTAGGCTCGCGGCAGAAGACGTGTACATGCCGGCACCCCTTGCGCAGGGCGGTGCGTGCCACATCCATTGCGGAGTTCCCCGCGCCGATGACCACAAGGCGTTCCCCCAAAATGAACACGTCCGGATCCACCAGATAGTCGATGGCGTAGTGGACATGCCCCAGGCTCTCACCGGGGACGTTCAGCTTATTGGCCTTCCAGACGCCGGTGCCGATGAAGATGGCCTCATACCCGTCCCTCTGCAGGTCGTCCACCGTCAGCGCCAGACCAATGGCCGCGTTGGGGCGGATCTTGATCCCCAGGCGGAGGAGCTGCTTCTTATACCGCTCGATGATGGTCTTGGGCAGGCGGAAATCCGGGATACCGTAGCGCAGCACGCCGCCGATCTTGTATTTGCTCTCAAAGATGGTGATATCATAGCCCTTCTGCGCCAGGACAACGGCGATGGTCAGACCCGCGGGGCCGGAGCCGATAATGGCCACCCTCTGCCCCACCTTCGGCGCCTTTTTCAGCTCCGGGTCGTCAAGATACGCGTCGGAGATGTAATTTTCGATGGTGGAGATCTGTACCGGGGTCCCCTTGATCCCCAGGACGCAGTGGCCCTCGCACTGGTTTTCGTGGTTGCACACCAGGGAGCAGAACACGGAGAGGGGGTTGTTCTCAAAGAGCATAGCCCCGGCCTCGCGCTTGTGGCCTGTGCGGAACAGTTCGATCATTTCCGGGATATTGGTGTTGATGGGACATCCCTTGCGGCACATGGGGTTCTTGCAGTGAAGACAGCGCCGCGCCTCGTTTACAACGTGAATAGCCATGATCCTTGCCTCCGTTATCTAAGATTTTTAACGGCATTCTCTTTTCAGCCGTTTGATTCACAAGCCGTGTCCGCCGGCAGGGCCGGGAGATCAGTCCCCGTACAGGGCGGTGTAGATGATCTTCGCCATCTCGGCGCGGGTGGTGGATTTTTTGGGCATACAGTTCCCGCCGCTGCCGGAGATCAGACCCCGGGCCGTAAGGGATTCCATCGCCTCACGGGCGAAGGAGCCGATCTGATTGGCGTCGGAGAAGCCCTCCAGCGCCGCCGGGTCGGGATCGGGAAGGTCGCTGCGCATCGCAGTGAGGAGCCGGTAGACGATGGTAAAGGCCGATTCTCTTGTGAGGGAGCCCGACGGATCGAAGCGCCCGCTGCCCACGCCGTTTACCACCTGGGTCCTCTCGGCCCAGACAACGGCGTCATAGTAGTAGGAGGTCTGGGCGACGTCGGTGAAGGAGCAGAGCGCCCTCTCCTCCCCTGCCGCCGGCTCCATCACCGGGCTTCCCAGGGCGCGCCAGAGCATGAGGACAAAGTCACAGCGGGCAATGGAGTCGTTGGGCTTGAAGGTGAGATTCCCCGTGCCCGTCACAACGCCCCGGTAGAAAAGCTCCTGAATGTAGCTCTCCGCCCAGTGCCCGGAAATATCGGTGAGGCCCTGCATGGCGCCGGCCTTCAGCTTTACGCTTGTCCCCCCGGCGGAGACCGTGATCTCCCCTGAGGTGCCCGGCACGCTTGTCAGGGTGAACACACCGTCCTGCGTGATCTCCCCAAGCTCGGGGGAGACCTCCCAGGTCACGGCGGTGTCGTCAACGGCCACCTGCCGCCCCAGGAAAGAGGCGGAGGCCACATGCAGGCGCAGAGTGGAGCCGGGCTTTAAATTGGTGAGGACGGGTGCCTTGCCGGTGTCGGCATCCACCACGGTAAAGGAGTCCAGCTTGTCCGTCACAAGGACGCGGCCCGTCCCGGAGGCGATGGCGGAGTAGAGACTGAGGTTGTCCCACCCGGGCGCGTATCCGGCCTTATAGACCCCGTCCGCAACGGAACCCAGCACCCCGTAGGCGCTGACGGGATCGGTGGTGACGGCGGGATATCCGGCCCTGTCCGCGGCGGTGAACTCCAGCGGGAGGGAGGAGCCGAGGTACACCATTGCCCCGTCATTTTTCAGGCTGAGGCGGCTGGCAACGCCGCTCCTTGTCGTATTGGAGACAAAGAGGATATAGCACCCGCACTTCCGGGGGCTGCCGCTGGAGGGGCTGTTCACAAGGGCGCAGGCCTCCTCCCCGGGCAGGCGCACGCTCATCACCGAGGAGCCGCCCCCGTCCAGGTTTACCGCAAATTCGCATCCCTTCGCCGCCAGATCGGCCGCCAGCTCCTCCAGGGTCGCCCCGTTGGAGTGGGAGGCGCTTCTGCCGTCAACCACATAGGCGATCAGCGTCCCGTCAGGCTTGACGCCTAAGGCTGTGCGGGGGTTGACCTTGGTAATGGCCTGATCCCACCCCTCCGGATCGGTGACGGAGCCGTTTTCCACAAGCAGATCGCCGCAGCCGCAGCCCCAGCGGGCCTGGGCCAGCATGGGGTCGGAACACTCCGCGGTGAGGGTGACGGAGTCGCCCACGGCAAAGCGGCTGTAATACTGGGCGTAGGGGCTGTCGGCCGTGGCGCTGAGGATGATATGGTCCTCCTCCAGCGGGTAGTCCTTCCCCGTGGGGATGACCTGCTCCACCACCAGCTCCAGAGTGCCGTTTACGGTGAGCTTGCCGCCCCCCAGGATGCGGAACACCACGGCCCAGCCGTCCAGATTCGTCTGCGTGGACTGGGCGTGGTAGGCGGAGGTGTATAGATACATGGGGCCTTTGGCCATGCGCATCTTGTTCACATGCTCCACATTTGTGACGGAGGGGGTATTTACGGTGTACTGGCCCGTCACGGGGTCGGCGATGAGTCCCCCGCCGTGGTCGTCGAGGCGGATCTTCACCGTGACGCCCTTGGAGAAGAGGACGGAGCCGTCGTCCATAAAGGCCAGGAAATTCTGCCCGTTGGTGCTGGATATGTACTCGCCGTCGGATATGAGTCCCCCCAGGGGGAGGGCGGCGGAGCTGTAGAAGAAGTCGGCGTTGACGGCGCCGAAGACATTCATGCCCTTCCCCTCGGCCCAGGCGGTGATATCCTCAATGGTCATGGTGTCATAGAGCTTGTCCCCGGAGACGATTATGGGATAGACCTCCCCACCGGGGCGGGCCTCCAGGGAGTAGGTCTCCACCCGCTTGCCGGAGGCGTTGTTGGAGATCGTGTTGACGAAGGAAAAGCCCTCCGCCAGCCGGACGCTGTTTTCATAAAGGGGCACGCCTGTCCCCGTGGGCGCGGCCAACACGGGGATCGCGGCCAGGAGCAGGGCGGCCAGTATAGCTGTACTCAGAATGATTTTGCAAACGGATTTTTTCATTGGAATACCTCGATAAAAAAAGAAATCGGAACGGACGGAAACCTGCATTTTCTCCGGAGAGACACCCCTCCGGCTATTTGATCATCTCCTCAAATTCCTCCTCGGTGATCACGGGGATCCCCAGGGACTGGGCCTTTGTCAGCTTACTTCCGGCGTTTTCTCCGGCCAGAACGTAGCTTGTCTTTTTCGAGACGGAGGAGGCGGACTTGCCCCCCAGCTTCTCAATGACGGCGGCGGCCTCGTCCCGGGTGTACCGGGTTAGGGTGCCGGTGAGGACGAAGGTCTTCCCCGCGAAACGCCGGTCGGACGTGTCCTCGCTGTAGGTCATATCCACCCCGGCCTCCCGGAGCGTCTCCAGAAGGTGCTTTGCCTGTTGGGAGCAGAGCCACATCCGGATGCTGGCGGCGGTGACGGGGCCGATGTCCTCCACGGCGCTCAGCTCCTCCTCCCCCGCCCTCTCCAGGGCGTCCATCGAGCCGAACGCCCTGGCCAGGGAGCGGGCGGCGGACTGGCCCACCTGGGGGATCCCCAGGGCGGACAGGAGCTTTACAAGGCCGTTGGAGCGGCTTTGATCAATGGCCGTCACCAGGTTTTCAGCGGACTTTTTTCCGAATCCGGGGAGGGACGCCAGATCCGGCTGGCGGAGGGCGTAGATGTCCCCGGCGTTTCGGATAAGGCCGTTGTCGATGAGAAGCTGCGCCACGGCCGTCCCCAGCCCCTCAATATCCATGCCGGCCCGGGAGGCGAAGTGGACGATGTGCCGAAGCCTCTGGGCGGGGCACTCCGCCCCCTGACAGCGCATGGCCGCCCCGCCCGGATCCCGGACAACAGGCGCCCCGCACTCCGGGCAGACCCGGGGGAACTCATAGGGGACGGAATCCGCCGGACGCTTGTCCAGATCGACGCTGAGGATCTCCGGGATGATCTCCCCGGCCTTGCGCACAAGCACCGTATCCCCCACCCGGATATCCCTCTGGGCGATAAAATCCTGGTTGTGCAGCGTGGCGTTGGTCACGGTGGTTCCCGCCAGGCGGACGCCCTCCAGCACGGCCTTGGGCGTCAGGACACCGGTGCGGCCCACCTGGATGACGATATCGGTGACACGCGTCTCCCGGATCTCCGGGGGGTACTTGAAGGCCACGGCCCAGCGCGGGGCCTTTGCCGTGCTGCCCAGGGTACGGCGCAGCTCCAGGGAGTTGACCTTCACCACCGCGCCGTCAATGTCGTAATCAAACTGATCCCGGTTCTCCCCGATGTCCTGAATTCGCTCCCAGCACTCCCCGATCGTCATAAACTCCGCGTGTGGTACGGTGCGGAAACGCAGGGACGACAAATATTCCAGCGTTTCGGAGTGGCGCTCAAAGCTCCGCCCCGCGGCGGACTGGATGTTGAAGACGATGATGTCCAGGCGCCTCTCCGCGCAGATCTTGGGATCCAGCTGCCGCAGAGAGCCGGCCGCGGCGTTTCTGGGGTTGGCAAAGAGGGGCTTTTCGTCCTGCTCCCTCTGGGCGTTCAGCTCCCGGAAGACCTTTTTGGACATGTACACCTCACCCCGAACCACCAGCTGTTCCGGGGCGTTGTCCAGGCGCAGGGGCAGGGACCGGATGGTGCGGAGATTCTCCGTGACATCCTCCCCAACCGCCCCGTCCCCGCGGGTGGCGCCCTGTACGAAGACGCCGTTTTCATACCGCAGGGCCACGGACAGGCCGTCGATCTTGGGTTCCACGTCAAATTCCGTCTCCCCCACCCGGGAGAGGAACGCCTCCAGCTCCTCCCGGGAGAACACGTCCTGCAAGCTCTCCAGCGGAACCTGGTGGGTCACCGGGGCGAAGGCGCTGACGGCCTTTCCCCCCACCCGCCGGGTGGGAGAATCCGGGGTGATAAGCTCCGGATTGGCGTTCTCCAGCTCCTCCAGCTCCCGGAGGAGCATGTCATAGGTGTAGTCCTCCATATCCGGGGCGTCCAGCACATAATATTTGTAGCTGGCCTCGTCCAGGATCTGGCGAAGCTGAGCTATTCTCTCTTTCGCGTCCATAATGAACCTCCGTATTTTCAGGAAAGGCCCGCGTAGGCGTCGGGCACCGCGCCCACGATCACCGTCTCCGCTACGCTGACCTCCGTTACCACCTTGTCGCTCCCCACCGGGCCGCCCTGGAGGATGTCCAGGGACACCTCCACATCCATAAGGATCTGGTGGCGCGTCTGGTTGATCCCGGCGGAGGTGAACTCGTGGCGCAGGGTGGTGTTGACATTTGTCACGGACAGGATCCTCAGCCGGATCCTCGGCCCCCGGCCGGACAGCAGCGCTCCGCCGAAGAAATTGCCGATGGGGATGCTCACATAGGTGATATCCGAGTGGGAAAACCGCTCCACCACGGCGTTGGTGATCCTGGCCTTGAGCATGTTGACGTTGGCCGTATTCGTCTCCAGGGAGGAGACGTTCCCGGCATCGTCCCTCCGGACGGTGATCAGGTTTTCATACGCGAGGCCGCCCTCCGCCAGAACCTGCGTGACCGTCTCGTTGACGGCGATGGTGATCTCGTCTGTGGCGCTGCCAAGGGCCAGCTCCACCGCCTCCGGTGTGAGCCTGACAGACATGACCAGCACCAGGAACAGTACCGCACCGCCCAGGAGAATGAGGATGGCGCCCTGGAGCGCGCCCCGGCGGAGATCGTAAAGAAGCCTGCGGGTCCTTTTTTGCATACGCTCACCTCCGGATAAGTGTATGCAAAAAGCCGCCTTTTTCATGCAGACCGGGAGAGGGGATGCGCCAAGCCCGGCCCGGGCGTCACTTTAAAAGCTCCTCCAGGCCCGAGAGGATGCCCAGCTTCCCGGACTCATACGTCAGCGCCCCCTGGAGATAGGCGGTGTAGGGCGGGCGCATGGGGCCGTCACAGCTCAGCTCAATGGACGCCCCCTGGACAAATGTCCCGGCGGCCATGATGACCTTGTCCTCGTACCCCGGCATATCCCACGCCTCCGGCGTGACGAAGGAGTCCACCGGCGACCCGGCCTGGATCCCCCGGCAGAAGCGCTCCAAAAGCTCCGGCCTGCCAAAGTCGATGGACTGGATGATGTCGCTCCTGGGCGCGTCAAAGGCGGGCCGGGAGCCGTACCCCAGAAGCTCCGTCATTCGTGCGACGAAAACAGCCGTTTTCAGGGCCTGGGCCACGGTGTGGGGGGCCATAAAAAGCCCCTGATAGAACAGGCGGCTCCCATAGGGGGAGCAACCGCACTCCCCGCCGATGCCGGGGACGGTGAGGCGGGCCGCGGCCGCGGCCACAAGCTCCCTTTTCCCGGCCACATAGCCCCCCGTGGGGGCGAGGCCGCCGCCGGGGTTCTTGATGAGGGATCCGGCGATAAGATCCGCCCCGACCTGGGTGGGCTCACACACGTCGGTAAACTCCCCGTAGCAGTTATCCACAATGACGGCGGCCGCGGGATTCACCTCATGGACAGCGCGGCAGATCTCCCCGATAGCGGCAATGCTGAGGGCGGGGCGTGTGGCGTAGCCGGAGGAGCGCTGGATCTCCACCTGGGTGACGGAGGGATCCGCCGCCGAAGCGCGGATGGCGTCCAGATCCGGCGCGCCCTCGGGCGTCAGCTCCACCTGGGCGTAGCGGACGCCGAAGCTCATCAGGCTGCCGGGGTGTCCGCCGTTTAGTCCAATGGCGGTCTGGAGCGTGTCATAGGGCACGCCTGTGGCGGCCAGGAGCGTGCCTCCCGGCCTGGCGTTGGCCCAGAGCGCCGCTGTAATGGCGTGAGTGCCGTTGACAAAGGTCTGGCGCACCAGGGCCGCCTCCGCCCCGAACACATCGGCGTATAGGAGATCCAGCGTGTCCCGCCCCAGGTCGTCGTAGCCGTAGCCGGTGGTCCCGGCAAACATGGGGGCCATCACCCGGTGCTTCTGAAAGGCGCCCAGTACCTTTTTGGTGTTCTCCAGACTGACCCGGTCAATACGGGCAAATATCGGGCCGCAGTCGGCTTCGGCCCTTTGGGAAAGTTCAATCAGCTTATCCATTACGAAAGTCCCATCACGATCTCTTTAAAAGTGTTGCCGCGCTCGGCAAAGTTCCGGAAGCGGTCAAAGGAGGTGCAGGCCGGGGACAAGATCACCGTGTCCCCGGGCCGGGCCGCCTCGGACGCGGCCAGCACCGCCTCCCTGAAGTCCTCTTTCTTCACGATTGGCCCCTCATACCCGGCGTCCAGGGCGGCCTTCTCGATCTTGTCCGCCGTAAGGCCCGTGAGGACAAGGGTCTTCACATGCTCCCGGATATCCTGGCCCAGGGAGTCAAAGGGGACGCCCTTGTCCTTGCCCCCGGCGATGAGGATCACCTTGTCCGGGAAGGAGCGCAGACCGGCGCGGGTCCGGGAGGGGGAGGAGGCGATGGAGTCGTTATAATACTTGACGCCCCTCAATTCCCGGACAAGCTCGATCCGATGCTCCACGCCCCGGAAGGTCTTGGCCACCTCGATCATGGACTCTTCCTTCACCTCGCCGTACAGCATGGCGAAGGCCGCCAGGTAGTTCTCCACGTTGTGTTCGCCGGGGATGAAGATCTCCGAGGCGGACATAAGGCGCTGGGCCTTGCCCTGAAGTCCGGCGTAAATGGCCCCGTTCCGGCAGTAGGCGCCGTTTTCCACAATGTCCCTCCGGGAGAAGTACCGCACCCCCTCCCCCGCCCAGGGGGCAAAGGAACGGGTGATCTCGTTGTCGGCGTTGAGGACCACCACCTCCGGATGCGGCGCATTCTGAAAGATATTTTTCTTGGCGTTGACGTACTCCTCCATATCCCGGTGCTTGTCAAGGTGGTTGGGCGCCACATTGGTGACGACGGCGCGGGAGGGGGAGCCGCTCATGGTCATCAGCTGGAAGGAGGACAGCTCCACCACCGCCACGTCCTCCGGGGACATGGAATCCACCCTGTCCAAAAGGGGCGTGCCGATATTTCCCCCCAGGTGGACGGTTCTCCCGTCGGTCTCCAGGATCCGGGAGATCACCGTCGTGGTAGTGGTCTTGCCGTCGGAGCCGGTCACGGCGTAGATCTTGCACGGGCACACCTGAAAGAACGCCTCCATCTCGCTGGTGAGGACGGCCCCGTTTTCCACGGCCCGGACGATCCCCGGCTCGTGGGGCATGATGCCCGGGGAGCGGAAGATCACGTCCACGTCAATGTCGTCAAGATACCCGCTGCCCAGGACGAACCGGCATCCCCTGGCCTCCAGCTCCGGGACGATGTCACCCAGGGCCTCCCGGGAGGCCCCGTCCCGCACCGTCAGGCTGATCCCGGCGTCCAGCAGGAGCCCGGCCAGCGGCCGGTTGCTGACGCCAAGACCCAGAACCGTGACGCGCTTGCCCCGCAGAGAATCCATGTATTCAGAAAGCGTCATAGAAAACTCCTCAATGAAAAGAGATAAAGTTATTATACTACATCCCGGCGGGATTTGCAATTCCGTTTGACAAATGCGGCCGAATGATTTAAAATATCCCCGGTGACCGGGCCGGACAGCCGCGGGCGCGAAAGCGCGTGAGGAAAGTCCGGGCTCCACAGGGCAAGGATAACGGGTAACACCCGCCAGGGGCGACCCTCGGACAAGTGCAACAGAAATATACCGCCTCCCCCCTTTCCGGGGGTTTCGCGAGACGCGAAGACGGGACAAGAAATTGCCGCGTCGAGGTAAGGATGGAAAGGCGAGGTAAAAGCTCACCCGGGTCATGGAGACATGATACCGCTGTAAACTCTATCCGGAGCAACGAAGGGGACATCAGGGCGGCCCGTCCGTCCCCGATATGGCTTGAACCTCCGGGCAACCGGAGGTCTAGATTAATGGCTGTCCACGACAGAACCCGGCTTACAGGCCCGGTCACTCATTTTCAAAAAGGCCAGAAGCCTTTTTGAAAATGGAAAATGTGCGAATACCCGGGGCGAAATTGGGGTTTCGCCCCGGGTATTCCGTTGCCTGTGGAAAAAAGCGGTGTTGGAGACTATCGGCAGGCGGGCCGACGAGGTCGTCGGCCCCTGTAGTAACGCCGTTGCCTCGCTAAAAAAATTCCTCCTATCGCGCAAGCGTCCGGCCCTCTGTCCTATGAGATCCCCAGTCCCCCTGTTAAACATGAGCGCAAATTAAGTCAATATATTCTGAAATAGCAGAATTTAACAATGCCATGTCGAGATATTGGTCGAGCTGTAAGGGCTTGTTTTCCTTTACCGTGTTCATCAGTTGACCCTGCACGATTTTCAGCTTTTGACTGATTTGAGTTTCCCCGATCAAATCCAGCATTGTAATTCCATCAAGCAAAATTGCGCGGAATAGGGTATTCATGGACGAGCGAATATCCATTGGGGATCCTTCCTGGGAACAGAAGGTGCCAATATCTCTTGCCAGTGACTGAAGGACGGCTATAGAGTGCTTTACAAGACCTTCCGTACTAACGGTTTCACAACCGGTTTTATTCAACACAGCCACCGTTATTGTTTCATCGACCCGTTGCAAAAGCTCCTGTTCTGAAAGCAACAGGGTATCAGGCTCATCAGACCGCTCCCATTTGTTGTTGAGCATACAGTAATTGCCGTCCTTCGTCCCTGTGTAAACCACGGCGTGTTTATTTCGCTCGCTTACATAAATACCCAGCATGGCAGCCCGTAGATCACGCAGATAATCGCAAAGCTGCGCTTTATTCACCGCTTTTTCTGTCATGGTATAGCCGACAGTCTTTAAGTAGAGATTGAACCACTTTGCACCCTGAAGCATCGGCCCCGAGTAATAACATCCATCCTCGTAGTCGAACAAAAACGGCAGCCCCATTTCAAGCGCAATCGTCCTGTCCTGGGTATCTATCCCATAAAACGACAAAAGATTTGCAACCCCCGCATAAGAACACGATGAATTGAAGGTCATATACTTCATAGATACAATCCCACCTAAAAAATTTTTTTCCGGCGGCATGTACTTCGGAAAAAATCCCTCTTGCCGCGCAAGCGTGCGGCCCTCTGGGCCGTGCGCGCAGCGCGGCAGCAGGAAATCCCGGCGTGAATTCCGCAGAATTCACGCCGGGATTTCCGCACGTTCCCCTTGGCATTGAAAGGCCGCAGAGGTTTACCGTCAGGGTAGGAAAGGCGCAGAAAGTCTCCCTTGCCAGAAAATCTCTGCGGCCTTTCAAGTCAGTTGTTTTCACTCTTCCCAGTTATGCCAGACGTTCTGGATGTCGTCGTTGTCGTCCATCAGATCCAGCATCTTCTCAAACTTCTTGATATTCTCCTCGTCGGTGAGCTTCACATAGTTCTGAGGGACCATCTCCACCTGGGCGGAGACGAATTTATACTTCTTGGCCTCCAGGGCCTCCAGAACGGCGGGGAAGCTGTCGGGATCGGTGTAGACCTCAAAGGTCTCCTCCTCCGCGCTCATATCCTCCGCCCCGGCCTCCAGGGCGTCCATCATCACGGTGTCCTCGTCGTAATCCTCATCCTCGTTATCGATGACGATCACGCCCTTTTTCGTGAACGACCAGGAGACGCACCCGGCGGCGCCCATGTTTCCGCCGTATTTATCAAAGAGATGGCGAACCTCAGAGGCAGTCCGGTTGCGGTTGTCGGTCATGGCGTCCACAATGACGGCCACGCCCTCCGGGCCGTAGCCCTCGTAGGTGACGGACTCAAAGTTGTCCCCGCCGGCGCTGCCCGCCGCCTTCTCCAAAGTCCTCTTGATGTTGTCGTTGGGCATGTTGGCCGCCTTGGCCTTGGCGATGACGGTGGCAAGACGTGAGTTGTTGGCGGGATCGGCGCTGCCGCCGCCCTCCTTGACCGCGACGATCATCTCACGGGCGATCTTGGTGAAGGCCTGTGCCCTCTTCGCATCGGCCGCGCCCTTGGTCTTCTGTATGTTATGCCATTTGGAATGTCCTGACATAAGTTGAACCATCCTTCCTTAAGTAACGCATGTATGGCTACTATATCACACTTTTTCCGCTTTTGCAATGTATAAACACCAGTTTTTTGACCAATAATAACCTCACCTTCAGGAGGTGAGCAAAATGAGTAACCAGCAGAACAATAACCGCCAGCAGAATAACCAGCAGAACAACAATCAGCGCAATAACCAGCAGCAGAACAACAACCAGCGCAACAATCAGCAGCAGAACAACAACCAGAACAACCAGCAGCAGTGACAGAGTTGACGGGGAGCGATTTCGCTCCCCGTCAGTTTGCGTTATTGCTCCCCGTCAGTTTTATACCAAAAGGCCGCAGGCCCGTGGCCCTCGAATTACCGGCACCTGGGGATCAGCAGCAGCCTCCCCGGCTCCGGCTGCTCGCCGGTCTCCAGGGCGTTGGCCTCCTCGATAAGCTCCGGCGTGGACATGTGCTTCTTTGCCAGGCTCCACAGATCCTTCCCCGGGTAGGCCCGGGTCATCACCACGCTGGGCCTCTGGGACACATCCAGCGGTGTCTCCTCCTCCAGATCCACGCTCTCCACCCGGGAGACCGCCGTCTCCCGGCACCGTGTGAGGCCGATGCTCACCGGGACGCGCACCTCCACGCTCTCCGATGTCATGCCGATTCCCGCCTCCCCCGCAATACAGGGGTTGACCGTGACATCCCCGGGGGGCAGGAGCTTTGTCACCTCCCCCCTCTTTACGGCGGAGAGGAGCTGTCCGGAGGGATCCTGATAGATCACTGTGACGATCACAGAGGAGGCAAACTGAGTGCCCTCCGCCCCGGGGGTCATGTGGGAGGCCGCAAATCGGGCCGTGACGGCGCACACCTTTTCACAGCCCTGGGACACCGGCACGTTGACGGTGACGGTATCCTGCATATTCTCCAGCCCCACAAGACCGGGGAGTGAGAAACCGGACAGATTGGCCGTCATGGGGTGGAGGGTGCTGTAGGCGTCGGTCACCGTCTCGCAGTGGACGTCGGCGTAGGCCACGCACTGGCAGACGGCGTGGATCTCCAGATTCATGGTCTCGGCCCCCGTGTCGTCGCCGCAGCCCCGCTGTACATAGACGCCGGTGAGTACGGGGATAAGCTCAAAATCCGCCGCCTCCCCCGGGGCGTCCGTCTCCACCACCTGGGAGAAGGGCGTCTCAAACCGTTCCGTATTCAGCCGCCCCTCCCGGGATACATAGGTGACTGTTGTGACGGCCGTGCCCTTCACCACGGCCCGGCTGCCCACGGCCTTGGGCTCCTGACAATCCAGAGTCGTGGTATAGCGGAGGATCTCCCCCACCGGCTCGGCGCTCTCCGGAAGCCGTCCCTCGTCGGTGAAGACGAAGGTCTTCTCGTTTACGGAGCAGGGCACACGCTCCGTGACGCTCTCGCTTTTGAAGTAGACCCCCTCCTGCTCCCGGGGGGAGGTGTTGTACGCTGTCTCGGCGGTGTACAGGGCCGTGTCGCACTCGGCCTCGCCGCGAAGGACGATCTTCCGCGGGTTGACCGTCCTGGCGTCCGCCCCGATCAGCGCGGGCCTTGCCACGATCAGGCAGTCGGCGGTGATCTCCGGACTCTCCCCCGTCACGGAGAAGGGCAGGGTCGCCGACAGCCTGTTCACCCCCGTGCCGGACTCCGGCACATAGAGGACTGTCAGCTCCATAACCCCCGTGACAGTGACGGAGCCGTTGTCGGAGTCCTTAGACCGGAGGTACACATCCCCCTGGGCGTCCAGAATACGGAGTATGTCCGGGAGGGCGTCGGGGACAATGACCTCCGCCGTCTCCTCCCTGGACAGCCTCCGCCTGTAGACGGGCCTAATAAAGCTGAGCTTATCACTTTTAAGGTCAAGATTCACCTGTAGCTCTCTCCTAACATACAAAATTAGCCTGTGGCTCATGTCAGGAGTATATTGGCTTTGTCCCCCGAATATTCCCATCTCTGCGCATTTTGGGAAAATTGTCCCCCTCAGCAGCGCTTCATCACTGTGATACCCACGGAGATGAGAAAGATGCCCAGAATAAACCACCAGAAGGTGGTGGGCAAAATCAGCGATAGGATGACCACCACGCCCGAGCAGGCGATAATGCTGCCGATAAGCTTCCCGTGCCGTTTCATTGTCCCTCCCCCTTTTTACGGGAATTATAAAGCCTCTCAGCCATTATATGCGCCCGTCCCCGGCAAAGCCTGTCGAAAAAAACCGCAGGCCTTTTTCGACAAAGGAGTTTTCCAACACGCACGACGCCAAAAGAATCATTCAATTCTTCAATAAAACAAGCCGCCCTGTCGGGCGGCTCCAGTTTGTCAAAAAACTCTTTTTTCAATGATTTTTCCGGCGGCATGTACGTCGGAAAAATCCCCTTTTGTCGCCCAAGTGTGCCCCAGCGGGGCGCGCGCAGGGCGACGGCAGGAAGATTTGGCGTAAATTCCGCAGAATTTACGGCGAATCTTCCGCACGTTCCCCCTCTGTCGGAAAAGGCCAAAGGCCTTTTTCGACAGGCTGAAGCCGCCCTGTCGGGCGGCTCTATGTTCCTGCCGGTTTGGATTCAAAAAAATGTTCCCCACTACCGCATCGCAGTAGTGAGTTTTTTTGTCTGTCTTTCCTTGATAGACGTAAACTTTATTTGTATAATCCAAAATGCTTTGCTATTGTATCACAGACTTCTTCTTTGGTATCTACCCCATTATCTTCTCGAACGATCGTGAAAAAGCCGCTGTCAGCAAATTCGTCATAGTGCTTTTGGCTATTGATAAGGGCAAGTCCGCGCCGATAGTTTTCCATAACGGCTTCGGGATCATCGCAGGTTTTGATCACATCCAAGATAAATTGCTTTTCCGGATCGTTTCGTTCAAAGAAGCGATCCACGCTCATGGCTTGCGGGCAGAGCATAACGGCAACATGATTATAATCGGATATTTCTTTCAGTATATCAATCGGAATATTCGTATCCACAATCACTTTCTGATCTCTTGCTATGGAAATAAGCTCGGTCACTTCAAATTCTGCGGCTTCTCTCCCTACGCCGAACATCCATCGCTCATATTCTTCCGGAGAGCGCGTCACAAAATCTTTCCAATCGGTAAGATGATTTAGATAACAAATATCCGGCTGTAAATCCGGCGTTGCCACGATATCAGATACTGCACTGTGATAGTTTTCTCCGCAAAAGATCATGTCAAATTTGTCGGCAAGCATTTTTACCGTTGTCGACTTTCCGGCATAGGCTGTACCCGTAATAAAGTACACGTTCTTCAGGTAGTGCTTAAGAATGTTATTCGCAATATTCACTGTTGAACACCTCCGTAAAACGCTTTTTCGTTCTTTTCTCGGCCTTGTATCAAAAACTGCAAGATGATCTCTATGTTCCTGCTGATTTTGATACAAACAGAAAAAGCCTTGTTGTACCATGTCGGCGGTAAGGAGTTTACTGTCTGCTCATTTTAACAAAGAGGATACAATTCTTTTTTCATGTATCTCGGTTCATATTCATAATACCCATTCTTTGGATAGAATGAATAGGATTCAAACCACTGCTCCTTTGGGGAGCCGAGATGAACTTTTGATATGGTTACGCCATTATCACGCATTGATGATTCGGCAGTCTTAAGAAGTGCAGTTCCTATTCCTTTATGCTTTTCAGCGGGTTTAACATACAGTCTATGGAGAAATGCTTCTGTTGTACCGGCTATTTTAGAATATCCAACGCACCCGATCACTCTGTCATTTTCATCGACCGCAATCCAAAACATATCGCCACGATCTATGTAATTTGCCTTTATATCCAATAAATCATCATTAATTGTCGGCTTTCTTCCCAATGCATCTTTTGCCTGTAAAACCATGAAAATCAAATCATCTCGATAGTATTCATCAAATG
>CANQFV010000049.1 GCA_947599875.1 uncultured Oscillospiraceae bacterium
AGGGCTTGACCTAAACAAGAATGGCAGGCTCTGCTTCGTTTCTCTTCCTCCTTTGTTCAGTTCTCAGGGCGCAAGCCCATAGTTGGTGTTGATTGCGGTGAGGGTCCACCTGTTCCCATTCCGAACACAGAAGTTAAGCTCACATGCGCCGAAAATACTTGGCTGGTGACGGCCCGGGAAAATAGGTAACGCCAACACAAAGCGAGACCCGCCGGAAAAGCGGGTTTCGCCTTTTGCCTCCTTAGCTCAATCGGTAGAGCACGCGGCTGTTAACCGCGGTGTCGTAGGTTCGAGTCCTACAGGAGGCGCCAGACTTTGAGCCGCCGCCAAAAGGCGGCGGCTCGGGTTTTTTCTGGGCCGACAGCTCAGGCGGACGGCTTCCGGATCGTTCACAAGATTTGGGCCTTTAGCTCAGTTGGTTAGAGCAGCCGGCTCATAACCGGTCGGTCCGGGGTTCGAGTCCCTGAAGGCCCACCACGTCGTCGTCGCGGAACCGGCCCTGCCTCGGGGCTCGGCTGACGCCTAAGGCGCCCGCCTCACCCCTCGGTCGCACGGTTCGCTCCTCCTGCCCAAATTTGAACCGCGTTGCTGGGTTCAAATTTGGGAATTAAAAAGTAGATATAGGGGTTTAGCTCAGCTGGTAGAGCGGCGGTCTCCAAAACCGTAGGCCGAGGGTTCGATCCCTTCAACCCCTGCCAAGAGACTGTGGATCTTCTCGTGAGAGAAGCTCCGCAGTCTTTTGTTTTTGGCTGGCTTGGAAGGCCTTAGGGCCTTCCAATGCCAACGGATGCGTGCGAAAAGGGCCACTTGAATTCTGCAGAATTCGAGTGGCCCTTTTCTGCTCAATCTGTACGGGCCTCCGCCTACGGAGGCCCGTGTTGGTTGATTGAGAGTAGTAAAATAAACAGGAAATGGCGGCGTCAAGCGTTCCCGGAAGCCGGTGTTACACGGGGACGGTTCCTTAGTCACACCAGTGTGCGCACTGGTGGTACAAAGAAACCGTCCCCTTTGTCCCACCTCCTCAGAGGAATGAAAATAGAGCGTTACCATCCATTCAATCTGTACGGGCCGCCGCCCTCGGCGGCCCGCGCTGTTTTAGCTGCGTTGGATCGATGCTCGGCGATTATCGAAACACGGGCCGACGAGGTCGTCGGCCCCTACATATTCAAATTCCGTTGGTTCGGACAAGGATGCAAAATCGAGGGGCGGGCCGCCAAGGGGGTGGCACCTACCAGCCTTTAAGAGTCCCCCCTGTAGGGGCCGATGACCTCATCGGCCCGGGCGGGTTGGGTGATAGAGCGGTTGCATTAAGACGGGAAACTTTGAAATTTGCCGTAGGGGCCGTCCCCTGTGGGGCACGGAGAAGGGCGGCGTTGTGCATCACCTTAAAGCCGGTGTGACACGGGGACGGTTCTTTAGTCCCATCTCCGCTTTGCTCCGATGTGACGAAAGAACCGTCCCCTTTGTCCCACCTCCTCAGAGGAACGAAAAAAGAGCGTTACTATCCATTCAATCTGTAGGGGCCTCCGCCTACGTCGGCCCCTACAGGGAACCTTGTGCGTCTACGGGAAACCCGTTTTGCGCCTATTTTGCGTTTTTCCACAGGCCAAAGCCTCCGGCTCGGCCGGAGGCTTCACTTCTCTTCCTTTTTCCCTTCATCTGCCGGGGGCTGGGCTGCGGAGAGGTACACCATCAGCGCCGCGGCGTCGGCGGGGCTGACGCCGGAAATCCGGGTGGCCTGGCCCAGGGTGGCGGGGCGGATCTGGGAGAGCTTCTGCCGCGCCTCCAGCCGCAGGCCCTGGAGGGCGTTGTAATCCAGATCCTCCGGCAGCTTCTTGGCCTCAAGACGGCGGAATTCCCGGATCTGCCGCAGCTGACGGTCGATGTAACCGGCGTATTTCAGCTGGATCTCCACCTCCTTCACCGTCTGGGGGGGGAGGGCGGGGCGGCCCGGG
Source organism: uncultured Oscillospiraceae bacterium (assembly GCA_947599875.1). GTDB lineage: Bacteria > Bacillota > Clostridia > Oscillospirales > Oscillospiraceae > RUG626. The sequence goes on from CANQFV010000049.1 coordinate 1,956, forward strand.
TCAAAGGGCCGGGTGAGGTCGTAGCTCAGGGCGGGGCGGCGGATGAGTCCGGCCAGGCTCACACCGGTGGAGACGGGCGGCTGGCCGTGTTGGGCCAAAAAGGCGTTGAGTTCCGGGGTGGGGGACACGAAGGTGTTCTCAAGCCTCGTCATCTCCTCCCGGATCCGGTGGTATTTCTCCAGCACGCGGCGGTAGCGCTCCTCACTGATGAGGCCCAGCTCCCGCCCCGTGGGGCACAGGCGGATGTCCGCGTTGTCCTGACGCAGGTACAGGCGGTACTCGGAGCGCGAGGTCATCATCCGGTACGGCTCGTTGGTGCCCCGGGTCACCAGGTCGTCGATGAGGGTGCCGATGTAGCTCCCGGCGCGGTCCAGGATCAGCGGCTCCCGGCCCAGGAGCTTCAGCGCCGCGTTGACGCCGGCCACAAAGCCCTGGACGGCGGCCTCCTCATACCCGGAGCTGCCGTTAAACTGCCCGGCCCCGTACAGACCGGGGATCATTTTCGTCTCCAACGTGGGGCGCAGCTGCGTGGGGTCCACGCAGTCGTACTCGATGGCGTAAGCAAAGCGCTGGATCACCGCGTGTTCCAGGCCGGCAATGGAGTGTACCATCTCCACCTGCACGTCCTCCGGGAGGGAGGAGGACAGGCCCTGGATGTACAGCTCCTCCGTGTCCAGGCCCATCGGCTCGATGAACAGCTGGTGACGCTCCTTATCCGGGAAGGTGACCAGCTTTGTCTCGATGGAGGGGCAGTACCGGGGGCCTACCCCGTGGATGACCCCGTTGTACAGCGGGGAGCGGTCCAGATTCCGGCGGATGATCTCGTGTGTTTTGGCGTTGGTGTAGGTGAGCCAGCAGACGGCCCGGTTCACCGGGGGCGTCTCCCCGTCAAAGGTGAACGGCTCCGGCTCCTGGTCCCCGGGCTGGATCTCCATTTTGGAGAAGTCCACAGACCGGGCGTTGATCCGGGGCGGGGTGCCGGTTTTAAACCGGCGGAGGCTGAGTCCCAGGCCGCTCAGACACTGGGCCAGCGGCCCGGAGGCGTGCATCCCGTCGGGGCCGCCGGAGGCCGTCACGTCCCCCACCACGGTGCGGCCCCGCAGATATGTGCCGGTGCAGATCACGGCGGCGCGGCAGCGCCAGAGGGCGCCGGAGGCGGTGACGACACCGGCCACGGCGCCGCCCTCCAAGCGGATCTCCACCACCTCCGCCTGCACAAGACGGAGGCGCTCCTGGCGCTCCAGGGCGGCCTTCATCACCTTCTGATATTCCCGCCTGTCCGCCTGCGCCCGCAGGGAGTGGACGGCCGGGCCTTTGCCCAGGTTCAGCATCCTGTACTGGATGCAGGCCTTATCCGCCGCGGAGGGCATCTCCCCGCCCAGGCAGCTCAGCTCCCGGACGAGATGGCCCTTGGCCGACCCGCCGATGGCGGGATTGCAGGGCATGTTCCCCACACTGTCCAGATTGAGGGTAAAAATCGCCGTCTCACAGCCCAGACGGGCGGCGGCCAGGGCGGCCTCGATCCCGGCGTGGCCCGCGCCGATGACGGCCACGTCGCAGGATCCCGCAAAATATTCCATGTGCGGCCACCTCTCCTTTCGTGTGCTTTATTGTAACCCAGTCCGGACGCCGCGTCAAGCTTTTGAACAATTTGTAAACACTGGGAATTTTTAATCCATTTGTAACATTTGGGTGTTTTAATAAAGACAGTAAACGAGTTGGGGGAGATTACTTGAACATTGCGAAAATCATGGTTCCCAAGGCCCTGACGGTGTGTCTCCGGGACACGGACAGCGTGCGCCGGGGCGTGGAGGTCATGCGCCGCCACGGATACACGGCCATACCGGTTCTGGACGCCTCCGGGAAGTTCATCGGCTGCGTCAACGACCGGGATTTTCTCCGGTATATCGTGACGCTGGGGAATTTTGACCCGGCCGATCACGAGCGGCGCACCGTGGGGGAGATCATGCGCCGGGATTTCTGCCCGCCTGTGCCCATCACAGGGAGCGAGGATCAGGTCATTGACGCCGCCCTCAGGCAGAATTTTGTCCCCGTGGTGGACGACCGGGGGTGCCTGTGCGGCATTATCACAAGGCGTATGATCATTGCGGAGCTGACGGGGCGGGAGGCCCCGCCAGTGGAGGAATTCAGGGAGGAGTGAGGCCCCCGGAGGGCACCTGATGAAAGCTGGGTTGAAAGCCCCTTGGGCTTTCAATCCCAAGGGGAAATGTAAGCTGGCTTGGAAGGCCTGAGGGCCTTCCAATGCCAAGGGGAACGAAAGCTGGGTTGAAAGCCCTTTAGGCTTTCAATCCCAAGGGGAAACGTGCGGAAAGGGCCACTCGAATTCTGTGGAATTCGAGTGGCCCTTTCCTGCTGCCGCGCCGCAGCGCACGCCCAAGGGCGCACGTTTGCGCGGCAAGAGGGATTTTTTGCGAGCCAAAGCCCCGCAAAAAATATTTGGATTGGGGAAGTGGGGGACGGGGCAGTTTCCGTTATACGGAGGCCTTGACCCGGCGTTACAGAGGGACGGTTCTTTTGTCACACCTCCGCTTCGCTGCGGTGGTACAAAAGAACCGTCCCTCAAGTCCCGCCTTTTACGAAGGAACTTCCCCTCTTCTGAGGAGGTGGGACAAAGGGGACGGTTTCTTTGTACCACCAGTGCGCACACTGGTGTGACTAAGGAACCGTCCCCGTGTAACACCGGCTTTGCGTAACGTCGGAGGTCTTGACCCAGCGTTTAATCTGTACGGGCCTCCGCCCACGGAGGCCCGCGTCGCGAGAACTGAGAGCCTCCATTGCCTCACGGGGACGGTTTTTGTGGGACACCGCAGCGCAGCGGAGGTGGTTCACAAGAACCGTCCCCTGTGGGGCACGCAGAAGGGTGGCGGCGTGCGTCTACGGGAAGCCGGTGTTATATCGGCAGGCGGGCCGACGAGGTCGTCGGCCCCTACGGCAAGGACGAAGGTTTGTACGTTGACCGTGAGATGTTGGAGTATTTCGGCAGGCGGGCCGCCGCCCACGGCGGCCCGTGTCGCGATGATTGAGGGCGGTATAATAAACGGGGAAAGGGCAGCGTCAAGCGTCACCGGAAGCCGGTGTGACACGGGGACGGTTCTTTAGTCACACCAGTGTGCGCACTGGTGGTACAAAAGAACCGTCCCCGCTGTCCCACCTCCCCAAAAGACGGGAAACCCCCGTCCCGCACCCCCAATCAAATATTTTTTGCGGGGCTTTGCCTCGCAAAAAATCCCTCTTGCCGCGCAAGTGTCCAGTCCGCAGACTGGTCGCGCAGCGCGGCAGCAGAAAGGCCCGGCGTGAATTCCGTAGAATTCACGCCGGGCCTTTCGCACGCATCCCCTTGGCATTGAAAGGCCGCAGGGGGTTATCGCCAGGGTATAAAAGGAGCGGAAAACTCCCGCGCCAGCAAGCCCCTGCGGCCTTTCAAGCCAGTGATTTTACCAGGGCCAGCCGTCACCCCAGGGGAAGGTGGGGTTCGTCTGCTGCTGTTGTTGCTGCTGCTGGGTGGAGCTGCTCTGGTCGATGGTCATCTCCTCAAAGGTGATGGTCAGATCCAGCGACTCGCCGGTATTGATCTTCGTCATGCGGTAGACGGTGACGGTGGCGGTGTCCCCGGGGGAGTAGCGGCGGAGGAGGAGCTTCATCTCGTCCACCGAGGAGCAGGACTTGCCGTCCAGGGCGGTGATGATGTCGCCCTCCAGGATGCCGGCGGCCTGGGCCGCGGAGCCGTCGTTGACGGAGTCCACATGGCAGCCCTCCGGGATATTGTAGCGGGAGATGGCGTACTCGTTATAGACCTGGCTCACGTCCGTAACCTGGACGCCCATGCCGGCGCCCATGACCCGGCCGGTCTCCACCACCTGCCGGGCGATGGAAATGGCGTCGTTGATGGGGATGGCGAAGCCCAGGCCCTCGATGCCCTCGTCCGCGTCGGCGTACTTGGCGGCCACCATGCCGATGACCTCGCCGCGGGAGTTATACACCGGGCCGCCGGAGTTGCCGTGGTTCACGGCGGCGGAGATCTGGAACATGTTGACGGAGACGTTCTCACCGGAGATCTCGTCGGCGGTGGTGATCACACGATCCTGGGCGCTGACGATGCCCGGGGTCATGGTGTAGTCCAGCTCGCCCAGGGGGTTGCCCACGGCGTAGACCCACTCGCCCACCAGGATGTTGTCGGAGTTGCCGATGGTCACGGGGGTGAGGCCCGTGGCGTCGATCTTGATCACCGCCACGTCGTTGGATTCCAGATAGCCCACGATCTGGGCGTCGTACTTGGCGCCGTCCTTGGTCAGGACGGTGAGGGTCCCGCCGTAGACCACGGCGTAGCTGATCACATGGTAGTTTGTGAGGATGTAGCCGTCCTCGCTGATGATGAAGCCGGAGCCGGACACGGCGGAGGTGGAGGTCTGGCCGAAGATGTTGGTGGTCCTCAGGCTCGTCTGGACGCCCACCACCTGTTTCTCAGCCAGGGAGTAGATCTGGTTGCCGGTAAGCTCCTGGCCCGGCGTGGCGGCGGGCTGGGGCACGTCGTCGTCACTGACGGAGGGGCTGCCGAAGACCACCTGCTTGTTGCCGCCCGTGACCCGGTTGTCCATCATGTAGTCCACCACCAGCCAGCTGGAGAGGCCGGCCACCAGGGCGCAGACAACCACCAGAGCGACGGCCTTTAAAAAGCCGTGGGAGCGCCGCTCCTTATTTTTCTTTTTCTTCTTCCCGCCCATGTCCTCCGGGGAGGGGACGTTCTGCGCCCCGTAGGCGTAGCGGCCGGGGGTGTAGGCGTCCTGATTGGAGGGGGCGTACTGCTCATATACCGGCTCGCTCCAGCCGCGGCCAGGCTCGTCAGGGACGATGGGCTGCACAGGCCGGGTGAAAACGGGGTTCTCCGGGGAATCCCCTCCGGACGGGGCCTGGGGCTGCGCGCCGGCATCCTCCGGAGTGAGATCGGGTTGTTCGTTGTTGGGATATTCTTCAAAGCTCATAATAATGTCTCCTTTTAGGGCTTTTGCCCCGTGGAATGACCTCATAGTAATCCTATTTTATGTCTATTTCGTGTACAAACTAAAAATATTATTAAAATTGGGGATTTTCTTTTTGTGAACCGGCTGATATAATAAATAGATAGCCATAAAAGACACAGGGGGCGGCCCCGGGCCGCCGCCGTCATCCTATTATACTACCTGAGAGGTACGGATCATGCGCAACAGTATCCATGTTCATGGGGCAAGGGAGAACAACCTGAAGAATATTGACATAGAGCTTCCCCGGGACAAGCTGGTGGTGCTGACGGGGCTTTCCGGCTCCGGCAAGTCCAGCCTGGCCTTCGACACCATCTATGCCGAGGGACAGCGCCGGTATGTGGAGTCCCTCAGCGCCTATGCCCGGCAGTTTTTAGGGCAGAAGGAGAAGCCGGATGTGGATCTGATCGAGGGCCTCAGCCCCGCCATATCCATTGATCAGAAGACCACAAACAACAACCCCCGCTCCACCGTGGGGACGGTGACGGAGATCTACGACTATCTCCGGCTGCTCTACGCCAACGTGGGCATCCCCCACTGCCCCAAGTGCGGCAAGGAGATCCGCCAGCAGACGGTGGATCAGATGGTGGATCAGGTGATGGAGCTTGCGGAGGGAACCAGGATCATGATCCTGGCGCCGGTGATCCGGGACAGGAAGGGCGAGCATACCAAGGTTTTCGAGGACGCCAAGCGCTCCGGCTACGTCCGGGCGCGGGTGGACGGGCACCTCTACGACCTGTCCGAGGAGATCCGTCTGGATAAGAACAAAAAGCACCGGATCGACGTGATCGTTGACCGGCTCGTGGTGCGGGAGGGGATCCAGCAGCGGCTCACGGACTCCGTGGAGACGGCGTCCAATCTGGCCGGGGGCATCGTCACCGTACACCTGCCGGAGGAGGAGCGGGACATCACCTTCTCCCAGAACTACGCCTGCGAGGACTGCGGCATCTCCATCGAGGAGATGTCCCCCCGGTTTTTCTCCTTCAACGCCCCCCTGGGGGCCTGCCCGGAGTGTTCGGGCCTGGGGGTCCAGCGCCAGGTGGACCCGGGGATCATCATGCCCAATATGACCCTGTCCATCCTGGACGGCGGCATCCAGGCCAGCGGCTGGGGAAACATCAAAAACGACTCCATCGCCCTGATGTACTTCGACGCCCTGAGCAAGCGGTATCACTTCAGGCTGGACACGCCCCTGCGGGACCTGCCGGACGAGGTGATCGACGTCCTCCTCTATGGCACAAAGGGGGAGGCGCTGACCCTGAATTACACCACCGACCGGGGGCACACCACCATGACCCGGCCCTTTGAGGGGATCATCTCCAACTTGGAGCGGCGCTACCGGGAGTCCAACTCCATCTACGCCAAGTGGGATCTGGAGCAGTATATGACCGACCACGAGTGCCCCTCCTGCCACGGCCGGCGCCTGCGGCCGGAGGTGCTGGCCGTCACCGTGGGGGGAAAGAACATCGCGGAGTTCTGCGAGCTTTCCGTCACGGACGCCCTCCGGTTTTTGGACGAGACGCAGGGGGGCTTCTCCCCCAAGGAGCATATGATCGCGGACGCCGTTGTGAAGGAGATCCGCGCCAGACTGGGCTTTTTGGAGAGCGTGGGACTTCAGTACCTGACGATGGCCCGCTCCGCCGGGACCCTCTCCGGCGGGGAGAGCCAGAGGATCCGCCTGGCCACCCAGATCGGCTCCTCCCTCATGGGCGTGCTGTACATCCTGGACGAGCCGTCCATCGGCCTGCACCAGCGGGACAACGCCAAGCTCATCGCCACCCTGGAGCGCCTGCGGGATCTGGGCAACACCCTCTTAGTGGTGGAGCATGACGAGGACACCATGCTGGCCGCCGACTACATTGTGGATATCGGCCCGGGGGCCGGGGTCCACGGGGGCGAGGTGGTCTTCGCCGGGACACCGGAGGAGATCAAAAAGGACGAGCGCTCCATCACCGGGCAGTACCTGTCCGGGCGGAAGTTCATCCCCATCCCCGCCAGGCACCGGCCGGGGAACGGGAAGTTCCTGACCGTCACCGGCGCGGAGGAGAACAACCTGAAGGGCATCGACGTGCATATCCCCTTAGGGACCATGACGGTGGTGACGGGCGTGTCCGGCTCCGGGAAATCCAGCCTTGTCACCGAGGTGATCTACAAGACTCTGGCGGCGGAGCTGAACCGGGCCAGGATCCGGCCCGGAAAGCACCGGGAGGTCATGGGCCTGGAGTATCTGGACAAGGTCATCGACATCGACCAGTCTCCCATCGGCCGCTCCCCCCGGTCAAACCCCGCCACCTACACCGGCGTGTTCAACGACATCCGCACCCTTTTCGCCCAGACCTCCGACGCCAGGGCCAGGGGCTACGGCCCGGGGCGGTTCAGCTTCAACGTCCGGGGCGGCCGGTGCGAGGCCTGCCAGGGAGACGGGCTGATCAAGATCGAGATGCACTTCCTGCCGGATATCTACGTCCCCTGCGAGGTGTGCAAGGGCAAGCGGTATAACCGGGAGACCCTGGAGGTGCGCTACAAGGGGAAGAACATCAACGAAGTTCTGGAGATGACCGTGGACGAGGCGGTGGAGTTTTTCGAGAACGTGCCCAAGATCGCCCAGAGGCTCCAGACCCTCCAGGACGTGGGACTGGGCTATGTGAAGCTGGGCCAGCCCAGCACCACCCTGTCCGGAGGGGAGGCCCAGCGGGTGAAGCTGGCCACGGAGCTGTCCAAGCGCTCCACCGGCGCCACCTTCTATGTGCTGGACGAGCCCACCACGGGACTGCACACCGACGACGTGCGCAAGCTGGTGGATGTGCTGAACCGCCTGGTGGAGGCGGGGAACACCGTGGTGGTCATCGAACACAACCTGGACGTGATCAAGGTGGCCGACCACCTTATCGACTTAGGCCCCGAGGGGGGCGACGGCGGCGGGCGGATCGTCTTCACCGGCACGCCGGAGGCCTGCGCCGCCTGCGAGGAGAGCTACACCGGCCAGGTGCTGAGGGACTACTACCGCACCCACCCCGGACAGCGGCAGGAGGACGGCCGGAGCTGAGGCGGCCACTTTACGCAGATTTAACATTTTTATGATTTTCCTTTTAACTTAAACAGGTATACAATAGAAGATATAAAGGGAAAAAGGGGATAAAAAGGGGGCGAGGGCGTGATCTATCTTCTGGAGGACGACGGGAGCATACGGAATTTCGTGGAATACGCGCTGAACGGCTCCGGGCTTGCCACCAGGGGATTTGACCGGCCCTCGGAGTTCTGGCGGGAGCTGGAGCAGGAGCTTCCGCAGCTCATCCTCCTGGATATCATGCTCCCGGAGGAGGACGGGCTGGAGATCCTGCGGAAGCTGCGCTCCCGCCGGGAGACGCGGCGGCTGCCGGTGATCATGCTCACCGCCCGCGGCACGGAGTATGACAAGGTGCTGGGGCTGGAGCAGGGGGCGGACGACTACATCGCCAAGCCCTTCGGGATCATGGAGCTGATAAGCCGGGTCCGGGCGCTTCTGCGCCGGACGGAGCCGGAGGAGGCCGGGGAGTACGTCCTGGGCCGGTTGACCGTCTCGCCCGCCACCCACACCGTTGTGGCCGGCGGGGAGGAGATCGCCCTGACGTGCAAGGAGTTTGAGCTTCTCTCCCTGCTGCTGTCCAAGCCCGGGACGGTGTTCACACGCGACCGGATCCTGCGGGAGATCTGGGGCGTGGACTTTGACGGGGAGTCCAGGACGCTGGATGTCCACATCCGCACTCTGCGGGCAAAGCTGGGCAGCTGCGGGGACATGATCAAAACCGTGCGGGGCATAGGGTATAAGGCGGAGGACAAGACATGATCAACAGAATTTTCTGGAGCATCATTATTATGGCGGCCCTGGGCCTGGGCCTGGCCGTGGCGGCATTTTTGGGCGTGAGCATGGGGACGTTTATCGCCCTGGCCCTGATCTACGCCGCGGCGGCGGCTGTTTTCGCCAGCTTCGCGGCCAGGAAGATCGTCCGGCCCCTGCGGGATCTGGAGACGGGGCGGGGCGCCGGCGGGGGATACCGGGAGATCTCCCCCCTGATGGACAAGCTCACCCGCCAGAGCCAGCTCATCGACTTGCAGATGTCCGACCTGCGCCGCAGCCAGGAGGAGTTCCGGGCCATCACCGACAATATGGCGGAGGGCTTCGCCCTGGTGGACACGGAGCTGAAGCTCCTGAGCTACAACGCCAGCGCCAGAAAGCTTATGAACGACGAGGACAGCGAGTCCCTGCAGGTGCTGGAGCGGGCCGCCCGGGCGGCGCTGAAGGGCCAGCACTCCGAGCAGGAGGTGGAGAAGGACGGACGGGTCTACCAGGTGCTGGCAAACCCGGTGGAGGCCGAGGGGAAGATCACAGGCGCCGTCATCGTCAGCCTTGACATCACCGAAAAGGCCCGGCGGGAGGCCATGCGCCACGACTTCTCCTCCAACGTGTCCCATGAGCTGCGTACCCCCCTGACAAGCATATACGGCATCTCCGAGCTGATGGTCAACGGCATGGTGAAGCCCGAGGATGTGACGGCCTTTGCCAAGAACATCCACGACGAGTCCGGGCGGCTCATCACGCTGATCAACGACATCATCAAGCTGTCCCAGCTGGACGAGGGCGTGTACGAGCCGGAGCGGGCGGATGTGGATCTCTACGAGACGGCCCGGTCTGTGGTGGAGCGGCTGAGGCCCGTGGGGGCGGCCAGGGGCATCGAGTTTGCCCTGAACGGCGTCCCGGCGGTGGTGAACGGCCTGCCCTCCGTCATCGACGAGATGGTGTACAACCTGTGCGACAACGCGGTTAAATATAATGTAGAGAACGGCCGGGTCCTGGTGAACGTGTTCCTCCACAAGGGGTGCCCCGCCCTGTCGGTGTCCGACACGGGCATCGGCATCCCGAAGGAGCATCAGGATCGGGTGTTTGAGCGGTTTTACCGGGTGGACAAGAGCCACTCCAAGGAGATCGGCGGCACGGGCCTGGGCCTCTCCATCGTCAAGCACGGCGCGGCCGTCCACGGGGCGGACGTGAGCATCAAAAGCGCCCCTGACCGGGGCACCGTGGTGACGGTCACCTTCCCCAAGCCTGAGGAGCCGGCGGAGAACAGAGAAGAAAACCGGGACGTTAAGTGAGGACGGGATATGGGAATTTTTGATGTGATAACCCTGTTCGGGGGACTGGCGCTTTTCCTGTTCGGCATGAACCTGATGAGTTCCTCCCTGGAGAAACGGGCCGGGGGACGGCTGAAATCCCTGCTGAACAACATCACCTCCAACCCGGTGAAGGGGTTTTTACTGGGCGTGGGCGTCACGGCGCTGCTCCAGTCCAGCTCCGCCACCACGGTGATGGTGGTGGGCTTTGTCAACTCCGGGCTTATGACCCTGGGGCAGTCCGTCAGCATCATCGTGGGCGCCAACCTGGGGGCCTCCATCACCCCGTGGCTCCTGTCCCTGGCGGATGTGGAGGGGGGCAGCTTCTTTTTGGAGCTGTTCAAGATGACCACCATCACCCCCATTATGGCCTTCATCGGGGCGATCCTGTATATCTTCCAGAAAAAGCCGGCCAAGCGGGACACGGGCATGATCCTGCTGGGCTTCGCCGTGCTGATGTACGGCATGGAGGCCATGAGCGGCGCCGTTGTGGGGCTTCGGGACGCCCCGGAGTTCGGGCGGATCATCTCCGTCCTCTCCAACCCCCTGGTGGGCGTTCTGGCCGGGATCGTGATCACCGCGGTGATCCAGTCCAGCTCCGCCTCTATCGGTATTTTGCAGGCCCTGACCACCACGGGGAGCATCACCTACGGCACGGCCATCCCCGTGATCATGGGCCAGAACATCGGTACCTGTATCTCCGCCATCCTCTCCTGCATCGGGGCGTCCAAAAACGCCAAGCGGGCGGCGGTGATCCACTTGAGCTTCAATGTGCTGTCCACCGTCGTGGTGTTGCCCATCTACTATCTGGTGTACCACCTGCTGGATCTGTCCTTCGCGGATATGGCGGCCACGAGGGTGTCCATCGCCCTGATCAATACGCTGTACAAGATCGTGTCCATCCTGGTTCTGCTGCCGGTGATGCGGTGGCTTGAACCGCTGAGCCGGCTGCTGATCCGGGACTCCGCCCAGAGCGAGGAGGAGACCCTGCTGGATGAGCGCCTGCTGAAATCCCCCGCCGTGGCCGTTGACCGGTGCCGCGCCGTGGCCATCTCAATGGCCGAGGACGCCGCCCAGTCCATCTTTGACTCCTTCAAGGAGCTGGGGAGCTACGACGAGGAGCTGGCGGAGAAGATCCTCAAGTCCGAGGCCCATGTGGACTACTACGAGGACAGGCTGGGGACGTACCTGGTGAAGCTCTCCGCCCAGAACCTGTCCAGCGCCGACAACGCCCAGGCCGCAAAGCTGCTGCATATGATCTCCGACTTTGAACGGATCTCCGACCACGCGGTGAATATCCTGAAATCGGCGGAGGAGATCCGGGATAAGAAGCTGGCCTTCTCCTCCGACGCCATGCGGGAGCTGAACACCATGCTGGACGCGGTGGGGGAGATCATGAGCCTGGCGCTGGCCAGCTTCCGGGACGACGACCTGAATTCCGCCGTGATGGTGGAGCCGCTGGAACAGGTGGTGGACAACCTGAAGGATCGGATCCGCCTGAACCATGTGAAACGGATGCAGAACGGCGACTGCACCATCGAGCTGGGCTTCATCCTCACTGATATCGTGACGAATCTGGAGCGGGTCTCCGACCACTGCTCCAATATCGCCGGCTACATGCTGGAAATGAGCGCCGACAACGGCGCGATGGGCGTCCACGAGTTCCTGCACAGCGTGCGCAGCGGCGAGGAGAAGGAGTTTAACGACTACTACGACTACTTCCGGGTGAAATACAGGATGCCGGACGGGCCGGAGCCGTCTGGCGAAAAAGGTGTGAGGGTTCTCTGAAGAGAACCCTCACACCTTTTTCTGGGAGAGCTGGCTTTGAAGGCCGCAGGGGCCTTCTGGCGCGGGAGCTTTCCGCGCCTCTCCTGCCCTGACGGTAACCCCCTGCGGCCTTCAAATGCCAAGGGGATGCGTGCGGAAAGGCCCTATTGAATTCTGCGGAATTCAATAGGGCCTTTCCTGCTGCCGCGCTGTGCGACCAGTCTGCGGACTGGACACTTGCGCGGCAAGAGGGATTTTTTCCGACGTACATGCCGCCGGAAAAAATATTTGAAATGGGGGGAGCATCGCCGGGAAGCCTGTAGGGGCCGATGACCTCATCGGCCCGGGCGGGTTGGGAGACAGAGCGGCTGCGTTAAGATAGAAAACTTTAAAATTTGCCGTAGGGGCCGCCGCCCACGGCGGCCCGTGTCGCGATGATTGAGGGCGGTATAATAAACGGGGAAAGGGCGGCGTCAAGCATCACCGGGAAGCCGGTGTGACAAGGGGACGGTTCCTTAGTCACACCAGTGTGCGCACTGGTGGTACAAAGAAACCGTCCCCTTTGTCCCACCTCCTCAAG
>CANQFV010000050.1 GCA_947599875.1 uncultured Oscillospiraceae bacterium
GTGACAAGCGGGATTTTTTGCGAGGCAAAGCCCCGCAAAAAATATTTAAATAGGGGACGCGGGCCGGGGCCTTCCGTTTTTTGAGGAGGTGGGACAGCGGGGACGGTTCTTTTGTACCACCTGCGGTGGTACAAAAGAACCGTCCCCGCGTCACACCGGCTTCCCCCAGCGCTTTTTTCTCCCTTTCCCCCTCTTTTCTCCCCTTTATACATTATAATTAAATACAAAAACGGCGGAAAGGGGGGCGGAGGGGGGCACTTTTGGGGCTTCGGGCAAATTTTGTGGAGTTGTACAAAGCGGCGGGCACAATTCAACCGAGAGTGTGCAATTTGTCGGAATGAGTGACAGAAACTGGCAAAAATCCCGGCTTTTGCAAGTCCAAAACGGGAAAAATGCAAAATTTTTTGCCATTTATATGCACATTGTAAAAAAACCCGGGCAATATTGGGATGATTTTAGCGAAAAAAAAGCTTGCAGACGCAGGAATTTGAGATTATAATGTTATTCACAGTTGCGTCATAAGGTTTTAACAAAATTCCGAAGGGACGGAATAACCGGAAAACAAACGATGCAGCGAGTATAAGGAGGTAAACACCAAATGAGCAAAATGAAAAAGCTTCTGGCTCTCCTTCTGGCCCTTGCCATGATCGTCGCTCTCGCCACGGCCTGCAACAAGCCCGCGGACGACAATCCTGACAATCCGCCTGATGGGCCGGACAACCCGGACAATCCGCCTGATGGGCCGGACAATCCGGACAACCCGGGTGAAGGACTTGGCTACACCATTACCGAGTTCGATCCCAACGCCACCTACACCCAGCGCACAGCGCTTACCGTGCTGTATTCCAACTGGAACCCCCACGACTACAAGGACGGCAACGCCATCAGCCTGTTCAACCCCCTGGCTGACAACCTGTACACCCTGACTTGGAATGACGAGCTGCACAACCCCGACAACCTGGAGCCTTGGACAGCTTACGCCATCATTCCCCAGATGGCCGCCGACATGGCCACGGACGTGACCGCCGAGGTCAAGGCCGAGCATCCCGACTGGATCCCCGAGAGCGCCACCGAGGGCTATGCCTGGGCCATTCCTCTCCGTGAGGATCTGTACTTCGACACCGGCTATCACATCACCGCCGAGACGTATGTCCAGAGTATGAAGTACCTGCTTGACTCCCGTCTCCAGAACTACCGCGCCACCGACATCTACAACGGCGCCCGCGGCATCGTCGGTGCTGAGGAGTATTTCAAGTCCGGCTACTCCCTGGATAACTTCCTGGCTGAGGACGCGGTAGGCAACACCGACCTCTACGCCGATCCCTCCACCTTCACCACCACCGACAAGGGCACACTCCAGCTTGACGGCAAGGATCTGGTTCTGAACATCAACAGCGCCGGCAACTGGGGCGGCAGCAGCTACGCCGTCAAAAACCAGAGTGACGCCGCGGCCAAGTATCCCAACATCCAGCGCCTTCTGGACGCCGCCGATTCCCACGGCTGGGTCTACCTCACCGCTGACCTGCTGAAGGATCTTCAGGACTACATCGCCCTCCTCCAGGGCTATCCCTCCGTTGAGGAGTACGCCGCCTCCTCTGCCGGCGACTATGCCTACATCGAGTTTGAGGAAATGATCTTCCTGGGCTACGAGCATGACGCCGTTGACTACGACTCCACCGTGGGCTTCTATGCCAAGGACGAGTACACCCTGGTTCAGGTCTTCAAGTCCAGCGTCTCCGGCTTCTATCTTTACTGGGGCAGCATTCAGGACAGTCTTGTCCTGGTTGAGCCTGAGGTCTATGAGTCCTGCCTGACTCAGGACGAGTCCGGCGCCTGGACCTGCTCCTACATGACCAGCAAGGAGACCTCCCCCTCCTACGGCGCCTATTCTATGGTGGACTATCAGACCGACAAGCAGGTCAGCTACACCAAGAACCCCGGCTGGTACGGCTGGACCGATGACGTGAACCACGTCTACAAGGACCCCAACGACGGCAACGTCTACCGCACCAACCAGACCACCGACATGGTTTGGCAGGTCGTGCCCGAGTCCTCTACCCAGCTTCAGATGTTCCTCTCCGGCCAGCTGTCCTCCTACGGCCTGGACGCCATCGAGGACTACACCAAGTATAACTACTCCGATTACCTGCTTGTCAGCCCCAGTGACGGCACCGGCGGACTTTGGGTCACCGGCAACATGACGGGCCTCAACGCCCGCGAGGCCGCTGACGGCTTCGATCCCACCAAGGAGGACGTCCAGACCATCGGTCTGACCAGCTTCCACAAGGCCCTGGCCGTGTCCTTCGACCGTCAGGCCTTCATCGACGAGGCTCACCCCGACTACGTCACCAACTTCGGCGTCATCGGCACCATGTACGTCTACGACGTTGACACGATGGCCACCTACCGCACCACCGACCAGGCCAAGCAGGCTCTGTGCAACTTCTACAGTGTTGACACCTCCAAGTATGCCAGCCTTGACGAGGCCGTGGCGTCCATCACCGGTTACGACCCCGAGACCGCCAAGACCCTGTACCAGGCCGCCTTTGAGGAGTCCCTGGAGCTTGGCTACATCACCGATACCGACAACGACGGAAAGTGCGACCAGAACATCACCATGATCTTCGCCTCCTCCGCCCCCGCCGATTATGTGACCCGCCGTATCAACTACCTGAACAAGTCCATCGCGGCCGCCACCGTTGGCACGCCGTTTGAGGGCAAGATCACCATCGTGGAGTCCGCGCCTCTCAGCAACGACTATCTGAACGCCTTCGCCAGCGGCGCCGCCGACTGCTTCATCGTGGCCGTCTCCGGTTCCGTCTTCGATCCGTTCTCCATTGGCTCCATGTATCTGGATCCCGCTCAGGCCGTCCTGATCAACCAGTTCTATGATCCCACCTCCGACATGCTCACCCTGACCGTGAACGGCGAGGAGATCACCATGAGCGCCTTTGACTGGTACCAGGCCCTGAACGGCACCATCGTCACCGTTGACGGCAAGGAGTACGTCTACGGCATGAATGACGCCGACGTCGAGACCCGTCTGAACATCCTGGCCGGCCTGGAGAACAAGATCCTCCAGCTCTACTACATGCTGCCCATGATGCAGTTCGGCGGTAAGACCCTGATCTCCATGCAGCGCTTCTACGTCCTTGACGAGTGGGTCAACCCCATCATCGAGTACGGTCCCAGCCGCTACAACTACTCCGACCAGGAGTGGGCGGAGTTCGTGGAAAAGGAGATCGCCGAGCATGGCGCTCTCCAGTACTGATCTGACTGCCCCTGAGTAAGTTACTCAAAATTTCTGACGGCAGGGGGACGGTTCCCGCCCCCCTGCCGTTCTTGGTATCTTCCTCGCCCCCCAGCTTTCGCCCACTGTTGTGAAGGTTGGGGGGCGGGTAAGAAATCTAAACTGAGGAGGGAAACGCCGCATGATAAAATATGCCATTCAAAGGACGCTGTACATGATCCTGGTGTTCTCCATCATCACGTTCATGTGCTTCATCCTCATCCGTATGCTCCCGCTTCCGCCTGTACCTCCCGGAGACATCCACGCGGAGGTCATCGCCATGCGCCGGGAGGCTCTGGGTTACAACAAGCCCTATCTGGAACAGTTCTGGATCTTCCTTCGCGGACTTTTTACCCGGTTTGACTGGGGCCTCTCGGAGCAGCTGTACACCGGCCGCCCCGTGCTGGAGCTTTTCCTGGAGAAGCTACCCGCCACGATGATCGTGAACCTGTACTCCATTCTCTGGACCATCCCCGTGGGCATCGCCCTTGGCATCTGGGCGGCGCTGAAGAAGAACACCTGGGTGGACTACACCATATCCACCCTGACGATGGTGGTCATCTCGGTGCCCTCCTTTGTCTACGCCTTCCTGATCCAATATATTTTCTGCTTTAAGCTGCGTATCTTCCCCTTCGTTATGGACGGCGGCAGCGACTACTTCAGCTGGCACATGTTCAAGTCGATGGTGCCGGCGATCCTGGCCCTGTCCTTCGGCGTTATCGCCGGATTCTGCCGCACCACCCGTGCGGAGCTGACGGAGGTTCTCACCAGCGAGTTTATGCTCCTGGCCCGGACGAAGGGCCTGACCAAGACCCAGGCCACCGTCCGCCACGCCCTGAGAAACTGCTTCGTGGTCATCGTCCCCGGCATCTTCGGTGAGTTCATCGGCATCCTGGGCGGCTCCCTGATCATCGAGAGGATCTTCTCCATCCCCGGAGTGGGCGGGCTGACGCTGAACGCCATCAACTCCCTGGACTACAACATCTTCATCCTGTCCACTTGCTTCTATACGGCAATCGGTCTGGCGGCAGGGCTGGTCGTGGATATCAGCTACGGCTTTATCGATCCCCGTATCCGCATGGGCAGCAAGAAATAAGAGAGGGGGAGAAATATGGATAACAAGAAAACGTCCCTTGACGCGGGCTACGAACGGATCCCCGCGGAAAAGTTCCGCTTTGTGCAGGAGAACGAGGAGCTTCGCGATAAGGAGCTTCAGACCAAGTCCAGGAGCTTCTTTGCCGACGCCATGATACGCTTCGGGAAGAACAAGTCCTCCGTCATCGCCACCTGGATCCTGGCGGCGCTGATGCTCTTCGCCATCATCGCGCCCATCGTCTCTCCCTTTGATATCCGGCACAACGACCCCATCTACATAAACTACCCCCCCTACTACCGGGCCATCGCCGATCTGAACATCGGCATCCTGGACGGCGCCCACTCCATGAGCGGCCAGACGGACAACTCCCTCACCGCCCTGCGGGGCATCGCGGTGGAGACCGGCTTTGATCCCCTGCTGAAGATCACCGGCACCCATGTGTCCGAGAGCATCAACAAGGGCCAGGTGGTTCAGCGCACCACCTACGACGTGGAGGTCAACGCCTACTATCAGAAGGGCATCATCTACCGCACCTTCTCCTATGACGAGTTCCGAAAGGTACAGGAGTGGCAGAACGAGACCGGCATCCAGGTCATCTACCCCTATGTGGAGTCCAAGGACATCAGCGGCATCTCGGATAACGCCAACCTCTGGTATCAGGTGAACAACAAGGGCGTGGCTGTCCTGGACGACGACGGGAACTTCATCCCCGCCTACTCCAAGAACCAGGAAAAGGCCGGCGCGGAGTACAACTCCCTGCGTATCCCCGGCGACGACGGCAGCTACATCTACTCCTACGCCATGTCCGGCTCCGTCCAGTGCCGCGTGGCCTACTATAACTATTACCGTTACCTCAACGGCATGGAGCCGAACTACATCATGGGCACCAACGCCCTGGGCCAGGATATCTTCTGCGGTATCGGCGTGGGCGCCAGGTTCTCCATCCTGTTCGCCATCCTGGTCTCCGCCATCAACCTGACCATCGGCGCCATCTACGGCTCCATTCAGGGCTACTACGGCGGCTGGGTGGATATGACCCTTGACCGTATCTCCGACATCCTCTCCGGCGTCCCCTTCGTGGTGGTCACCACCCTGTTCCAGCTGCACCTGGCCAAGAAGGTGGGCGTTGTGGGCTCCTTCCTGTTCGCCTTCGTCCTCACCGGGTGGATCGGCATGGCGGCCCTGACCCGCCGGCAGTTCTACCGCTTCAAGGGACAGGAATTCATCCTGGCGGCCCGCACCCTGGGCGCCTCCGACAGGCGGCTGATGTTCAAGCACATCTTCCCCAACGGCATCGGCTCCATCATCACCAGCTGCGCGCTGACCATCCCCGGGGTCATCGGCTCCGAGACGAGTATGACTTACCTTGGCATCGTGAACCTCAGCTCCTTTGCCGGTACCACCATCGGCACACTGCTCTCTCAGGGTAACTCGGTGGTCACCAGCGCCCCCCACGCCATTTTGTATCCCAGTATCTTCCTGGGCCTGCTGATGATCTGCTTCAACCTGTTCGGCAACGGCCTGCGGGATGCCTTTAACCCGACGACGAGAGGAGTGGACGACTGATGGAAAAGAAATTAGAGGTCAGGAACCTTCGTATCTCCTTCCGCACCTCCAACGGTAAGGTGCAGGCCGTCCGCGGCATCGACTTTGACCTGGACAAGGGCGAGACCCTGTGCATCGTGGGCGAGTCCGGCTCCGGCAAGTCCGTCACCACCAGGGCGATCCTGGGCATCCTGGCCGGGAACTCCATCGTGGAGTCCGGCGAGATCATCTACGACGGCCAGGATCTGCTGAAGATCACCGAGGAGGACTTCCACAAGATCCGCGGCGACAAGATCGCCATGATCTTCCAGGACCCCATGTCCTCCCTGAACCCCATCGTCCGCATCGGCCGTCAGCTGACGGAGGCCATGATCCTGAAGGGCAAGATCCGCCAGCGTGAGAGCCGCAAGACCTTCAATAACTATCTGAAGCACTTGAACGAGGCGATGGTTCAGTCCGCCACCTCCCCGGAGGAGGCCGCCCGCGCCCCGGAGATCTGCAAGAAGTTTGACAAGTTCGAGTTTAAGCACATCGAGCTGGAGAAGGCGTACAACACCGCCCACGAGGCCGCCCAGGAGGCGGCGGAGGACATCGACAAGCTGTCCTTCGAGCTGGAGAAGAACTCCGTGGGCAAGGACGCCGCCGACCGGATCGGCGACATCATCCGCCAGTCCAGGGCCTCCATCAACGAGTATGTGGTCCCCGAGGCCAAGAAGGCCCAGATCGACTCCCTCTGCTCCAAGCTGAAGAGCAGCTTCCGCTCCAAGGACTACAAGGCCGTGCTGGAGAGTCTCTACGCCATCCGCGACATCCTGAAGGACGCCATCGGCAAGCCCGTGCCCAACTTCTTCCGGATGGGCTTCTATCTGACCTTCTCCGACCAGCCCCTCCCCGATATGCCGGTGGACGAGCTGAACGACTTCCTCCGGAAGTACCTGGACGAACACTTTATGCTCCACTTCATCGCCGACGCGGAGCGCGCCCTGAAATTCTCCGCCAAGCGCAGCCAGGACAACATGGTCACCGCCATTCGGGAGCTTCAGGCCGCCCTGCCGGTGTACGCCAAGGAGAACCTGGAGCATAAGGAATGTACCGAGACCATGAAGAAGCTGGACGCCGCCGTGAAGGCCACCATCGACCCCCTGGCCATCGTGAAGGACTCTCTGAGCTACACCTTCACCTCCAGCTTAAAGAGCGAGATCGACCACTATTTCCACGGCGTCCGGGCCAACGTGAAGGTCATGCGCACCTACAACCGGGACAAGCGCAAGTACGACGCCATGATCGCCCGGGGCAAGAATCCCGGCTTTGAGCTGGCCGACCCCGCCGTCACCGATCTCGACCTGATCCGGGACAACATCGCCCGCCTGATCAACCGCCTGGTGGACCACTACAACACCATCCTGAAGGCCGGCGACACCCGGAATTACGACAAGGAGACCGTGGCCGTCATCGACTATCTGAAGGAGAACGCCTCCGGCGTGGTGGCCAAGGTGACACGGCAGATCGCCAAGCACCGGGCCATCAAGCTGATGGAGGAGGTGGGTATCGCCGAGCCCCACAAGCGGTATCGCCAGTACCCCTTCGAGTTCTCCGGCGGTATGCGCCAGCGCATCGTCATCGCCATCGCCCTGGCCGCCAACCCCGACATCCTCATCTGCGACGAGCCTACCACCGCTCTGGACGTGACGATCCAGTCCCAGATCCTGGAGCTTATCAACGAGCTGAAGGAGGAGCGCAAGCTCTCCGTCATCTTCATCACCCATGACCTGGGCGTTGTGGCCAATATGGCCGACCGCGTGGCCGTGATGTATGCCGGCAAGATCGTGGAGTACGGTACCAGCGAGGATATCTTCTATCACTCCGCCCACCCGTACACCTGGGCGCTGCTCAGCTCCATGCCGGATCTGGACACCAACGAGAAGCTGGCCGCCATCCCCGGCACGCCGCCCAACATGATCTACCCGCCCAAGGGCGACGCCTTCGCGCCCCGGAACCAGTACGCGATGGCCATCGACTTTGAGCGTCAGCCGCCTATGTTCAAGATCTCCGATTCCCACTACGCCGCCACCTGGCTGCTCCACCCCGACGCGCCTAAGGTGGATCCGCCCAAGGCCGTGGTGGACAGGATCGCCAGAATGAATGCAAGGAGGGGGAAGCAGGGATGAGTAATCAGGAAACCTTACTTCGCGTGGAGCATCTTTGCCAGTACTTCAAGGCCGGCAACTATGTGACCAAGGCCGTTGACGACGTGAGCTTCGAGATCAAGAAGGGCGAGGTCTTCGGCCTGGTGGGCGAGTCCGGCTGCGGCAAGACCACGACCGGCCGCTCCATCATCAAGCTCTACAACATCACCTCCGGAGACGTGTACTTCAAGGGCGTGCGCATCTGCGCCGGCACCCAGAAGCTCAAGGAGGAGCTGAAGGCCTGCAAGGACCCCCAGCGCGCCCAGGAGCTGAAGAAGCAGATCGCGGACGCGAAAAACGACCAGAAAAACTGCGACAAGATGTACTCCGCCAAGCTCCAGGAGGAGACGAAGGCCAAGTACGAGGCCCTGCTGGCCAAGGCCACAGGGGAGGAGAAGACAAAGCTCCAGGCCGAGTACAAGGACGCCATGCGCAAGGCCAGGAATACCCGCCTTGTCACCCAGATCCAGATGATCTTCCAGGATCCTATCGCCTCTCTGGACCCCCGTATGACGGTGCGCGAGACCATCTCCGAGGGCCTGGTCATCCAGGGCGAGCGGGATAAGAACGTCATCGACGAGAAGGTCTATGAGATGCTGGAGCTTGTGGGTCTTGTCCGGGAACATGCCTCCCGCTATCCCCATGAGTTCTCCGGCGGCCAGCGGCAGCGTATCGGCGTGGCCCGCTCCATCATTATGAACCCGGAGCTGATCATCGCCGACGAGCCTGTGTCCGCTCTGGACGTGTCCGTCCAGGCCCAGGTCATCAACCTGCTCAACGACCTGCGTGACCGCTTCGGCCTCACGATCTTGTTCATCGCCCATGACCTGTCCGTGGTCAAGTATTTCTCCGACCGAATCGGCGTCATGTATTACGGCAAGATGGTGGAGCTGGCGGACTCCGACGAGCTGTTCGCCTATCCCCTCCACCCCTACACCAGATCTCTGCTGTCGGCCATCCCCCTTCCCGACCCCATTTACGAGAAGGCCCGGAAGCGCATCACCTATAACCCCCTGGCCGAGCATGATTACAGTGTGGATAAGCCCAGCTTCCGTGAGGTTCGCCCCGGCCACTTTGTCCAGTGCAACGAGGCGGAGTATAAGGCCATCATGGAGAAGCTGAACGGGAAATGAGCCAGAAGAAAAAGGACTTCCTCCTGGATCTGCTTGTGGGCGCCGTGATCGCCGTGGCCGTGTTCAGTCTGAATATGAGCCGCGATTACGGCTTCACCCGCAGCCTGTGCGACGGGCTGTTTGTGGCGGCGGGGATGCTTTTGGGCATCGGCGGCATCAAGGGCGTGCGCAATAAGGGCGCCTTTGATGTGGTGGGCTACGGCGTGAAGAGCGCCCTGGAGACGGCCCTCCCCGTCCTCCGCCGCGGAGAGAAGGAGGACATCCACCAGTACGTCCAGCGCAAGGCCTCCCAGCGCACCAGCTCCCGGGGCCTTCTGTTGGCCGGTGCCATCTATTTTGTCCTGTCCCTTGTGGCCCTGGCGATATACCATGTGCTGGCTTGAAAGGCCGCAGGGGTTTAGGCTGGCTTGAAAGGTCCAGGAGTCTTCTGACGCGGGAGCTTTCCGCTCCTTCCCAACCCTGGCGGCAAGCCCCTGCGGCCTTTCAATGCCAAGGGGGACGTGCGAAAGACCCGGCGTGAATTCTGCGGAATTCACGCCGGGTCTTTCTGCTGCCGCGCTGCAGCGCACGCCCAAGGGCGCACGTTTGCGCGGCAAGAGGGATTTTTTGCGAGGCAAAGCCCCGCAAAAAATGTTTGAATGGGGGGATGCGGGTCGGGGATTGTCCGTTTTCTGAGGAGGTGGGACAGCGGGGACGGTTCCTTTGTACCACCAGTGCGCACACTGGTGTGACTAAGGAACCGTCCCCGTGTCACACCGGCCTCCGGGGACGCTTGACGCAGCCTTTCCCCGTTTATTATACCGCCCTCAATCAACGACACGGGCCGCCGTGGGCGGCGGCCCCTACGGCATATTTTAAAGTTTCCTATCTTAATGCAACCGCTCTATTGCCCAACCCACCCGGACAGATGAGGTCCTCGGCCCCTACAGGGGCCTCTTACAGACAGTAGGGGCCGCCTCTCTTGGCAGCCCGTCCCTCGATTTTGTATCATCATCCGAATCAACGGAATTTGAATATGTAGGGGCCGATGACCTCATCGGCCCGTGTTCCGATTACCTCCAAGTATCGATTCAACGTAGCTCAACCAACGCGGGCCTCCGTGGGCGGAGGCCCGTACAGATTGAATGGTGACGCTCTTTTTCGTTCCTTTGAGGAGGTGGGACAAAGGGGACGGTTCTTTTGTCACATCGGAGCAAAGCGCAGATGGGACTAAAGAACCGTCCCCGTGTCACACCGGCTTCCTCAGACGCATCCCCTTTTCATTGGAAGGCCGCAGGGCTTACCGCCAGGGTAGGAAAGGCGCTAAAAGCTCCCGCGCCAGTAGACCCCTGCGGCCTTTCAAGCCAGCGTGCCCCTGCGGCCTTCCAAGCCAGCCCTGTATAGCGCGCATCCGTGGGGCGGGAGCGGCGCGTCGGGGTCGCGGCCCGTCCAGATATCTTTTCCCGCGCCGGGTACCGGAACCGTCAGGGGCGCGTCCGTGAGATTAAAGGCCGCGGCGTACACCTGCCCCGTGGGGAGCGTCACCGTCCACACCGCCCGGTCGTCGCTGTAGACCGTCTCCTCCCGCCGGTTCCGGGCGGGGAGAAGGCTCAGCACCTCCCGATTTGTCAGCAGCGACAGCGTCCACTCGTCCAGCCGTGTCAGCTCCGCCCCCACCATCAGCGGGGAGCCGAAGACGCACCACAGGGTCATAACGCTCCTCTGCTCATCCTCTGTCAGGCGCGTAGTCCGCTCCTCCCGGAACCCCCCGCCGATGACCCCCAGGGGCAGCATATCGCAATCCGGATAGCACCCGGGGGCCGTGTGCCCCTGCCACAGGTGGCACCGCCGGAACATGTTCCGCACATGCTCCCACTTGTCCCACATGTCGTCGGTGATCCGCCACATGTTGGCGTACCGGGCGTAATCCTCCGCCATATCCAAAATCGCCGGCCCGGGGGAGAGGGAGAGGACAATGGGCCTCCCGCACCTCTCAATGGCCCGGTGGAGCATACGGATCTCCCCCAGCCCCCGCCTCGCCCGGAAGGTCGGCTCCTCCCAATTCTCCGTGTTGCAGATGTCGTCGCACTTGATGAAATCCACACCCCACCCGGCGTACAGGGCCAGCAGGCTGTCGTAGTAGGCCTGCCCGGCCTGGTTGTCCCGGACGCCGTACATGTCCGGATTCCAGGGACACACGCTGGCGGGGTCCGCCACCTCATCCGCTGTCAGCTCCGTACCCAGCACCGGCAGATGCCGGTGGGCGGCGTCCCGGGGGATCCCCCGCATGATGTGGATGCCGAATTTCAGCCCCAGGCCGTGGACGTAGTCCGCCAGAGGCTTGAACCCCGCGCCGTTTATAGAGCTGGGGAACCGCTCCGGGTCGGGGATGAGCCGGGAATACGCGTCCATATTCAGCCGGCCGAAGGGGATGTACTGATACTTCTCCCGCTTGGCGTCCGGGCGGGAGGCGTACCACTGGATGTCCACCACCACATACTCCCACCCCCAGGGCAGGAGCTTTTCCCGCATCGCCCGGGCGTTGGCCAGTACATCCCGCTCCGTCACCGTGGTGTCGTAATAGTCATAGCTGTTCCACCCCATCGGCGGGTTCGGCGCAAACAGATTTTTATCCATACGGAACACTCCTTTACCGCGCCATCCCGTGGCGCTTTTTAAACTCCCCCAGAGCCGCCGCCCCCTGAGTCGTCACAGGGCGGATCCATCTGCCGGAGTATAGATTCAGCTGCATCAGCACATACCGGATAGGCTCATCGCAGTAACAGCACAGGAAGATGGCCCAGTAGGGCAGGTGGAGGGCAAAGCCGGACACAAGCACCGCGGGAACCACCATGACGTACAGAAAGACGATCTCCAGCACCGTCCCGGTGATGGCGTCGCCGCTGGCCCGGTAGGTGTCGTTCATGATCCAGTTGCCCATGCGGATCACCGCCACGAACACATAGATGCTGAGGAACCGGACACCGGCCCTGTACGCCTCCCCCGTCAGGCCCATAGCCGTGAGAATGGGCGTTCGCAGCCCCAGAATCCCCAGTCCCACCGCGA
Source organism: uncultured Oscillospiraceae bacterium (assembly GCA_947599875.1). Classification (GTDB taxonomy): domain Bacteria; phylum Bacillota; class Clostridia; order Oscillospirales; family Oscillospiraceae; genus RUG626. The sequence continues at coordinate 12,295 of CANQFV010000050.1, forward strand.
AAATAAAGCCGCTGCACAGGTACACCAGCCTCTTGGCCCGCTGATAGGCCTCCTCCAGCTCCCCGGAGCCCACGCACTTGCCCACCAGAACCGAGGAGGCCGAGGAGAACCCGGAGAAGAAGCCGATGATCAGCCCCTCCAGCGTCCGGAACACCGCCAGGGCGTCAATGGTCTCCTCCGGCTGACGGCCCAGGGTGACGTTGATGATCATGTTCCCGATGCCCAAAAACAGCTCGTTGAGGATAATGGGGAAGCACTTGACCAAAAAGATCCTCAGGTGCTTTTTCGTCCACCGGAAATGCTCCCGCAGTTGAAAGAGGAAGGGGTAGCGGGACAGCCGCGCCATCAGATAGATGGCCGCCACATTCACCGCCGCCGAGATGGCCGTTGCCACCGCCGCGCCGCGGATGCCCATCGCCGGGGCGCCCAGCCTGCCGTAGATCAGCACCCAGTTGAAGAAAATATTGGCCGCCACGGAGGCCACCGCGGCGAACATGGGGATCTTCGTCCGCTCCGTGGCCCGCAGGAGGGCGCTCATAGCCATAGACCAGACCTGCAGGGGATAGGCGATGCCCACAAGGCCCAGATACTGTACGCCGATCTCCTGTATGGCCGTTTTGTCGGTGTAAATGGCCATTACCACCCCCGGCGCCAGCAGCGCCGACAGGGAGAAGATCACGGAGACCGTCATCATGCACACCCAGGTCATCCCGTAGGAGCGGTTGATCCCCTCCGGATCCCGCGCCCCCCAGTATTGGGCGAAGAACAGCATCCCCCCGCCCACAAAGCCCCAGTAGCAGGAGAACATCAGGGAGGAAAATTGGGCGCACAGCCCCAAGGCCCCCACGGCATCGTCCCCCAGTGGTGCCACCATCATGGTGTCCACCATAGACGCCGTGGTGGTCAGGAGATTCTGGATGGCCACGGGGATGCCGATGGCCGCCAGAGATTTTAAAAATGTCCGCCAGGGGAAGGAAGTCTCTCTTTTCAGTGTCATATCCGGATCCCTTTACCGCGAAATCCCGTCAAAAACCGCCTGTCGAAAAAGCCCTGCGGGCTTTTTCAACAAAGGGGAATGTGCGGGATTATTTCCGACGCACATGCCGCCGGAAAAAATATTGAACCTGAAAGCATCGGAAAGGAAGGAGCGGTGGAGGAAACCCATCAGGGGTTTCCTTCACGTTCAATGAACCCCGGCGTATATCGCCGGGGCGTCCTTTGCCAGGGGCAGAGGACGTAAGCTCCTTCTCCGTCAAAAAAAGCAGCCCAAAAGGGCTGCTTTTTCTGGCGGAGAAGGAGGGATTCGAACCCTCGAGGAGCTTTTGACCCCTACACGATTTCCAATCGTGCGCGCTCGACCGGGCTACGCGACTTCTCCATACCGGTTGAGTGTTCTTTTATGCAAGCTTTGCTATTATAGGGTATTTTCCGCCGGTTGTCAAGAGGTTTTCACGTTTTTTTCAAAAGCTCAGTCCCGCCAATTCCCCAGGCAAACTTTTTCACTCGCGCCACCTCCCAATCCAAACTTGGAATTAGGGGATGCGGGACGGGGCAGCTTCCGTTATACGGAGACCCTGACCCGGCGTTACAGAGGGACGGTTCTTTAGTCACACCTCCGCTTACGCTGCGGTGGTACAAAAGAACCGTCCCTCAAGTCCCGCCTTTGACGGGGGAACTTCCCGTCTTTTGAGGAGGTGGGACAAAGGGGACGGTTTCTTTGTACCACCAGTGCGCACACTGGTGTGACTAAGG
>CANQFV010000051.1 GCA_947599875.1 uncultured Oscillospiraceae bacterium
GTGCCTTGGAAAAAATCCCTCTTGCCGCGCAAGTGTCCAGTCCGCAGACTGGTCGCACAGCGCGGCAGCAGGAAAGGCCCCCTGGAATTCCGCAGAATTCCAGGGGGCCTTTCCGCACGCGTCTCAATTGGCATTGAAAGGCCGCAGGGGTTTCCGTCAGGGTAGGAGAGGTGCGGAAAGCTCCCGCGCCAGAAGACCCCCTGTGGCCTTTCAAGCCAGTCTAAACCCCTGCGGCCTTTCAAGCCAGTTATCGTACAACATACGACCCCGCGCTGAAATACTTCAGGGGGTTCACCCGGTTGCCGTTCTCCCAGATCTCGAAGTGCAGGTGGGGGCCGTTGGCGATGCCCGTGGCGCCCGCGTAGCCGATGACCTGGCCCTGCTTCACGGTGTCCCCGGCCTTCACAAGGCGCTTGGACATGTGGCCGTACAGGGTGGTATAGCCGTTGCCGTGGCTGATGGTGATGTAGTTGCCGTAGCTGCTGCTGAGGGCGGACACCAAGACGGTGCCGGAGTCGGCGGCGTAGATGTTGGCGCCGTAGCCGGCCTTCAGATCCACGCCCTTGTGGTTGGTGGAGGCGCCGGCGATCCCCGTGTTGCGGGAGCCGAAGCCGGAGGTGACCACGTTGGAGTCCACAGGCCAGATGAACCGGCCGGTGCCCACCACCTTGGTGTGCTGGCGGTCATACTCCTTTTGCAGTTCTTCCACCTCGTCCTTGACCCGGTCCTCGTCCTCGCTCACCTGGTCGTAGAACTCCTGGGCCTGGTCGATGTCGGACTCGATCTGCTGGATGAGCTGGCCGGCCTCCTCGATCTGGCGCTCCAGATCCTGCTGGGCGTCCTTCTGCTCCACCCGCTTGTCCTCAAGCTCCACCTTGGTCTGCTCCAGATCCGCCTTGGCGGCCTCTGTCGCCTCCCGGGCGGCCACTAATTTTTCATACAGATTCTCGTCGTAATCCATAATGGAGCCGATCATGTCGATGCGGGAGAGCATATCCGCGAAATCCCTGGCCCCGAAGATGATGGCGTAGTAGGAAATGGTGCCGTTCTCCTCCATCGCCCGGATGCGAACCTTGTACCGCTCCCACTGCTCGTTCTCCTCGGCCTGGCGCTCCCCCACTTCCGCTTCCTTCTCCTCGATCAGGTTGCCGTACTCCAGGATCTGCTCATTCAGGTTGTCGATGATCTTCTGGGTCAGCTCCATCTGGTTGTCCAGGACGGTCTTCTTGGCCAGGGCCTGGGCCTGATCGTACTCCAGGGAGTTGATTTGGGACTGGGTCTCCTTGAGCTGCTGGCGAATGGCCTTCAGCTCCTCCTCCTTCTTCTCGATCTCCGCCTTGGTGACGGCGCCGGCGCTGGGCAGGACGTACAAAAGTACCGACCCGGCCATCAGCAGCGCCAGGATGACGCATATCACGCGGATCACGATTTTCTGTGCTTTGTTGCTCATGGTAATGCCTCCAAAAAAACCGGAAAAAACCAGGCGGTCAGACCTTCAGGTAATTTTTGATCGCCAGCGTACTGCCGATGACGCCCACGCCGAGCCCCACCACGGTGAAGGCCGCAAGCAGCGGCACGGCCACGTTGTAGAAGGGGATCATGGTCAAAAAGGAGATCCCGGCGCCTGAGATGAGCTTCTCTGTCAGCAGCTCATAGAGGCCCCACTCCAGCGTGAAGCTCACCAGCGCCCCCAAAAGCCCCAAAATCAACCCCTGCACCACAAAGGGCCAGCGGATGAAGGAGCTGGTGGCGCCCACCATCTTCATAATGGCGATCTCGTCCCGCCGCTCAAAGGTGGTGAGCTTGATGGTGTTGGACATGATAAAGAGGGAGATGACGAACAGCACCAGCACCAGGGCCACGGACGCCACGGTGACGATGTTGCGGATCCGCACAAAGCCGGCGCTGATCTCCAGCTGGGCGTTGACCGCCGCGATCCCCGCCACATGGCTGAGGTTCTCCTGGGTCTGGGCCATCAGGGAGATGTCGTCGATATACACCACGAAGCGGTCCCGGACGGTGGTGGCGTCAAGCCCCGCGAACATGCCGGGGTTCTGATAGGTGGACACAAAGCTGTTCCACGCCGCCTCCCTGGTGACAAAGTAGACCTTGGACACGTTGGGCACGGCCTCCACGGCGCCCTGGAGCGCCCGGGCCTCCTCCTGGGAGAGGCTCTCGTCCACGAAGGCCATCAGCTCGTTCTGACTCTCCATCGTGTTGATGATGTTGTCCACGTTCAGCGCCAGGAGCGTGAAGCTGCCCATGATGATAAGGCACGCCACGATGATGCACACGCTGGCAAAGGACATGAACCCGTGGTTGAATATGCTCCCTATGCCCTCCCGGACATAGTAGGTGAACCTGTTACCTCTCATAAGTGTAGTACCCGTCCATTCCGTCGCTGATTATCTTGCCGCCGTCGATGGCGATGACGCGCTTGGAGAAGCTGTCCACCAGCTCCTTCTCGTGGGTCACCACAAGCACCGTGGTGCCAAGCTCGTTGATCTTCTGCAAAAGGAGCATGATCTCCAGGCTCCTGGCCGGGTCTAAGTTCCCGGTGGGCTCATCGGCGATGATGAGCCTGGGGTTGTTCACCAGCGCCCGGGCGATAGCCACGCGCTGCTGCTCGCCGCCGGACAGCTCCTGGGGCCTGCGGCGGGTGCGGGTGTCCAGACCCACCAGCTCCAGTACATAGGGGACGCGGCGGCGGATCTCCTTGTTGGAGGCGCCGATGACACGCATGGCGAAGGCCACGTTCTCATAGACGGTCTTATCCTCGATCAGGCGGAAGTCCTGGAACACCACACCCAGCGTCCTGCGCATGTAGGGCATCTTCCCGAAGCGGATGTTTGTCAAGTCGTAGTCGTTCACCAGCACCTTCCCGTCCGTGGGGGCGATCTCCCCGGTGAGCAGCTTGATGATGGTGGTCTTTCCCGAACCGGACGGCCCCACCAGGAAGGCGAACTCCCCGTCATGGATGGTGAAGCTCACGCCCCGCAGGGCCTTGGTGCCGTTTTCATAGGATTTGAATACGTCAGTAAATTGAACCATAGTAAACTCAGATTCCTTTTTCCCGTTTGCTTTCTCACGCGATACCCTGGGAGTCCAGATACTTCTTGACCATCAGGGCCACCTTGAAGACGATGGCCTGGTCGAATTCCCGGAGATCCAAGCCCGTGAGCTTCTTGATCTTCCCCAGCCGGTAGACCAGGGTGTTCCGATGGACAAACAGCTTCCGGCTCGTCTCGGAGATGTTCAGGTTGTTGTCAAAGAACTCCGTGATGATGCCCAGCGTCTCCTCGTCCAGGCTGTCGATGGGGTTCTTCTTGAACACCTCGTTCAGGAACATCTGGCACATGGTGGTGGGCAGCTGGTAGATGAGGCGCCCGATGCCCAGGCTCTCGTAGTTGATCACGGATTTCTCCGTGTCAAAGACCTTGCCCACGTCAATGGCCGTCTGGGCCTCCTTGTAGCGGACGGCCAGATCCCGCAGGTGCAGGGCCAGCGTCCCGATGCCGATGACGGTGCGGATCTTCAGCTCGTCGGCAATGGCCGTGGCCATCGCCACGCCCATCTTGTGGGTGTCCCGCTCCTCCGTGTGGGCCGGGACCTCCTTGATGACGGCGATGTCCGTCTCGTTGATGCTGATGATGAAGTCCCGCTGCTTCTCCGGATAGAGACGGCGCAGCACCTCCAGCGTGGCCACGTCCGCCCGGTCCACCTGGCGGATGTAGAACACCGCCCGGGGCACGTCGGACACAAAATGCAGCTCCTTGGCGTGGACATAGATGTCCCCGGGGAGGATGTTCTCCGTGATGATGCTCTTCACCAGCGCGGATCTGTCATACTTCTCCTCATAGTACGCCTTGGCGCTCTGCACCGCCACGGCCAGCATGCAGCAGTAGCTGGCGGCCAGCTCGTCGGTGCCCTCCACAAAGACGGCGTACTCCAGGTTCTGCTCCGACCCGGCCAGGGGGCGGAACGTCTTGCCCGCGAAGACCACGGTCTTCTCACCCGGCATAGGGAGGATGTTTGCCGGGTCCGCGATGTGCGTGCCCATGACGGCAAGCTCGCTTGTGGCGATCACATTCCCCTCGCTGTCCACGACGCCCAGGGCGCGGGTTGTGGCCTCCTTCATCTGTACTACCACACTTTGGAATATCCTGCTTGACATTGGCAACCCCTCCAAAAATTTTTCCCACGGTACGGTTATGTCAACTCTATTCGTGATTTTGACAAATACCATAATAACCAATATTGCGCCATTTTTCAATAGGAAATTGAGAATTTGTTCTTAAAATTTCAGAAATAAATCAGTGCCAGTCGTTCAAAATGCAAAAAAACTCCCGAAACGGCGGGCCGTTTCAGGTTTTCTAAAACTGAATCACCCACGCCTTTTTTCGTCCCCCCGCCGCCCGGCCCGGAGCGCGGGAAAAATCCCCCCTTTTGCGCATCCCTTTTTTGAGCTGTCATTTTTTTCAGGCTCCCGCATACCATTGTACAAACATTTGGGAGGTGGAAGAATGTTTATCGTAACAGCCAAACTTGACAAGCGGAAGGTCATCGCCGGGGCGCTGGCTCTGGTGATCCTGGCGGGGGCGGTGGTGCTGCTCCTGGGCGGCGGGAAGAAGGACGCCAGTCCCACCTCGTCCCTGTCGGCGGTGGTAAAGACCAACGAGCAGCGCCTGGCGTATCTGCGCGCCCTGGGCTGGGAGGTGGAGGATTCCCCCGTGGAGGAGCAGACCATCACCATCCCCCGGGATTTTTCCAAGGTGTACGCCCAATACAACGCCCTGCAGAAGAGCCAGGGCTTTGATCTCACCAAATACGCCGGTCTGGACGCCACGCGCTACACCTACGAGGTGAAAAATCACCCCACCGCCCAGGGCCGGGTGGTGGCGGACATCGTGGTCTACCGGGGCCAGGTCATCGCCGGGGATATCCAGTCCCTGGCCGCCGACGGCGGCGGGATGGAGGGCATCGCCTTCCCGAAAGAGGGCAAGACCTGACGGCGGACAGCCGAAAATCCCTCCTCCCCGGCTCAGATGGCGCCGGTGCGCTTTACATCCCGGTAAAACTGTGGTATGATGGGAAAAAAGAGTACGGGAGGCGCCGTTATGGAGCTGAAAGCGGAAAACCGGTTCACCCTCACCCGGGAGCTGTTTGTCGAGGGGTCCAAACGTCTGGATCAGGAGGAGCGCGCCCCCTTTGTGCGGAAGATCATGGCCGTTCTGGCGGTGGTCTGGGTCCTCACCTCCGCCTTCATGGTGTGGAAGGGCGCCCATTGGGTGCTGCCCACCGTGGAATTTGTGGTGGTGGTGGCCATCTATGTGTGGATGTCCGTCTACGCCCCCCGGGTGGCCGCCCGGAAGGGGTGGCAGTCCGTGGTGAACCGTTGCGGCGAGGACGGCATGGAGCGGGACACCCTCTTTTATGAGGATCGGCTGGAGGCCGGCTCCGGCAGCGGCACCCTCATCGTCAACTATGAGGACGTGCGCAAGACCCTGGAGAGCCAGAACCTGATCATCCTCCTGACGGCGGACAGCCGGGGCATCATGCTGCTGAAGGACGGCTTTACAAAAGGCGGCATGGACGTGGTCTCGGCGCTGTTGGAGGAATGGAAAAGATGAGCTGGCTTGGAAGGCCGCAGGGGTTTATGCTGGTCTGGAAGACCACAGGGGTCTTCTGACGCGGGAGCTTTCCGCGCCTCTCCTGCCCTGGCAAAAACCCCTGCGGCCTTCCAATGCCAATTGAGACGCGTGCGGAAAGGGCCCCATCGAATTGCGCGGAATTCGATGGGGCCCTTTCCTGCTGCCGCGCCGCAGCGCACGCCCAAGGGCGCACGTTTGCGCGGCAAGAGGGATTTTTTGCGAGGCAAAGCCCCGCAAAAAATATTTGGATTGGGGGTGCGGGTCGGGGCGTTCTACCTTTTGAGGAGGTGGGACAGCGGGGACGGTTCTTTCGTCACATCGGAGCCGTGCGGAGATGGGACTAAAGAACCGTCCCCATGTCACACCGGCTGCCCGGTGGCGATTGACGTCGCCTTTCCCCGTTTATTTCGCGGCCCTCAATCATTGTGACACGGGCCGCCGTGGGCGGCGGCCCCTACGGCAAATCTTAAAATTTTCCATGTTAACACAACCGCTCTGTCACCCAACCCGCCCGGGCCGATGAGGTCATCGGCCCCTACAGGGGGATTCTTACAAACAGTAGGGGCCGTCTCTCTTGGCGGCCCGCGTTCCGATATCCACCGAGTATCGATTCAACGCAATTCAACCAACGCGGGCCTCCGTGGGCGGAGGCCCGTACAGGTTGAATGGATGATACCACTCTATCTTCGTTCCTTTGAGGAGGTGGGACAAAGGGGACGGTTCTTTTGTACCACCAGTGCGCACACTGGTGTGACTAAAGAACCGTCCCCGTGTCACACCGGCCTTCCGGGGACGCACGACGCCACCCTTCCCCGTTTATTTTGCAGCCCCCAATCATCGCGACACGGGCCGCCGTGGGCGGCGGCCCCTACGGCAAATCTTAAAATTTTCCATGTTAACGCAACCGCTCTGTCACCCAACCCGCCCGGGCCGATGAGGTCATCGGCCCCTACAGGGGGACTCTTACACACAGTAAGGGCCGCCTCTCTTGGCGGCCCGCCCCTCAATTTTGCATCATTGTCCGAATCAACAGATTGAATTGATGGCAACGCTCTTTTTCGTTCCTTTGAGGAGGCGGGACAGCGGGGACGGTTCTTTTGTACCACCAGTGCGCACACTGGTGTGACTAAAGAACCGTCCCCGTGTCACACCGGCTCCCCGGTGACGCTTGACGCCGCCTTTCCCCGTTTATTTGCGGCCCTCAGTCATCGCGACACGGGCCGCCGTGGGCGGCGGCCCCTACGGCAAATTATAAAGTTTTCTATCTTAACGCAACCGCTCTGTCACCCAACCCGCCCGGGCCGATGAGGTCATCGGCCCCTACAGGCTTCCCGGCGATGCTTCTTCTCATTTCCAATATTTTTTGCGGGGCTTTGCCTCGCAAAAAATCCCTCTTGCCGCGCAAACGTGCGCCCTTGGGCGTGCGCTGCAGCGCGGCAGCAGGAAAAAATCCCTGAATTCCGCAGAATTCAGGGATTTTTTCCGCACGCTCCCCTTGTCGAAAAAGCCCGCAGGGCTTTTTCGACAGGCTGAAAGGGCATCAGGTTCTTGTCAGAGAACCTGATGCCCTTTTTTGATTTCTTCGTGCAGATATCTCAGCGCGTCGGACAGGCCGCCCACCCGGTCGATGAGGCCGGAGTCCACCGCCTCCTGGCCGTAGATGACGGTGCCCACGTCGGCGGCCAGCTCGCCGGTTTTCAGCATCAGCTCCGTGAATTTCTCCCGGGTAATGTGGGAATTGTCCGTGACGAAGCGGACGATGCGCTCCTGGATCTTCCCGAAGTAGTTGTACGTCTGAGGCACGCCGATGACCACGCCGGTGAGGCGCACCGGGTGGATGGTCATGGCCGCCGACGGGGCGATCATGCTCATTTTGGCCGCCACGGCCAGGGGCACGCCGATGGAGTGGCCGCCCCCCAAGACCAGGGACACCGTGGGCTTGCTCATCCCGGCGATCAGCTCGGCGATGGCCAGCCCCGCCTCCACGTCGCCCCCCTGGGTATTCAACAGGATGAGCAGGCCGTCAATGTCCTCCGACTCCTCGATGGCCGCCAGCTGCGGCATCACATGCTCGTACTTTGTGCTTTTGGCGTCGGCGGGCAGGAGCTGGTGGCCCTCGATCTGCCCTACGATGGTGAGGCAGTGGATGGTGCCCCGGCCCGACCGGACGGTGGTGGAGCCCATGTCCTCGATCTGCTCCTTCTGGTAGATATCCTCCGGTTTTTTCTCCTGGTTATCAGACATAAAGTTTCCCCCTTCGGGTAGTTTTCCCGAAGGGGGATTTTTTATACGAGACCGGGGACAGGGCGCGCACCAAGTCCCCGGCAGGAGCGGTCTTATCTGGAGGCGTACACGGCCTTCATGGCCTTATAGGTCATGTAGCAGTCGTACTTGGCCACAAGCTCATAGGGGGAGTGCATACTCAGCACCGGGACGCCGGCGTCCACGGTGTCGATGTTCCGGTTGCCCATGTAGCAGGCCACGGTGCCGCCGCCGCCCTCGTCCACCCGGCCAAGCTCCGCGTACTGCCAGGTGACGCCGTTCTCCCCGAAGATCCGGCGGATCTTCCCCATCACCTCGGCGGCGGCGTCGTTGGAGCCGGACTTTCCACCCCGGCCGGTGTACTTGGCGATGGCCACGCCGTAGTTGAGCTTGGAGTTGTTCCGGATCTCGCTGACCTCCGGCCAGGTGGGGTCAAAGGCGTTTGTCACGTCGGCGGAGACGCAGAAGGACTTCTCAAAGCAGTGGTCCAGTCTCACGCCCTGGGCGGCGCACAAATCGCCCATGAAGCACTCGAAGGCCTGGGAGACCATGCCGGAGACGCCCACGGAGCCGATCTCCTCCTTGTCCGCCAGGATGCACACCGCCGTCTTCCGGGGGTCCTCCGTCTCGTAAATGGCCTGAAGCTCCGCGAAGGCGCAGACCCGGTCGTCGTGGCCGTAGCCGGCGATCAGGGAGCGGTCAAGCCCCGCGTCCCGCACGGGCAGGCCGGGGACGGCCTCGATCTCGGCGGACAGGAAGTCCTCCTCGGTGATGCCGTACTTCTCGTTCAGCAGCTTCATCACCGCCAGCTTCACCCGGTCGGCGCCCTTGTCGTCCCGGAGGGGCAGGGAGCCCATGATGATGTTCAGCTTCTCCCCGGGGATGGCCTTGGCCAGGGGCTGCTCGGACTGCTTGGCCGCCAGGTGGGGCAGCAGGTCGCTGATGACAAAGACGGGGTCGGACTCGTCCCGGCCGACGCAGACGGTGACGGTGGAGCCGTCCCGCAGCGCCACCACGCCGTGCAGCTCCAGGGGCATGGCCACCCACTGGTACTTGCGGATGCCGCCGTAGTAGTGGGTCTTGAAGTAGCAGATCTCGTTCTGCTCATAGAGGGGCACCTGCTTCAGATCAAGCCGGGGGGAGTCGATATGGGCGGCGCAGATGTTGGCGCCCTCGCCCAGGGAGTCCCTGCCCACCACGGCCAGCAGGAGCATCTTCCCCCGCACGTTCCGGTAGATCTTGTCCCCCGCCTTCAGGGGGGCGTTCCGGTCGTAGGCGTGGAAGCCGTACTTCTCCGCAAGCTCCACGGCCTTCGTCACCGCCAGCCGCTCCGTCCTGGCCGCGTCCAGATACGCCATGTACTTGGCGCAGTAGTCCCGGGAAAGCTCCGTCTCCCTCTCGTCCAGGATGTCCCCCAGGTTCTTCTGCTTATAAAAAAGCTGGTCTCTCAAATCTACATCGGGCATTTGGATAACCTCCTTAAAAAATTCCTCACAGCGCCGGTAAAAATCCCGGCTGTGGGAAAAATCGTTTACCAGTGTTCTGTCACAGCGGGCGCGGTAGTATTCCTCCCCCCGCTGGGCGTCCACCCGCGCCTGCGCCCGCTGCCGGGAGATGCCGTCCCGGAGCATGACCCGGCGGATCCTGTCCTCCCGCGGGGCCGTGACGCAGAGGGTCAGGCCGCACAGGCGGTGAAGGCCGCTTTCAAAAAGGCCCACGGCGTCGATGACGGCGAGTCTCGCCCCGTCCCGCTCCGCCGCGGCCAGGAGCCGCTCCACCTCCCCGGCCACCCGGGGGTGGGTCAGGCCGTTCAGCGCCTCCAGCGCCCGGGGGTCGGCAAAGACAAGGCCCCCCAGGGCCTGGCGGTCAAGGCGTCCGGCCCGGACTGTACCGGGGAAGCGCTCCCCGATGCTGTCCACCATCGCCCCGTCCGTCTCCAGGAGCCTGTGGTACACCGCGTCGCAGTCGATGACCGCGCCGCCCAGTGCCTGGGCCGCCGCCAGGGCCGTGGTCTTGCCCGCCCCGGTGGGGCCGGTGATGCCCACGATCCTCATCATACCACCGTCCCTATGAGTTTTTCAAGTGTTTCCTTTAAAATTGCACCCTGCCGAAGGATTTTAGGCGCCGGCCCGGTGAGATCCACCACCGTGGAGGGCACGCCCCCCGGGGAGACGCCCCCGTCGAGGACGGCGTCGATGCGCCCCCGAAAGATCTCCAGGGCCTCCCGGCCGCTGACGGCGGCCCTCTCCCCGGACAGGTTGGCGCTGGTGCCCGTCAGCGGGAAGCCGCACAGGGCGAGAAGCTCCAGCGTCACCGGGTCGTCGGGGACGCGGATGCCCACGCCCTCTCCCCCGGCGGAGATCACGTCCGGCACGCAGGCAAGGCGCGGGAGGATCACCGTCAGCGGCCCCGGCCACAGGACGCTGAGCCTGCGGGCCGCCTCGTTCACCCGGCAAAAGCGCCCGGCGTCCCGGATCCCCCGGACAAAGAGGCTCACCGGCTTGTTCTCCGGCCGCCCCTTGGCGGCGAAGATCCGCCCCACGGCGGCCTCATCAAGCCCGTTGGCCGCAAGGCCGTACACCGTCTCCGTGGGCACGGCCACCACGCCGCCGCGCCTTAAGATTTCGGCGGCCCTGGCCGTCTCCCCAGGGCCAAGATACGCCGTCCCGTTCTCCTCGAAGCGCGGCGGGCGGTACTCCTCCCGGCTCACGACTCCTCCCCCTTCAGCTTCTCCGCCTGATCGGCGGTGACCAGGGCGTCGATCAGCTCGTCCAGGCCCCCGTCCATGATCTGGTCGATTTTATACAGCGTCAGGTTGATCCGGTGATCCGTCACCCGCCCCTGGGGGAAGTTGTACGTCCGGATCCGCTCCGACCTGTCCCCGGAGCCCACCTGACTGCGCCGCTCCGCCGCCACGGCGGCGTCCCGCTTCCTCCGCTCCGCGTCGGCCAGGCGCGAGGCCAGGATCTTCATGGCCCGATCCTTGTTCTTATATTGACTGCGCTCGTCCTGGCACTCCACCACCGTCCCCGTGGGGATGTGGGTGATGCGGATGGCGGACTCGGTCTTGTTCACCTTCTGTCCCCCGGCGCCGGTGGAACGGAAGGTGTCGATCTGCAGATCGGCGGGGTTGATGGCAAACTCCATCTCCTCCAGCTCCGGCAGCACCGCCACCGTGGCGGCGCTGGTCTGGATGCGGCCGGAGGACTCCGTCGCCGGCACGCGCTGTACCCGGTGGACGCCGGACTCGAACTTCAGCCTTGACCAGGCCCCCTCGCCCTCCACCAGAAAGCTGATCTCCTTGATCCCGCCCAGCTCCGTCATGTTCTCGTTGGCCACCTCCAGGCGCCAGCCCCGGGTCTGGGCGTACATGGCGTACATGCGGTACAGATCCGCCGCGAACAGGGCGGACTCCTCCCCGCCCACGCCGCCGCGGATCTCCATCACCACGCCCCGGTTGTCGTTGGGATCCCGGGGGAGGAGCAGCAGCTTCAGCTCCCGCTCCGTCCTCTCCCGGCCGGCCCTGGCGCTCTCCAGCTCCTCCCGGGCCATCTCCCCCAGCTCCGGGTCGGACAGAAGCCCCCTGGCCTCCTCCTCCGCCCGGGCGAAGTCCTTCCACCGCCGGTACGTCTCCGCCACAGGGGACAGCTCCTTGGCCTCCCTGGCTGTCCTGGCGTACAGGGCGGGGTCGGAGTACACCTCCGGCGTCTCCAGACGGGCGCGCAGGTCAAGAACCTTTTTTTCAATGCCCTCAAGCTTTTCAAACATCTTCCGCAAAACTCCGTAATTTCAGTGGGACGGCGGGGCGAGCCAGCGCCGCTCCGCCGCCGCAAGCCCAATATACCACGCTTTTTAAGAATTGTAAACCGAAAATCCCGGGAATCCCCCTTTTCCGAAGGGCCGGTTTGGTGTAAAATAGGGGCGGAGGCGATGATATGATCGAGGTACTGCTTGTGGAGGACGATCCGGGGATCGTGGAAAATCTCACCCGCTTTCTGTCCGGGGAGGGCTTCTCCGTCACACCGGCCCGCTCCCGCCGGGAGGCGCTGGAGCGGATCTCGCCGGAGACGGATCTTGTCCTTTTGGACGTGGGCCTGCCGGACGGGAACGGCTTTGCCGTCTGCGGGGAGCTGAAGAAGGACTTCGGCACCCCCGTCATCTTCCTCACCGCCTCCGGGGACGAATTCTCCGTGGTGACGGGGCTGGAGCTGGGGGCCGACGACTATGTGGCCAAGCCCTTCCGACCCCGGGAGCTGGTGAGCCGGATGCGCACCGTCCTGCGCCGGACGGGGAAAGCCAGCTCCGTCGTGGAGCTGGGGGACCTGCGGGTGGACACGGAGAAGGCGCAGGTGACGAAAAACGGGCGGGAGATCTTCCTCTCCGCCCTGGAGTACCGGCTGCTCTTGGTGTTTTTGAATAACCGGGGTCTTGTCCTCTCCCGGTCAAAGCTCTTGGAGGAGATCTGGGACGTGGCCGGGGACTTTGTCAACGACAACACCCTGACGGTGTACATCAAGCGCCTCCGGGACAAGCTGGGGGACGACCCGGCCGATCCCGGGATCATCAAGACCGTCCGGGGCCTGGGATATAAGGTGGACGAATGAAGAAGCTGTTGCGAAACCGCGGCTTCCGCCGGGAGCTGGCGGCGCTTTTGGCCGTGGAGGCCGTGTTCATCGCCGTGGGGTTTGTCTTAGGGCCCGTGTGCGGCGTCTTTGCCGTGTGCTTTGCCCTGGCCGCGGCGGCGGTGTTCGTCCTGGGGGCCGTCAAGCGCTACCGGGACATCGGCGGCCTGGCGGACGGGCTTGACCGGATCCTCCACGGCAGGGAGGACTACTCCCTGGACCGGTTTTCCGAGGGGGAGCTGTCCATTTTGCAGTCGGAGCTGTCCAAGCTCCTGGTGACGCTCCGGCGGCAGTCGGAGGCCCTCAGCTCCGACAAGAAGTTCCTGGCGGAGAGTCTGGCGGATATCTCCCACCAGCTGAAGACGCCCCTGACAAGCCTGAATCTGGCCGCGGCCATGCTGGCGGAGCCTGAGCTGCCCGCCGACCGCCGGCAGGAGCTGGCCCGGGAGATCACCCGGGGGCTGGGGCGCATCGAGTGGCTCGTCTCCGCCCTGCTGAAGATGTCCCGCCTGGACGCGGGCATGGCGGAGCTGGCCAAAAACACCTTCACCGCCGGGCAGCTGGTGGAAAACGCCGCCGCGCCCCTGCTCATCGCCCTGGAGCTGCGGGACGTGGAGCTGGACACCTCCGGCGTGGGGAGCCAGGAGATCAAGGCGGACTTCGCCTGGTGTTCCGAGGCCCTGGGCAACATTTTGAAAAACTGCATGGAGCATACCCCGCCCGGCGGCCGGATCACCGTGGCCTCCCGGGAGAACGCCATCTACACCCAGATCACCGTGGCCGACACCGGCCCCGGCATCGCCCCGGAGGATCTGCCCCACATCTTTGAGCGCTTCTATCGGGGGAAGAACGCCGACGCCCAGTCGGCGGGGATCGGCCTGGCCCTGGCCAGGAAGATCATCGTAAACTCCGGCGGCGCCGTGACGGCGGAGAACGCCCCCGGCGGCGGCGCCCTGTTCACCCTGAGATTTTATAAAATGGCGGTATAGCGCCAAACATAGGCCCGGCAGAAGGGCGGGGGAATTGTCCGCTGTTCGGAGGTCTTGACCCGGCGTTACAGAGGGACGGTTTTTTAGTCCCACCTGCGGTGTGACAAAAAAACCGTCCCTCAGTCCCGCCTTTTACGGGGGAACTTCCCGTCTTTTGAGGAGGTGGGACAAAGGGGACGGTTTCTTTGTACCACCAGTGCGCACACTGGTG
>CANQFV010000052.1 GCA_947599875.1 uncultured Oscillospiraceae bacterium
GGGACGGTTCTTTAGTCCCACCTGCGGTGTGACAAAAAAACCGTCCCTCAGTCCCGCCTTTTTCGGGGGAACTTCCCATCTTTTGAGGAGGTGGGACAAAGGGGACGGTTCTTTTGTCACATCGAAGCATAGCGAAGATGGGACTAAAGAACCGTCCCCGTGTCACACCGGCTCCCCGGTGACGTCAGAAGCCCCGACCAGCGTCTCCAATTTCAATATTTTTTGTGGGGCTTTGCCTCGCAAAAAATCCCTCTTGCCTCGCAAGTTGGAAAATGGTTCCTTGTAGGGGCCGATGACCTCATCGGCCCGGGTGGGTTGGGCGACAGAGTGGTTGCGTTAAGATAGAAAACTTTAAAATATGCCGTAGGGGCCGCCGCCCACGGCGGCCCGTGTCGTTGATTGAGGGCGGTATAATAAACGGGGGAAGGGCGGCGTGCGTCACAGGGCAGCCGGTGTGACACGGGGACGGTTCCTTAGTCACACCAGTGTGCGCACTGGTGGTACAAAGAAACCGTCCCCGCTGTCCCACCTCCTCAGAAGACGGGAAGCTCCTCCGAAAAAGGCGGGACTTGAGGGACGTTTTTTTGTCACAGGGGCCCCACGCAATCGTGATTGCGTGGGGAGAGGAGGAGCAAAGCCCGCGCCTGAGCCGTCGCGCTCGCGTGGCGGCGAGGTTAAGCGGCTTTCGCGACGACGAAAAGAACCGTCCCTCTGTAACGCCGGGTCAAGACCTCCGAACACAGGACAACCCCGACCCGCATCCCCAATTTCAAACATTTTTTGCAAGGACATGTGCCTTGCAAAAAATCCCTCTTGCCGCGCAAACGTGCGCCCTTGGGCGTGCGCTGCAGCGCGGCAGCAGGGGCCACCCCTCGAATTCCGCAGAATTCGAGGGGTGGCCCCGCACTCTCCCCGGCGCGCAAAAAAAGGAACCCGCCTCAGGTGGGTTCCTTTTTTTGTGTCGAGGGGATTTTTTTAGGCGTTCACAGCCGTGACAACGCCGGAGCCGACGGTACGGCCGCCCTCGCGGATAGCGAAACGCAGGCCGGGCTCGATGGCGATGGGGGTGATCAGTTCAACATCCATCTCCACGTTGTCGCCGGGCATGCACATCTCGACGCCCTCGGGCAGGGTGATGACGCCGGTGACGTCGGTGGTACGGAAATAGAACTGAGGTCTGTAGTTGGTGAAGAAGGGGGTGTGACGGCCGCCCTCGTCCTTGCTCAGGACGTAGACCTGGCCGTGGAACTTGGTGTGGGGATGAATGGAGCCGGGCTTGGCAAGAACCTGGCCGCGCTCCACCTCGTTCTTGGCGATGCCGCGAAGAAGGGTGCCGATGTTGTCGCCGGCCTCGGCGTAGTCGAGGAGCTTCCGGAACATCTCGATACCGGTGACGACGGTCTCACGAGGCTCATCCATAAGGCCAACGATCTGAACCTTCTCGTTCATCTTGATGGTGCCGCGCTCAACTCTACCAGTGGCCACGGTGCCGCGGCCGGTGATGGTGAACACGTCCTCAACAGGCATAAGGAAGGGCTGGTCGGCGGCGCGGTCGGGGGTCTTGATATAGTTGTCAACAGCGTCCATCAGCTCCCAGATGCACTCATACTCGGGGGCGTGAGGATCGGTGGAGTTGGACTCCAGAACCTTCAGAGCGGAACCCTTGATGATGGGGGTGTCGTCGCCGGGGAACTCGTACTTGTCCAGCAGCTCGCGGACTTCCATCTCCACCAGCTCCAGCAGCTCAGGATCGTCCACCTGGTCGCACTTGTTCAGGAAGACGACGACATAGGGCACGTTCACCTGACGGGCAAGCAGAAGGTGCTCGCGGGTCTGGGCCATGGGGCCGTCGGAGGCGGCGATGACCAGGATAGCGCCATCCATCTGAGCGGCGCCGGTGATCATGTTCTTGATATAGTCGGCGTGGCCCGGGCAGTCAACGTGCGCATAGTGACGGGAAGCGGTCTGATACTCAACGTGAGCGGTGTTGATGGTGATACCACGGGCGCGCTCCTCGGGGGCCTTGTCGATCTGATCGTAGGCGGTGTAGGTGGCGGCGCTGGCGTCTGCCATGTTCAGCACCTTGGTGATGGCGGCGGTAAGAGTGGTCTTGCCGTGGTCAATGTGCCCGATGGTGCCGATGTTGACATGGGGCTTGGTGCGCTCGAATTTTGCTTTAGCCATTGGTAGTTATCCTCCTTAAGAATTTTGAAAAAAGGGTTTGATTATTCTTGAGTGTTATTCTAATACAATTCCGCAGCTTTTGCAACAGTTTTGTGGGGGAAATTTGGCTTTCCACACCTTATTTGCCGCCGTGGCCGCGGATGATCTCCTCGCGCAGGCTCTTGGGGATCTCGATGAAGTGGCTGGGCTCCATCGAGTAGTTGGCCCGGCCCTGGGTCTTGCTGCGAAGGTCGGTGGAGTAGCCGAACATGGTACTCAGGGGCACATCGCATGTCACCTGGACGGTGCCGTTGCGCAGATCCGTACCGGTGACGCTGCCGCGGCGGGAGTTGATGTCGCCGATGATGTCGCCCATGTACTCGTCGGGGCCGGTGACCGTCACCTTCATAATAGGCTCCAGAATAGTGGGATCCGCCTTGGCCATAGCCTCCTTGAAGGCCATCGATCCCGCGATCTTAAAGGCCATTTCGGAGGAGTCCACCTCGTGGAAGGAGCCGTCGTACAGGTGAACCTTCACGTCCACCACCGGATACCCGGCGACGACACCCGCCTGCATGGCGCCCTGGATACCGGCGTCCACCGCGGGGATATACTCCTTGGGGATGGCGCCGCCGGTGATCTCGTTGAGGAACTCGTAGCCCTTGCCGGACTCGTTTGGCTCGATGCGGATCTTCACATGACCATACTGACCCTTACCGCCGGACTGACGGGCGTACTTGCAATCCACGTCCGCCGTGCCCTTGATGGTCTCCTTATAGCTGACCTGGGGACGGCCCACGTTGGCTTCCACCTTGAATTCCCGGAACAGCCTGTCTACGATGATCTCCAGATGAAGCTCGCCCATGCCGGCGATGATGGTCTGACCCGTCTCATCGTCCGTGTAGGTCTTGAAGGTGGGGTCCTCCTCCGCCAGCTTCTGGAGGGCGATGGCCATCTTCTCCTGACCGGCCTTGGTGCGCGGCTCAATGGCCACGCGGATGACCGGCTCGGGGAACTCCATCGACTCTAAGACGATCTGGTGATCGGCGTCGCACAGGGTGTCGCCGGTGGTGGTATTTTTCAGGCCCACGGCGGCGGCGATGTCGCCGGTGTAGACCTTGTCAATGTCCTCCCGGTGGTTGGCGTGCATCTGAAGGATGCGCCCCAAACGCTCCCGCTGGCGCTTGACGGGGTTGATGACCGTGGCGCCGGCCTCCGCCGTGCCGGAATAGACCCGGAAGAAGCTGAGCCTGCCCACATAGGGGTCGGTCATGATCTTAAAGGCCAGGGCGGAGAAGGGAGCCTCATCCGAGGCGGGACGCTCCTCCTCCTCTCCCGTGGCGGGATTGGTGCCGCGGATGGGGGGGATGTCCAGGGGCGAGGGCATAAAGTCCACGATGGCGTCAATGAGCTTCTGCACGCCCTTGTTGCGGTAGGATGTGCCGCAGACCACGGGGACCAGCTGATTGGCGATGGTGGCCTTCCGGATAGCGGCCTTGATGGACGCGGAGCTGATCTCCTCGCCCTCCAGGTACTTCTCCATGATCTCGTCGTCAAAGTCCGAGACGGCCTCCAAAAGCTTCATCCTGTACTCTTCGGCCAGGTCGCGCATGTTCTCGGGAATGGGCTCCACGCGCATATCCTGCCCCAGCTCGTCGTAATAGACGTCGGCGTTCATCTCCACCAGGTCAACGATGCCGCGGAAGTCCGCCTCCTTGCCGATAGGCAGCTGGATGGGGACAGCGTTGGCCTTGAGCCTGTCGTGGACCATATCGACCACGTTGAAGAAGTCGGCGCCCATGATGTCCATCTTGTTGACGTAGATCATCCGGGGGACATGATAGTTGTCCGCCTGACGCCAGACCGTCTCGGACTGGGGTTCCACGCCGCCCTTGGCGCACATCACGGTGACGGAGCCGTCCAGCACCCGCAGGGAGCGCTCCACCTCCACGGTGAAGTCCACATGGCCCGGGGTGTCGATGATATTGATGCGGGTGCCCTTCCAGAAGCAGGTGGTGGCGGCGCTGGTGATGGTGATGCCGCGCTCCTGCTCCTGTACCATCCAGTCCATTGTGGCGGCGCCCTCGTGGACCTCGCCCAGCTTGTGGGTGCGGCCCGTATAGAACAGGATTCGCTCTGTGGTGGTGGTCTTACCGGCGTCGATGTGGGCCATGATGCCGATGTTTCTGGTTCTCTCTAAGGAATATTGTCTGGGCATAAAAATTCTTTCTCCTGATGCGCCTGAAGCTCCGACGGCCTCAGGCCGAACTTACAAAATGGGGATCGCCGATTACCAACGGAAGTGGGCGAACGCCTTGTTGGACTCGGCCATGCGGTGGGTCTCCTCCCGCTTCTTCACGGAGGCGCCGGTATTGTTGGCGGCATCCATGATCTCGGCGGCCAGCTTCTCCTTCATGGTCTTCTCACCGCGGGCGCGGGTGTAGTTGGTGAGCCAACGCAGACCGAGAGTCTGACGGCGTGCGGGACGAACCTCGATAGGCACCTGGTAGGTGGCGCCGCCCACACGGCGGGCCTTGACCTCCAGAGACGGCATGATGTTTTCAAGAGCGGCCTGGAAAACCTCAAGGGGTTCCTTGCCCGTCTTCTCGCGGACGATGTCGAAGGCACCATAGACCACCTTCTGGGCAACGCCCTTCTTGCCGTCCAGCATGATGCTGTTGACAAGCTTCGTGACAAGCACGGAGTTGTACACGGGATCGGGCAAAATTTCTCTTTTGGGAACATTACCACGTCTGGGCACTTTGCTTCCCTCCTTCTAAAATAGAATTCATAGGTACTCAAGATCTCCTGTGGAGATCCCGTACAATGCCTGTCCGAGGTAGACCCATATATATTATATAGGTAAACGCCCGGCAAGGCAGCTTTGCCTTGCGCTGACGCGCAATACGCAAAAAAAGGTTGTGAAGAAACTTATTTCTTCTTTCCGGCCTTGGGCCGCTTGGCGCCGTACTTGGAACGGGCCTGCATACGACCGTTGACGCCCTGGGTGTCCAGAGTCCCGCGGATGATGTGGTAACGCACGCCGGGCAGGTCTTTGACACGGCCGCCGCGGATCATCACCACAGAGTGTTCCTGCAGGTTGTGCCCCACGCCGGGAATATACGCCGTGACCTCAAAGCCGTTGGTCAGGCGAACACGGGCGATCTTACGAAGAGCGGAGTTAGGCTTCTTCGGGGTCATGGTTCTGACGGCGGTGCAGACGCCCCTCTTCTGAGGAGAGCTGAGATCCGTGGCGCGGTTCTTCAGGGTATTGAGACCCTTCTGAAGGGCGGGGCTGGTGGACTTGTAGACGCTGGTCTGACGTCCCTTGCGGACAAGCTGGTTAATGGTGGGCATTTTCTTCCTCCTTTCCCAAAAATTTTATACGGTGTTGGCCGGGATCCCTCTTGGGGAACCGGGGCCTCTCCCCGCAGGATTATCTTGCCCAAAATGGGCGCAAAAACCCCACGCAGACAGGTATTTTAACATAAAAACCCTTGCAAGTCAACACTTTTTTGCGCCCGGCCCATAAAATGTTCTGGGTAGATGATACAAATTTTTTTCAAATTCGCAAAGGAATTTTTGCTTTTACGGCGTATAAGGTAGAGGACGGGAAGAGAAGGCGGTCTTTTGGGCGGTTTTTGCCGGAAGGGGGCCTTCTTCGGCAAAAAAGCGAGGAAGGCGGCTTTTATGGCGAATATCCGCGAGAAAAGACAGGAACTGGAAGAGCTTTTGATCTGTCCCGCCGGCGTGCGCAGCCGGGACTCCGCCGGGCGGCTGCGTCCGGAGCCGGAGGATCAGGTGAGGACGTGCTTCCAGCGGGATATTGACCGGATCACCCACTCCAAGGCGTTCCGGCGGCTGAAGCAGAAGACCCAGGTGTTCTTGGAGCCGGAGGGGGACCACTACCGTACCAGGCTCACCCACACCCTGGAGGTGACGCGCATCGCCAGGACTATCGCCCGGGCGCTGATGCTCAACGAGGATCTGACGGAGGCCATCGGCCTGGGCCACGACCTGGGGCACACGCCCTTCGGCCACGCCGGGGAGCGGGCACTGAACCAGATGCTGGAGGACTCCGGGGGGTTTCGACACTACGAGCAGAGCCTACGGGTGGTGGATGTGCTGGAGAAGGACGGCCGGGGGCTGAACCTGACCCAGGAGGTGCGGGAGGGGATCCTGCGCCACACCTGCGACCCCCTGTCCCGGACGCTGGAGGGCCAGGTCGTGCGCATCGCCGACAAGGTCGCGTACATAAACCACGATGTGGACGACGCCATCCGCTCCGGCACCCTGCGGGGGGAGGAGATCCCGGAGAACGTCCGGCGGGTGCTGGGACACCGGTACAGCGCCAGAATCGACACCATCGTGAGGGATATTATCGACCAGGGCACAGACTCCGGCGTCATCCGCATGAGCGGCCAGGTCGCCGGGGCCGTGGAGGAGTTTTCCGATTTCCTCTACCGGCGGGTGTACATGAACCCGGTGGTAAAGGGGGAGGAACGGAAGGTTTTGGGCCTTCTGGCGGGGATCTTTGATTATTTCGTTAAAAATCCGGCAAAAATGTCGGCAGAGTACCGGCAGATCGCGGACCGGGAGGGGATCAGCCGCGCCGTGGCGGACTACGTCTCGGGGATGACCGATCCCTACGCCATCGAGATACACAACTCCATCTTTGTGCCGATGGCATGGACGGTGAAATAAACTGGCGAAAAAGGCCTGGCGGCCTTTTCCTGCCAAGGGGGATGCGTGCGGGAAATTACAACTGAATTTCGCGAAATTCAGTTGAAATTTCCCTGCCGCCGCCCTGCGCGCATGGCCCGAAGGGCCACACACTGGGGCGGCAAGAGGGATTTTTTGCGAGGCAAAGCCCCGCAAAAAATATTTGAATGTGGGGATTTGAAAAAGGTATGGATCGGATAAGGAGGTGAGAAGGGGTGGCGATCCCTGAGAGGTTTATAGAGGAGGTCGTGGCCCGCAGCGACATCGTGGATGTGGTGTCGGAGTATGTGCAGCTCACCAAGCGGTCGGGGTCCAACATCTTCGGGCTGTGCCCCTTCCACTCGGAGAAGACGCCCTCCTTTTCCGTGTCGCCGGAGAAGCAGATCTACCACTGCTTCGGCTGCGGCAAGGGGGGCACGGTGATCAGCTTCATCATGGAGATCGAGAACCTGTCCTTCCGGGACGCGGTGGCGCTCCTGGCCCGCCGGGCGGGGATGGAGCTGCCGGAGGAGGACGAGGACAAGGAGTCCACCGGCCGGCGAAAGAGGCTTCTGGAGCTGAACCGCCAGGCGGCCAGGTGGTTTTACGACAATCTCAGCCGCCCGGAGGGGGCGGACAGCGTGGCCTACATCCGCAAGCGGCAGCTGACGAAAAAGACGGTGACGGCCTTCGGCCTGGGGGCCGCGCCGAATCAGTGGCACATGCTGACGGACGAGATGATCCGCCGGGGCTTCACCCAGCAGGAGCTGGTGGACGCGGGGCTTGCCAAACGGGGCAAGGGCGGCGGAGTCTACGACATCTTCCGCAACCGCCTGATGTTCCCGGTGATCGACGTGCGGGGGGCGGTGATCGGCTTCTCCGGCAGGATCTTGGGGGACGGGGAGCCGAAATATCTGAACACCCCGGACACGCCGGTGTTCTCCAAGAGCCGGAACCTGTTCGCCCTGAACCTGGCCAAGCGGTCAAAGCGGGGGATGCTCATCCTGGCGGAGGGCAACGTGGACGTGGTGATGCTCCACCAGGCGGGTTTTGACTGCGCCGTGGCCAGCCTTGGCACGTCCCTGACGCCGGAGCAGGCGCGGCTGATGAAAAACTACACGGAAAATGTGGTGATCGCCTACGACTCCGACGCCGCCGGGGTGAAGGCCGCCCAGCGGGCCATCGGCCTTTTGGAGCCGGTGGGACTTCAGGTGCGGGTGCTGCGCATGGAGGGGGCCAAGGACCCGGACGAGTTTATCAAGCTCCGGGGGGCCGACGCCTTCCAGATCCTTCTGGAGCGGAGCGCCAACCATGTGGAGTATAGAATACTGGCGGCAAAAGGAAAATACGATATGGATACGGACGACGGACGCCTGGGCTTCCTCCGGGAGGCCACGGAGATCCTGGCGGAGAACCAAAGCCCCGTGGAGCGGGAGGTCTACGCCAGGCGCGTGGCGGAGATGACGGGCGTCTCCCCGGAGGCCGTGATCAACGAGGTGGACAAGGCGCTGCGGATCCGCTCCGCCCGGGACAGGAAGAAGCAGGAGCGGGAGGTCATGCGCCCGGAGATCACCGCCCAGCCCGCGGCCAGGAGCATCCGGTACGACAATGTGGCCTCCGCCGCCGCGGAGGAGGGGCTTGTACGGCTCCTTGTGGCCGATCCGGCCCTGACGGACAGCACGGCCGGGCTGGAGCCGGAGGATTTTTCCTCCCCGTTTTTGGGCCGCGTCTTTGACAGCATCCGAAAGCGGTGGCAGGAGGGCCGGGAGATCACCCCCGCGCTGATTGCGGCCGTCCTCCCCCCGGAGGAGGCGTCGCACTTCACCAATCTGTGTCAGCGGCCTGTGAGCATCGCCTCGGCCCGGGAGGCGATAGGCGACTACATAGATAAGATCAAGACAGAGGGACTGAAAAAACCCGGCGCCGATCTTTTGGCGGTTCGGGAACAATACAGGAAGAAAAAAGGGCTTGGAGGATAAAGAGCATGGAAGAAAACAAGAAAAACAGCCGTCAGGAATCCGCTGACCTCAAGGAACAGGCGTGCCTTGACAAGCTGGAGTCGCTGATCAAGGAGGGACAGAAAAAGGGTTCCCTGTCCTCCAAGGAGCTGAGCGTCATCGACAGCATGAACCTGGATCCGGAGAAGATCGACAAGTTCTACGAGCGGCTGGAGGCCCTGGGGGTGGAGACCACCGACGAGGAGGCCCTGGAGCTTTTGGAGGACGTGGACGCCACTCTGGAGGAGCTGGAGGGCATCGACGAGATCACCAAGGAGGAGCTGGAGGCCACGGACGCCCTGTCCGAATCCTTCGCCCTGGACGATCCCGTGCGCATGTACCTGAAGGAGATCGGCAAGGTGGCCCTGCTCACCCCCGAGGAGGAGGTGGAGCTGGCCCGCCGGATGGCGGAAGGGGATCAGGAGGCCAAGCAGCGCATGGCCGAGGCCAACTTGAGGCTTGTGGTCTCCATCGCCAAGCGGTATGTGGGCCGGGGGATGCTGTTCCTTGACCTGATCCAGGAGGGGAATCTGGGCCTGATCAAGGCCGTGGAGAAGTTCAACTACCAGAAGGGCTACAAGTTTTCCACCTACGCCACCTGGTGGATCCGCCAGGCCATCACCCGGGCCATCGCCGACCAGGCCAGGACGATCCGGATCCCGGTGCATATGGTGGAGACCATCAACAAGGTGATCCGGGTCAGCCGTCAGCTTTTGCAGGAGCTGGGCCACGACCCCAGTCCCGAGGAGATCGCCGCGGAGATGGATATGCCCGTGGAGAAGGTGCGGGACATCCTGAAGATCGCCCAGGAGCCGGTGAGCCTGGAGACGCCCATCGGCGAGGAGGAGGACTCGCACCTGGGGGATTTCATCGAGGACGAGGCCGCGTCGGAGCCGGCGGAGGCCGCCAGCTTCACCCTCCTGAAGGAGCAGCTCATGGAGGTGCTGGACACCCTGACCCCCCGGGAAAAGAAGGTGCTGGAGCTGCGGTTCGGCATCCTGGACGGCAGGACGCGCACACTGGAGGAGGTCGGACGGGAGTTTAACGTCACCAGGGAGCGCATCCGCCAGATCGAGGCCAAGGCCCTGAGAAAGCTGCGCCACCCCTCCAGAAGCAAGAAGCTGAAGGACTTTTTAAACTGACGCCGGCACGCGGCTCCGAGGCACCTTCACCGATGTCCTCTTTGCGATCCCGGACGCTGGGGGAATGGAAGGAGAGGGCCGCTCATATACTCCCCTGAGGGGGGAACTACATGGAGTGCAGGATCGGCGACCTCCGGTACAAGGAGGTCATCAACGTGAACACCGGGATGCGCCTGGGGTATGTGTCCGACGCGGCCTTTGACATCCACACGGGAAAGATGGAGGCCCTCATCGTGCCGGGGGCGTACAAGGTGCTGGGCCTTTTCGGACGGAGCGACGACCATGTCATCCCCTGGAGCGCCATCCGGCGCATCGGGGACGACATCATCCTGGTGGAGGAGGATAAGCCTCTGGCGAAAAAGAGGTAAAGACTGGCTTGAAAGGCCGCAGGGGTCTTCTGGCAAGGGCAGCTTTTAGCGTCTTTCCTACCCTGGCGGCAACCCCTGCGGCCTTTCAATGCCAAGGGGATGCGTGCGGAAATATGCCCATGAATTCTGCGGAATTCATGGGCATATTTCCTGCTGCCGCGCTGCGCGCACGGCCCAGAGGGCCGTACACTTGCGCGGCAAGAGGGATTTTTTCCAAGGCACATGTCCTTGGAAAAAATATTTGGAATTGGGGGGTGCGTCTACGGGGGGCCGCTGTCCCACCTCCTCAAAGGAAAGGAAAAAGAGCGTTTCCATCCATTCAATCTGTACAGGCCTCCGCCCACGGAGGCCCGCGTTGTTTGAGCTGCGTTGAATTGATACCCGGTGGTAATCGAAACACGGGCCGACGAGGTCGTCGGCCCCTACATACAAATGTCGTTGATTCGGACAATGATGCAAAATCGAGGGGCGGGCCGCCAAGAGAGGCGGCCCCTGCTGTCTGTAAGAGCCCCCTGTAGGGGCCGATGACCTCATCGGCCCGGGCGGGTTGGGTGACAGAGTGATTGCGTTAAGATAGAAAACTTTAAAATATGCCGTAGGGGCCGCCGCCCACGGCGGCCCGCGTCGCGATGATTGGAGGGCTGCAATAACGCCGGGTCATGGCCTCCAATGTTGCGGGAAGCTGGCGTCAAGCATCACCTTAAAGCCGGTGTGACACGGGGACGGTTCTTTAGTCCCACCTGCGGTGTGACAAAAGAACCGTCCCCTTTGTCCCACCTCCTCAATCAAACGGGGCGAAACCTGGGGTGGAAGAAAAAAGTTTGAAAAAACAGCAAATAATCCTTGCAAAGTGGGAACGTGTCTGGTATAATGCTAAAGCCCCGAAACGGGGTATTACACACATGCGCGGACGTTCCGTCTGGTGCCCGCCGGGCTGGCGGGGCGGTGGATGCGCGTGGAGGTAAGAACTTAACGGTAAAGGAGAAAACAAAATGGCAGTCGTATCAATGAAGCAGCTTCTGGAGGCCGGTGTGCATTTCGGTCACCAGACCCGCAGGTGGAACCCCAAGATGGCCCCCTACATCTACATGGAGCGCAACGGGATCTATATCATAGACCTGGCCAAGACCGTGAAGAAGCTGGAGGAGGCCTACAACTTCGTGCGTGAGCTTTCCGAAAACGGCGGAACGCTCCTGTTCGTGGGCACCAAGAAGCAGGCCCAGGACGCCATGCGCGAGGAGGCCAGCCGCGTGGGCATGTACTATGTGAACGCCCGGTGGCTGGGCGGTATGCTCACCAACTTCAAGACCATGCGCACCCGCGTGGACAGGCTGGCGCAGCTGAAGAAGATGCAGGAGGACGGCACCTTTGACATGCTCCCCAAGAAGGAAGTCATGAAGCACCTGGGTGAGATGGCAAAGCTTGAGAAGTACCTTGGCGGCGTCAAGGAGATGAACAAGCTCCCCTCCGCCCTCTTTATCGTGGATCCCCGGAAGGAGCGCAACGCCATTGCCGAGGCCCGGAAGCTGGGCATCCCCATCGTGGCTATCGTGGACACCAACTGCGATCCTGACGAGATCGACTATGTGATCCCCGGCAACGACGACGCTATCCGCGCCATCCGGCTCATCGCCTCCACGATGGCCAACGCCATTCAGGAGGGCCGCCAGGGCGAGGACGCCGAGGCCAATAAGGACGAGGCCGAGGCCGAGACCCCGGAAACCACGGAAGAGTAAGATAGGGAGGATATGAAGATGGCTATTACCGCCGCAGATGTAAAGAACCTTCGTGAGATGACGGGCGTTGGCATGATGGACTGCAAGAAGGCCCTGGCCGCCACTGACGGAGATATTGATAAGGCCGTGGAGTGGCTGCGGGAGAAGGGTCTCGCCGCCGCCCAGAAGAAGGCCGGCCGCATCGCCGCCGAGGGCGTGGCTTACGCCGCCGTGGTGGACGGTGTGGGCGTGTGCGTTGAGGTCAACGCCGAGTCCGACTTCGTGGCCAAGAACGACGTGTTCGTGGACTATGTCCACCAGGTGGCCGCCGTTATCGCCAAGGACGCCCCCGCGGATCTTGACGCCCTTATGGCCTGCAAGTACCCCGGATCCGACCTCACGGTGAAGGAGGCCCAGAACGAGAAGGTGCTGGTCATCGGCGAGAACATCAACGTCCGCCGCTTTGCCCGCTTCGCGCAGGGCGTCAGCGTCCCCTACGTCCACATGGGCGGCAGGATCGGCGTTATCGTGAACCTGACCACCGACCTCCCCGCCGAGAAGGTGGAGAGCGTGGGCAAGGACGTGGCTATGCAGATCGCGGCCCTGAATCCCCGCTTCTGGGACAAGAGCCAGGTCACCCAGGACATCCTGGATGAGGAGAAGAAGATCATGATGGCCCAGATGGCCAACGACCCCGCTATGGCCAACAAGCCCGAGCAGGTTCGTGAGCGCATCGTCATGGGCAAGCTCAATAAATTCTACGCCGAGAACTGCCTGCTTCAGCAGGAGTTTGTGAAGGACGGCTCCATGAGCGTGGAGAAGTATATCGCCGGCGCCGCCAAGGCGCTGGGCGGCACCATCACCTTCAGCGACGCCGTCCGCTTCGAGAAGGGCGAGGGCATCGAGAAGCGCCAGGACGACCTGGCCGCCGAGGTTGCCAAGCTCGTTAAATAAGCCCCCCACCACCCCCATCCCCATAAAGGCGCCCGGGATACTACGGTATTCCGGGCGCCGACTTTAACTGGCTTGGAAGGCCGCAGGGGTGCGCTGGCTTGGAAGGCCGCAGGGGCTGGCTGGTGAGGATAGTTTTAGCACCTTTCTTACCCTGGCGTAAACCCCTGCGGCCTTCCAATGCCAAAGGGATGCGTGCGGAAAGGGCCGCTCGAATTGTGCGCAATTCGAGTGGCTCTTTCCTGCTGCCGCGCTGTGCGACCAGTCTGCGGACTGGTCACTTGCGCGGCAAGAGGGATTTTTTCCAAGGCACATGTCCTTGGAAAAAATATTGAATGAGGGGCGCATCGCCGGGAAGCCTGTAGGGGCCGATGACCTCATCGGCCCGGGCGGGTTGGGTGACAGAGTGGTTGCGTTAAGATAGAAAACTTTAAAATATGCCGTAGGGGCCGCCGCCCACGGCGGCCCGTGTCGTTGATTGAGGG
>CANQFV010000053.1 GCA_947599875.1 uncultured Oscillospiraceae bacterium
GATTTGTGCGAGGGGTGTATTTCGCTCTCAAACGCCGAGGGCTTAGGGTTACTTCCCGAAAAAGAATGGATGGTCATTCCACTCTGCGGACATCATCGGGTTTCAGAAGATTTCTTCCCTGATTGACCGTCAGAAACCGTTCCAGCGTGTCCCTGCGGATAATGGTCTTGCGCCCCACTTTGAGGACGGGCAGCTTTCCCCATTCCACCAGCTTCCGCATGGTGTTCCTGCCGATACCCGTACATTCTGCGGCTTCCTCTATGGTAAGTCCCATTTTGACTGCGTTCATTCTATCAACCTCCTTTTTAGAATACTCATTTTGCAACTACTGTTTTATCATTATACTTATTCTGTCATCTCTTGTCAACCCGTTTTGCAACCATTCATAGTTTATTTACAATTTTTATCGAGATAATGGTTGCAAAATAAGTATCGGCGTGTTATACTGATACCAGTCAGGAGGTGAACACCTTGAAAAAAGAAACCACATTCACCGCAAAACAGGTCGGTGGGCGGATTAAGGAACGCCGCACAGAGTTAAACATTACCATGCCGGAACTCGGCAGGCGTGTGGGCGTGAACAAATCCACCATTCAGCGGTACGAAGCGGACGGGGTTGATCCGAAGCGCACAATGGTTATCAACGGTCTTGCGGAAGCGTTGCTCACAACTCCCGAATGGCTGACAGGTCTTTCCGATGATAAGGAATATGACACCTATACTCTCTGCCAGCGGGATATTGAGGAACACATCAAGAAGTATCTGGACACAGTTTCCCATACAGTAAAGGGCGAACCGCACCAGCAGCTTCTCACGACATTTCTCGGCAAGATGGTTGACCTGTATACGGTTATGACCTGCTACTTTGCTGACGCTATGGAGGAAGTTGACCGTGTGGCGGAGGACAAAGGGCTGAAAGAGTCTCTTGGACGGTACGCCATAGAGTCCGGGGCAATCATGGAGCAGGTATACCGCAAGAAGATGGAAGTGCCGATTGAGGATATGAAACGGTTTTTAGACGGGATTTTACATATCCACGATGAGGGGCGCACAAAAATGTCGATGGGCGCACTTTTCGGGATAGTGGAGGAAGCCGAAGAAAGGCTATCCGAAAAAGAAAATTCCGTGGCACCTTGACAAGTAAAGACGCCAGTTGACTTCCACTGGCGGAAGTGACACAATTACTTTACGCACACCATATGTCACAGTCCCGATTGCCACGGATAGAAAGGAGTTTTTTATCTATGGCAAAAGGTTCTGTAAGAAAGAAAGGAAAAAAGTGGTACGGACGCTTTTATATTGAAGATGAAAGCGGCAGAAAAGTGCAGAAAGAGTTTGCAGGCACAGAGAGCAAGGCGGAAACAGAAGCCATGCTCCGCAAAGCGATAGCGGACTACGAGGAAAAGCAGTTTGTCGGGAAAGCGGAAAACATCACGGTAGGCGATATGCTGGATATGTGGGTAGAGGAAGAACTGAAATCCGGCAACTTAAGCAACGGGACGGTCATGTCCTATCAGGGAACGGTCAACCGTATCAAGCAATATCCCATTGGCAAACGCAAGCTGAAAACCGTGACCGCCGACCATTTGCAGGCGTTCATTGATTTTCTGAGCTACGGTGGGACAAACCCGGACGGGACAACTTCAAAGCCCATGAGCAAAGGGTATATGCTCCTGTTCTCGGCGGTGCTGCAAAATTCCTTCCGCTTTGCGGTATTCCCGAAAAAGCTGATTACCTTTAACCCTATGCAGTATGTGAAGCTGAGGGGCAGGAAGCAGGAAACGGATATTTTCTCGGACAGCGAGGAAGATACCGCCAGTATTCCTACTATCACCCATGAACAGTTCCAAAAGCTGGAGGAATTTCTCAAGGCAAAAGATAATCCCGCTTTGCTGCCTGTGCAGATAGCGTACTACACGGGGCTTCGTATCGGGGAAGTATGCGGCTTGACTTGGCAGGATATTAACCTTGAGGAGCAATATCTCACGGTACGCCGCAGTATGCGCTATAACGGAACAAGGCACACAACCGAAGTGGGAACGACAAAGCGGAGCAAAGTCCGCACCGTTGATTTCTGCGACACGCTGGCGGCAATCCTGCGGGCGGCAAGAACAGAACAGCGCAAAAACCGTTTCCGCTACGGGGAGCTTTATCACCTGAACTACTACAAAGAAGTAAAGGAAAAAGGGCGCACCTATTATGAGGTTTACAGCCGGCAAAGGACAGAGGAAGTCCCGGAGGACTATAAGGAAATCTCCTTTGTCTGCCTGAGAGCAGACGGGGCGTATGAAGCGCCGAGTACGGTAGGGATTATGTGCAGGGCGGCAAAGAAGAAAGTGAAAGGGCTTGAAGATTTCCATTTTCACACGCTCCGTCACACCTACACAAGCAATCTGCTGTCCGGCGGCGCAAAGCCGAAAGATGTGCAGGAACTTCTCGGACACTCTGATGTCAGTACCACAATGAACATCTACGCTCACTCTACAAGGGAAGCGAAGCGTACTTCCGCAAGGCTGCTGGATAAGGTGGTCGGCGGGGAATAAAAAATTGCCCTTGTTTCGGCTCGTAAGGGCAAAAACAAGGGCAAACAGATAAGGTTTGAATGAAAAACAGGCGTGAAGCCTTGAAAAATCAATGGTTTTTGAGGATTGAATAGACAAATCGGAATTTGAAAAAGCTATGAGTTACTTATCAAGTATTAACCTTCCAGATAAGGACAAGGAAAAACTAAAAACAGAGGCGAATAAAAAGGTAAAAAATATCTTTGCTAAAGAAATTAAGAATGGTAAAGAATATCAGAAAACCGTTGTGTCTGGGAAGGATATAGTCCTTGGAGTAATCGGTTTTTTGATAATAGGGCTTATTGTATCTTTCTTTTTCCCGCCCGCTTTTATTATTTCTGTAGCGCTTGCTGTTTTAAGCGTTATCGGAAATATGTCTGAGAAAAAGAAGAATGTTGAAAAAAAGCAGGATTACGAGTTGGTTCAGAAGTTAATAAAGGCCGGGTATAATGTATGAATTGATGTTTTTTTAGTTAAGACGTGTCAGGCTGATGCAATACTTAAAAAGCGGAATAAAGAGTTCAGGAGGATACTATGAAAAACATATTTATGGTCACAGGTTTGGTTGTTACTATTGCTGCACTTGCTGTCGGATGCGGTGAAGCGGTTGAGCCATCAACGGAATCATCAACTGTACTGGAAGAAATGGCAGATACAGAGACTTCTATAGAAGAGACATTTGATGCGGAAGTATTAACTGAGTCAGAATCGGTCAGTGAAGCCGAGGAAATCTTTTTCGCAGAAAACGAGTATAAATCAAGTGTAGTCTCGATCGACTACAAGGAATTCCTCAGGAATCCGGACTATATTGGAACCAAGGTTTATGTCGATGTCAGAATACTCCAGGTTTTGGATACATATTACCGCTGTGAGGATGCTGCCCATAACGAGTATATCATCAATGACAAACGGGTCGATAACGGTGCTCTCGTCAAGTTATTGGTGGATGATGAGGTCACCATATATGGCGAGTATGTAGGAACTACGAAGATAACCCGGGCAATCAATAATACTACAGAGGATATCTTTACTATTGATGCCAGGTATATTACATTGAATGACGGTACGAACCGAGGAGCGTCCGAACTTCCGGAAGAGTATATGGGAGATGCCCATGTCGGTGAAGATAAAGAAATAGATGAAAACGAGGCAGAGATTGAAATTGAAGCTTATTATTTGCTGCCTGAAAGCTCTGAGCGGTATCTGACGGTGGCGGATTTGTCAGGCATGGATTATAGTTCCTTACGGATCGCAAAAAATGAAATCTATGCGCGTCATGGCAGAATGTTTACCTCGGAGGATCTGGATTCTTATTTCGGCCAGCAGTCCTGGTATTCACCGTCGATTCCTGCCGACCAGTTTACAGACGATATGCTTACGGAAATTGAAAAGAAAAATGTTGAATTAATTAACAACGTGATGAGCGAGGTAGAAGGTACGGATAAACTTGTGTCCATGCAGGACACAACCGATGATTATGCATCTCGCGGTCTAACAGTAAATGACAGTATTGCGATTCCGCAGATGGATGGAATATATGAATACACTGCCGCTAATGGAAATTTTGTAATTGCGGCTATAACAAACGGTGTATTTGAATTTACTTTGTATGATTCTGAGGAGAACAAGTTGGACGGATGTTTTAATATGATGAATGTGAATGATACGGAGTATGACGATGAGTCAGGATATTATGGAGCCTGGTTTGATTCGTTTGGTTCTGTTTTACACCTTGATTGTATGGGGGAACAGACGGATTATACATTTAAAAGCTTTGATCCGTCATAGTCTTATGATATGAACGTGCTGGAGTGATAAAGAATGTAGGGAGGCGGTATGAGATAGCGTATACCGCTTCTTTTCTGTATTATTAAACATTTCAAATATATATTATCTCCTTGAAGCAATATAATCAAAATCATATCAAGTAGGAGGTAATAATTATGTCAGCAGATGTAGAAACTATGTTTTACACGCGCGAGAAGCCATGGCACGGTCTTGGAACTATGGTCATGGAAGCGCCGGATTCCGGAGAAGCTCTCAGGATGGCCGGTCTGGATTGGAGGGTCATTCAGAAGAATCTTCTGACGGATGATGGTTTCCCGGTTTCGGGATTCAAAGTAAATGTACGAGAGACGGACAACCGTGTACTTGGGGTAGTCACTGACCGGTATAGAGTTGTCCAAAACGAGGACGCCTTCGCCTTTACAGATGAACTGTTGGGCGAAGGCGTTACTTATGAAACAGCAGGTTCTCTGCAGAGCGGCCGTAGGACGTGGATGTTAGCTAAGCTTCCCCAGCGTTATATCATCAGCGGTGATGAGATTACGCCATACTTAGTCTTTATGAACAGCCATGATGGAAGTGGTTCTATCAAGGCGGCCATGACCCCGATAAGGGTAGTATGCCAGAACACGCTGAATCTGGCCTTGGCGACAGCCAAGAGGAGCTGGTCCGCGAATCATGTAGGAGATATATCAGGTAAACTGCAGGATGCCCGGGAGTCCCTTCTATATGCAGAGCAGTATATGTCAGAACTCGGACGAGCTATTGACGAGCTGAATCGGAGAAAGCTATCTGACTGTCAGGTATTGGAATATATTGATACCATGTTTCCACTTTTGAGGGGTTCAACGGAACAGCAGAGAAAGAATATCCTTCGTATGAAGGAGGACATCCTGACTCGTTACAGGGAAGCCCCTGATTTGCAGCATGTTGGAAAGAACGCTTACCGGTTCATGAATGCAGTATCGGATTTTGCCACCCACGCAAAACCTCTAAGAGAACGTTCCAACTATAAGGAGAATCTTTTTAGCAGGACCGTGGATGGCAATGTGCTGATAGACAGAGCCTATGAACTTGTAAAAGCAGCATGAAGGGGGGAGAATGATGAGAGTACCATTTCTGGTTATCGAGATTATCATAAAGATATTCCACCTTTAACTGCTACCCGGTTGTGAGTCTCTTTGGGATGGCAATATTCTCACAGCTATTTTTGAAGATATCATGCAGTTACTGAGATAACGAAGAGACTGGAAGGGAAACGATCTGGGACTATATCGCGGAGGAAGAGAATGCGTTTACCCGATATTTGGAAAGGAAGGTAAAGATATGAACGAGATATATGAAACGATACCGACAGCCGGCATGAGCCGGAAGGAATGGCTGCGTCTTAGGAAGACTGGCATAGGGGGCTCTGACGCAGGGGCCATCTGCGGCCTGAACCCGTATTCCAGTGCCATGAGTGTCTACATGAACAAGACTACAGACGAGGCAGAGGAACAGGAAGGGGAACAGCTCCGGCAGGGCCGTGACCTGGAAGAGTA
The DNA here is from genome assembly GCA_947599875.1 of uncultured Oscillospiraceae bacterium. GTDB lineage: Bacteria > Bacillota > Clostridia > Oscillospirales > Oscillospiraceae > RUG626. The sequence goes on from CANQFV010000053.1 coordinate 5,888, forward strand.
TGTGGCGAGGCGGTTCTGCGAGGCCACCGGGTTTAAAGTGCGCCGCTCCAACATGATGTACCGGAGCAAGGAACACCCATTCATGATAGCCGATGTGGACAGGCTGGTCATGGGGGCGGACGCCGGGCTGGAATGCAAGACCGCCAGCGCCTACAGCGCGGATAAATGGAAGGACGGTAACATCCCTCTCCATTACCTGATGCAGTGCTACCATTACATGGCAGTTACAGGGAAGAGAACATGGTATATCGCTGTCGTTATCTTAGGAACGGAGTTCAAGTTCGCTAAGATCGAATGGGATGATACGACCATTCGCAGCCTTATCCGGCTGGAGGAGGCTTTCTGGTACCGGAACGTGCTGCCCCGAATCATGCCTGACCCTGACGGCTCTAAAGCCTGTGATGAGATACTGGAACAGTATTTTCATATCTCCAGGAAAGCCATGGCTGTGCCCTTAGTCGGCTTTGACGAGAAGCTGAGGCACAGGGAGGATATCGTTGCCCAGGCGGAGGAACTGGAGAGGGAGCGGAAACAGATCGAGCAGGAGATCAAGCTGTATATGGGTGACCATGAGGACGCCTATGCGGACGGCTACCGGGTATCCTGGAGCAGCGTGGAGACGGCGCGTGTCGATACGAAACGCCTGAAAAAAGAACGTCCTGAGATATACCGGGAGTTCTCCAATACCACCAGTTCCAGGCGCTTTGCGGTCCGTGCGGTACAGGAACAGAAAAAGGCAGCATAGGGGAAAGGACAGGACATGATAAAGGATGACTTAAAAAGGTCAGTGGACCGGGCGGTACGGAAGGAGTTCCAGAGGTTCCGTGCCTCCATGTGCAGGAAACCCCAGCAAGAAGTATGGGAGGGATGCGGCAGGATCCATTTCTACTGCTGCTTAAAGGAGTATTTCGACTACAATGAAAAGATACCCATGAGGTATTATGCCCTGCGCTATATGAGCAGGAGGCCGATCTATACCCTCTGGGAAATCTATCTGAAATATGAGGCCCTAAGTTATACCACATGGGAGGGAATCGACGGCATCTTGGAAGCACTCCTGGAAGAGAACCGGGAAGCGGCTAAGGAGAGGAGGATGAGGTATCATGGACATGATCAGGACATTGCGTGCTGACGAGATCGAATGCAGGGTGGGGGCCATCAATGAGAAGGGTCTGTCGCTGCTGCTCTATAAGGACGCAAGGGTGGACCAGAAGATACTGGATGAGGCCTATGGGGCGATGAACTGGAAACGGAGCCATCAGCAGATCGGAGGAAGCCTGTACTGCACTGTGGAGATATGGGACAAGGAGAAAGGCCAGTGGATAGCCAAGCAGGACGTCGGCACGGCCAGTTATTCCGACGCGGAAAAGGGGCTGGCCTCCGACAGCTTTAAGAGGGCCTGCTTCAACTGGGGGATCGGAAGGGAACTGTATACGGCTCCTTTCATCTGGATTTCTGCTGAAAAGGTGAAGATCGAGCCGAAAGGGCAGGGCCGGGATATGAAATACCATACCAATGAGCGTTTCAGCGTGAAGTCCATAGATTACGCCGGAAGGGCTGTTTCTTCCCTGGCCGTCGTCAACAGCCGCGGGCAGGAGGTATATTCCTGGTCGGCTCCCGACCAGGCGTCTCCCAGGGGCCTTACGCCGTACCAGAAGACTGCCCTGGGCAGAGAGCTTGTAAGGACGGGGATATCCCTGGATAAGGTCCTGGAGAGATACGGGCTTACGGGGGTGGAGCAGATGACACAGGAAGCCTATGAGGACGCCATGAAGGGGCTTAAAAAGTCGGCCAGCCGGCGGAAGGCGGCCTGAGTACAGCCGGGATATCGGACAGGCAAGAGGGGCCGCGGGAAGCAGTGACCCCTCTCTCCTGCCGCGGGGAAAGGAGGCAGAAAGAGATGGATACACTGCCGAAGAATTCCTGGAGATATGCGGGGGCCAAAAGGAATGCGCTGATATCCTGTTTGAGGAGTGCTGCTGGCAGCATCCGGAGACACTCCTTGACGAATGGCTCCTGGAAAAGAAATGGGTCGAATGCGGAGGATGCGGTCAGGAAACCAATAAATGGATAAAGAGAGGGATGATGATATGATCATGACATACGAGGTATTCAAAGAAAGGGTTATGAAAAAGTTACAGGACAGGTTTGGAAGCGGTTATGAGTTCATTATTGCAAAGGTGCCTAAGAACAATGGGATCGTTCTGGACGGGTTATCTGTTCATAAAAAGGGTGCTGGTGTGGCTCCGATGGTATATCTGGAGCATTATTATGACCGTTTCCAGGAGGGGGAGCCTTTCGATTCCCTGACGGAGGAACTTTCCGATATATGCGGGCAGGGCCTGCCGCTCATGCAGGCGAAACTGTCCGCCTTAAATGATTTCTCCAGGTTGAGGGATAGGATAGTCTACAGTCTGATACGGACCAGCACGAATAAAGGGTTTTTGGAAGATGTGCCGTCCGTGCCTTATCTGGACCTGTCTATCGTATTCTATATCTATCTGGAAGAGAGCCGTTTCGGACAGATGAAGGCGCTCATCCACAACTGCAACATGGCTAAGTGGGGAACGACGGCAGATGAACTGTACTTCCTTGCGCGGTATAATACGCCGAGACTGCTGCCGGAAGAGCTGAAGACCATGAGGCAGGTCCTGAAGGAAATGGCAAAGGAACATCTGGGGGAAGGATATAAGGAAGAGATTATGGACGCTCTCCTGCCGGAGCATGAAAAGGCGCCCATGTATGTGCTGAGCAACACAACCGGGGTCAACGGGGCTGCGGCGCTCATGTATCCCAATGCCCTCAAAAGCATTGCCGATGAAATGGGAAAGGATCTGGTGATCCTGCCTTCCAGTATCCATGAGGTCATTCTTATTCCATATGATGAAGGGACAGTGTCAGAAGAGATGGACAGAATGATATATACCATCAACCGGGAGCAAGTGCCTCTGGAGGACAGGTTATCAGACCACGCATACCTGTATTCCCGGGATACGGATATGGTGGGGTATCTGCCGGATACAAAGGCCGCATAGGCCGGATAAGGAGGGACGATATGACAACGGAAGATTTCCTTAAAATGATGCTTGATGAGCGTATCAAGATGCTTCTTTCCAAAAAACCGTCAGAAGACGGCTTAGAAGTTGAGGAGGCGGGAGAGAAGGTCATTATGGGGCTGGAAGAGGAAAAAAAGGATAAGTTGGAGGCCTATATGGACCTGTTGACAGAGAATATGGCTCAAAATGAGAGAAAAGCCTATATAGGAGGCATGAAGGATGGGATAAGAGTGATGAAAGCGTTGGAAGAGATGACAGATGATGATTTCTGGAAAAAGGTGGTTCACGAACGGATCCAGGTGCTGCTCCTGCGGAGTCGGAAAAAGAACGATAGCTCTAATAAGATAGAGGAGAGTTTCCTGGAGAAGCTGGATCCGGAAGCGAGAAAGATCGTAGAAGATTTTGTGGACTACCTGACGGCGCGGGAAGTGAACGATCAGGAGATGATTTATATAGGCGGTTTTGAAGATGCAATGAGGTTAACGGGAACTGCCTTAAAAGGATCCTTTTGTTAATAATCGACTGTATGGTGTCCAGATTTATGATTCAAAATAAGCATATACCGGTGTCGATGGAGATGGTGTTCTGGAGACATCGGTATATTTGCATTATTAATATAAAGAGTTGAAAACATGGATTTTATGGATTTTATAAAATCCAGATTCCCATGGTTATTGAAAAAGATTCCAGATTTTGTATAATTAGAGTAATTATTTTGTATACGAGGAGGGTACCATGGCTACGAAAGGTAAGTTAGATTTATCACTACATGGCTGGGGGTTCGCTGATTTTACTGAATGGGTACAAAAGGAATTAGAAAAGTACGAGAATAATCGTGAGAAAAGGGCGTTCTGTAATTATGATTATAAAAAAGGAGAAGAGATATTCACTAATCTTTTGTTATCGCTTGAAAACGGATATGCAGATAGAGTGAAATCATTAAAAATAGAAAGAAAGACGAAGAAATTATCAAATTATTTTAAAAAAGATGGGAAATATACATTTAAAAGCATGGGGGCTTGGGGGAAAGAACACGATATGGGAAGGCTCAATCATATCTTGGCGATATGGAATGACGGAAAAAAGAAAAAAAATACTTATTGGCTGCAAGAACTGAAAAAAGAGCTTATATACTTAATTCCTAGAGATGAAATGTATGATCTGGATGAAATATATGGGATTTATCAAGAAGAAGTAAGCAAACGATTACAAGAAGGTGATTTATATTTTGAAATCGCAGCTCAGTCAGATGAAAGGGTATGGAAAGCTGTATGCATTATCTCTGAAGGGATGGATAAGTATATTGACGACCTAAATAGTGAAAAGAAATACCATATTACTGAGTGGAGAATTACGGATTGTTATGAATATATAGAGAAAGAGTATCAAGAGGTTGAAAATGGGCAGCGTAGAATGTTGAATAGTGAAAAGGAGATGCGAGATACTTTTTCTAGATTATTAGCGGACATAGAGGAGGGGTATAAAAAGGCAAAAGGGAAGGGAGATAGTGATAAACGGCTATCAGATTATTTTAAAAAGAATAATTATTATAAATTTAGAAGTATAAATCAAATGGGTAAAGAACGGGATATGAATTATCTGTATTTTATCTTAAAAAAATGGAAGATAAAAAATACGAAATATGATTATTTTATGTTGAAGAAAATCGAAGATATTTTATATTATCTTCTTCCTGGTGAACTGAAGAAAATGGTTAATAAAAATGAGGAATTCAAGTTCTTAGGAGAAAAAACCGAGGTGAATGCAGATGAATCGGAATTAGGGCCTCTTAGGTTGGGATCTAATGCCTATTTGAGGCGTAACCATGAGAAGGATGCCGTATGTATGATACAAACAGGTATTGAAAGTATTTATGAAAGTCATTGTTCTTTTAGTGATATAGAGTGTACGTTAGATATATATTTGAAAAATGTTAATAAAGTCATTAATATGGCTAGGGAATATAATCTCAAAGGCATTGAAAAATACCTATATGATTATATGATAGTGCTAAATAATAGCCTATATGATATATATATTAAGATTAAGGACAAGGTTGTAGAATCTTTAGCGAATAAGATGGCAGAAAGCTTGCATGGTAGCGAGAAAGGGAAAAAAATAGAAAAAGAGTATAAAGAAAGAGAATTTATAGAGATTTTTCGTGCCAAAGGGAATGGAGAATCATATAAAAGAGAGGAAAATGCAGCATATAAAGAACTGATTGCAGAATATCTCAGGTATCAATACACAAATGAAGATTTTGAACGTATACATTTTGGCGATAATGGATATTTTGAAGATGCAGATAAATTTGAAAAATTTTTATCTACAAGTAGAAATAATAGAACAATTTCTGCTTTAGAGATAGTGGGTCCAGATGAATGAAATATGGAGACGTATAAAAAAACGGTATTAAAATAGTACGTCATATTATATAAAAAGTGCTTGACAAAGAGCGGCTTTTGTGGTAAAAGCAAAGGCCGCTCTTTGATTAATGTAAGCAAATGAAGTATGAAAAATAATTTCTTATAAATACATACATTCCGATATAAATTCAATATGCTTATATCATAAAATAAGAAGGAGGTGTACCATGAACCTATTGAAATTAACCAATTACCAGGAAACAGAATCAGCATACTGCAGAAATGGAAAGGAGGTAACTAATTTCCTGCTATTTTTGGAAAGAATTAAAATTAAATTGCCAACTGGGCAAAAGATTTATCAGTTAAGAGTATTGATAAATGGGAAGAAAGAATATATGGCAGAGATCCCTGCCAGTGAGTTTAATGGCGGGAAGTATAAGAAGTATTTTCCTGATATAATCTGGATAAACGGGGAACGGAGGTTCAATCTGGAACTCTTTAGAGCATTATCAGAGGCTGCTGATGAAACGGAGGATTATGATATCGTTCTTGAGCGCCCTGGTCTTAATAAAGTAAATGGTGAATGGGTTTTTGGGTTTTCTGATGGGGCCTTAACTTCTTCCGGATTTACTGAGACGATATATGCGGGATGTCCAGGATATTGTTATGCAGGAAAAAAGATATCGCATATGGAAACTTGTGAAGGATTGAGCCGATTAGTGAAGATAATGCGCGCGGACATGGAGGTGTTTTATCCACTGTTTATAACCAATATATTGTCAATAATCCTAATAAGGTTACGAAGCAAGGGAATAAACGCGGGACTCACGATATGGGTAAACGGAGATTCGGGTGCCGGAAAGTCATCATTGATTAAAGCAGTGCGCTTTACCGAAATTGAAAAAGGGACATATGAGAGTAGGTATATATCCTCCATGGAAATGACCTCTAATGTCTTATCGGTATTGTCAGAGAGTTCAGGGGTACCGGTACTCTTTGATGATATTACACAAGAAAAATCATATGGATTGAAAGAGACAATCCGAAAATCGATTGATTTAGTGATACGGAGTATTTATCAGGGAAGATTAACCAAGCAGAAAAAGAATGATCTGATTTCCCAGGAGGTAAATACCTGTGCGGTTGTTTCCGGTGAGTATATGGAGAATTCCGAATCCCAGAACGCAAGGCTCGTTTACCTAAATATATCGAATTTTCTGGGCGATCCGAAAAAAAGAGAGGCGTTAAGTGAACTGCAGGATTCCCCCGAACTGATAGGCAGTATCATAGGCAGGTTTATTCAATGGTATCTGAAAAAAGAAGATGAAGGAGGTATATTAGCAGAATGCAGCAAAGAGTTTTATAAGTTGCGGCAAGAGCGCTGGCTGTATGAGGATATGCCAAATGGGCAGAGACTGAAAGACAGCCGAAATGCTCTGATGCTGGCGGGCTGGTTGTTCTTGAGGTTTATTGAAGAAAATGAATTTATGGAGCCGGCTGAGATCAGAGCACTCGCTAGGGATGTCCAGAGAAGTATAAATAATGCAATGCAAAAAACATTTGGATTATTAGGCGGTTCGGAAATCGCTGTAAGGTTGGCCATGAAGGACGTGTTGCATGATGCGATACAAAAAGGGAAAATAAGGGAAGCAGAATATATAAAGCAATATAGAACTGTCAAGCAGCAGGGTTACTGCTTTCATCACAACGAAAAAACTGGCTTTGAGGATACATTTTTATGGATTCCCAAGGTAAACCTTTCATTAGGAGAAGAATGTTGTGACTCCTATTTACCAGATGTATATAACGGTCGCATAAGACCAACTGCACGGTCAAACTGAACCACCCTGCCGCTGATCCAAGACCATCCTGCCG
>CANQFV010000054.1 GCA_947599875.1 uncultured Oscillospiraceae bacterium
CGTAGGGGGTCATGGAGATGTTCTGCTCCTCAATGAGCTTTTCCCCATACCTGTGGAGTTCAATGAAGGGAAGCAGGATCGCCCTGTCGTTTTCGCCCAGCAGGACTGACAGCTCGTCCAGCGCCACGGCTTCAGGCCCGTCATATTTGCGAGTGAACCAGTATGAGTCAACGCTGTCCATGAGCCTCATAGCGTTGGAGAGGTCAGAGCATCGGGTGGCCTCGACGAGAGCTTTGTATGCCAGAAGGTCGCTCTGCGGGAGGTCGCGGAGCTGTTTGGCGGCGTGGTTTGCGTAGCCGATGTTGTCCTCCTGACTGAAGGTGTCCCGCAGTGCCGGAACAAGGCAGTCTACGCAGCGCCAGGAGAGGACAGACAAATCATTGGCTCCTAACTGTGTGCGGACGTTTTCAATCGCAGCGCGGTCACATGGAAGTTCCAGAGTTATCGACTGGCCGGAATCCATTATGGACACCTCCAACAGCACCGTATAATCCGGCTTTTTCGGCGTCAGATCCAGGTCCTTGAATTCCTCCTTCAAGTCATTGATTCTCACCACATATCCACGTTCTCCGATGAAGGCTCCGCACTCCCTGTCCGCCATCCGCCTGCCTATTGCTTCAAAGTCCAGGAGATCCCACGCCTGTTCCGGCACGTTCTCCAGCTCCTGCACAAAGTCGTTCTCGGCGAAGAACCGGCCAAGGGAGGCGAGATCCGTGGCTTCATACAGCACCTGACAGCTGTCCACGCTGGAGGCAAGGTCATAGAGCCGGGGGAGGTCTATCCCCACGCCGTTGTTTTCATCTATCCGCACCAGTCCCTCAAAGGCGTCTATTTGCCATCCCTCCAGCGTCGTCAGCTTGTTCGCCAGAGCGTTCAGCGCCCGAAGGTTCTCCTCCTCGCCGATGTGGGACCGCAAAAACGGGAAGACACCAAAGCTCTCCACGGACACCATCGTCTCACCGCCCTCGCCGTCCCGGACCTTTTGGAGCGCGTCCTCCAGCTCATACTCCGTGGCCGGCAGATCCATGTCCGCCGTCGCCCCGTAGACTCCCTCCGGACAGTTGTACACGCAGGCGGAGAAAATGACCTTATCCAAAGCTCATCCCTCCCATCTGCGGAGCGCACGTTTGCGTGATGTCCTCCGATGGCGCTTCCTCGCCCATGATCGGCCCCTCATCGCGTCTGTGAAGCACGCCATAAGCGGTGAGAGCGTAATTTTTCAGCGCCATCATGTCCTCGGCAAAGCCGCACACATCGATGCTCGGATGCAGAAGCTTTATCTGTGAGGTGGTGAGGATGGAACCGAGCATCTTTTCCCCGACCTCCTTCGTGTTCCGCACATCTGTGTCAAGCTCGTACTCATCGAGCCGGCCGGCGGCCTCCGTCAATTGAGGAATGGATCTTGCTCCCGTGACCTCCGCCAGCGCCCGGAGCTTTCCAAGCTTTTCATCTTCCAGCATCGGCTCCACCAGCCTCGCGAAGTCATTCAACTCGGCGATCTCCTCGTCCATATAGATGTGATGCTTCACACAGTCCAACGGACCGTCGATCACCGCGGCCATAGCGCCACGTAGGCCGGTGAGTCCAAAGGAGCCCAGCGCCTCCATGAGTTTTTCGGACGTGGTGGGGAATTTCACGGGAATGGGATTCCTGGACGGCATTCCCAAATCTCTTGGCATGGGAGCGATATTGACGAGGAACACATAGTCCGGCCTTTTGGGGAGGACCGTGGGGAGAGGAGGCGCGGAGCGAATATTTGGCTTTCGCTCCATATATCCACCGGGTCTTTCATCTACTCCTATGACGTAAAACCCTCCAACAGCTTCTCTGCGCTCCCTGCCGAGCCTTTCAACATCCAGAAGCCGAATCTGGGCATCGGTCATTCCCTCAATTTCAGGAACCAACCCCGCCTCAATGAGATGCCTTCCAAGCTGCTCGTCATTCCTGATGTCGAGGAAGATGCCGTTGCCATCAACACTGGAGGCTATATCATAGACGCGCTGGAGCGGGACGTGTCCCGCCTCCTCCTTCAGGGCTCCCCGGAAGGCTACATACTGCTTGCTGTCAAGATCGTTCACCTTACGGAGCAGGGCATTCACGGGGATGATGTCATGCTCATGTTCAAGGCAGATACTCATCTCGGTTGAAAGATTGACTTCTCCACCAGAGATTTGCATGGTCGTATCCGACGCGGAGGCCGCGCCGATTTGGTCCATAGCGTCCAGAAGGGCATAGTCCGTGGCCGGCAGAGTAAGCTCCACGGCTCTTGACTCCTTGAACCGTTTTTGCAGGGTCACCCTCACTGACTCAACCAAAGCTCATCCCTCCCATCTGCGGGGCTTTCTGCTCCCACGCTTTGGGGTCAGCGCCGGGGACGGTCCAGCCGTGCATACTTCCCGTTTCCATGGCTTGACGTTGAGCGGAGGTGACACCGAGGCGCTCATTCAGGTGGTCTGCCAGCGCCTCATTGCGTTGGCGGTCGTTCGTACTCCAGTCCGAGGGGTAATAGCCTGACTCGCCGCGCTTGATGCAGATGAGGTCCCCCTGGCCGGGAAGGACGGAGAAGCACATCTCCGGCAGACCCTCGGCAAGCTTGGGGTCGAACCGCTCCTGCTCCGTCTGAATGCTCCAGTTCTCCGAGTTCCAGAGGTGGACGTTCAGGACACCGTCTGACACCTTGAGGTCCCGCTGCTCGAAGCCCTCGCCTACGCCGTCAGACGCCTGCCCGGAGATAAACTCCTTGAGAGTCGAAAGCTCCTCCGGCGTAAGCTCGCCGGCGATCTTGCACTCGGCCACACCCCAAAGCTGGCCATTGCGCTCCTCCACGGTAAACGCGGCGGAGCGGACCTTGCGGTTTACTCCGTCCTCCTCATCATACCAGTGCATGAGACCGCTCTCACTCTCCTCCGGCAGCCGCTCATCGACGAGGGCGCGGGAGATCAGCCCTTCATAGGCAAGAAGGTCGCGCCCGTCAAGCTCCGTGCCCTCGTTTTCAAGGTCGCCCCATCGGTTGCGCTCAAAGAGCTCGGCGGTCAGAGGCATATAGAGCTTCAGGGTATGCGCTTCCGGGGGCAGCACCGTGAAGCTGTCCTGCCCGACCACCACGCCAAGGGTCCGGCCATTGTCCCACTTCACGCCGAAGGTCCCCAGGTCGTCAATGTATTGAAGCGTCCCCATGCTCCCCGGTTTGATGGGGTTTGGGTCATCCGCGCCCATCTGCCGGAGCTTGATTCGGGACCCCACAGGATACTGCTCCCGCAGGAAATCCAGCCATTCCTGAGTTATCGCCATTTACATCATCTCCATTCTCATCGTATTGTTCTGCTCGGCCATACTCATCTGTGGGGCATAGACCTCCATCTCGTAGAGCACCTTCGGCTCAGTGCTACCGGGGTCCATCACCGTTATGGAGCTGCCGTTGAACTTGTACATCCCGGCCTTCTGAAAATCTGACCGAAACCCCATTCCGTGATTTACAATCGAGTATTTGTGTTCGGGATGGTCCTTTATTTTGGAGTAGAAGCAGTTGGTCTGCACGGTGGTCACCACGCGCGTCAGCCCCACGATCTCCGGATGCTTGGAGTGGTAAGTGGCCCGAATCTCCGTCCCCGGCTTTATGAGCCGCTTCAGCTCCGCCAGATTCTTGATTCTGAGCGGGGCGGAATCTCCGCTTCCCTCATTTTCTTGGATCGACTCAGGTTTATCTATCTCCGTGCTTGCGGAATCAACGTTCCTCATTTGTTCGCAAGACTCCCGGAACTTTGTCAGCATATCCTCCGGATCATCGTCGAAGTTGATTTCTTCGCTGATTTCCACATGATCTTGCCCTTCAGGGAAGGGTATTGGCTGGAGCGACAGGATGGACCCCGCATGGTTGACCAGCACATAAGGTTCCAATGTTGAAAGTCTGCCGGGATCGTGATCACTTCCGCGAACGTCGTAACAGTACCATCCGCTTGGGATAGTCGCTCTATCAAGGCGTGAGTTCGTGAACAGTGCGGGTATCCCAAACAACTCAACAGAGTCGTACTGAGCCTCAAAAGCTTTTTCTGTCATTTGATTTCACCCCTCGCTTCAACCATTTCACCTTTGAGCGGAGCCGCATCAGCACTCCAAATTCCGATTTTCCTACTCGATCTTTCTGTTTCTTTCTCTGCCATTTCACATTCCTCCCATCGTCATGGTAAAGCCCTTGTCCGGCATCTCTGCCTGCTTGACCTCCGGCGCCGGAGCCTCATAGATCGTCTTTCTGCCGTAGGTGATGGCACGGACATCCGCAGCCGTGTAATTTGCCCAACTGCCGAATGCTTCCCGGAAAGCCTTGCTGTCAGCGGCGGGGGCATCGAAGTCGTTATAGGTTGGATGGTAGCCGGAGAGACTTTTCGCGGACGTGCGGATGGTAGCCTGAGCGCCGTCCTTTTCGATGGTGACACGGACGGTGGTGGCTCCGCTGGATCTGACCGCGTCGGAGATCTGCCGCATCCTGTGGAGGGGATTGTCCGGGTCGGCAAGGATGGCCTCGTATTTCTCACGAAGGATATCTATCTTCATGAGCTCGGCCAGTATCTCCTCCTTATGAAGGGAGATGTAGACCATGGCGGTGCGGTCGACGAAGCCCTTGCGGTCCTGAAGGAAGTCTAACAGGCCGTCGTCCATATCTGCGGTGGTGTATTTGGACCTGAACTGCAAGCACTTATCCGGACTGGACTCCACCAGCAGGCGGGCGGCGGCTTCGTCCGCGTATAATTCACGATAACTTGCCACAGCCTCTATGAGCTTTTCGTCTGACAGCTCTTTGGGAAGACCTTTGCGCCCGTTGTTGACCCTGTCCTCGATGCGCTCCATCACGCCCTTGCAAAATTCCTCGGTCAGGCTCCGCTCTGTGACTGCCGGATCTTCTTTCCAGTCAGACACAGCGCAGGCAGGGACGTTCGGACAGTAGAGCTTCTGCTCGTCCTGCTTGTATAGCCCGGTGAATCTGAAACTGCTGTTGATGCAGGGGAGCTCACGAAGGCCGGTATAGCCATCCTGATGAAAAATTAGGTCGATCCCATCCCGCTGGGGGATCTTAATAAAGCAAGCCCAAACCTTCGTCCGTTCCACAGCCAGCATATCTTTACCGTCCTTCAGCCACGCCATGAATTCCTCGGTCGTAAGCGGACCTTTGTGTGTGATCATTTTTTATCGCCTCCTTTTCATGCTTTCCTCTGCCATTTCACATTCCCCCCATCGTCATGGTAAAGCCCTTGGCCGGCATTTCTGCCTGCTTGACCTCCGGAGCCGAAGCCTCATAGATCGTTCTTCTGCCGTAGGTGATGGCGCGTACATTCTCCACTGAGTAACTTGCCAAGCTTCCGAACGCTTCCCGGTATATCTTGCGATCAGCGGTGGGAGCGTCGAGGTCATCGTAGGTGGGGTGGTAGCCGGAGAGACTCCTCGCGAGGGTGCGGATGGTCGCCTGTGCGCCGTCCTTCTCGATGGTGACACGGACCGTGTACGCTCCGCTGGCCCTGACAGCATCGGAGATCTGACGCATCTTGTGGAGAGGGTTGTCCGGGTCGGCGAGGATGGCGTCATATTTCTCACGAAGGATATCTATCTTCATGAGTTCGGCCAGTATCTCCTCCCTGTGAAGGGAGATGTAGGCCATGGCGGTGCGGTCGACGAAGCCCTCACGATCCTGAAGGTAATCCAACAGGCTGTCGTCCATATCTGTGACATTGTATTGGGACTCGAACTGCAAGCTCTTAACAGGGCCGGACTCCACCAACAAACGAGCGGCGGCTTCGTCCGCATAGATTTCACGGTAGTCGGCGACCTCCTCTATGAGCTTTTTATCTGACAGCTCTGTGGGAAGCCATACTCGCCCGTTGTTGACCACGTCCTCGATGCGCTCCTTGACACTGCGGCAGAAGTCCCTGTTCAGGCTCCGCTCTGTAGCCGCAGGATTCGTTTTCCAGTCCGACACGGCGCATACGGGTAAATTGGCGCAGTATAGCTTCTGCTCGCTTTTCATGTACAGCCCGCAAAAGTGCAGATCTGTATCACGGCTGACAGAACCGTCCTGTGAGCTGAACTGATGGAAGATGTAATCTATCCCATCCCGTTTTGGGAGCTTTACAAAGTAATCGTGATGCGGATTGCTGCATACGTCCAAGGTGTTCTGGCCGTTCCTCAGCCATTCCATGAATTGCTCAGTTGTGATCGGGGTATTTTGTTTATCCACTTTATCTGCCCTCCTTCGCAGCGGGGGAGTCCGTTTCAGCCTCCCTCTGTGGCGCTTCATAGATCGTTTTTGTCCCACGGGCGATCCTCACAATGTCCTGGGCGGTGTAATCCGCGTATTTCCCGAAAGCCTGCTCGAACGCCTCCTTGTCCGCAGACAGGAGGCAGCCCGGCTCATAGTAGCTGTGGTAGCCCACGAATCCCGCCGCCTCCGTCACGACAGTCACCTCCGGGCCGCCCTTGGAGATCGTGACCTTCACATACTTGGCGTGGCTCTTTTCCACAGCGTCGGATACCGCCTTGACCGTATACGCCGGATCGGAGGGGTCCTTCAGAAGCTCGATATACCGCTCCCGGAGAATATCCGCTTTGAGGAAGTCAAGGAGGATCTCCTCGCCCCCGTGGGCGATGTAGTCCCTTGCCGCCTCCTCGACTGTGCTCTCCCTGTCCTTCAAATACCGTATAAGCTCATCGCCCCATTTTCGATGCTCAAAATGGGCCTTAAAGCGGATGTTGGCGGGGTCAGAGGCTATGAGCAAGCGCCGTGCCGCGTCCTCCCGTGACTCGTATTCCCGGTAATGCTCCAGCTCGGCCTTGAGCCGGCTTGAGGTCAACACCTGGGCGGCGTATTTCTCCCGGTTTTCCGCGACGATTTCCTCCATCCGCAGTCTGACCGCCGCGTTGAAGTCGCGCAGCATGGCGGTTTCCGTCCTTTCATGGTCCTCGACCCAATCCCGCACAAGCTCCATGGAGAACTTGCCGTTGTAGATCTGGTCGCTGTCACGCAGATAGATACCGCAGAAGCGGAAATTGCCGCGCCGGTCGCAGATCATGGTTCCGGGCGCTGACTGGATGTAGATGTATTCCACGCCCTCCGCGACAGGGAACTTTATAAGGGCGTCGGTGTACAACCCACCCATGACGCTCATCGCCGGATCATCGCCCTGAAGCCATTCGTGGAGCTCAGCGACAGTGATCGGCAGCATCTTGATTACCATTTACATTCCTCCCATCGTATTTGGATCGGTTATTAGCTTCGGCTCGCCCTTTTGCGGAACGGTGTGCAACTCGTAGAGCGTCTCGCCGTCACAGGCGATCCGCACGATCTCTCGCGCGGTGAACTGTGAATGGCCGTATCGATAGACCACCTTGATCATTTCATGGGGTGCGAGATCCCTGGCGGAATAATACTCCCGGTATCCGACAAGGTCAGCCGCGCACATGGAGACTGTGATCTCCCTTTTTTCGCTCCTGATCGTCACATCGACATTTTGCTTTCCCTTTCCGGCAACAGCATCCGAGATTGTTTTGAACACATAGCCGGGGTCATTGGGTTCGGAGAGAAGCTTGATGTATCTTTTCCTGAGAACATCTGCCTTGAGAAATCCCAGCAGGACAAGATCCCGCTGTTTGATGATCTTCTTCGCCGTGGCATTTATGAAGCCCTCTCGGTCTTTGAGGTACCCGGCAAGACTGTCTTCCCAATCCCTGGGGTCGTATCCTCTTACGAAGCGCACGTCTTCCGGCTTTTTTGAGGCGACCAGGAGATTTATGGCATCTTCGTAAACAATGTATTTTCTGTATGCGGAGAGTTCCTCTTTGGCTTTTCCCGGAAGTGACCGTGCCGCGTATTTTTTGGGGTCAGATGCGACCACGTCAGCGACCTGTTCATTCACCGCCGCCTTGAATTCTTTCAGAAGGGCCCTAAGATCCTCGCATGCCGACTCAGGCAAGCCGCTCACACGCCAGTCACGGATAATGTTGTTGCAACAGTACAGCCGGTTTTGCTTTCTGATGTACACGCCGCTGAAGCGAAATGAGTCCCTGAAATAAGGAATCCAGCTTCCTTTGGAATCCTGTTCGTAGATATAATCCGCACCGTCCTCCACCGGGATTTTCATATAGGTGTAAATTGACCTTCCGCCTTTGACCTGAAGGAAAGATTCGTTGCCTTGCAGCCACTTGAGAAGGCCATCCATGTTTATTCCGCCTTGCACGACAGGTATATTCATATTCTTCACATCCTCATCGTCATTTCTGTGTCCTGTTTTTGCCCTATTCCCATCTCCTGGGCCTGCTTGTCCATCGCCGTGAGGTAGGCTTGGTAGTCCCCCTCCACGGGGTTGCAGCGCAGGAGATATTTGTACCGCTCCGTCTCAATGACGTAGCCGTAGTTCTGTCCGAGGATACCTCCGTTGATCTCGCCTCCGTTGGCGTAGCAGAAGCGGCGCATATCCCGGAGGCTCTTGAGCGGCCCGCGTCTCAGCTCGTCCACGACCTTGCCAAGCTCGGCCTTGAACTCCGGCGTATTCAGCTCCTCCGGTCCCCTCGGCCACCAGCTGTGGTGGAACTGCTTGCCCTGATAGCCGAAATCTACCCTAACGTGGCCTATGACGCCGAGCGCCGTGTCCTGCTCCGGCTTCATGGCATAGAAAACCCCTGCCTCGTTTTCCTCTGCGGAAGCGGGGCGGGGGATGTATTTCCTTGCGTCCTGGGGTCCGGGGAGATGCTGGGCCTTGCAGAAGTCCGAAACGGTCATGGCTTCGTGAAGCCTCTCGAAATTCCCCTCAATGTTAAGCCTGCCGTGGTTTAGGGCGAAACGCTCCGGCGACAGCACCGTACCAACGAAGTCGACCGCGACCTCCCTCTCCAAGTAACGAGGTTCCGCCAGTCCTCGGCCATGACCGTGAAGCTCATAGCGAAACCACTTATCCGGAACGGTATCCGGCAGGACGCGGTTCGGGGTGAACAGCACAGGCTTTCCCTGAAGCTCGGCTCGCTCAAAGGTTTCCTTCCATGCGTCAGTGTACATTGATGATCTTCCTCCTTTCTGCGGTAAGCACACAGCATACCGCTTGTTTCTGCAAAAGTCTATGAAAGTTTTTCAAAACTCCATCATCTGCATACCGCCCTGTTCCGGGTCGGGGGAAGGTGGCTCCATCATCAACTCCTCCATGGAGATGCTCCCCTTGAAGCGAACGTACCCGCCGGCAAGAAATTGCCCCTTCTCGCTCTCCACACGGCTCTGGCCGTATTTTTCGTAGTCGTAGAAGTCGTCCAGGGCCGGGTCATAGTTGAGATAGTCGGAATTCCTGATCACGTACCTGCCATACTCCTCCGCGTTGCTGACGCCGGGTGTGAATCCGAACTGCTCCAGCTCCTCCGCGACCCTGTTCACCTGGTACACACCCTGCGGCTGTGCGTAGCGCACTGCGGCGGCGAGGGTTTTTCTCTGGAAATCACTCATTCCCGCCACTTTTTCACACAGGCTGTTGAGCGTCCGCAGATCCTCCTGCGGGATGTACATCGCCAGATTCACCGCTTCCGGAAGGTCGCTGCACCATGTTTGTATGCTCGCTTCGGCTGCGGAACCGTATCCCGCTCTCCTGACGATCCGTTCCAGACGTTCCTCCGGCATGGGCAGGAATATAACGGCGGGGCTTCCTTCCTCTGGGCTGTCTGAGACCGGCGCCAGCTCCAGTTCTATCAAGTATGGATTGTCGGCGTAGGCGGGGAAGTTCCGCCCCGTGTAGAGTGGTTCAAGCTGAAGACCGTTTTCATAGACCACTCCGTAGGGGGTAACGGTGCCTTCGCCGCTGGCAATAAGCCCACGGGCGATCCCCACGCCGTTCAGTTTTGCGTAATCCTCCGTTGAACAGCCTCCGCCCTGCATGGTCATGTAGTGCCGTCTGCCCACAATCTCCAGATCGTCAAAGTTGGTGATGACCGTGGCTCTTTCGGAGCAGAAGCTCAGGTTGATGAGGTCCTCAATGTCCGTGATCTCCCTCTTTGCCGCCACCGCCTGGAATTCGGCCAGTTCATCATCGGTATAGCGGTCGATTGAGCGGAACAGGAAATCCAGCTCGTCAATGTTGACCGTCTGTCCCTCCAGACAGTCCAGCACGGGCGGAGCGTCCATGATCTGACCGATATAGCAGTCCCGCGCTCTCACGTCCCCGATACCCAGCTCACGGAGGTCATTGATGGTTTTGGAGTATTCCCCGTCCGGGATGGGCAGTGTGACCATCACAACCCCCACCGGCTCGTTGTCATTGCTTACCAGCACCTGTGCCATATTTCGCACTCTCCTTTTTTCTGTGATATATCCTTGAAATCCTCTGTCTCAGGCAGTCCCCATCCTGACTCCAGCATACGAAGCCGTGGGCAGGATAGGGGCAGCCCTCGCACCAATCGTTTATGTGTGCCTCCGGCTTCTCCGGCGCGGTCGGCGGCGCATAGTCCGGCACATAGGGCCTGAACTTGATGTCAAGCTCCTCTCCCGGTTCATACTCCTCGCCGGAATCCGCAAAATAATCTCCATACATTTCATCACCTCCCGAATACAGAAAAAGCCGGGACTCTCGTTTCCGAAAGTCCCGGCTCAGTACATCGTCTGTCCAAATTCACTTTGTCCCATGGTTTCCTCCGGCTCGAAGCAGAAGGAGAAGTCGTTGTCCGCGATGTTGTCGCAATGTTCGGAGAGGAAGGAAGAGTCGCTCTCCACACGCGCTGCGATGTCCGCAAGCTCATCCTCGCTGGCCGCCTCGACCTCTCCCTCCCCATAGATGAAGTCCTCCACATGGACACTCACATCCTGTGCCTCATCCAAATCTGCGATGAAGTCCAGAAAGGCATCGTTTTCCTCCAAATCGTCCCGGCTCCAGGGGGTATTTGCCGCGTAGAACTCTGCCTCATACCCGTTGGCCGTGACGGTCACCACCGAAAAATGGATAGACATCTGACACCTCACATTATCTGTGACCATTGAGTATGATCCGCGATTTGACCGTCCTCGTTCTGCGCCTGACCGTTCCGAGCGTCCAGATCCGGCACAGCCCTTCTGATCTGGTTGAGGATGCCGTCCATACAGTCTTCTCTCTGTACGGTCATGGGGAAATCCATGTCACGGACCGTTTCCACACAACGATGGATCTCCGCCAGCTGTTCCTGAGAGAACAATTCCTTTTGCGGCACAAGCCCGGCACGGATAGCGAAGTCCCGCTTGGCTCCCTCGTAGTCGCCGCCGACGTAATGCCCCTGCGTCACACCTTCGCCACTGTAATCCCGGCACCAAGTCACGAAATCCCAGCCCTGGCGGGAGGTGTGATGGGCGGCCAGCACGGCGCCGTTGAACTCGTTCAGGAGCTTATAGCTCTCGTCCAGCCCCGTGGCGTTGAGCTGCGGCGCCTTTTCCAGAAGCCGCATGTATTCTTCGGTGACGTTGACGATGTCCATCGCTCGGTTCAGCGCCGCCTCCGTGCCGGGGTCCCGCGTCACCTCGCTGCGGTATCTGACCCCGCCCACGCCGTTCACCCGGCACAGAGGAGCCTCCTGCCAGAAAACCGGCATAAACCCATCCTCCACGGGACCGACCTGAAACCCGCCCCGCTTCAGACAGATGCCGGTCTCCTCAAAAAACCGTACCTTTGCTTCTTCGCTGATTTCTTTCATAAGCTTTCCTCCTTGTCAAATTCGTCCTCCATATACGGACGATCCTCGCTGTCGCAACCGATACATATTTCGTTAGCCCTCTCGCTGGATTCCCCGCCGAGGAGCATGGGGTCGTTCGTGGCAATACGCGGATCATTTGTTGACACCTGCTTTTTTGCCATGAAGACCATGCCATCGGAAATGTGAAGCTCCAGCTCATCCGTGCTATTGAGGCCGGCCTGCTTGAGTATTTCGGAAGGGATGGATATGTTTCCCTCCTTCTTGCCGATCATGATTTTCATCTTGTCCCTCCTTGTAATCGTAGTTAATGCCGGGAAGCCAGCCATCAATACATCTTCATGCCCATGTCGGGTTCGTTCTCGTGCTCCTGCTCGTCAACGGACGTGATGTTGACGTACTCCCCGATGATGCCAAGGGCCTTGTAGTAGTTGCCGGACCCCCGGATGCGCTCGCACATCTCCTTTGCCTCATCGTCCAGCCCGTTATCCCGGAGCGTCCGGGAGGCGATACCCATGAGGTAAAATATATTGCCGTCCTGGCCGATGAGTGGACAGTCGGGCTTTGCCGCCTTCTGCTTCTCTGTGATAAACCCGCCCAGCTTGTTGGGAACGTAATCCGACAGCCACGTCCCGCCATAGGCGTTGTGGGTTTGGAGCCGCCACATTGCCAGCTTACCACCGTCCAGCTTCACATCATCCGTGAAGGGAAAGAGCAGACAGGTGTGCCCTTCGTGTCTGAAGGAGGAGCAGTCTGAAAACTTCGTCCCATTCAGCAGGATGCCGTTTCTGGTAAGATCGTTGTTGATCCCATCCACCCACTCGGTGAGATCCCCACCGCAGCCCTGGATCACGAGCCCCTCGGCCCCCTCCATCCGCCGAAGCTCATCTGTCGTGATAGTTTTGATGTTCACGTCAATACCTCCATATAATAAAATTACCGGGGCTTCATATCCCCGGCGCTTGATGTATGATGTTTGTCTCGACAGGAGCCGGTCGCTCCATCCGCAGATAATTTTCTCTCAGGTCCCACGCCGCCTCAGAGCTTATGGCTCCGTTCACCTCCGCGCTGTTTCCATATCTCCGATGGTCATTTTGCAAAGACGTGGGCAGATCCCGCAAATCCATTTGATCACCTCCACCTGTGTTTTAAGGGGATTATATCTGTACACCCGTTTTGAGTCAACGAAAATAACTGTTGAAGCCATCCAGTCAGGGCAAAAAAATATGCCGGATCATCTGACCCGGCTTTGTGCAGCTCCTATTCAATTGTTGATGTCGCCAGTTCGAATCCCTCCAGTTTGGAGGAAACGAGGAAAAATAGGAAAATTTTGAGGTCGTTCCAGTTCACTCCGGAACGGCCTCAAAACCCTTGCGGCGCAGGCGTTTTGGCTACAAATAGTAGTTTTAACCTGCAATTCTGGAG
>CANQFV010000055.1 GCA_947599875.1 uncultured Oscillospiraceae bacterium
CCCTTAACTGGCAGTCACCGATTCACACGCTTTCTTCGTTTGCTTTTTGTGTTACATGTCATTGACAAACCGACAGAAAGTGGGGGGCGAGGCGGATTTTCCCGGGAAGCAGGCCTTTCCCGTGTTGCGCAAACGCCCATTGTGCGGTATAATCTTACCAGAATGAAAAGGAGGCGGCGGTATGGAGATCGTGGTTGTGGGAGGCGGGGCCTCCGGGCTTATAGCGGCCATAGAGGCCGCCGGGCGCGGCCGGGTCACGGTTATCGAGCGGTGCGCCCGGGTGGGGCGAAAGCTGGCTGTGACGGGAAACGGGCGGTGCAACCTGACAAACCTGCGCCTGACGGCGAAGAACTACCACGGGGAGGACAGGGATTTTCCCCGCCCGGCCCTGGAGGCCTTCCCCGCCCGGGACACGCTGGCCTTTTTCCGGAAGCTGGGCCTTGTCACCGTGGCGGAGCCGTCGGGGCGGGTGTACCCCCACTCCGACCAGGCCGGGAGCGTTGTGGATGTGCTGCGCTTCGCCGCCCGGGAGCGGGGCGTTGACGTGCTGTGCGGCGTCTGTGTCCGGGAGATCCGCCGGGAGGGGCAGGGCTTCCGGGTGATCTGCGAGGATCGGGAACTCACCTGCCGGTATGTGATCGTGGCGGCGGGGGGCGCCGCCGGGGGCCGGGCCGGGGGTTCCGATCTCGGCTACCGCCTGCTGGAGGGACTGGGCCACACCAGGACGGCGATCTACCCCTCCCTCGTCCAGCTGAAAACGGAAAACGCCTTCACCCGGCCCCTGAAGGGGGTGCGGGCGCAGGCGTCGGTGGAGGTGATCTCCCGGGGGGCCGTCGCGGCGGCCAGCCGCGGGGAGGTGCAGTTTACGGATTTCGGCGTGTCGGGGCCGGCGATCTTTGAGATCTCCCGGGCCGCCGTCACGGCCCCTGAGCCGCTGCTCCGGCTGGATCTGATGCCCTCCCTCACCGGGGAGGAGCTTTTAGAGATCCTGCTGAGCCGCCGGGAGACGGGGCTGAACGGGGAGGATCTGCTCACCGGCATCCTCCACAACAAGCTGGGGCGGACGGTGGTCACGCACCTGGGCCTGCCCCTGAACCGGCCCCTCTCCCAGATGAGCCGGCGGGATATGGAGCGCGTGGCCCAGGCGGTGAAGCGGACGGAGCTTCGCGTCACCGGGAACCTGGGCATGGAGGGGGCGCAGGTCACGGCAGGAGGGATACGCACCGGGGAATTTGACCCCCGCACCCTGGAAAGCCGCCTTGTCCCCGGGCTTTTCGCCTGCGGGGAGGTGCTGGACGTGGACGGGGACTGCGGCGGGTATAACCTCCAGTGGGCCTGGGCCAGCGGCCGCCTGGCGGGGCGGCTGGGCGCCCGGAGCCAGGAGAACCAGGAGAACGGAGAGGGGGACGGAGTATGATCCGGATACGGGATATCTCCCTCCCGGCGCGGGAGGACGGCCCGGAGGCCCTGAAGCTGGCGGCCGCCAGGGCGCTGGGCGCCGGGGCGGGGGACATCGGGACACTGAAGATCCGCCGCCGCTCCGTGGACGCCAGACACCGGGGGGATGTGAGGGTCATCTACACCGTGGATCTGGCCGTGCCGGGGGAGGAGGCCCTCTTACGCCGCGCCTCCGGCGGGAAGATCGGGCCGGCGCGCTCTGAGCGCTACACGCCGCCGTCCCTTGGCCGGGAGCCGGAACTCCGGCCCGTGATCGCCGGATTCGGCCCGGCCGGGATGTTCGCGGGGCTGGTTCTGGCGATGGCGGGGGCCAGGCCCCTGATCCTGGAGCGGGGCCGGGACGTGGACACCCGGGCCGCCGACGTGGAGCGGTTCTGGGGCGGCGGCGCGCCGGACCCCGCGTCCAACGTGCAGTTTGGCGAGGGCGGGGCCGGGGCCTTCTCCGACGGGAAGCTGAACACCGGCATCAAAAATCCCCGTGTACAGTGGGTGCTGGACAGATTTGTGGAGTTTGGGGCGGGGGAGAGCGTGGCCTACGACGCAAAGCCCCATGTGGGCACCGACAAGCTCCGCCTTGTGGTAAAAAACCTGCGGCAGCGGATCACGCGGCTGGGAGGCGAGGTTCGTTTTGAGAGCGCCGTGACGGGGGTGGATATCCGCCGGGGACGGGTGACGGGAGTCACCGTAAACGGCGGGGAGAGCGTCCCCTGCCGGGAGCTGATCTTGGCGGTGGGACACAGCGCCAGGGACACGTTTCAGCTCCTGGAGGGGCTGGGGGTGCCGATGGAACCCAAGGCCTTCGCGATGGGGGTGCGGATCGAGCATCTCCAGCGGGACATCGACCGGGCGCAGTACGGGGAATTTGCCGGGATAGCGTCCTTGGGGGCGGCGGACTACAAGCTGGTGGCCCACACGCCCCGGGGGACGGTGTACACCTTCTGCATGTGCCCCGGGGGATATGTGGTGGCCGCGGCGTCGGAGACGGGGGGCGTCGTGACAAACGGCATGAGCTGTTCCCCCCGGGACGGGGAGAACGCCAACTCCGCCCTGCTTACGGGGCTGTCCCCGGAGCAGTTCCCCTTCCGGGGGCCGCTGGGCGGCATGTTCTGGCAGCGGGAGCTGGAGCAGCGGGCCTTCCGCCTGGCCGGCGGCACCTACGCCGCCCCGGCCCAGACGGTGGGGAGCTTTTTGGGCCGGCCCCATGAGCCGTCGCTGGCCCCCTCCTACAGGCCGGGGGTCCGCTATACGGATCTCCACCGGCTTCTGCCCCGGGAGATCGCGGAGCCGCTGGCCCTGGCTCTCCCGGAGCTGGGCAGGCGCCTTGCGGGCTTTGACCATCCGGGTTCGGTGATGACCGGGCCGGAGACCCGCTCCAGCTCCCCCGTGCGGATCCTGCGGGGGGAGAACCGGCAGTCCGCCGTGGCGGGACTGTACCCCTGCGGGGAGGGGGCGGGGTATGCCGGGGGGATCACCTCCGCCGCCGTGGACGGGATGCTCACCGCCGAGGCGGTGCTGGCGTCCCTCAGCGATCTGACATGAGCTGCCGGGCCAGGGGGAGCAGGGCCTCCCGCCGGTTTTCCGCCTCCCCCAGGGTCACACAGCGGGCCAGGGAGGCGAGGAGCCTGCCGATCTCCGGCCCCACAAGGCCCAGTGCCCTCAGGTCGTCGCCGGATATGGCCAGATCCCGGGGCGTGACGAACCGGCCCTGCCGGGCCAGGCGCTGGGCTGCGGCGTAAAAGCCCAGAGCGCCGGAGGCGCACAGAACCGTGGGGATGTCGTGACACGACAGGGCCAGGCGGATGTCCTCCTCCCGGCAGGAAAGCTCCCCGGCCAGCGCCCCGGCGGCGGAGGCCAGCTTCGCCTCCCGGGCCGTACAGCGCAGACTCCGCAGCAGCTCCCCGGCGTCCCGGGTCTCCCCCGCCAGGGCCATGAGGACGGCGAGGACGGGCATCTTCAGCCCGTCCGGGACGGCCGTCAGCCGCTCCCAGGGCGCCGAGGCCCCGGGGCCGGTGAGGTAGGGGGAGAGAAGGCCGTATTCCACCATCCTCCCCGCCGTCTGCGGGCGGGGGGAGCAGACCGTCCGGAAAAGCTCCTCCCGCACGCGCTCCCCGGACAGAACATGTACCCCGGAGGCCAGCTCCCGTATGGCCGCCAGGGTATTTTTTTCGATGGCAAAATCAAGCTCCGCCGAGAGCCGCAGGCCGCGGAGCATCCTGAGGGCGTCCTCCGAAAAGCGCCTGGCCGGATCCCCCACACAGCGCAGAAGACGCCGCTCCAGATCCGCCCTCCCGCCGAAGGGATCCGTTATCTGGCCGGCGGCGTCCATCGCCATAGCGTTCACGGTGAAATCCCGGCGGGCCAGGTCGTGGGAGAGGCTGGACACATATTCCACGCTCTGGGGGCGGCGGTGATCCCGGTATGGCCCGTCCTGGCGGAAGGTAGTCACCTCCGCCGACCCCTCCGGCAGAATCACCGTCACCGTCCCGAACCGGGCGCCGGTGGGGACGGTCTTTTCAAAAAGCTCCCGCACCCGCTGTCCCGGGGCGGCGGTGGTCACATCCCAATCCCGGGGGACGCGGCCTAAGAGGAGGTCCCGGACACAGCCGCCCACGGCGTAGGCCGGGAAGCCCCCGGCGTTGAGACGGCCTATGATTTCCCGGACATAGGCGGGGATTTTTTCGGAGAGCCCCACATTCGTCACCATCCGACATTTATTTCCCATAAAATTGGGCAAAAAGCTGTTGTATTCTTCTCTAATTCGTATTATAATTCTAACGTATGTGAAATTCAATATCTTTGTATCGGAGCGCTTATGGACAGGATATCCGAACTTGAAAACCTGATACTGGAGAAGAAGCACTGCCACCTGATCGGGATCGGCGGTGTATCTATGTCGCCGTTGGCCAAGGTACTCCATGACCGCGGGGTACCCGTGACGGGTTCCGACATGAACGAGAGCGACACCGTGCGGGACCTGCGGGCGGACGGCATCCCCGTCACCATCGGCCACGCCGGTGAGAACGTGCTGGGGGCGGCCTTCGTGATCCGCACGGCCGCCGTCCACGACACAAACCCCGAGGTGGAGTACGCCCGGGACAACGGGATCCCCGTTTTTGAGCGGGCGGAGGCCTGGGGATGCCTGATGCGCCACTACAAAAACGCCCTGTGCATCTCCGGCACCCACGGGAAGACAACTACCACCTCCATGTGTACCCACATCCTTATGGCCGCCAAGGCCGACCCCACCGTTATGATCGGCGGGACGCTCCCCATGCTCCACGCGGGCTACCGGGTGGGGAGGGGGGACACCATCGTGCTGGAGTCCTGCGAGTACTACAACTCCTTCCTGAAGTTTTTCCCCACCGTGGCGGTGATCCTGGACATCGAGGCGGATCATCTGGACTTCTTTAAGGATCTGGAGGACGTGGAACACTCCTTCCGGGAGTTTGCCTCCCTGGTCCCCAGCTACACCGGGACGGTCATCGTGAACCGGGACGACAAGAACACGATGGACGCCGTGGACGGCCTGCGGCGGCACATCGTCACCTTCGGCCTCTCCCCCCAGGCGGATATCCGGGCCAGGAACGTGGTCACTCAGGGCGCGGTGAGCGAATTTGACGTGGTGTACAAGATGAAGGTCTATTGCCACGTCCGGCTGAACGTCCCCGGGATGCACAATGTGAAAAACGCCCTGGCCGCCGCCGCCTCCGCCATCATCCTGGGTATCCCCGGGGAGGCCATCGAGCGGGGCCTGGCGGGCTTTAACGGGGCCGTGCGGCGGTTTGAGTACAAGGGCGAGCTGAACGGCGCCCGGGTGTATGACGATTACTCCCACCACCCCGGGGAGCTGAAGGTTCTGCTGGACACCGTCCGATCTATCGCCCAGGGGCGGGTGATCCTGGCCTTCCAGCCCCACACCTACAGCCGGACAAAGGCGCTGTTTGACGACTTCGTGACCCAGCTGTCCCGGGCGGATAAGGTCTATCTGGCGGAGATCTACGCCGCCAGGGAGACGAACACCATCGGCATCTCCTCCGCCGATCTGGCGGCCCGGGTCCCCGGGGCAAAGTTCTGCCCCACGCTGGATGAGCTGGCCCAGGCCCTGCGCCAGGAGGCACAGCCGGGGGACATCGTCCTCACCGTGGGAGCGGGGGATATTTACACCATCTGCGAAAAACTGGTGAAAACCCCAGCGTGAGGCGAGCCTCACACTGGGGATGCCTGGCGGGAAAGCCCTGGAGGGCTTTCCCTGCCAATTAAGACGCGTGCGGACAGGGCCACTCGAATTGCGCGAAATTCGAGTGGCCCTGTCCTGCTGCCGCGCTGTGCGACCAGTCTGCGGACTGGACTCTTGCGCGGCAAGAGGGATTTTTTCCGACGCACATGTCGCCGGAAAAAATATTGAAATTGAGTTTTTTGACAAACTGAAAGGCCCGAAAGGGCCTTTTACTTTTTCCCCTCGCCCCCGGGGGTTTTTGGACGAATCGGTGTTATGAGCCACACGGTGGCACGTCGCGCTCTTGGGACTGAGTTGGTGGGGGGATGGGTAAGGACGGCTGCCCACAGCCGCCCTCACAGCAGGATTCGGAGATGCTGCGGTTATCTTCTCCCCTTAAAAAACTCCGCCAACACCTTTTTGCACGCCGGCTCCAAAACGCCGCCGTAGATTTTCACTTTTCTGTCCAGCGGCTCCATGAACAGGTTGAACAGCCCGCCGCAGGCGCCGGCCCGGGGGTCCCTGGCCCCGTAGATCAGCCTCTCCATTCTGGCGTTATAGACGGCCCCCGCGCACATGGGGCACGGCTCCATCGTCACATAGAGCGCGCAGCCCTCCAGCCGCCAGGCGCCCAGGCGCTCAGCGGCGTCCCGGATGGCCTGTATCTCCGCGTGGCAGGTGGCGTCCTGCTCCTCCACCCGGTTGCGGCCCCGGCCGATGACCCGCCCCTGGGGGTCAACCACAACGGCCCCCACCGGCGTCTCGCCGTGGAGGGCGGCCTCCTTTGCCAGTTCCAGGGCCAGGAGCATATATTCCTCGTCCGTCATCTCTCCGCCTCCCGGTTTTTTCCAGCGCCGGCGTATACCCTCCCTGGCAAATGGAAAAGATATGACCATAAGCTTTTGACGGAGGGTGAAACCATGAAAGTATCCGATTTGATGAATTCCCAGACCGTGTCCGTCTCCCCGGAGGAGACGGTCTCCCTGGCTGCACGTCTCCTGAGCCGGTACAACATCGGCTCCCTGCCGGTGTGCGCCGCCGACGGGAGCGTCCGGGGGATGGTGACGGACAGGGACATCGTCCTGCGCTGTGTCGCCCCGGGAGAGGATCCGGAGACCACACCGGTGCGGGAGGTCATGTCCCGGAGCATCATCACCGTGAACCCCGGGGACGATGTGAAGCGGGCCGGCGAGCTGATGGCCACCGGCCAGGTTCGCCGTCTCCCGGTGACGCAGGGGGGCAGGCTTGTGGGGATGCTGGCCCTGGGGGATATGGCCCGCGTCTCCGCCTGCGACATGGAGGCGTCCCGGGCGCTGAGCGAGATCTCCGCAAACCTCACCCAGAGGTGAATTCAGTGTTTGACCAGCCACTGTACGCCCAGGATCAGGGCGTACAGGATGGGCTGATGGATCACATAGATGAGCAGGCTCTTCCGGCCGATCTGGGGAAGGACGGGGCAGGTGAAGGTATAAAACTTCTCCGGCAGGCGGCGCTCCACTACATAGAGTCCCGCCCAGGTCCCCAGCAGGAACACAAAGATCCAGGGCAGAATGGGGAACCAGTCGGCGGTGTAGAAGTCCTTATACGTCCAGCCCAGGGGGAAGATCCACCGGGCCAGCTCCTGGGGGATGGTGGTCTTGTTCACCAGCACCCCGGTGAGGACGAGCATGGCCACATAGAAAAAGGGGGCGATCCTCCGGGGAATGGCGTCCCAGGCCTTTTGCGTCAGGGCGAAGAAGATCATGCAGAAGCCCAGCAGGTGCAAAACGCCGAAGCGTATCGGGTCGTCGATGATGGGCAGGCTCGTGACCACCGTCATCCCCATCGCGATGGCGAAGGCGATAAGGCCCCGCCGCAGATTGTTGTGGGAGAACCGGCAGCACAGGCCGGACAGGAAGATGAAAAGCCCCGCGAAGATGTAGTGGAGCAGGTCGAACAGGGGGTTGGAGAAGATCCACCAGGGCGCGCCGCACAGGATCACCAGGTCAATCAAAAAGTGGTGGATCACCATCAAAATCAGCGCCAGTCCCCGGGCGGCGTCAATGGCGTCGATGCGTTTTTTCTTTTCCATCACACGTTGAAGCGGAAGAGGGTGACGTCCCCGTCGCGCATCACATAGTCCTTCCCCTCGCTCCGCACAAGGCCCTTCTCCCGGGCGGCGTTCATGGAGCCGCAGGCCTTCAGGTCGTCAAAGGCCACGATCTCCGCCCGGATGAAGCCCCGCTCAAAGTCGGAGTGGATCTTCCCCGCGGCCTGGGGGGCCTTTGTCCCCTTGGTGATGGTCCAGGCCCGGCACTCGTCCGCCCCGGCGGTGAGGAAGCTGATCAGGCCCAGAAGGGTGTAGGAGCATTTGATGAGCCGGTTAAGGCCGGATTCCTCCAGCCCCATCTCCTC
Organism: uncultured Oscillospiraceae bacterium; assembly: GCA_947599875.1. Lineage (GTDB taxonomy): Bacteria > Bacillota > Clostridia > Oscillospirales > Oscillospiraceae > RUG626. The sequence continues at coordinate 8,069 of CANQFV010000055.1, forward strand.
CAGGAACATGGCCCGCTCCGCCTCGTCCAGCTCCGTCAGCTCCTGCTCCGTCTTGGCGCAGATGGGCAGAACCTGGGCGCCCTCGCCGTCGGCGCGGGTCTTCACCGCCTGATAGTAGGCGTTTTCGGCGAAGCTGGCGACGCCCGTCTCATCCATATTGGCCGCATAGATGACGGGCTTCAGGGTGAGCAGGTCAGAGGTGGCGATGAGGGCCGCGTCGTCGCCGGAGGTCTCAAAGCTCCTGGCCGGCTTCCCGGCGTCCAGGTGGTCGCGGAGGGCCTCAAATACCTCCGCCTCGTACCGGAACTTCTTGTCCCCGCCCTTGGCGGCCTTCTGCACCTTGTCCAGGCGCCGGACGACCATCTCCAGGTCGGCCATGATCAGCTCCAGGTCAATAATGTCCATGTCCCGCAGGGGGTCGGTACCCCCCTCCACATGGATCACGTTGTCGTCGTCAAAGCACCGCACCACATGGACGATGGCGTCAGTCCGGCGGATGTTCTCCAGGAACTTGTTGCCCAGGCCCTCCCCCTTTGACGCCCCGCGCACCAGGCCCGCGATGTCCACAAACTCGATGACCGCCGGGGTGTACTTTTTGGGGTTGTACATCTGCGCCAAAAAGTCCAGGCGCTTGTCCGGCACGGCCACGGTGCCCACGTTGGGTTCGATGGTGCAGAACGGGTAGTTGGCCGAGTCCGCCCCGGCGTTGGTGATGGCGTTGAATAAGGTGGATTTGCCCACGTTGGGAAGTCCCACGATGCCTAATTTCATATTTGTCTATACCTCCTGAATTTTCAAGGGTTTTCAGCCCTTCAAAGCGGATCCCGCCACATTTCCGCCACATTTTTTGCTTTTATGCCGCCGTCAGATAAGTTTTTCAGCTGTCCCTGTTCAAAGAGCCGGATACCCGCCTCCATGCTGTCATCTGTCACATGAACATATCTGTCCATTGTCGTTTTCAGACTGGCATGACCGAGGAGCTTTTGCAAGGTCTTGGGCGGCATCCCGCTCTCAATGGCGCGGGTGGCATAAGTGTAGCGAAGGGCGTGCATACTAAACCGCTTGATTCCTGCCTCATCACAGAGCTTATACAAATGGGTGTCATAGGAGCTGTTCTTGTTTGGCATACCCGTGCGGAAGTTGATAAAAACGAGGTCTTTCATATTGAAGCGCTTTTGGCGCTGCTGATCCTTCCGCTTATCCGCGTATTCCAAAACGGTGTCCAGTTCGGGAGACTGCCTGCGGGTGTCCTTTGTGGCGTAGACCTCTTTCAAAATCTCGTATGCCCTGCCCGTCAGCGGAATGGTGCGGTAGCCCGCCAACGTCTTTGGCGATCCGGCGACCCAAAACTGCTGCCGCTTATAGCGGAACTCCATTGTTTTCCGGATCGTCAACGTCCGCTTCTCCCAGTCGATATCGTCCCAGGTCAGTGCGATCATCTCGCCCGTTCTGAGGCCAGTCTCCAGCAAAAAAGCGTACTGAAAAAATTGCGCGACCTCCTCACGGCCTCAAGGAATTTCCTTTGCTCTTCCACGGTAAGGACCTTCAGGTCATCCACTGCTTTTTTGCTTTTGGAAAACTTTACGCCGTCCAGTGGATGGGCCTTGATCTTGCCATTCAGCTTGGCGGACTTGAAGATGGTCCCGAATGTGATGTACGTTTGGTAGATCGTAGAACCGGCATATTCGTCATACATGTTGTTCAGGATCTTGATGCAGTGCATGGGCCTCACATCTTTGAGCTTCATTCTGCCAATAACAGGCTTGATGTTATGCTCATACCGCTCGGAATAGTTCCTACGGGTATTTGCCGCCAGGTCCTTGATAAGCTCTGTATGCCAGAAATTGAACCACTCGTCAACGGTTATATCATCAGCGTCTATACCGTCACCGAGCTCGTCCTGATGACGCATTTCATATAGCCATCTGTCGGCTTCAACAATGGTATCAAACCGCCGTTGATGCCGTTTGCCGGCCTTATTGACAAAACCGGCGATAAACTTTCCATCATCCTTCCTGCGTGAAATGCCCTTGGGCAGCTTTTTGCCCTTGATATTTTTTCCCATGCGGAGCTCCTTTCTATAATGGAAGGAACCCCTGCAACACAACCATTGTATCACAGAGGTTCCTGTCAGGCAAGAATGAAGTTACGTTCAGATCATAAAACTTGAACTGATAAACTCCTCAAATTCCTTACGTTTGACAAGCCGCTTGTTTTGCCCAACATACAGGACAAACGGACAGTTGGGCTTGCGAAGCATTGCCTCAATCTTGTTGATACCGATGTTGCTGTATTTGGCAGCCTCATATTTTGTCAAGGCAAGTTTCTGCTCAATAGGAACTTCATTATTGCGCTTTTGGGTATCCAGCATTTTGAATCGCCTTCTTTCGTAAAATGGGCATTTGACACACTCCCGCCCTGATGATATATTTATGTAAGGCTTCGTGTACAGGGAGAAACGACGAGCCCCGGCAGGTACAGCCCCCTGCCGCGGTTGGTCTTGGAAGTGGTCTGGTATGTATCTGCTTTGCTGGTAATGTTGTGAGAATCCTATGTTAAAACGCTTTGGTGCTTATTCTTACCTCCTTGGGAGGAGAATATATAATCTTGCGGATCTGTGATGCGGTGGGAAAACCTATTCAATGCTGCAATTCCGCATTTTTATGGCGGAATCAACATCTTCGATGGTCTTCCCGTTACTGTGCAGAAAAACCATTACTTCTTACGAAAGATCCTCAGTTGATCGTGGCAGAACTTTTCGTGGCTGGTTTGCATGTTTTCACTGATGATACCCATGAAATTTAATCTGTCCATAATTATATTGGCCCTGTTGCCAATTCTAAATTGACTTTTGATCTTTTCCGCAGACATATGTTCCTGCCTGAGTACCCACACCACAATTTCAGCCATTAACGGGTCTGCTTCGTTTTTGCAAACTGAGGGGAAACAAGTATCTCCATTCAGAAACGCGGATGTCATCAGAGGAACCTCATCTGGTATTATGAACTTTTTTTCACTCATTCCGTTTTGTGCAACTGCCTTAACATTCTCTACCAAATAATTGGTCTCATCAGGGGTTATATATGCGCCTTGAATGTAGATCGGGTCAGAATATCCTCGCGGTTGATAGAGCATCGCCCCGTTACCAGGCAGCTTTTCTGCACCTGGACAATTGATGATTGCCAACGAAGTCTGATACTTCGCAACCTTGAACGCTATTCTTGAGGTGACATTATCGACATCTACCTTTAATGACCTTTTTCTGGGGTCTTGGGTCGCTAAAACAATATAGATTTTTGCTTTCAACCCTCGCCGCAGAAGATTGGATATACCCTTTTCTAGCTCATCTTGCAATTCACTTTCAAGGCTTTCAATGAATGAAATGAACTCGTCTATTATACAAACAACCGCAGGCAACTCTTCTAAAGTATTTCGATCAAGATCGCAGCGCCTATTCATTTCATTTACAACCGAACGAATGACATGGATAGCTGTATTGTTGTCCTTTACAATAGCATGAGATAGGTGGGGAATATCCTCAAAACAGCCCAACGTGTTAGCTCCGATATCGAAAATAACAAGGTTGACCTCACTGGGCTGCCGTTTTACAATCAGACTGAGAATCAAACAGATCAGCCCGGTGCTTTTGCCAGAACGTGTTGCTCCGGCATACATTATGTGCCCCATCTGCTGAAGGTCATCAACTATCATTTTTCCAAGCAGGTTATATCCAAGCGCCACAGGGAAAGCCGCGTTGCTATTCTTGAAAGGTTCACTCACAAACATATTTAGTAGTTCGCTATTCTGACTTGGGTTCGCGGAAATTGCAATATATATCTCCCCTTTTTCTACAAAGGGCTGAAACAGGGGCAAATGCAATGTCGTTTGAACATCTGGCGCACTCTTAAATAGTGCATCCCTTTTGGTCCCAGGACATAACTGAACATGAAAAACCAGGCAATTGTTCTGTGGTATACGCTCCCAACGAGTTAAGGTTATGCCCACATTATGACAGCCAAAATTGTTTTGAATGTTTTTTACGATATTTTTGATTATTTTCCTATATCTTTTTTTGCTCACCTTATCCCTCCATCACTCAATCGTTCATCCGTTCAGGTATAATTTTCTCTCTATGTATCTTCAAAAGGAATTTTCCTTTGCAGTTAGCATAGCGGCGATTCAACAAATGAACGGATGAATGAATTACATATTAATTATTTGACATTTGGAGGGAGGCATTTGACCGAGGGCTTTGAAGACCATTTTTTTATTATTGTATTAATCAGTGGCAGAGCAGCGGGAAGGACCGATATCACTGATTGAAATCGAGCGGGTAGTTTAGCCTTGGTGTTATTTGTGAAATCGTTACCTGTATTTTGATTTTGAAGTGTATAATACAATAAAGAGGAAAGAAGCCTTAGTTGCTGATTTTTTTGCTCAAGTCTCTTGATTTCCTTTTTTTGCCTTTTACACACTCTCTTCCAGTCTTTTTTCCATCCCTTTTTTCTGACCTTTTTTGCATAAGATTCCCAAATGTTATTTCGCAACCCTTGTTCATTATCGTCACCCTGAATGAACCCGGTTATCCTATCGGAATAAGAATTTGCTGTTGAATCAATAATCTGATTTTTGCCGTTATTTGTATTCATTTTTAATTTCCTTCCTTAATGCATTATTTTGTTCTTGGAGAAAACGATGATATCCGCAGTAATATTGAATACGCAGGACTATATTATGGAATTTTTTCTTTCTTGTAAGCCATTTGCTTCACTCCCTTCCGATTGAGGCGTTGGACGTATTATCGCATACTTCGCTTGTCCTGTCAGCAAGTTGGTTTCCAAAAAGTTTCTCTTATATTGCTATTTTGTTGAAAAATTTAAGAATTGACAATTAATAGAAAAGCCTGCAAATAAAAAGTCAACAACAAACGCGAAAAATTTCAAATAAAGAGTGGCGGTAAAAATAGGCAACACAA
>CANQFV010000056.1 GCA_947599875.1 uncultured Oscillospiraceae bacterium
GGGGGCCAGATTGCTCGTCAGCTCCTCCACCCGGTAGCTCCCCTCGGGCAGGCCCGACACGGTGACGGAGTTGCTGCCAAGACCGAAGGTAACCTTCGCCTCATAGTACCCGGCATACGCCGTGGCTCCGCTGACGGCGCCTTCCGCCATCGGGGTGCCGCTCTGGGGGTAGATGCGGAAGGTGAAGTCCTGCCTCACGTTCACGTCCTCGCCGGTGACCCGCTTGAGGATGCGCAGGCTCCCGGTCTTGGGCGCGGGGGCAGTGTATTTGTTGGTGACGGTGACGGCAGTAGTTGTGCCGTCGCCCACGGTCACGGTGAAGCCGTTGGTGGTCTGGGTGCCGCCGGCGACACCGCTCAGGCTGTAATTTTCCTTCCCCGTCTCGATGACGGTGTATGTGCCCACGGGAAGGTTAGAGACTGTAACCGTGTTGTTTGCCTTGACCGTGACGGTCAGGTTCCCGTTGGAGTCCTTGGTCACGCCCGTGCCGTAGGCCGAGGCATTACCAAAGGTCACGCCCGCCGGGGCCTGGATGGTGAAGGTGAACTCCGGCGTCCCTACCACGTCATCCCCGGTAAGCTCTTTCTTAATGGTGAGGCTGCCGGTCTTGCGGGTCAGGACATTTTCAAAGAGAACCAGGGTGGTCTGGCTGTCCGCCACGGCGACGCCCGCAAGCGTCGCCCCAACGCCGGTGGTGGGGTCGGCAGTACCTCCCGGCGTCCCGGCGCCGGACTTGACATCGCCCCAGGTCCACTGGGGCACAGCCGCCGGGGCGGTCTGGGCCACGGTATAATCCGCCGTGGGCAGGCCGGTGACGGTCGCCTGGCTATTCTGCGCCACGGTGACGGTGAGGGTGTGATCGTCAACATACACACCTGCGCCGTAATTCTTCTCACTCTCAAACGCCGCTCCGGCGCTTGTGATCGTGTAGGTAAAGTCGCTGCCATACGTCCCGCCGTTTAAGTTGGTGGTATTTTTGATGGTGAGGCTCCCGGTCTTGCGGGTGTTGGTGTACTCCAGAGAAATCAGGTTTTTGCCGCCCTCACCGATCGTGCCGGAGGCCTTCATTCCCCCCGTGGTCTCCACACCGGCCGCGCCGGTGACTGCGGCGGTGTAATCGTCATTTTTCGCTTCTGTGACAGTGTACTTCGTCTCGGGGGTGAGAATGACCATGATGCTCTCGCCGTCTTTAAGGCTGAATGTCTCTTGAGCGGTGGTGCCGGATACAGTCTTTGTCTCCCCATTGATGACGTAGCCCCACGTCCCGTCGGTGTTTTCCAGATCCAGCCGGAAGTTAAACGCCTGGTTCGCATCGCCGCCCACCACGGTCTTGCTGACGGTGATTCCGCCGATGATGCTCAGGGTGGCGGTCAATCTGCCGATTTCCCGCTCATATTTGGGGACAGACTTGCCCTTCGTTGCCGCTTTTCCGGCGGAGGCGTCGTCAATGATCAGGGTGGCAATGATCTCGTACTTGTAGACGCCGACATCCTTTTTATTGATAGCAGACGACGACTCCAAATCTTCAAGGGACACGTTATTAAGAACCGTTGTATCGTCAATTTTTACGGTGTACTTGACGTTGTCCGTGTTGAAAAGCTTGTTATACGTCTCTAATTCAGTGTCTGAATACGCCCCTCCGGTGATTACCGCGGCCAGACCGGAGATATCGATGCAGTGTTCACTTCTATCGTACATGTAGGCCGCGTCCTCCACCCCGGAGACGGAGCCCCACACGGCGTCCATACTATAGATATTTGAGGTATCTCCGAAGGTGACTTCCGCCCCCGGCGCCAACACGGAGGCAATATTGGGGTCGTCATCGACATTGGCCTTTTTGTTGAACCACCCCAAGAAGGTGGAGCCGTCATCGGCCACGGGTATGTCCTTGGTCAGCTCGTATTTGCCCTCATTTTTCGGATAGGCCTTTTCCAGAACCACATACTTGTACGCGCCCGTCTTGGCATAGCCGTTGTCGCCCAGGGTCATGTCGGAAAGCTCCATGTCGTGGGTAAAATTAAAATTCGTATTGGGCTTGGAGAGGGAATATCCGGCAAAGCCCGGGTTGACAGACCACACGGCGTAGAGGTCAGTATTCTTTGTTATCTCAAGCGTGGGGTTGGGGTCATTAAAGCTGCGGGTCGTTTTCCCGTTGACCACCTTGTGGTTAAACTCCGTGACGATAAAGTCGATATCTGAAAGGTTGTTCCCGCTGGTATCGTCATTCTCCACAGTATCCCAGCCCAGGAAATAATAGGTTACTCTGTTGTGTGTATAAGTTCCCTGTGTCAGTCCCCCAATGAGCGCATTGTCAACTCCCGAAAACAGGCAGTTCGCGTCGTTCGCCCCGGCGTACAGCTCCCGGATGGTATATGTATAGGTATACGCCCCCGGCTGGCCCCCGATAATGAAATCCGGGTCTTTAAAGACATGCTTGTTTGCATCCTCTGTTACGCCCGGGAGGTTCAGATGGTATGTGAGCGTGGGGGCATTGTATTCCGCCTGTTCAGCACTTGTCATTCTCGTGTTGGTGAAGGTGACCTGGGTGGTGGAATCAGCCCCGATCTCCCCCTTCGCCTCGGCCCCTTCGCCGGAAACGGAACCGGCTTTATAGGTGACGTTATATCCGCCGTAGTCGCTCTCCGTGATGGTAAAGCCCGTGACGGGGATGTCCTCAAAAGTCTTTCTATCACCGTTTTTCAGGGTAAAGGTCGCCACGCCCGCGGCAAAATTCACCCCGCTCTTCTCGCCGCTGACGGACTTGTCGTCCAGCTCAAGCCGGTAGGTGAAGAGCTTATTCTTATCCGCCGCCTGGCCGTCGGAGGCATCCTCTACCGTGTTGGTCACGGTGAGCTTTCCCTTCTCCTGGGTGCCCACAATGACGCTGCGGCCGGTGGGGACAAAGGCGCCCACGTTTTGCGTCTGTTCCTTATTGGTAAAGACAACGATGTAGTTGCCCCGGTGCTTGGCCATATCGTCCGCCGTGAGCGGCTTTTCGCTCTCGAAGGTCAGGGTGACCTGGGTGCCCGCCTTCACCAGCATCTCCGAGCTTGCGGGGTTAAACTGGATCTCCTGATTGCTCTGGCTTACCACCGCGCCCAGCTTCCCTTTGTCCACGGTGTACCCCTTCAGCTTGTACTTGATGGTATCCGTAAGCGTAATATCAGGGGAAACCTTCTGTAAAGCAGCTAAGCTGGTGCTGTCATAGAGATGGATCTTTAATTGGCCTCTGTGATCCTCGGCCGTCAAATCTTTATTAAAGGTGACCGTCACCGTAAAAGACGCGGTATCGCCCACCTTGTATGCGCCGCTATGCTCCTCATGGGAAGTGATCGTGATGTCGCTTGTCACCTCGTCCGCGGATGCCGTCACCGGCACCAGGGAAATGACCATGAGTGACGCCAACACAATTGCCAACAACTTTTTCACAGCAGAACCCCTCGCTTTCAAGTTTTCAATGCTTTCTCATTCCCACTGCCAAGTGGGAATGAACCGGGGTATACCCCGGTCACTTTTGTAATTGAAATCATTATAGTACCTGTTTTTTCTAATTTCAATAGCCTGCACAAAAAATTTTTTAAATATTTTAGTTTTTTGGATAAAAAGATGGGAGTAGTGCCGTCAAAATGACCAGAATTTGGCTGGGCCGGACGGTTGAAAAAGCCCCGGCCGTGTGATACTATCATAGAAGAACAGGATTTTATGACCTTTTGGGAGGCAGGCATGGACATTCATGATATTCGCCGGGAGCTGAGCCGGAAATCCGTCTACGACATTCCCCTGCGGGTGACGTATTATGCGCGGGTCTCCTCGGAGTCCGACGAGCAGCTGAACTCCCTGGGTAATCAGGTGGGCTACTACGAGGACTACATCCGCCGGAACGCCGCCTGGCAGTTTGTGCCCGGGTATGTTGACGAGGGGCTGTCCGGCATCTCCACCAAGCGCCGGGAGAATTTTAACCGGATGATCCGGGACGCGGCGGCGGGGAAATTTGACCTGGTGATCACCAAGGAGATCTCCCGCTTTGCCAGGAACACCCTGGATTCCATCCGCTACACCCGCCAGCTTCTGTCGGACGGGGTGGGGGTCTTTTTTCAAAATGACAACATCAACACCTTTGACGAGGACGCGGAGCTGCGTCTGAGCATCATGTCCAGCATCGCCCAGGACGAGCTGCGCAAGCTGTCCTCCCGGGTGAAATTCGGCCACCGCCAGGCCATCCGGCAGAAGGTGGTGCTGGGGAACAGCCGCATCTTCGGCTACAGGAAGGATCAGGGGCGGCTTGTGATCGACGAGGCCCAGGCCCCGATGGTGCGGGAGCTGTTCCGCCTGTACGCCACGGACAGCTACTCCATGAAGCAGATCGAGGACATCTTCTGGCAGCGGGGCTACCGGAACCTGAACGGGAAGCGCATCGCCCACTCCACCATGTCCGGCATGATCGCCAACCCCAAATACAAGGGCTACTATGTGGGCAACAAGGTGAAGGTGGTGGACATGTTCACCAAAAAGCAAAAATTCCTCCCGCCGGAGGAGTGGGTCATGTTCAAGGACGAGACGGGGCAGATCGTCCCCGCCATCGTCAGCGAGGAGCTGTGGGAGCAGGCAAACCGGGTTCTCCGCCGCCGCAGTGAGGACGTGAAGAACCGGCAGGGCATCTGCAACCACGCAAATCTACTCACCGGGAAGCTCTGGTGTACCCACTGCGGCGCGCCCTACTACAGGCGGGAGTCCCGGGACAGGTCGGGTGTCGTCAACTCCAAGTGGGTCTGCTCCGGGAAGATCAAAAACGGCGCCGGCTCCTGTCCCTCCCCCGCCGTCTACGAGGAGGAGCTGAAGCCCATCCTGGCCCAGGTCTTCCGGGAGACGGGGCCGGACGCCCAGGCGATGGTGGAGGCGTATATGGAGATGTTCCGCACCCTTGCCGGCGGGCAGGAGGAGTCCCGGGAGCTGCGGGAGCTGTACGGCCAGGTGGAGCTTGCGGAGCGGAAGCGGGAGAAGCTGCTGACCTTCAACGCTCTGGGGGAGCTGTCCGACCGGGATTTTCTGGAGATGAACCGGGTCTGCGTCAGACAGGCGGAGGACGCCCGGGCCAGGATCCGGGAGCTGGAGGATCGCCGTCTCACCCAGGAGGAGCTGAAAAAGCACCTGGACACCGTCCGCCGGGTGCTGGAGGAGGCCAGCCGGGACGCCGCCCAGGGGATGATCACCAGGGAGTTTGTGGATCAGTATATTCAGAAGATCTACGTCACCCCGGAGGAGGGCCGGCTCAGGCTTCAGATCCAGATCTTCACCGGCGAGAGCTGCGATAAGTTCCTCACCGCCCTGCGAAGTCGTTCGGGTCACACGTTCAAGAAGATGATCGAGGCCTACGAGAACGGCCTGAAGTAAAAGGGACTGGCTTTGAAGGCCTTAAGGCCTTCAAATGCCAAGGGGAAACGTGCGAACCCCCCGGCGTGAATTCTGCGGAATTCACGCCGGGGGGTTCTGCTGCCGCGCTGCGCGACCAGTCTGCGGACTGGTCACTTGCGCGGCAAGAGGGATTTTTTGCGAGGCAAAGCCCCGCAAAAAATATTGGAATTAAATTAGGGGATGCGGGTCGGGGGGTGCGACGTTGCCGGGAAGCCGGCGTCCCAAAGGGACGGTTCTTGTGAGTCACATTCGTGCCCCACAAAGAACCGTCCCTGTTGAACCGCCTCCTCAGGCGCCGAAGATAGAGCGTTGCCATTGCCTCACGGGGACGGTTTTTGTGGGACACCGGAGCGCAAGCGAAGGTGGTTCACAAGAACCGTCCCCTGTGGGGCACGGAGAGGGGTGGCGACATGCGCCCCCGGGAAGCCGGTGTGACAATCATCGCGACACGGGCCGCCGTGGGCGGCGGCCCCTACGGCAAATTTTAAAGTTTTCCGTCTTAACGCAACCGCTCTGTCGCCCAACCCGCCCGGGCCGATGAGGTCATCGGCCCCTACAGGGGGCTCTTGCAGACTGTAGGGGCCGCCTCTCTTGGCGGCCCGTCTGCCGATTACTACCAATTACCGATTCAACGCAAATTAACCAACGCGGGCCGCCGTGGGCGGCGGCCCGTACAGATTGAGTTGATGGAAACGCTCTTTCTTCGTCCCTTTGAGGAGGTGGGACAGCGGGGACGGTTCTTTTGTCACACCGCAGGTGGGACTAAAGAACCGTCCCCGCGTCACACCGGCCCCCCCGTAGACGCATCCCCCAATTCCAATATTTTTTCCGGCGGCATGTACGTCGGAAAAAATCCCTCTTGCCGCGCAAGTGACCAGTCCGCAGACTGGTCGCACAGCGCGGCAGCAGGGGACATGACCATGAATTCCGCAGAATTCATGGTCATGTCCCCGCACGCATCCCCTTGGCAGAAAAAGGGTTTCGGGTTCTCATCAGAGAACCCGAAACCCTTTTTCGCCAGTGTGTTTATCCCTGTGTCCCGTCCCCGGAACCCTCGTCGGGATCGCCGCCGCCTATATCCCCCTCGCCGGGATCGTCGTCCCCGCCCGCCGGGTTGTCCCCCGGGTTCTCCGTGGGATTATCCGTCGGATTGTCGGCAGGATTGTCTGTCGGGTTATCGGTTGGGTTGTCGGAAGGATTATCAGTGGGATTGTCCGTGGGGTTATCACCGGGGTTTTGCTCCGGATTGTCACTGGGATTCTGGGTGGGATTATCGCCGGGGTTGTCCCCGGGATTGTCCTCCGGGTTGTCGCTGGGGCCGGCGGGAGTGGACGGATCCGGGCCGACGCGAACCACCCGGTTCTGGGCGTGGTAAGTATCCTTGGAGAGAAGCTCCCGCTTCAGCAGATTGCCCTCCCCGTCGTAGGTGAGCTTGTAGGCCTCGGACTTGAGCCCGTCATGTCCGGACACATCCACCACCCTTTCGCCGGGGGCCAGGGTCTCGTCCACCGTCTCCTCCACCTTCAGGGGGATGGTCTCGATGGTGCGGGACTCCAGCTCCACATAGGTGTCGTCCACCTTGGTGCCCCAAATCTCCACATACAGCTTCTTGCTCTCCACCCACGCCCTGATCTTGATGGGGTAGTCCCGGCTGTTGACGAACCGGAAATCCGGCCCGCCCCAGCTGACGGTGGCGTCAAGGCTGGGCGGCAGGTACGCCACGGTGAAGTGGTGGTTGGAACGCTTCGTGATCTTCAGATCGGATTTCAGCGCGCAGAAGTAGATGGTGGAGCTGACCTGGCAGATGCCGCCGCCCACCTCGTTCACGGATTTCCCGCCCACATAGGCCCCGGCGGGCTTGTAGCCCCTGGCCGTGGTGCGCTGACCCACGATCTTGTTGAAGTCAAACTCCTCCCCGGGGTTGAGAACCACCCCGTCCACCGCCGCGGCGGCCAGGGTCACGTTGGTGATGCGGTTCCCGGAGCTTCCGGACAGGCTGGTATCCTTCTCCGCCAGCTTATCCCCGAAAAGCTCATCCTCCGGGTTGCCGGTCTTCTCCGGCGGCGTTATGATCAGCTCCACCCGCACGGTCTGGCCGGGGGAGGCCTGTTCGTACAGATTTTTCAGCTCCTCCTTGTCAAAGCTGACGCCGTCGGAGCTGGGGATGGCGGCCTGGGTCTCCGGGTCGTAGCCCGCGTCCACAGGCTCCCGGAAGACCTCCTCATAAAGGGCGTCAAAATCCGGATCCGCCCCGGCGCCCTGGGATACGGCGGCCTCGGAAAACTCCTCTGTCTGGGCGGATTTTCCGGACAGCAAGGTGTCCCGGATGAAGGCAAAGACCCCCTCCTGATCCACCTGATACCCGGCGGAGCCCTTCGTCAAAAAGATCTCCGTGGCCGTGACCTGGACCTCGTAATCCTGCTCCTCATGCTCCACGCGCCCCGCAGCCTCGGCAATGGTGGCCCTGACGCCGGACTCGTTGAACTGCCGCTCGGCGTACACGTCGTGGGAGGAGGTAAGGCACTTGAGATACGCGGCCAGCTGGGCGAAGAAGCCCCCCTCCCGCCCGTAGGCGAAGGCCATATCCGCCGCGTCGCCCACGGAGGCCGTCAGGCCCGCCTCGTCGCTGGTGACGGATACGGAGACAAGGTCGGTGAGTACGGCCGTGGCCCTCACCCCGCTGGGAACGCCGATGTCGGAGTTGAGCAGCGTGCTGTGGGCCTCGGTGTAGGTCATGCCGCCCACGTCGATCCCCGCAACCTTCACGTTGGGGAAGATCTCATCGCTGTTGGCCACATAGGCCCCCATGCCCATCAGCACGATAAACGCCGTGCCCAGGATCACGGCGCAAACGATGGCTGCCGTGGCGGCGGTGTTGTTTCTTGTCCTTTTTTTCACTCTTTTTCCCTGTGCCATTTTATATCCCTCTGCAAGATAGTTTATGTAAACTGTTTCCCATATCCTATGATAGTCAATTTCTCCGGAAAAATCAATGACAAAACAGTGAAATTTTGGCTATCAATCTGTAACAATTTTGCATAGCCGCCCCAAAGTCCCTCAGCTGATGCCCTGGAAGAGCTGTACCTCCCCGGGGCGCTTGGAGAACATGGAGAACTGGTAGGCGTCATCCTCTCCCTGCTTCCAGGGGGAGACGATGCTCATGCGCTGTTTTGTCTGGGCGTCCAGGATCTCCCCGATCAGCACGTTGGAGAGCAGAAAGCCCTGGGGGGTGAAGCTCCACCGGTCGCCGTTGTGAACCATCCACTTGTGTTCCACATAGGAGTCCATCAGCTCCCTGGCCATGTCGAATTTACAGGGGAAGATCCGGTAATACTCCTCCTCGGAGATGCCGTGGGTGGTGCGCAGGCCCAGCATCAGATACTCCCCGGCCCGCTCAAAATCCGTGACGCTCTCCGCGTGGTCCACCACACTCCGGCCGGAGAGGATATTGTCGGCGTACAACTCCATATCCGCCACGCAGGAGTACCTCTGCCCCGCCACGCAGGAGTGGGCTGCCGCGCCGAAGCCCATATACTCCCCCATCTGCCAGTATTTCAGATTGTGCCGGGAGGCCCGGTCCCGGCGGGCGAAGTTGGAGACCTCGTACTGCCTGTAGCCGTAGCGGCCCAGGGCCTCCACGGCGTAGAGGTACATATCCGCCTGCAGGTCGTCGTCCGGGATGAAGGGGGAGTCCTTAAAGGGGTACAGCGCCGTCCCCTCCTCGATCTTCAGCCCGTAGCAGGAGAAATGCTCCGGCTTCAGCGCCAGCATCTTGGTGAGGGTGTCGGCCCAGTCCTCCCGGGTCTGGCTGGGCAGGCCGTAGATCAGATCCAGGTTGATATTCTCAAACCCGGCCCGGCGGGCGCTGTTTACCGTCTCCTCCACCTTGGCGAAGTTGTGCAGCCGCCCGATGGATTTGAGGATCCCGTCGTTGGCCGACTGGGCGCCGATGCTCAGCCGGTTGAACCCGGCGCGCCGGAGCTTCACAAGGCCGGGGTAGTCGATGCTGTCCGGGTTGACCTCAACGGTCATCTCCCCGTCCACCATGACCCGCCCGTACTTTTTCAGGGCGTTGAGCAGCTCCGCCAGCCGCCCCGCCCCGTAAAAGCTGGGGGTGCCGCCGCCGATGTACACCGTGTCGATGATATACCCCTGCAGCTGGGAGCCGGACTCCTTGATATGGGCCAGCAGCGCCTTTTGATACCGGGGTATCATGTCCTCCTTCCCCACCAGGGAGTAGAAGTCACAGTACGCGCACTTCCCGGCGCAAAACGGGATGTGTATATAGATCCCAAGGGTCTTGTCCACTCTTTACCCCCCTTGTCTATCTCACTCTCTCCAGGTGGCGGGCCGGAGCAGGAGCAGCACGGGGAAGATCTCCAGCCGCCCCGCCAGCATGTCAAACATCAGCACAAGCTTGGAGAAGGCCGAGTAATCCCCGAAGTTTCTGGACGGCCCCACCAGGCTCAGCCCGGGGCCGATGTTGTTCAGCGTCGCCGCCACGGCGGAAAAGTTGGTGGTGAAGTCAAAGTTGTCAAGGCTGATCAGCAGCATGGAGGTGAAAAACACCGCGATGTACGACAGCAGCCACATGTTCACGGATCCCACCATCCCGGAGTCCAGGGCCTTGCCGTCCAGACGCACCACGGTGACGGTGCGGGGGTGGATGAGCCGCTTCAGCTCCCGGCTGATGTTTTTAAAATACATAAGAACCCGGCTGACCTTGATGCCCCCTCCCGTGGACCCGGCGCAGGCCCCCACGAACATCAGACAGATGAGTACGGTCTTGGAGAAGGTGGGCCACAGGTCAAAGTCCACGCTGGAAAAGCCCGTGGTGGTCATAATGGAGGAGCATTGAAAGGCGGAGTGCAGCAGGGCGCTGCCCACGCCCATCCCCCCCTGGGTCGCCAGATTCACCGTCACCAGAGCGGAGGCTGCCAGGAAGATGACGAGATACGCCCGCACCTCCTCCATCACAAATGCCGCCTTGGCCTTGCGGATGAGCAGGAGGAAGTAGAAGTTGAAATTGATGCCGAAGGCGAACATGAAGAACGTGACCACGATCTGCACATAGGGCGAGTAGCTGGCAAAGGAGTCGTTGAGCAGGCCGAAGCCGCCGGTGCCCGCGGTGCCGAAGGAGATGCAGAAGGAGGAGAACAGATCCAGTCTCCCCACGGCGAGGGCCGCCACCTCCAGCAGCGTCATGGTCAGATAGATGCCGTAGAGATACACCGCCGTCTTCTGAAGGCGCGGCACCAGCTTGCCCACACTGGGGCCGGGGGACTCCGCCCGCATGATCAGGATGCTCTGTCCCCCCGCCATCGGCAGGAGGGCCAGGAGGAACACCAAAACGCCCATGCCCCCGATCCAGTGGGTGAAGCTCCGCCAGAACAGAAGCGATCTGGGCAGCGCCTCCACATCCGGTAGGATGGACGCGCCGGTGGTGGTAAAGCCGGAGACCACCTCAAACAGGGCGTTGATGAAGTTTGGCACGAGGCCGGAGATAAAAAAGGGCAGCGCCCCGGCCAGGGACATGATGATCCAGCTCAGGGTCGTGGCCACAAAGCCCTCCCTGGCAAAAAAAGCGTTGTTTTTCGGCCGGCGCCAGGCCATCAAAACGCCAGGCACAGCCGTAACGGCGATGGCGATCAGGTAGTCGGCGGCGTAAGGCTCCCCAAAGCACAGGCACAGCGCCAGCGGGATCAGCAAAAAGGCCGCCTCCACGCACAAAACCCAGCCCACCAGCCAGCGGATCACGGAATAGTTCATATCGCTCCCCCTCAGGCCCTGAGAATGTCGTTGATGGAGGTGAGCCTCTGGGTGGTGGTAACAAGCACCACCGTGTCTCCGCGTCTGATGCAGTCGTTGCCCCGGGGGATCAGCACCCGCCCGTCCCGGTAGATGCACCCGATCAGCAGGTTGGGGATCATCCGGGGTCTCAGCTGCGCCAGGGGCTTGTCCGTCACGGCGCTGTCGGCCCGGATGTGGAATTCCAGCGCCTCCACCTGCCGCCCCGCCAGATAGTACAGGGACTCGATGTTGCTGGAGTCGGAGGAGTTGGACATGGCCCTGACGTACCGCAGGATGCTGTAGGCCGTGATCTCCTTGGGGTTGATGATGCTGCCCACGGGCAGCTCCTCCGTCACCTCGGTAAAGCCGAAGGTGCTGACCTTCGTAATGGGCCGGACGTTGGAGACCTTCCTGGCGTACAGGGACAGCAGGATGTTCTCCTCGTCCATATCCGTCAGGGGCACAAAAACGTCCTCGCCGGTGATGCCCTCCTCCAGCAGGAACTGCCGGTCAATGGCATCGCCGTTGATGATCCTGGCGCCGGGGAGATTTGCGGAAAGCTCCTCACACACGGCCCGGTTCTTCTCAATGATCTTCACCCGGCTCCCGGCGGCCAGAAGCTGCTCGGCCAGGTAGAACCCAGTCCTGCCGCCGCCGATGATCATAACGTCCCGGCTTGGCTTCACCTGAAAACCCAGCTTTTTAAAGAGATTGGCCATCTCCTGGGGCGGGGTGATGATATAGATGCTGTCCCCGGCCCTCAGCACCGTATCGCCTCGGGGGATCTCCACCCGACGGGTGTCTCCGCGCTCCACAATGCAGATGAGGGTGCCCCGGCTGACCTTGGCCGGGAACTCGCTGACCTTGATGTTGTCCGCCGGGGAGCCTTGGGGGATGACGATCTGGATGATGTTCACACGCCCCTTGGCAAAGGACTCCACCGTCATGGCGCCGGGGATCTGGATCAGGTCAAAGATCTCCCCCGCCGTGGCGTACTCCGGATTAATGGCCATCGACAGGCCCAGCTCCTCCTTGATGAGGTTGATCTCCCTGTAGTAGACGGGATTTCTCACCCGGGCGATGGTCTGACAGCCGGAGAGCTTTTTGGCCATGAGGCAGGAGAGCATGTTCACCTCGTCCTGATCGGTGACGGCGATGAGCAGATCCGCCGACCGGACACCCGCCTCCTCCAGCACCTCGTGACTCACGCCGTTGCCGGAGACGCCCTGCACGTCGATGTGTTCCAGGGCGGAGTTGAGCCTCTCGGAATTCGTATCCACAAGTGTGATCTGATGTCCCTCCGAATTGAGGCTGTCCGCCAGGGTGTAGCCCACACCTCCGGCTCCCACAAGGATGATGTTCAAAGCGCCCTCTCCCCTCTTTCCCGTCTGGAGCTGAAATGGCTCTCAATCACCGCCTATTATATCATTTCCTGCGGAAATTGCAAGGCCTCAGGGGAATCTCCGGCGGAACCGTTTGTCGGGTTTACAATGATGTGTGACAAGTAATAAAAAAGGTAGCGAATAGGAAGTACCCGTGTTAAGGTATAGCTGCCGAGACCAAACCGAAAGGCGGGTAACCTATTCGCTATGGATAAGATAACACAAACAGCCCGGTATAGGCAAGCA
>CANQFV010000057.1 GCA_947599875.1 uncultured Oscillospiraceae bacterium
CTCGAAATCAGTTTGACGGAAACGTCGCGTGGGTTCGAATCCCACCCGCTGCGCCATAAAAAATCCTCGCCCACAGGGCGGGGATTTTTTATGGCACTGCGGGTGCCATCAAAACAGTATATCTGCTAAAAAAAAGACCGCCGGTATTTTCACCGGGGAGCCGGTGAGGGGCTGTCTGATTTTCGGTATTCCGTTTTAAGGGGTGGGACAAGAAACTTGAAGTTGTTAGTTTATTTCCTTACCACAGGAAGGACAATATTTTCCAAAGGACAGCGTTGTCTTTCCGCAGTGAGGACAACGATTTGTGAGTTTAATATAGATCATACAGACCCAAAAGGCTGCAAGGGAAAAGAGTCCTATGATTATTTCTGTCGAAATGAGATAATCGTTATCAAGTAATTTCAATCCCATAATGGCCCAATCTATTACAAAAACGACAATAGAAATACCTGCAAGCCATTTTGCTGTCTTTTTCATAAAATCACCCTCCTTTGTCAAATACCGATTTCCCTTTCAGACTTGCCCGGCAGATAAAGCCGCGAAGCCTCTCGGAGGTTGGCTTCCTGCTGTCAAAGAGAGCTTCCGAGCTAACGATACACGGTCGAGAGACTATGTATAGACGTGCGCCCCTTCGTTCCTATCTGGCGGGCGCGCCCTGTCCCCCAGGGCGCGCCCCGCTTTTTTATTTCCCCTCGTTTCTCGCCCTGACGGCCAGATTGGAGCAGATAAGCGCCGCGGCGCAGGGGGCCAGGACGGCCAGCGTATTCATCTCCCCGCCGGAGCGGAAGAAAAACACCACCGCCACAACGGTCACGGCCACGAACACCGCCGTCAGGATCCAATACAGGGCGCTGAGCTTCAGCTTTTTCATAGGCGCCTCACTTCTTAAAGCTGTCCTTCAGGGCCACGGCGCGGTTGAACACCGGCGCGCCGGGCCGGGTGTCCTTATCCGCAGCGAAGTACCCCAGGCGCAGGAACTGGAAGGACTCCGTGGGCTTCACGTCGGCCAGGGACTTCTCCACCTTGCACCCGGTGACGATCTCCAGGGAGTCGGGGTCCAGGCAGGTGATATAGTCCTCCGCCGCGTCCGGCTCCGGGTCGGAGAACAGGTTGGAGTAGAGCCGGACTTCCGCGTCCACGCAGTCGTCGGCGTCCACCCAGTGGAGGGTGGCGCCCTTCACCTTGCGCCCGTCGGCGGGGTCGCCGCCCCGGGAATCCGGGTCGTAGGTACACAAAATCTCCGTGACGCGGCCACTCTCGTCCTTCTTGCAGCCGGTGCAGGTGATGAGATAGACGCCCTTCAGGCGGCACTCCGGCCCGCCGGGGGTGAGGCGTTTGAATTTGGGGGCCGGGACCTCCATAAAGTCCTCCGCCTCCACCCAGAGATTCCGGGAGAAGCTCACAAGCCTCGTGCCGGCCTCCGGGTCGTTGGGGTTGTTCTCCACCTCCACCTGCTCGATCCGGCCCTCCGGGTAGTTGGTGACGGTGAGACGCACCGGGCGCAGGACGGCCATCCTTCTGGGGGCGTGGGCGTTCAGATCGTCCCGGAGGCAGGACTCCAAAAAGGCGTACTCCACGGTGGAGGGCACCTTCGCCACGCCGATCTTGTCCGTGAAGGCCCGGATGGAGGCCGGGGTGTACCCGCGCCGCCGAAGGCCGCACAGGGTGGGCATCCGGGGGTCGTCCCAGCCGGAGACGTACCCCTCCTCCACCAGCCTGCGCAGCTTGCGCTTGGACATCACGGTGTTGGTGATCCCCAGACGCGCAAACTCGATCTGCCGGGGCTTGTTGGGCACGTCGGTGTTGTTGATGACCCAGTCGTAAAGGGGCCGGTGATCCTCGTACTCCAGGGAACACAGGGAGTGGGTGATGCCCTCCAGGGCGTCCTGGATGGGGTGGGCGAAGTCGTACATGGGGAAGACGCACCACCTGGTGCCCTGGCGGTGGTGCTGGATATACCGGATACGGTAGAGAACCGGGTCGCGCATGTTGAAGTTGCCGGAGGCCAGGTCGATCTTGGCCCGCAGAGTGTACTTCCCCTCCGGGAACTCGCCGTTTTTCATCCGCTCGAAGAGATCCAAAGACTCCTCCACCGGCCTGTCCCTCCAGGGGGAGCGGGCGGGGACGTTCACATCCCCCCGGTACTCCCGAAACTGCTCCGGTGTCAGCTCGCACACATAGGCCAGGCCCTTCTTAATGAGGCCGACGGCCAGCTCGTAGGTCTTTTCAAAATAATCCGAGCCGTAGAAAAACCGGTCGTCCCAGTCAAATCCCAGCCAGTGGATGTCCTCCTTGATGGCGTCCACATACTCCGTGTCCTCCTTGGCAGGGTTTGTGTCGTCCATCCGCAGGTTGCATATGCCGCCGAATTTCTCCGCCGTGCCGAAGTCGATGCACAGCGCCTTGCAGTGGCCGATATGCAGATATCCGTTAGGCTCCGGAGGGAAGCGGGTGTGTACCTGCTTGCCGTAAAATCTCCCGCCAGGGGCGATGTCCTCCTGAATTGCCGCCTCGATAAAGTTTCTGCTCTCATTTTCAGCCATATAGGTCGTCCTTTCAAACAACGGTTATGATTCATTATAACAAAAAGCTGGTCAAAGTCAAGTAACCTCTGGTTTAATCCCGCAGAATGTGATATAATGGCCGTCAAGACGGACAGCACATTTGATTTTACGCCGTTTTTCTCCCCGGCCTCCGGCGGGAGCTGAAAAACACGGCTGATGAGCTAAAAATCCCGGCCCGTCGGGGGCGAAAGGGGGGACTGGGCTGTGCGCGGCTTTCGATCCCACAATTTAAGATTTTTCCTTACCGTCCTCGTGATCCTTGAGGGGTTTTTGGAGACCGCCAGGGGGCCCGGGATGGCCGCCGCCTGCCGGGTCCTGGCCCTCGCCGCCCTGCCGGCGCTGAGCTTTTTAGACGGCGCGGAGGCCAGGGAGCGGCGGGGGAGGGCCGCCCTCCGTCTGGCCCTGTACCCCGCCGCCCAGGTGGGGTATTACGCCGTGGCGAATCTGTTCCTCCCCGCCGGGAGCGTGGCGGCGTCCCTGCTGCACCCCTACCGGCTCAACTGGTATCTGCCGGTGAGCGCCGCCCTCCTGCTGACGGCCAGGGGGCTTGCCCGCGTCCGGGGGCGGCTGCGCCTTCCGGTGTGGCTCCTGTGCGCCGCCCTGTCCGTGGGGGCGGGGTTTTGGAAAACCGATATTTTGGGGGCGGCCCGGTACTTTGCCCTCCTGCCCTTTTTCGCCGGGGGCTTCTTCGCCCATGATGCGCAAAAGGGGGGAGTCCCCTCCCGGCCCCTGGGGCTTCTCTGGGGAGTCCTGGCCGCCGCCGCTTCCGGCGCGGCGCTCTATGGCGGCCCGCTGCCGGGGCAGCTTTCGGCCCTGGCGGCCGCCCTGGGGTGGATCGGCTTCCTCCTGGCCTGGACGCCGGACAGGTACATCCCGGCGGTCACGGAGTCCGGCTGCGCCTATCTGCCGGCGCTGCTGCTCCACCCCGTCCCCGTCCTGCTCCTTCAGGCCCAGGGGGTGGACGTATCCTCGCCGCCGGCCATCCTCTGCCTCGCCGCCGCGTCCCTGATCCTGGCTCTGTTCCTCAGCATCCCCACAAGGGATCAGGACAGAACCTGGGACGACTTCCGCCGGGGGCGGAGAGAGACACATGAGAGAGAAGGCAGCCCATGAAAAAGCTCCTCACCTTTTTGAAAACCGAACCTGTCCTGTCCGCCTCGGCGGCGCTGGCGCTGATCTCCTGCTTCCTCGTCCCGCCGGACAGGGAGTATGTGAGCTATATCAATTATGACACCGTCATCATCCTGTTCTGCCTGATGGTGGTGGTGGCGGGCTTCCGCAAGCTGGGGGTCTTCACCCTGATGGCCCGGCGGCTGTCCTCCGGGATCCGGGATCAGCGGACGCTGACATTGACCCTCACAGCCATGTGCTTTTTCGGCTCCATGCTGATCACCAACGACGTGGCGCTGATCACCTTCGTCCCCCTGGCCCTGCTGGTGCTGGAGCTGGAGGGGCGGGAGGACGGGATGTGCCTCACCGTGGCGCTGATGACCGCCGCGGCCAACCTGGGCAGTATGCTGACGCCCATCGGCAACCCTCAGAACCTGTATATCTACGCCGTGTCCGGCCTCTCCCTGGGGGATTTCGTCCTCACCGTCCTGCCCTACGCGGCCCTGTCCGCCGCGCTTCTGGCCGGGACGTGCCTTGTCTTTGTCAAGCCCGCGCCGGTGTCCGTGGAACTGGAGGGGGATGCCCCCAGGCCGGGGACGGCGGCCATCGTGTTCCTGGCGGCGCTCTTTATCCTGTGCCTGCTCACGGTGGCAAAGCTCCTGTCCCCGTTTATCCTGCTGCCGGTGGTGGTGGCCGCCGTGGCGGTGTGGGACTGGCGGCTTCTCAAGTCCGCGGATTACGGCCTGCTCCTCACCTTCGTGTGCTTTTTCGTGTTCATCGGCAATATGGGGCGGTTCGCCCCCTTTAAAAACGCCGTCCTGTCCGTGCTGGAGGGCCACGTCCTGCCCGTGTCCGCCGCCCTGAGCCAGGTGATCAGCAACGTCCCGGCCGCCCTCCTGCTGGGCGGCTTCACTCGGGAGTGGCGGGAGCTTTTAGTGGGGGTCAATATCGGCGGCCTGGGCACGCTCATCGCCTCGATGGCGAGCCTCATCTCCTATAAACAGCTCACCGCCAAGGCGCCGGAGAGGAAGGGGGAATATTTCCGCCTCTTCACGGTGATGAATTTCGCGTATTTAGCCGTCCTGGCGGTTCTTGCGTGGGCGCTGTAGCGCCCACGCCCCAGAGAGATCCCAGAGAGAAAAGGAGTCCGCCCTTCGGGCGGACTTCAGTTTGTCAAAAAACTCAATTTCAATATTTTTTCCGGCGACATGTGCGTCGGAAAAATCCCCTTTGTCACGCAAGTGTATGGCCCTCTGGGCCATGCGCGCAGCGTGACGGCAGGGAAATCTCTCTGAATTTCGCAAAATTCAGAGAGATCTCCCGCACGTTCCCCTTTGGCAGAAAAAGGCCTCTGGCCTTTTTCGCCAGGCGGACTTGTTTACTCCTGGTTCTCCGGCAGGAGATCCTCCGCCGAAAACATATTTTGCTCCGGTGCGCCGGGGCCGGCAGCCGCGGCATCCCCGATGGGGGCGGTGCCGTTGATAAACTGCATCTCCTGCCACTGCTGGCGGGTCATCACGATCTGCCGGGGCTTGGAGCCCTCGAAGGGGCCGAGGACGCCCACCTCCTCCAGCTGATCCACGATCCGCGCCGCCCTGGCGTAGCCCAGCTTCAGCCGCCGCTGGAGCATACTGACGCTGGCCTGATTCGTCTCGAAGATGATATCTGCGGCCTGGGGCAGAAGCTCGTCATAGTCCTTGAACTTGTCCTCCCCCTGGGGCTGCTGGCCGCTCTTGCCGCCGTTTTCCTTGTCCTGGACGGCCTTTTCGATCTCATAGATCACGTCCTCGGAGTAGCTGGCCTCGCCGGAGGACTTCTTCACATACTCGATAACGGCCTCCCGCTCCTCGTCGGACACCCAGGTGCCCTGGATACGGGTGGGCTTGCTGGCCCCGATGGGGGCGTAGAGCATGTCGCCGTTGCCCACTAACTTGTCCGCCGCGCCTCCGGCGTCCAGGATGATCCGGGACTCCAGGCTGGAGGCCACCTTCAGGGCGATTCTGGAGGGGATATTGGCCTTCATAAGGCCGGTGATCACGTCGGCCCTGGGGCTTTGGGTGGCAATCACCAGATGCACACCGGCGGCGCGGCCCATCTGGGCCACGCGGCAGATGGACTCCTCCACCTCCTTGGCGGCGATCATCATAAGGTCGGCCAGCTCGTCGATGATCACCACGATCTGGGGCATCTTGGGGGTATCCGGGTCCAGCTGTTCGTTGTACCCGGCGATGTCCCGGGCGCCCACATCGGAGAAGGTGCGGTAGCGCTTCATCATCTCCACCACCGCCCACTGGAGGGCCCCGGCGGCCTTCTTGGCCTCCGTCACCACGGGGATCAGCAGGTGCGGGATGCCGTTGTAGATCTTAAACTCCACCATCTTGGGGTCGATCATGATGAACTTGACTTCCTCGGGGCTGGCCTTGTACATGAGGCTGAGGATCAGGGAGTTTAAGCACACCGACTTGCCGGAGCCGGTGGTCCCGGCCACCAAGAGGTGCGGGAGCTTGGAGATATTGCCCACCTGCACCTCCCCGGCGATGTTCTTGCCGATGGCGAAGGTCAGCTTGGACTTGGCGTTTGTAAACTCCGGGGAGGAGATGATCTCCCGGAGGTACACGGTGGACACGTTCTTATTGGGGACCTCGATGCCCACGGTGGAGATGCGGTTGGGGATGGCGGCGATGCGCACCCCCGTGACGCCCAGGGCCAGGGCGATGTCGTCCGCGAGATTTGTGATCTTGTTGAGCTTGACGCCGATCTCCAGCTCCATCTCGTACCGGGTGATGCTGGGGCCGTGGACGATGTTGGAGATCGTCACATTCACCCCGAAGGATCTGAGACACAGCTCCAGCCGCTCCTTTGTGGCGGTCAGCTCGTCCTGGCTGTCCCGGCCGGAGGAGCGAACCGGCTCCTTCAACAGGTTCAGGGGCGGGTACTTGTAGACCTGAATGGCCTCGGTCAGATCCCGCTTGGCCCCCTCCTCGATGAGGGTGGCGATCTTCTCCGCCTCCCCGGCGGTGTCGGCCTTCACCGGCTTCTCCGGCTCCTTCCCCGGCTTCTCCGGCTCCTTCACCGGCTGGACGGGGGCGGGCCTGGCCTCCGGCTCCTGGCGGACGATCTCCACCGGCACGGGGGCGGGGGCGGGCTTGATCTCCGGCTCCGGGACAGGCTCTATGGGGGGCAGATCCCGCTTAAACAGGGTGTCCGGCGCGGGGGCGTTGGGGTTCTTGTTGAAAAAGCTCCCCTTCCGCTCCGGCCGCTCCGTCTCCTCCGATTTCTCCGGTTTCTCCGGCCGCTCCGGACTCTCCCGCTTCTCCGCCGCCGTCTCCCGCTGGGGGGCGGCCGTCTCGTCCATCGGGATGTCGATGGCGCTGCGGCGCACGCTCTTGGGGGCGGGCTGCGTCCGGGGCTGGGGCTTTTTCTCCGGCTGGGGCGCGGGCTCCGGCTCCGGCTCGTTCAGATAGCGCTCATATTCCCGCTCCTCCCGCTCCTTCCCGCTCTGGCGGATAAGGTCGATGAGCGACCGGAGGGTCAGCCCCGCGATGCTCATCAGCGCCAGGGCCGACAGGCACACCAGGACAATGGCCGCCCCGGCCTGGGAGAAGAGATAGGTAAACAAAATGGCCATGCCCCCGCCCAGGGCGCCGCCCCCGGTCAGGTTCTTCCCGTCCGCCCACAGGGAGGCGAACATCTTAAAGCTCAGGGAATAGCCGGTGCGGGAAAAGAGCTGGCAGAAGGCGGACACCAGCAGCGGCACGCAGGCCGCCGCCCAGGCGCGCCCGCCCTGGTGTTCCCCGGGGAACAGGGCCAGCAGCGCCGCCGCTAAGATCAGCATAGGCGGCAGGAGGTAGAACCCCCCGCCGAACAGGCCCGTCATCAGCCCCCGGAGGAAGCGGATCACCACGCCGTCGGAGTTGAAATACCCCAGGAAGGTGAACACCCCCAGGCACAGCAGGATCCCCGCCGCCCAGGCTCTGCGGCGGCGTCTCCGGTTCTCCTCCACCCGCGCCCTGGCAGCCGCCGCCCGGGCGTTCTTCCCGGAGGCGGAGGACTTGGACGGCCTTTTCGCTGCGCCCTTTGAAGCCTTGCTGCCGGAGGTTCCCCCGGCAGCAGCAGTTTTTTTCTTCTTTTGTTCAGCCATGAAACTTTAATACCTCGTAGACAGTCTGGAAAAAGGGACGGGCCGCACCGTCAGCCGATGAACAAGGACAGCACAAGGGAGAGAAGGCCCGCGCCCCAGCAGTAATAGGCGAACTTGGAAAAGCTGTCCCCCACCACAAGGAGCTTCTTCAAAAGCACCAGGGCGAAGTAGCCCACCACGGCCGCCACGGCCATGCCGATGAGATACGCCGGGACGTACTCCCAGTTGATCCCCCGGGAGAAGGCCTTGATCAGCGTCAGCAGCGCCGAGCCAAGGATAGCGGGGATGGACATGAGGAAGGAGAACCGGACGGCGAACTCCCGCTTAAAGCCCCGGGCCAGGCCCACGGTGATGGTGGTCCCGGAGCGGGACAGGCCGGGGATGGTGGCGATGGCCTGGGCCGCGCCCACAACAAGCACATCCGCCAGCGAGGCGGTCTTCTCGTTCTTCCGCCCCTCGATGAGCTTGCCGGACACAAAGAGGAGAAGGCCCGTGACGATCAGGGCGAAGGAGATAAACGGCGTGTTGGTGGCCAGCTTGCCGATGCTGTCGTTAAAGGGGAGGATCAGGAAGAGGGGCAGAGTGGCCAGGATGATGAGAAACACCATCCGGACAGAGGGCTTCAGGCGGCCCTCCTCCCCGGCGTCCGCCGTGTTCCCGGAGATAAAGCCCACGGTGTCCTTCACCATTGCCTTGATGTCCTTCCAGTAGAAGACAAACACGGCGGCCAGCGTCCCCACATGGAGCATCACGTCAAAGAGCATATGCTCCTCCTCGGAGTATCCCAGCTTGAAGAGGTTCTGGAAAATGGAAAGGTGGCCTGAGCTGGAAATGGGTAAAAATTCGCTGATTCCCTGGACAAGTCCAAGAAAAATGGCCATTCCGATGGTCAAAACGGATCCCTCCTGTCTAAAAATATGAAAAAAGCCCCCATCAAACGGCAGGGCCGATGGGATCATATGCGCATCCTATACTACTATATCACACAATTGCGGCAATTTCCACAGTTTTTTTCATTTTTTGGTCTGGAAGCGCCCCTCCGGGGCCGTTTTCCGCCCCTCCGGCGGGCGGGCGGGCGTCACTTCTTCCGCCGCATGGCCTTGAACTTTTTCTCCTCTCCCCTGACAAGCCGCCGGATATTTTCCCGGTGCATGATCAGCACGGTGACGCAGGAGGCCACGCCCAGGGCCAGGGAGGGCACATCCCGGATGCCCACCAGCGCCTCCAGGGGCGTGATGGCCAGGGCGCACATGATGGAGGAAACGGAGACGATCCGCGTCAGGGCGAAGGTGGTGAAGAACACCACCAGCAGAAGAAGAAAGATCCGCCAGTCCAGCATCAGCCCGATGGCCGCGCCCACGGAGATGCCCTTGCCCCCCCTGAAGTGGAAGTACAGGGGGAAGCAGTGGCCCAGAAGGCAGGTGAACCCGGCGATAAGGAAGCCGCCGTGGCCGCCCAGAAGGCGCCCCAGGGTCATGGACAGGGCTGTTTTCGCCCCGTCCAGCAGGAAGGTGGCCGCGCCCATGCCCATGCCGAAAAACCGGGCCATATTGGTGGCTCCGGCGTTGCCGCTGCCGTAGTTTCGGATGTCTGTATGGTTCACGGCGTAGCTGATGATCACGGCCGACGAGACGGACCCCAGCAAATACCCGACAATGCCTGAAAAAAGCAGCTTCAACACCGGCATTTTTGTCACCTCCACTGTTGCATTTGGGCATAACTTCAGATACAATACACCTGTAGATGGACCCTCCCGCTTATTTCGCGGTGGGATACCATAGATTTTACCGTATTTTCCCCGGTTTGTCCAGCATAACAACAGGGTTTTACCGTTTTTTGAGAAAAGGAGTTGCGTTATGGCGGAGCTTTACTACAGGGAAGCGCTGAAGCTTGGTCAGAAGGAATACCGCGCCTGCGTGTCCGGGGGCATGAACCCGGTTCTTCCGGTGATGGACGACTTCCTGCCGGAGGAGCAGGTGAACCTGGGCATCCGGATGGGCATCTGCCAGATCCCGGCGGAATTTATCGTGGGGACGAAGACCCGGGGCCGCACCCGCAGCTTCGCCCGGAACTTCATGCCCATCCTGCCGGAGGGCACGGAGTTTGCCGGGAAGTGGGAGGCCCTGTGCCAGAGCCACCTGAAGGACGGGATCCGGGACCCCATCAAGGTCTACGAGTACATGAACCGGTACTATGTGGAGGAGGGGAACAAGCGGGCCAGTGTGCTGAAGTATTTCGGCGCCGTGTCCGTGATGGCCGACGTGATCCGGGTCATGCCGGAGCCAGGCTCCGGCCCGGAGGTGGAGATCTACTACGAGTTTGTGGATTTCAACCGGTACACCCATGTGAACAACGTGGAATTTTCCAAAAAGGGCAGCTATGCCAAGCTCTTGAAATACATGGGCAGAAAGCCGGAGGAGTATTGGACGGAGGAGGAGCGCCGGGCCTTCTCCACGGTCTACGCCAATTTCCGCCAGGCGTATGAGAGCTGCGGCGGGGGGAAGCTGGCCTCCACCGTCGGCGACGCCATGCTGGCGTATCTGAAGATCTACGGCTACGAGTCCCTGCGGGAGAAGACCCCGTCGGAGCTGAAGCGGGACATCGGCAAGCTGTGGGAGGAGCTGAAGCTCCAGCAGGAGAAGGAGCCTATCGAGGTCAAGCCCGTTCCGGTGGAGCGCCGGGGCGGCATCCTCACCAAGGTTCTGACCGGCACCGCCGCGGTGAAGAATCTCAAGGTGGGCTTTGTCCACGACAAGACGCCGGAGGCCTCCGGCTGGACTCACGGCCACGAGCTGGGCCGGCAGTATGTCCAGCGGGTGTTCGGGGACCGGGTGGAGACGATGGCCGTGATGGACGCGGCTCAGGATCCCGGCGCGGCCATCGACAAGTGCGTCCGGGAGCTGTGCGACGTGATCTTCACCACCTCCCCGGTGCTGCTGGACGCCAGCCTCCGGGCGGCGGTGGACAATCCGGACACCCTGATCATGAACTGCTCCATCAACAAATCCCACCGCTATGTGCGCACCTACTACGCCCGGATCTATGAGGCCAAGTTTATCATCGGCGCCGTGGCCGGGGCCTTGGCGGAGACGGGGAAGATCGGCTATGTGTGCGACTACCCCATCTTCGGCCAGATCGCGGGGATCAACGCCTTCGCCCTGGGGGCCAGGATGGTGAACCCCCGGGCCGTGGTGCGCCTGGAGTGGTCGAGCGTAGGCGGCCGGCGGGCGGCGCTGGAGCGGCTGAAGGCGGACGGCATCCGGCTCATCTCCTCGATGGACAATGCGCGCCTGTACGAGCCGGGCCAGACCCTGGGCCTGTCCTTCCTGGACGGGGACGACCAGCGGCTCCTGGCGGCCCCCATCTGGAACTGGGGGGTCTATTACGAGGGCCTCATCCGCCAGATCCTCAACGGCACGCTGAAGGCGGAGTACGAAAGCTCCAGCAAGGCCATCAACTACTACTGGGGCATGTCCGCCGGGGCCGTGGACGTGGCCCTCACCGACGCCGTGCCCGTCTCCGTCAAGCGTCTGGCGGGCTATTTGAAGGAGGGCATCTCCCGGTGGATCATCGACCCGTTTATCGGCTCCATCCACATCCAGGGCGGTCAGACCGTGGGCGAGGAGGGGCGTCCCTTCGACCTGGAGGACGTGATCGCGATGGACTACCTGGTGGAGAACGTGGAGGGGCGCATCCCGGAGTATGAGGAGCTAAGCTCCACCGGCAAGGCCACCGTGGAGACCGTGGGCGTGGAAAAGGCCCAGAAGCCCGAGTGAGCCATGAAAATACTTGCGATTGCCGATGACGAGGCCAAGTCCCTTTACGACTACTACACGCCGGGAAAGCTGGACGGCATTGATCTGATCCTCTCCTGCGGGGATTTGAACCCCCACTATCTGGAATTTCTCGTGACGATGGCCAACAAGCCCCTTCTGTACGTCCGGGGCAACCACGACGACCGGCTGATTGCCCAGCCCCCGGAGGGGTGCGAGTGCATCGACGGGGATCTTGTCACCGTGGACGGCGTGCGGATCATGGGTCTGGGCGGCTCCTACCGCTACCGGGACGGGCTGAACATGTACACCGAGAAGCAGATGTGCAAGCGGATCAAGAAACTGGGCCGGAAATTAAAAAAGGCCGGCGGCGTGGATATCATCGTCACCCACGCCCCCGCCAGACATATCAACGACTTTGACTCCCTGTCCCACAGGGGCTTTGAGTGCTTTACGGAGCTGATCCGGGAGTATAAGCCCCGGTATTTCATCCACGGCCATATCCATAAAAATTACGGCGTGGATATCCCCCAGATCACCCAGGTGGGAGAGACGGTGGTCGTCAACGCGTATGAAAAATGCGTAATCGAGCTGGTGTAATTTTTCCCCGCCCCGGGGAAAGCCCGGAGGAAGCTCCCGCAGGGAGGGTGTCCGCCTGAAAGGCGGAGAGGAGACGTTCCCCCGGAGGGGGAATAAGGTGTCCGCCCGCGGGGCGGACGGGGTATTTTACGAAACTTGTCAAGATTAGTGGACACCCAAAAGAGAGAAAAACATACTTGGTGTGCTGTATCCTATGCCAGAGTGGAG
>CANQFV010000058.1 GCA_947599875.1 uncultured Oscillospiraceae bacterium
CCCCGTGAGGCAATGATAACGCTCTATCTTCGATACCTGAGGAGGCGGTTCAACAGGGACGGTTCTTCGTGGGGCACAGGGGGACCCCACGCAATCACGATTGCGTGGGGAGAGGCGGAGCGAAGTCTGCGAGTGAGCCGTCACGCTTGCGTGACGGGGAGCTATCGCGACTTCCGCGACGACGATGACTCACAAGAACCGTCCCTTTGGGACGCCGACCTCCCGTAGACGTTGGAGGCCTCCACCCGGCGTTATTGCGGCGCTCAATCAACGCGGGCCGCCGTGGGCGGCGGCCCCTACGGCAAATTTTTAAGTTTTCCGTCTTAACGCAGCCGATCTGTCGCCCAACCCGCCCGGGCCGATGAGGTCATCGGCCCCTACAGGGGGACTCTTACAGACAACGGACACCTCCCTTCCCTCGTCCCCCCATCTCAAATATTTTTTGCGGGGCTTTGCCTCGCAAAAAATCCCTCTTGCCGCGCAAGTGACCAGTCCGCAGACTGGTCGCGCAGCGCGGCAGCAGGAAGGGGTTCCTGAATTCCGCAGAATTCAGGAACCCCTTCCGCACGCGTCTTAATTGGCAGAAAAAGGATTGAGGGTTCTCGTCAGAGAACCCTCAATCCTTTTTCGCCAGACTATTTCTCCAGGTAGCTCTCCACCAGCTCCTGGAGCAGCTCGTCCCGGTCGATGCGGCAGATCAGCGAGCGGGCGTTGTTGTAATTCGTGATGTAGGTGGGATCCTCGGACAGGATATAGCCGACGATCTGATTGATGGGGTTGTAGCCCTTCAGCTTCAGCGAATCGTAGACCGAGGACAGAATTTCCCGCGTGCCTATCTTTTTGTCCACCACGTCAAACTTCCTTGTGTAATCCTGATCTTCCATGTCCGTATTCCCTCCTTCTCTCCTTATGATTTGCCATCGGACGTGAAACTATCTCAATTATAACAAAAAATTCTTTGGTGTAAAGGGCTAATGCGCGGTTTCAACAAAAATTTTTCATTTTCTTCACACTTTTTCCCCCTCCGTCTGGGCCGGGAAGACGATATACTGCCGGCCGCCGATCTCCGTCAGGGCGCCCCGGCGGAAGATGGGCATCATGGGGAAGGGCCGGGCGGGATCGTAGGGGAAGGCCAGGCGCACGTCCGCGCCGTCGCGCCTGGCCAAAACGCCGGAAATGTCCCGGCAGGCGTCCCGCAGGAGGGGATCGGTGAAATACCCCTCCGGTTCCGGTTCCGGGATCCACCGGATCTGCCCCTCCGGCTCCGGGGCATCCTGGGGACTTTCCGGAGGCTCCGGTTCCGGCTCTCCTTCACCCTCCGGAGGCGGGGTCTCGTCCGGGGCGCTGTCCTCCGGCTCCGGGGCTTTCTCCGGCACGGGAGGGGGCGGGGCGGGGATCAGGCCGGCGGGGTCCCGGTCAAGCTCCGCCAAGATGGGACTTACGTCCCCCGTGGGGTCCAGGCCCCCCAGGGCCATACGGGTCACGGTGCGGTGAAGGCACATCCCCTCCCCCTCCGGGACGGGGACACCCAGGGAGACGTATCCCTCCGCCCCCACCAGCACCAGCCGGGAGGGGGGCGTTATCTCCCGGGACTCGTAGGAAAAGGTGGTCCTGGGGCCATTCACCGTCACGGTGAGCGTCCCGGCGGCGGCTCCCTCTGGTGTGCGGACAACAAACGATTCAGCCATAACTGTCCTCCAAAAAAGAAATATCCGGGCATATCAGCATACGCCCGGATAGGAGGATTTATAACTTGCACCCTGGCCCGTCAGCTCACGGTGTATTCCCCGGAGATCAGGATCTTGGTGTTGTCGGCCGTGGCCTTGACGCCGTTATTCTTGATGGTCACCATGTACAAATGGTTGGGGGTCAGGGCGGTGCCCGCCGCGGCCACAGTGGAGCCGTCCGTCTCGTCCACAAGGCGCGGGGAGTCGGGGCCGGCGGACTGGGCCGAGCCGATGCGCAGCATGATCTCCGCGCCCACGGCGCAGGTGACGGTCTGGCCCTTGGAGAGGGTCAGCACGGTAAAGCCCGACGGGGCGGATGTGCCGGGGGTGCCCGTTCCGCCGCCCTGGGCGGCCACGCGGTTAAACTCCTCCGTGAGGGCCTGGATCTTCTCATTTACGGCACGCTCCACCTCCTCCCGGATGGCGGGAGTCAGCGTCTCGTTGAGATAGCTCAGCGTCACCAGGGGGTCGTTCTGGCTGCCGTAATTGTTCAGGGCCATACCGGTAAGCCCCGAGACCAGGGCCACAGCCAGCAAAACGGCCACGGCGATCAGCGTCTTTGTTCCTTTTGTCATCGTATGTACCTCCTTCATCCGTGTCGGATCCCCGGCGGGGGTCCGGCCTGTCCTCCGGAATTTCCGGGGAGGGATGCCTCCCCGGTTCCTCTCTCTTTCAGGGGTCTCCCCCTTATCCGTGCAGACCGAAGCTTACGGCGATGGCGTCGTCCACCTTGGTCATAAGCTCCTCGTCCACCCTGCCCATGCGCTCCCGCAGCCGGCGCTTGTCAATGGTGCGTATCTGCTCCAGCAGCACCACGGAATCCCGCGTCAGGCCGAAGGAATGGCCCTCCAGCGCGATGTGGGTGGGCAGGCGTGCCTTGCCCACCTGGGAGGTGATCGCCGCTGCGATCACCGTGGGGCTGTGCTTGTTGCCGGTATCGTTCTGGACAATAAGTACGGGCCTCATTCCGCCCTGCTCCGAGCCAACCACGGGGCTGAGGTCGGCGTAATAGATATCTCCTCTTTTGACTCCGCTAAGCACGATCTTCACTCTCCGACGAATTGATAGTCGCCCGGTGATTCCGGACTCTATCATTCTTTCACAAAGCAGAGTAATTTATACAATGCGGTAAAAATTCAGTTTGTCAAAAACTGGAGTTCAGACCTCCTCCCGGCGTCATGTGCGCCGGAAAACAAGCAGAGAAAATTACCGGCACGTTCCCTTGGTCAAAAAAGGCCGCGGGCCTTTCCTGACAGGCTGAAAAATTACCCGGACGGTTTTTCCGCCCCACACCATCGTATGCCGGGGGCGGCAGCGCCGTGCCGGAGGGCGCTAATCCTCCGCGTACACCCGGGGCACCCGCTTGCTGACGGAGCATAGAAGCTCGTTGGGGATAGTCCCGGCCAGCCCCGCCAGGGTCTCCGCGCTCTGATGCTCCCCGAAGATCTCGATAAGGCTCTCCAGATCCACCCCGGGCAGGTCGGTGAGGTCGATCATGCACATGTCCATGCAGATCCGCCCCCGCTGGGGCGCGGGGCCATGCTCCGTGATAAAGGAGCATTTGCCGGAGAGGGACCGGAGCAGCCCGTCCGCGTAGCCGATGGGGATGACGCCCATGCGGGTGCGCCGGTCTGTCACATATTCGCCGCCGTAGCTCACCGGCAGGCCGGTGTCGATATATTTGATGGTGGAGACGTGGGTCATCAGGTTCATGCAGGGGCGGACCCCCAGGCTCCCCCCGTCCCCGAAGCCGTACAGCAGGATGCCGGGGCGAACCATATCCAGGCACGTCTCCGGATAGCGGATCACCGCCGCGGAGTTGGCGCAGTGGCGAAGGCGGAAGGTGATGCCCCGCTCCCTCAAAGCGCCGGTCACGCGGGTGAACAGGTCAAACTGGCCCCTGGTGAAGCGCTCCGCCGCCTCCCCCGTCTCGTCGGAGACGGCGAAGTGGGTGTAGATGCCCTCCGGATCCAGGTGTGGCATCCCGCAGGCGGAGGCGATATTGGCCACCCCCTGGTCAAAGTAGCTCCCGGCGCAGAGAAAGCCCAGACGTGACATGCCGGTGTCCACCTTGATGTGGATGCGCAGCGTCTGCCCCAGGCGTCCGGCCTCCCGGGAGTATTCCACGGCCTTGGCCTCACAGGTGACAGTCTGGGTCAGATCTAAGCGGATAAGCTCGGAGACAAACTCCGCCGGCGTGTGGCCCAGAATCAAAATGGGGAGCTTCACCCCGGCGTCCCGCAGCTCCACCGCCTCGTCAAGGCAGGAGACGGCCAGATAGTCCGCCCCCAGCTCCTCCAGCAGGCGGGAGACGCGAACCGCCCCGTGGCCGTAGGCGTCCGCCTTCACCACACCCAGGAATTTGCAGCCCTCAGGCAGGCGGGAGCGGATGATCCGGTAGTTGTGGGCGATGTTGGCCAGGCTGATGCTGGCCCAGGTACGTTTCCTCAGATCCATGAAGACGCCGGCTTTCTAAAAGGGTAAGGACATCATAACATATTTTTTACAGGAAGTAAAGGGGGGCTTTTTAAGGAGTCCGACAGGCTGGCGAAAAAGGCGTGAGAGGATTCTCTGGCGAGAATCCTCTCACGCCTTTTCCTGCCAAGGGGGAACGTGCGGGGACATGACCATGAATTCTGCGGAATTCATGGTCATGTCCCCTGCTGCCGCGCTGCAGCGCACGCCCAAGGGCGCACGTTTGCGCGGCAAGAGGGATTTTTTGCGAGGCAAAGCCCCGCAAAAAATATTTTGATTGGGGGAGAACGGAATAGAGGATTGTCCGTTGATTGGAGGTTTTCACCCGGCGTTACAGAGGGACGGTTCTTTTCGTCGTCGCGAAAGCCGCTTAACCTCGCCGCCACGCGAGCGTGACGGCTCAGGCGCGGGCTTTGCTCCTCCTCTCCCCACGCAATCACGATTGCGTGGGGCCCCGGTGACAAAAAACCGTCCCTCAGTCCCGCCTTTGACGGGGGAACTTCCCGCCTTTTGAGAAGGTGGAACAGCGGGGACGGTTTCTTTGTACCACCAGTGCGCACACTGGTGTGACTAAGGAACCGTCCCCGTGTCACACCGGCTGCCCGGGGCGCTTGACGCTGCCCTTTCCCCGTTTATTATACCGCCCTCAATCATCGTGACACGGGCCGCCGAGGGCGGCGGCCCCTACGGCAAATTTTAAAGTTTTCCGTCTTAACGCGACCGCTCTGTCATCCAACCCGCCCGGGCCGATGAGGTCATCGGCCCCTACAGGGGGATTCTTACAGACACCGGACAACTCCCGAGCGACACAGGCCGCCGTGGGCGGCGGCCCCTACGGCAAATTTTAAAGTTTTCTATCTTAACGCAGCCGCTCTGTCACCCAATCCGCCCGGGCCGATGAGGTCATCGGCCCCTACAGGGGGGTCTTACAGACACCGGACAACCCCCGCCCCGCACCCCCAATCCAAATATTTTTTCCAAGGACATGTGCCTTGGAAAAAATCCCTCTTGCCGCGCAAACGTGCGCCCTTGGGCGTGCGCTGCAGCGCGGCAGCAGGAAAGGCCCCCTGGAATTCCGCAGAATTCCAGGGGGCCTTTCCGCACGCGTCTTAATTGGCAGGAAAAGGATTTCGGGTTCTCGTCAGAGAACCCGAAATCCTTTTTCGCCAGATTAGATTAGGGTGCATACTGCCTCGCTGTACGCGGCCAGGTCGTCCACCGGCAGGCCGGCCAGGAGCTTTGCCTGGTCGCACAGCACCCGGGCGATCTTGGCGGCTCTGTCCTTATCCTGCCCGAAGGCGGCGGTGAGGGCGGCGAACACCTGGTGGGACGGGTTCAGCTCCAGGACGTGGCGGGCCTTGATCTTCTCCCCGGCGTCGCCGGGCATCTGGCGGAAGTACCGCTCCATCTCCAGGCTGATCTCCCCCTCGTAGGAGAGGCACACGGCGCTGGAGACCAGGGCGTTGGACAGCTTCACATCCGTCACGTCGTCCTTCAGCGTCTCCTTCAAAAACGCCAGAAGCTCCTGGGATCTGCCGGCTGTCTCCTCCTGCTCCCGGCGCTCCTCCTCCGTCTCCAGGCCGAGATCCCCGGCGGAGACGCTGCGGATCTCCTTCTCCTCATAGGAGAAGAGCATCTGGGCCACAAACTCGTCGATATCCTCCACGAAGTAGAGCAGCTCGTAGCCCTTGGCCCGCACCTGCTCGTTCTGGGGCAGGCCGGCGGCGGTGTGCAGGGAGTCCGCCGCGGCGTAATAGATGTATTTCTGGCTCTCCGGCATCCGGCCCACATAGTCCTTCAGGCTCGTGAGCTTGTCCGAGTTGGAGGAGGGGAACTTCAGCAGATCCTTGAGAAGCTCCTTCTTCATGCCGTACTCCCCCACGATGCCGTACTTGATCTGGCGGCCGAAGGCGGCCCAGAAGGTGTCGTACTTCTCGGGGTCGGCGGTCATGAGCCGGAGAAGCTCCGCCTTCACCTTGTTTTCCAGATTCCCGGCGATGACCTTCAGCTGCCGGTCGTGCTGGAGGATCTCCCGGGAGATGTTCAGGGACAGGTCGGGGGAGTCCACCACGCCCCGGACGAAGCGGAAGCACTCCGGCAGAAGGTCGGCGCAGTTCTCCATGATCATCACGCCGGAGCTGTAGAGGGCCAGGCCCGGCTTGTAGTCGCGGCTGTAGAAGTCATAGGGGGCCTTGGAGGGGATGAACAGCAGCGCCCGGTAGGAGGTGAGGCCCTCCGCGTTCACCCGGATGACGGCCACGGGGTCCTGGGTGTCGTGGAAGCGCTCCTTATAGAACGCCACGCACTTTTCGTCCGTGGCGTCGGCCTTGGAGCGCTGCCAGATGGGGACCATAGAGTTGACCGTCTCCTCCTGGACGTGGGTGACAGGCTCCGTCTTCTTATTCCCGTTCTCGTCCGTCTCCTCCGTCTCCACATACTCGGTATGCTCGATGTCCATGCGGATGGGGAAGCGCACATAGTCGGAGTATTTCTTGATCAGCTCCCGGATGCGCCAGGTCTCCAGAAATTCGCCGTAATGCTCCTCCTGGGTGTCGGGCTTGATGTGCATGATGATGTCCGTGCCCACGGTGTCCTTTTGGCACTCCGTGACGGTGTAGCCGTCCGCGCCGGTACTCTCCCACATGTACGCCTGCTCCGCCCCGTAGGCCTTGGAGATCACCGTCACCTTGTCGGAGACCATAAAGGCGCTGTAGAAGCCCACGCCGAACTGGCCGATGATGTCCACGTCCTCCGGCGTCTCATGCTCGGACTTGAATTTGAAGCTGCCGGAGTGGGCGATGACGCCCAGGTTCTCCTCCATCTCCTCCTTGGTCATGCCGATGCCGTTGTCCGACACGGTGATAGTCCGGGCGTCCTTGTCCAGGCTCACGCGGATACGGAAATCCTCCCGGTTCAGGCCCACCTTGTCGTCGGTCAGGGCCAGATAGCTCAGCTTGTCAATGGCGTCGGAGGCGTTGGAGATGATCTCCCGGAGGAAGATCTCCCGGTGGGTGTAGATGGAGTTGATCATCAGATCCAGAAGACGCTTGGACTCGGCCTTGAACTGCTTTTTTGCCATAAATTTTACTTCCTTCCATACGTTAAGCCCGCGAAAGCGGGCTTGAGATTGTTTTCTTAAAAAGATATTATAGCCCGTTTCGCCGGGCGTTTGTTACAAATTTCTTAAAAATGCACGATCCCCAGATGCTCCAGGAGGATCTTCAGGCCGATGAGGACGAGGACGGCGCCCCCGGCCAGCTCCGCCTTCTCGTGAAATTTTCCCCCCACGCGGCTGCCCAGCCACACGCCGCCCACGCTGAGGGCGAAGGTGATGACCCCGATGACCAGGATGCTCAGCCAGATGTTCACCTGGAGGAAGGCGAAGGTGATCCCCACGGCCAGGGCGTCGATGCTGGTGGCGATGGCCAGGAGCAGCAGCTCCCGGAGGGCGAAGGAGCCGGAATCCCCCTCCTCCCCGCCGCGCAGGGCCTCCCAGATCATCTTCCCGCCGATGAAGGCCAGGAGGATAAAGGCGATCCAGTGGTCGATCCTGGTGATGCAGCTCTCAAACTGCTTCCCCAGGAGCCAGCCCAGCAGGGGCATCAGCGCCTGGAAGCCCCCGAAGAAGAGGCCGGTCTTTACCGAATCCCAGGCCCGGGGGTTCCGGGCGGACAGGCCCTTGCACACGGACACGGCGAAGGCGTCCATGCTCAGGGCCGCGCCGGTGAGAATAAGCTCAAAAAACGACATGCGGCAAAATCACTCCCCGATGGCGCTTAAGATGGCGTCCAGAAGGCCGCCGTACTCCTCAAAGGCGGGGATGTCCGGGTTGTCGGCCTTGATCTTCTCCGTACTCTTAAAGAGGAAGCCGGCCTTCCCCGCCCGGATCATGGCCAGGTCGTTGTAGCTGTCCCCGGCGGCCACGGTGTCAAAGCCGCAGGACTGGAGCGCCCGCACTGTGGTGAGCTTGGAGTTTTCACACCGCATCCGAAAGCCGGTGATCTCCCCGGAGGGGGCAACGGTCAGGCTGTTGCAGAAGATGGTGGGCCAGCCCAGGGCGCGCATCAGGGGGGCGGCGAACTGGGTGAAGGTGTCCGACAGGATCACCACCTGCGTCCGCTCCCGCAGGGTGTCCAGAAATTCCCTGGCCCCCTCCATAGGGCTGATGCCGGCGATGACCTCCTGGATCTGGCGCAGGCCCAGACCGTGGCTCTTCAGCGTCCGGATGCGAAAATCCATGAGCTTTGCGTAATCCGGCTCGTCCCGGGTGGTGCGGCTCAGCTCCGGGATGCCGGTTTTTTGGGAGAAGGCGATCCAGATCTCCGGCACCAGGACGCCCTCAAGATCGAGGCAGACAATATCCATCAAGAAATTCCTCTCCTGTTCTTTTGATCGATCCTCCCGGAAGCGGGCGTGCCCGCGGCCTGTCGAAAAGGCCCGGGGCCTTCTTGGGCAGGGGCGCTCACCGCCGGGAAAATGCTGCTTTCGCGTCTCTTGACGATCCGCTGTTGTTGTACATTATACAGCGTTTTTTCCGTTTTGCAAGAGTCAACCCGCGGCGGCCTGGAGGATGGCGCGGGCCACGGGGCCGGCGTTGGAGGCGCCGGAACCGGCGTTCTCCACGCACACAGCGAAGGCGTAGGGCGCCTGGGGGTCGGCGTTGTAGCCCACAAACCAGGCGTGGGGCCGGTCGGCGCCCACCTCGGCGGTGCCGGATTTGGCCCTCAGGTCAAGGCCGGGGAAGTTCTTGTCCCCGTAGGTGTGGGCCACGGCGTAGTCCATCATCTCCCCCAGGAGCCGGGCCGTCTCCGCCTCCATGATCCGGGTGAGGGGGGCGTCCCCGTCCCGCCGCAGATCGGTCATCTCCGGCGCAAGACCGCCGTTGGCAATGGCGGCGGCCAGGCGCGCCATCGCCGCGGGGCAAACAAGGTCGTTGTACTGCCCCGCCCCAGACCAGCCCAGATCCAGGGTCCCCGGCCCGGCCACGTCGTACCGCCCGGCGGCGGTGAGGCTCTTGCCCACCTGCAGGCGGTCCAGAAGACCGTACCGGGCGGCGTACTCCCGGAGGGTGTCGCCCCCCAGCTCCACGGCCAGGGCGGCGAAGACGCAGTTGCAGGAGTTGGCGAAGGCGTCCTCGATCTTCATGTTCCCGTGGGCCTTGGAGCAGGTCACTGTCCCGCCGCCGATCTCCACGCTGCCGGCGCAGGTGAAGTCCCGGTCGAATATATCGTCTATCCGCTCCACCGCCGCCGCCAGGGTGACGAGCTTGAAGGTGGATCCCGGCGGGTAGGTCACGGACAGGGCACGGTTTAAATATACGCCGGAGGTGTCGTCCCATGCAAGATTTGGCGGATCCTCCGGGTCAAATGTGGGGGAGGACACGGCGCAAAGCACCTCGCCGGTGACGTAGTTCATCAAAAACACCGCGCCGCTCCGGCCGTCCAGGGCCTGGAGGGCCGCCCGGCACACCCGGGCGTCGGCGGACAGGACAAGCTCGCCCCCGTCCCCGCGTGGGTCGTACACGCCGTTCACCGGATCCCAGCCCAGGATCCGGTCCCCGTACTTGTACAGGGCGCCGGTGCCGATGTTGCCGTTTTTGTCCCCCAGGGTGTGGAGAAGGGCGCGGCGGGTGAGTTCGTCGCCGCCGTAGGCCCCCTCCCCGTCCGCAATGGCGTACAGCGTCTCCCCGTTCCGGTCTGTCACTCTCCCCGCCCGGAGGCGGCCGGAGATGAAGGCGTCCCCGTTGGCCGGGAAGCTCACCCAGCTCCCACCCCGGGTGAAGAAGAGGTAGAGGAACAGGCCCATCAGCAGCACTACTGCCCCGGCCAGGGCCATCACCGCCCAGGCGCGGCCGCGGATCTTTTTCATGCGTCCTCATCCTCCTCTCCCGCTTTTTTCCGGCGCGGCTCCCGCCGCCGCCTCAGGCGGATGGCGAAGCTGGCGTTCTGCCTGGCGTCCGCGGCCTTGACAAAGGCCAGAAGGCCCCAGGTGGCCATCAGGCTGGAGCCGCCCTTGGACACCAGGGGGAAGGTGACGCCCGTAAAGGGCAGGATATCCACGGAGCCGAAGACGTTCAGCGTCAGCTGTGTCAGCAGCACCGTCACCGCCGCGCAGGCGGCGATGGCGTAGAAGGAGCTGCGGGCCGATCCGGCGGAGCGGACGGCGAAAACGGCGATAATCACCAGCGCCGCCACGGCGAGGACTGCCATAAGCAGGCCCAGCTCCTCCGCCACGACGCCGAAGACCATATCCGTGTCGGCGGCGAAGACCCGGTGGAACCAGCCCTTGCCCCCGCCCAGGCCGAAAAGTCCGCCGGAGGCCGCCGCGGCCATCGTCCGCACCTGCTGGAAGCCCCCGTCGTGGGGGGCGTCCCAGGCGTGGCCCCAGGTGGCGAACCGGGCCAGGACATAGGGCCGGGCGGTGATGACGATAAACGCGGCGAAGCCCGTCCCCGCCAGGGACAGAAGGACAGTGGCGAAGCTGCCCGAGCGCATAAAGGCGATGACGATGTAGGCGGTGAAGAACACCGCCGCCGTGCCGAAGTCGCTCATAGCCGCGAGACACATCACACACGCCGCGGCAAAACACACGAACACCACCAGGTTCCGGCGGGCGTACAGCCTGTCCAGGGTGGCGGCGCCGGTGAAGATGAAGCAGATCTTTACAAATTCCGAGGGCTGGAAGGAGATGCCCCCCACGGACAGCCAGTTTTTCGCGCCGAAGATGCTCCCGGCCGTCAGCAGGTTCACCAGCAGAAGGCCGATCCCCGCCGCGCCCATGAGGGCGCGCAGGGCCTTTACCCGGCCCAGATCCCGGAGATACCAGCCCAGGGCGAAGTAGAGGGCCAGCCCCGCCGTCAGGCAAACCAGCTCCTTCACCAGGGCGTCCGGGTCGGAGCCGGCGCAGACGCCGAAGCCCACGGCGGTGAGCATAAAGGCCAGGGTCTCCACCTCAAAGCCCGTCCGCCGCAGGGCGCGGGTGATGACGTAGCACGACCACACCAAAAGGAGCAGGGTCAGGAACACTGCCGGCACGGCGAAGCTCACCTCCGCCCCGGCGTTCAGGGTGTACTCCAGCCCCAGAAGGAGGATGAACGCGGTGAGCAGGATCAGGGTGGCCCCGGGGTGGATCCTGGTTCCCGGGCGGCGGCGAAGCTCCGCCTGAGTCTCCTCATCCCGGAGGGTGGAGGCCACAAACACCGTGTTGACGCCGCCGAAGGTCAGGGTGTCGCCGGAGCGCACAAGGGACGGCTCCCGCAGCTCCTTCCCCCGCAGGAGGGTGCCGCCCTTTGACCGGAGGTCAATCACCGTCCACCGGCCGGCGGGGTCCCGGGTCAGGGCCGCGTGGGTGCGGGAGACCGTCCGGTAGTCCAGCACCACGTCGGAGGAACCGGCCCGGCCCACGATATTTTCCCAGTTCGTCAGCTCACACCGGCCGCCGTTGGGCAGGGTGAGCCAGCCCCAGACCTCCTTCTCCACGCCGCCGGACAGCATGGACACGGCGCACCGCAGGAGGATGAGCAGCGCCAGCGCCGGCAGGGCGTACCGGGCAAAGCCCGTGACGGCCGGGGCCGCCCAGGCCGGGACGGGTAGAGCGATTTGCGGCATGGGAGGACTCCTTTCGTAAGGCTGTGGAAAAAGCCCTGGAGGGCTTTTTCCGGCAAGGGGATGCGTGCGGGAACCGTTTTTGAATTCTGCGGAATTCAAAAACGGTTCCCTGCCGCCGCGCTGCAGCGCACGCCCAAGGGCGCACGTTTGCGCGGCAAGAGGGATTTTTTCCAAGGCACATGTCCTTGGAA
>CANQFV010000059.1 GCA_947599875.1 uncultured Oscillospiraceae bacterium
GCTTACATTGTTTAATTCGCAAGGTACATTCTCCGCCAGCCCCTTAAGGCTCAGCGGATTTTTAGAATACCACAAACGTGACGTCCTGTCAAGACCTTTTTTCGATTTTTTCAGGATTTTCTCGTTCAGGTACCCGCCGCTTGACGCAGCTTGCTTACTATACCCCCGTTTTGCCCGTTTGTCAACACCTTTTTTTGATTTTTTGAAAAAAATTTTTCCCGTCCCCCATTTCACATATTATTATATGTGTGTGTTGTTACATGCCCTTGCCCCCGCCCCCCATTGTCATCCCCCATTAAATATTTTTTGCGGGGCTTTGCCTCGCAAAAAATCCCTCTTGCCGCGCAAGTGTGCGGCCCTCCGGGCCGTGCGCGCAGCGCGGCAGCAGGAAAGGCCCCCTGGAATTCCGCAGAATTCCGGGGGGCCTTCCCGCACGCGTCCTATTGGCACCGGAAGGCCGCGGCGTAAACACGAAGGCTTTGAAATACGCCGGAAACTCCCGCGCCAGCATATCCCCGCGGCCTTCCAGGCCAGCTCATTTCAGGTACGTTTTCAGTCTCTGGATATTGTCGTGTTCGCAGGTGATGAGCTTCTGGGCCAGGCCCAGGGTCTCGGGGCTTGCGTCCCGGTGGCCGTTGATGACCTTGGTCATCTGGACGATGCCCATGTTGCTGCCCTTGATCATCAGCTCCGCCAGATGCTCCGTCTCGTCGTTCATCATGGTGTTCATGGCCACGCCCATCTTCATCCCAAGCTTTTGCATCTCGCCCACGCTCTCCGGCTCGCCGCCCAGGCCCACGATCCGGCTGGCCGCCTCGCCGCCGATGGACTCGTACTCCCGCTTCTGGGTCTCCAGGTCAGAGATGAACGCCGGATCCCCCGCCTTGGGGAGCAGGTCACCGATGGACTGGGCGCCTGTCCTGGCGTTGCGGTACACGGAGTTCAACACCGCGATGTCCACATTCTTTTCTTCCATTTTGCCGCTCCTTTCGTTGTAATCGCCCTTAGTTTGTGATATAATGCTCCCAAATAAACCGACGACGCGGAGGGAAATATGAACTGGCTTGAAGTGACCGTCAACACCTGCCACGATCAGCTGGAGACGCTCACCGGCCGTCTCACCGCCCTGGGCGTGGATGGATTCATCACGGAGGACGAGGCGGATGTCCGGGAGTTTTTGGAAAACAACAAAAAATACTGGGACTATGTGGACGAGGCGTTTATGCGCTCCATGTCCGGGGTTTGCCGGGTGAAGTTTTACTTTGCGAACACGCAGGAGGGCCGCTCCGGCCTTGCCCGGGTCCTCGCCGGCCTGCCGGAGTGGGAGGCCGTCTCCCGGCCGGTGCGGGACGAGGACTGGGAGAACAACTGGCGGGCGTACTACCAGCCCATCCCGGTGGGGGAGAGGCTGCTGATCGTCCCCCAGTGGCTGGAGGCGCCGGAGTCAGACCGCGTCCCCCTGCGGCTGGATCCGGGGCTGATCTTCGGCACCGGCGCCCACGCCACAACGCAGCTGTGTCTTGCGGAGACGGAGAAATACGCCCCGGGGCGGAACGTCCTGGATCTGGGGTGCGGCAGCGGGATCCTGGCCATCGCCGCCCTGCTCCTGGGGGCCGGGCGGGCCGTGGGCGTGGATATCGACGACAAGGCCCCCGGGGTGGTGATGGAGAACGCCGGCTTTAACGGCATCGGCCCG
The DNA here is from genome assembly GCA_947599875.1 of uncultured Oscillospiraceae bacterium. Lineage (GTDB taxonomy): Bacteria > Bacillota > Clostridia > Oscillospirales > Oscillospiraceae > RUG626. The sequence goes on from CANQFV010000059.1 coordinate 1,697, forward strand.
GACAGGCTCACCGTCTTTGCCGGGGACGTGCTGTCCGACAGGGCTTTGAGCCGCCGCCTGTCCGGGGAGCGGTTCGGCCTTGTCCTCATGAACATCGTCGCCGACGTGATCATCTCCTTGGCGCCCAAAGTCCCGGAGTTTCTGCCCCCGGGCGGGATCTTTATCTGCTCCGGCGTCATTGAGGGGCGTCAGGCGGAGGTGGAGGCGGCGCTGCGGGGCGCGGGGCTTGCCGTGATCCGGCGGGCCGCCAAGGACGGCTGGCACGCCTTTGTCTGTGAGAAGGAGGAGGATCATCATGCTTAAATCCATTGTACTGGCCGCCGGGAAGGGCACGCGTCTGGCCCAGGCCGGCATCGATCTGCCCAAGGCCATGCGTCCGGCCCTGGGGAAGCCCCTTCTGGGGTATGTGCTGGACGCCCTGCCCACCGGGCCGGAGGACACCGTCATTGTGGTGGGCTACAAGCGGGAGTACATCACCGCCGCCTACCCCCGGTACACCTTCGCCGTGCAGGAGGAGCAGCTGGGCACCGGCCACGCGGCCATGTGCGCCCTGCCCCGTCTGGGGGATTACCGGGGGGACGTCCTCATCTGCTGCGGGGATATGCCCCTGGTGCGGGCGGAGACGTATGCCGCCCTTGTCCGGGAGCATCAGGCCCGGGGCGCGGCGTGTACCGTCCTGTCCGGCGTCTCCGCCCAGCCCCTGCCCTTCGGCCGCGTCCTCCGGGATCTGAACGGGGATTTCGACCGGATCGTGGAGGATCGGGACTGCACGCCGGAGGAGCGGCTGTGCCGGGAGCTGAACGCCGGGATCTATGTGGTCAACGCGGAGAAGATGGCCCCGGCCCTGTCCGCCCTCAGGGCCGACAACGCCCAGGGGGAGTACTACCTCACCGACCTGCCCCGGCTCCTCCGGGACCAGGGGGATCCGGTGGGCGTGTGCGTCCGGGACATGGGGGAGGAGCTGATCGGGGTGAACACCCCGGAGCAGCTGTCCCAGGTGGAGGATATTTTGCGCCGCCGCTTGACAAGCCGGGAATAATCTGCTAAAATCGTTTCCACAACAGGGGGCCTGAATCGAAGGGCTGAGATATGGGTAACTTCCCATGACCTATCACCTGATCTGGGTAATGCCAGCGTAGGGAAATATGAGGGCCGTAGTGGCGCTCTTTTCTTTCCGTCCGGCGTTGTCCGGGCGGAAAATTTTTTTGGAGGTTAGCGTATGAAAGCAAGTGTTGCCATCCAGGTGCTTCCCAAGGCGCCCAACGACGATGAGCTTGTCCGCATCGTGGACGAGGTCATCGACTACATCCGCTCCACGGGTCTGAACTACTATGTCGGCCCCTGCGAGACATCCATCGAGGGGGAGGACTACGACCGGCTCATGGACATCGTCAAGGAGTGCCAGCATGTGGCCATCCGCGCCGGCGCGCCGGAGGTCTCGGCGTATGTGAAGATCACCTACCGGCCCGAGGGAGAGGTGCTTTCCATTGAAAAAAAGACGGCTAAGCACCATCAGGGATAAGCTCCCGGCCGCCCTGGCCCTGGCGGGGCTTGTCCTGGTGTGGGAGCTGGTGTGTCTCACGGGGCTTGTCCCGGGGTACATGCTCCCCTCCCCGGTGAAGGTGGTCAGGGCCTTTGTGGGGGATTTCGGCCTGCTGATGGAGAACTCCGCCGTCACGCTGCAGGAGGCGTTTTTGGGCCTGGTCATCGGCGTGGGGACGGGATTTGTCTTCGCCGTGCTGATGGACGCCTTCCCCGTGGTGCGGAAGATGTTCTATCCCCTCCTGGTCATCACCCAGACCATCCCCACGGTGGCCATCGCGCCCCTTTTGGTGCTGTGGTTCGGGTACGAGATCACCCCCAAGGTGGTGCTGATCGTCCTGACCACCTTCTTCCCCCTGACGGTGGGTCTCACCGACGGGTTCGCCCAGGCCGACGCCGACGCCATCAATCTGCTGCGCTCGATGGGGGCGGGGAAGCTCCAGATCTTCCGGTATATCAAGCTCCCCTCCGCCCTGCCCCAGTTTTTCTCCGGCCTGCGCATCGCCGCCGCCTACTCCGTGGTGGGGGCCGTCATCAGCGAGTGGCTGGGGGGCTTCTCCGGGCTTGGGGTCTACATGACCCGGGTGCGCAGCGCCTACGCCTTTGACAAGATGTTCGCGGTGATCATCCTGATCTCCGTCATATCCCTCCTCCTCATGGCCCTCATTGGCCTTGTGGAGCGCGCCATGACCCCCTATCGCCGGGCCAGGGAGTGAAAGCTCCCGGCACGGCGGCGCAAATTGAAAAAATCGAGGTAATTTGACCATGAAAAAACTGCTTGTTCTCACTCTCGCCCTTCTTCTCACCGTCTCGCTGGCCGCCTGCGGGGAGAAAGGCGGCTCCGGCGGGGCGGAGATCGTCTTCGCCCTGGACTGGACGCCCAACACCAACCACACCGGCATCTATGTGGCCCTGGCCAAGGGCTGGTTTGAGGAGGCCGGCCTGAAGGTCAGCGTGGTACAGCCCTCCGAGGACGCCACGGAGCTGATGGTGGCCTCCAACCGCGCCCAGTTCGGCATCAGCTTCCAGGATACGATGGCCCCGTCCCTCACCGGCGACGACCCCCTGCCCATCACCGCCGTGGCAGCGGTGGTACAGCACAACACCTCCGGCATCGTCAGCCGCGCCGGGGAGGGGATGGATCACCCCGCCGGGATGGAGGGCCACACCTACGCCACATGGGACAGCCCCGTTGAAAAGGCCACTCTCCGCCAGGTGGTGGAGGCCGACGGCGGCGATTTTGACAAGGTCACTCTGATCCCCTCCAACGTCACCGACGAGGTGACGGCCCTGTCCACAAAGCAGGTGGACTCCATCTGGATCTTCTACGGCTGGGCCGGCGTGGCCTGCCAGGTGGCGGGCCTGGATATCGACTACTTCGCCTTTTCCGACATCGACCCGGTGTTCGACTACTACACCCCCGTGATCATCGGCTGCAACGCGTTCCTGGAGGATCACCCGGAGGAGACCAGGAAGTTCCTGGACGTGGTGCGCCGGGGCTATGAATACGCCGTGGAGAACCCGGAGGAGGCCGCCCAGATCCTGCTGGAGGCCGTGCCGGAGCTTCAGTCCAACCGGGAGCTTGTGCTGGAGAGCCAGAAGTACCTGTCCGCCCGGTATAAGGACGACGTGGAGACCTGGGGCTGGATTGACCCGGCCCGGTGGAATGCCTTCTATTCCTGGCTGAACGAAAATGACCTGGTGGAGTCGCCCCTGCCGGAGAACGCCGGCTTCACCAACGATTACCTGCCGGAATAAGACCATGCTGGAGGTAAAAAATGTCTCCGTCTCCTTCGGGGACAACCACGTTTTGGAGGACGTGAACCTCACCCTGGGCAAGGGGGAGCTGGTGTCCGTCCTGGGCGTCTCCGGGGGCGGCAAGACCACGCTCTTCAACGTGATCTCCGGCCTTCTCACGCCCCGGCAGGGGTCGGTGCTTCTGGACGGGGAGGACATCACGGGCAGGCCCGGACATGTGGGGTATATGCTCCAGAAGGATATGCTCCTGCCCTACCGCACCATCGAGGACAACTGCGCCCTGCCCCTGCTGCTCCGGGGCGTGCCCAAGAAGGAGGCCCGCCGCCAGGTGCGGGAGAGACTGCCGGAGTTCGGCCTGGAGGGCACCGGGCGGAAGTGGCCCGTCCAGCTGTCCGGCGGGATGCGCCAGCGGGCGGCCCTGCTCCGGACGCACCTCTTCTCCGACAACGTGGCCCTGCTGGACGAGCCGTTCTCGGCCCTGGATACCCTGACCAGATCCGCCATGCACCGGTGGTATCTGGATATTATGGAGCGGATCCGCCTGTCCACCCTGTTTATCACCCACGACATCGACGAGGCCATCCTCCTGTCCGACCGGATCTGCCTGCTCACCGGACACCCCGGACGCCTGACGCGGGAGTTTGTCATCTCCCCCGCCCGTCCCCGGGATCCGGATTTCCCCATGACCCAGGAGTTTTTGGAATATAAGCGGCAGATTCGGGCCGCGATCTCATAAAAAATGTCCGCCCGTAGGGCGGACGGGGCATTTTACTTTCTCCTCTTTTGTGTTGACAAAAGAGGAGAAAGTAACAAAGAGGAGAAAAACAACCAGGGGAGGGATTTCGATTTTCCCTCCCCTGGACCCCACCTTTCAAAAACGACCAGTTAGGGGGCCTGCGGGCCCCCTACTAGAGAAACCCCCGGGGAGCGCGTAGACGGAGCCTGCGACGTCATCGGGAAGCCTGTACGGGCCGCCCTCGGCGGCCCGTACTGTCTGTGAGAGCCCCCCTGTAGGGGCCGATGACCTCATCGGCCCGGGTGGGTTGGGTGACCGAGCGGTTGTGTTAAGACGGAAAACTTTTAAATTTGCCGTAGGGGCCGCCGCCCACGGCGGCCCGCCTGCCGATTACCTCCGTGGGACAGCGGGGACGGTTCTTTTGTACCACCAGTGCGCACACTGGTGTGACTAAAGAACCGTCCCCTTGTAACACCGGCCTCCGTAGATGTATTCCCTTGTCACACCGGCTCCCTCAGGCTTTTTCCTCCCCCTACTCCCCAAAATTCTTCCCGGTTATCAGGTAATCGATGGACACGTTATAGTATTTCGACATCTTCACCAGCATATCAAGGGACGGCTCGCGCCGTCCGTTTTCGTAGTGCGACAGCGCCTCCCGGCTTATGTTCAGATCCATTGCAACCTTCTGCTGATTTAAATTCCGTATTTTTCTGATTTTTTTCAGCCCTTCCACCACATTACCCCCTTGACAACAGGGTAACATTTTGTTACTTTATTTATGTTACGTTTTGTAACATACGAAAGGAGGAATATGAATGGATAACGAGCAGTCAACTCAAACTGTGTCAGCGCCCGCCGCTCCCCAGCAGACGGCGCAGAATGTCCCGCAGAAGTTTTGCAAATACTGTGGGCAGTCCATACTGATGGATGCCGTCATGTGTACGCACTGCGGCAGGATGGTGGAGGAGCTGCCAAAGCAGCAGGCGGCCCAGCCGAACATCGTCATTACCAACACCAATACGAATTCCAACGTAAACACCATCTCCGCCGGGGCACTGAAAAAGGAGAAGAACAAGTGGATCTCCCTACTTTTGTGCCTCTTCCTTGGCTACATAGGCGCCCATAAGTTCTATGAGGGGAAGATCGGCATGGGGATCCTCTACCTTTTCACTGTCGGTTTGTTCGGGATCGGCTTGGTTATTGATTTTATCGTTCTGTTGTTCAAACCGAATCCCTACTATGTGTAACTCGTAAAAAAAATTGGCTGGACTCGGGGAAGGGGAAGGATAGGTCACGCGTTGCCGGGAAGCCGGTGTTACACGGGGACGGTTCTTTAGTCACACCAGTGTGCGCACTGGTGTGACTAAAGAACCGTCCCCGCTGTCCCACCTTCTCAGAAGACAAAAGGCCCCCCGTCCCGCTCCCCCCCCAATTCCAATATTTTTTGCGGGGCTTTGCCTCGCAAAAAATCCCACTTGCCGCGCAAGTGACCAGTCCGCAGACTGGTCGCGCAGCGCGGCAGCAGAAAGACCCGGCGTGAATTCCGCAGAATTCACGCCGGGTCTTTCGCACGTCCCCTTGGCATTGAAAGGCCGCAGGGGCTTACCGTCAGGGCAGGAGAGGCGCGGAAAGCTCCCGCGCCAGAAGGCCACTGTGGCCTTTCAAGCCAGCTTGCCCCTGCGGCCTTTCAAGCCAGTTTTTATATGTTTTCGATCTTGATCAGGTTCGTATTGCCGCTGCGGCCGGTGGAAGCGCCGCCGGTGATGACGATCCGGTCGCCGGGGGCCAGCTCGAAATGCTCCTTCGCCAGGCGCGTGGCCATGTAGAACAGGACATCCGTGGAGTTATACTCCTCCGACAGGGCCGGGCAGACGCCCCAGTTCAGGGCCAGCTTCCGCCAGGACTTCACATCCGTGGTGACGCCCAGGATATCCACCGGGCAGCGGAAGCGGGAGACCATGCGCACGGTCTTGCCGGAGAGGGAGCAGACGGCGATGACCTTGGCGTCCACGTCGATGGCCATGCCGCAGGTGGCGTGGGAAATAGCGTCCACCATGTTGTGGATGTTGAAGTTGAAGGAGCGGAACTGCTCGTCAAAGTCGATGCCGCGCTCCGCCTCCTCGGCGATCTTGGACATGGTCTCCACCACCAGCACCGGGTGCTTGCCGGAGGCCGTCTCGCCGGAGAGCATAATGGCGGAGGTGCCGTCGTAGACGGCGTTGGCCACGTCGGAGATCTCGGCACGGGTGGGCCGGGGCTTCTCGATCATGGACTCCAGCATCTCCGTGGCGGTGATGACCATCTTGCCCAGGAGGCGGCACTTGGTGATGATGTGCTTCTGGATACCGGGCAGCTCCTCAAAGGGGATCTCCACGCCCAGGTCGCCCCGGGCCACCATGATGCCGTCGCTCTCGGCGCAGATCTCCTCGATATTGTCAACGCCGGCCCGGTTCTCGATCTTGGCGATCAGGTCGATGCCCGATACGTTATGCTCGGCCAGAAGGGCCTTGATGTCCCGGATGTTCTGGGCGTTGGAGACGAAGGAGCAGGCGATGAAGTCCACATCGTTTGCCACGCCGAAGAGGATGTCCGACTTGTCCTGCTCGGACAGGTACACCTGCTTCAACACCTTGCCGGGGAAGGCCATACTCTTCCTGTCGGAGAGGACGCCCCCCTCCACCACCTCGGTCTGGACCTCGGTCTTTGTGGTCCCCGTGACCCGGAAGGTCATCAGGCCGTTGTTGAGCAGGATGGTGTCCCCGGGCTGAAGCTCCCGGGGCAGTCCCTCGTAGCTGACGGAGACGCGCTGCTCGTTGCCCACCACGTCCTGGGTGGTGAAGGTGAAAGCGTCTCCCTGGTTCAGCGTGATCTTGCCGTTTTCAAAGGTGCGGATGCGATACTCCGGGCCTTTCGTGTCCAGGAGAATGGCGATGGGGAGGTTCAGCTTCTCCCGAACCTTTTTGATCAGGTCGATGGTGGCCTGATGGCTCTCATGGGTGCCGTGGGAGAAATTGAGACGCGCCACATTCATTCCGGCGAGACACATCCGGGTCAGCGTCTCCTCGTTGGCGCAGGCGGGGCCGATGGTGCAGACGATCTTTGTTTTTCTCATGGGCGGGTTCTCCCTTTCTGAAGTTGTAGTTGTGACGGTCTCCCGGGGGAGACGTACAGATATTTCTATTTTAGTAGCAATTCGCCCAAACGTCAAGGGCAAGCCGGCCAAATCTTTGGCAAAAGGAAAAATTTTATTCGGATTCCTCCGCCGTGACGGCGGAAAGCTCGTAGGCGGTCTTCTCCACGGGGGTGTCGCCCTCCATTTTGATGTAGGCCCTGGACTGGAGCCGGCCGGTGACGGTGACAACGGCGCCCACGGGCCACTGGGCGGCCCGCCGGGCCACGGCGCCCCAGGCGATGCAGGGGATGTAGTCCGACCTGCCGTAGGGGCGGTTCACCGCCAGCATCAGGTCGCTGATCTCCCGGCCCATCGGGGTGCGCCGCAGGGTGGGGGCCTTGCACACGGTGCCCGTCAGCCGGGCGAAATTCTCAAAATCCCCCTCCGTGAAGGCGATCTCCCGGGCCAGAACGGTTATGACCAGCCGCGGCCCGGAGCCGGAGCGGTTGTTGTAGGAGCGGATCTCGCCTGTCACCAGGATCCGGGGGAGGGGACGTGTCTCCAGCATGTCCAGGTCGCGGCGGTTTAAGACGATGTTGATCACGTCCTCCGCGCCGGAGAGCCGCTCCACCGCCAGGGGGAAGGTGTACCAGTCCCCGTCCCGGCCCGCGTGGGAGAACTCCGGCGCTCCCGCCAATACGCCGCACAGTCTGACCATATCGTTTGCTCTGTCCATAGATTCTCTCCTCCCCCGCCCGCGGGCGGCATTTACACGGTGAGTATATGCGCCGGAAAAGGGAGTTAGAATATAAGGAGGGCCCCGGGCCTTTTGAGGCAGTAAATTAACAGAACCTTAAATCCCCGGGGGTTGAAATGGCGCCGGACTGTGATATAATCATCCTTGTCGAAAAAAGGGAATTTTTTTGGCGGACAGACGGGGTAAACGGGACACATAAGATAAAGCACAGCAAAAAACGGGAGAATTCTATGAGTGGATCTTTAGAAAAGCCGGAGGCTCATCTGCCGCCCAGGGCGTTTTTGCTCCGGATGGCGGTGGGCGTGGTCATCGGCATCGGCGGGATCCTCCCCGGGGTGTCGGGGGGCGTCATGGCCGTGAGTCTGGGCCTGTATGTGCCCATGATCCAGGCGCTGGCCAACTTCTTCAAAACGCCGAAAAAGAGCTTTCACTTCCTTCTGCCCGTGGGGATCGGGGCCGTGGCCGGGTTCCTTCTGGGCGCCGTAGTTTTGAAAAACGCGATGGACCGGTGGTATGAGCAGGTGCTGTGGCTGTTTTTGGGCCTTGTGGCTGGGGGACTTCCCGGGTTTATCCGGGAGGCCAACGAGGGGGGCTTTAACCGCCGGTATCTCATCGCCACCGCCTTCGGGGCGGCCCTGGCGGCCATACTGCTGATTCTGGATAACGACTCCCAGAGCGCCGTGGAGCTGGAGAGCCTCACCCCCTGGCAGGCCCTGGCCTCCGGGGCCGTGGTCTCCGCCGGCACGGTGTTCCCGGGGCTGTCCACCTCCTTTATCCTCATGTACCTGGGGTGGTATAAGCCCATGATGGACGCCTTTGCCGGATTGCAGGCCGTGACGGTGATCTGCGTGGGCATCGGCGCCGCCGCCTGCTTCTGCGCCACGGTGCGGGCCGCCCGGTGGATCTTTGACCGGTTCCACGGCTACGCCTATTACGCGGTGCTGGGCTTTTTGGTGGTGTCGGCGGCGTTGATCTTCCCGGGACTGTCCCAGGGCTGGCTCCTGTCCGCGGTGGATATCCTTTTGGCCGCGTGCGGCGCGGCCGGCGCCTACCTGATGGGAAGGATCAACATACAGTGACCCTCCGGGGGAACATTTTCCGCCTGAAAGGCGGAAGGGACTCCCGCAGGGAGCAAGGTGTCCGCCCGAAGGGCGGAGTGGAGAAGTCTCCCGGAGGGGGACGGGGATTTTCCCCCGACGGGGGAATGAGGTGTCCGCCCGTAGGGCGGACGGGGTTATTTACTTTCCCCTCTTTGATTTCGTCAAAGAGGGGAAAGTAACAAAGGGGAGAAACCGACCAGGGGAGGGATTTCGATTTTCCCTCCCCTGGACCCCACCTTTTAAAAACGACCAGTTAGGGGGCCTGCGGGCCCCCTACTGGAGAAACCCCCGGGGTGCTGCCCGGGGGTTTTCTGGACGAATCGGCGCGATAAGCCACCCGGTAGTACATCGCGCCCTTTGGACTGAACTGGTGGGGGCCGGGGGCGGCTCCCCGGAGACGACACCTTTCTCCGTGCCCAGGGGCCTTGACCCGGCGTTACAGAGGGACGGTTCTTTAGTCCCGCCTTTTACGAAGGAACTTCCCTCCTTCTGAGGAGGTGGGACAGCGGGGACGGTTCTTTTGTACCACCAGTGCGCACACTGGTGTGACTAAAGAACCGTCC
>CANQFV010000060.1 GCA_947599875.1 uncultured Oscillospiraceae bacterium
AGATACCGGGCAATCTGGTTGAGGTTGCCGCCGATCTTCCCGTACTCGGCGGTCAGCTTCCCGACAGCGGCAAGCAGTTCGTCGTTGACCGGGGAAACGGTGATGATGGGGCGGACGGTGGCCTTGGTGATCGCCTGCCGGATAAACTCGGATTGGCTCATTTCATAAGCCGCAAGCCGCTCGGTGAAGTCGGCGTATTCTTCCTCGGTCATGCGGGTTTTGACTACCCGGCTGCGGTGCGGCGTGGCGTATTGTTTTCTCATGGTCTGAAAAACCTCCCTTCACTATACAACGGACATTTTCTCGGCGTTTGTCCACTCGGTTTGAGAAAATCCTCCTACTTTACAACGGACAATTTCTCGTAAAAATGTTTCATCTTTGAGATGTCCCTCTGCAAAAAAATCTTTCTCACAATACAACGGACATTTTTTCGGCATTTGAAAGGGTTCTTCTCAAAAAATATTAGTGTCCCTCTACTTTATAACGGACACTTTGGAGCAAAAACTTGGCACCCGCAGCGAAAAATTTTTTTCAGAGAAGCCTCTCACTTTACAACGGACATAAATTGCCCGAAACGCAGGTATCACCAGAAGAAAATCTTGCTCCCGGTAGCCAATTGACATTTTTCTTCGGGGTGCCGGGTATCACTCACAAAAAAGTCCTCCTACTTTACAACGGACAATTTGAGGCAACTTTTTAACACCCGGAAAGAAAAAAATTTCAAAAGGCGAACATCCCCTCTACTTTACAACGGACATTTTCTCGACAAATGAGGGGGATACGCCCGGAGGAAATTTTTGCCCGTCCTCTCTTCATAAAGGACAAAATCCTGCCCGAAAAGTAGGAGTGGGCAGGAAAGAGTTTTGCGGCGTAAGCCTCTTAGCAGGGTTTGGGGAAGGCACTCCCCAACAAGATTCCCACGGGACAAAATGAGCGCAGAAGCGAATTTTGGCACCGTGGTAGAATCTTGCTCTTAGCTACCCACGCACTTACTCTATACTGTCGTTTACAATTCTGCTGATTGACAGGTAAAAAGAATTGCCGCTTCCCGCATAGCGGGTAACGGCAAAGCCAACTTGAAAAAATATGTCTGACATTTTGAGAAAACACGAAAACCATCTTGATTTTATTCGCAATATCGAGTACAATATATGAGTAGAAATTTGTCGTCAGGGGGCGAGAATAATGAAGTATCTGTCCATTCGTCAGACAGCGGAACGCTGGGGAATTTCAACCCGGCGCATACAAATTTTATGTGCGGAGGGGCGCGTTCCCGGCGCGGTCAGGATTGATTACTCGTGGGCAATACCGGACGATGAACCGAAGCCGAAGGACGCAAGGATCAAGAGCGGGAAGTATATCAAACACCCCGCCTCTGACAGCGGCAACGAGAAAAATACTTGACCTGTTTTCCCGCATGACAGCAGTTTCTGCCTAATCGGGAAAGGTCTTTCACCATGATAGAAATGAGGTAAAAGCAATGGCAGACAGAACAATCATTGATGCGATGTGGGATGATTCCCCGGTCGATGTTACCACAGAAGTAAACTTCATCTGGTCTATCGCAAACAAGCTGCGGGGGACGTATCAGAGCGACAAATACAAAGATGTTATCATCCCCATGACAATCATCCGGCGCTTCGAGTGCGCCCTTGCTCCCACCAAAAAGGCAGTGGTGGAGCAGTATGAAAAAGACCCTTCTTTCCCCGCAAAGGCGATGTATCGAATCTCCGGCTTTCAGTTTTACAACACGAGCCGGTATGATTTGGCGGAGCTGGTGAATGACTCGGATCACCTCGCCGCTAATTTCAAAAGTTACATTCAAGGTTTCTCTCCAAACGTGCAGGAGATCATTTCCTCCAACGAACGGGGCCTTGATTTCTATAAGCAGATTGACAAGATGGACAAGAACAACCGGCTGCTTTCTGTGGTCAAGGCGTTCTCCGAGCTTGACCTCGATCCGCGCACCATCGACAACGTGAAGATGGGGTATATTTTCGAGGAACTGATTCGCAAGTTTTCTGAAAATGCCGAGGCCGGCGACCACTACACCGGGCGCGACATCATCAAGCTCATGGTCAACATTCTGCTGGCCGAGGGCTGCGACGACATCTTCGACGACGGGAAAGTTATCACCATATTGGATCAAGCGTGCGGCACGGGCGGTATGCTCTCCACGGGATACAACTTCATCAAGCGGTACAATCCCACCGCCGATGTTCGGCTGTTCGGGCAGGAAATCAACCCGGAATCCTACGCTATGTGCCTTGCAGAAATGCTTATCAAGGGGCAGAACGCGGAAAACATCTGCTATCAGGACACAATGAAAGCAGACCGTTTCAGAGATACGAAAATGCGGTTCGTTTTGGAAAATCCGCCCTTCGGCACAGCGTGGGGCGGCAAGGACGCCGCCGAGGGCGTGGAGGAAGCGGTCAATGAAGAATACAAAAAGGGCTTTGACGGCCGCTGGGGTGCGGGGCTGCCCGGCTCCGGCGATATGCAGATGCTGTTCCTGCAATCCGCCATTGACAAAATGGACGACGCCCTTGGCCGCTGCGCCATTATTGAAAACGGCAGTCCGCTGTTTACGGGCGGCACATCGTCAGGCGAGAGCCAAATTCGCCGCTGGCTGCTTGAACAGGACTTGATCGAAGCCATCATCGCCCTTCCCACCGATCTTTTCTACAACACGGGTATTGCAACTTACATTTGGGTGCTGTCCAAGAACAAGCGGCAAGAGCGAAAAGGCAAGATACAGCTCATCGACGCCAGCAAGATTTATCACAAGCTCCGCAAGGCGCTGGGCAATAAGAAAAATGAAATTTCCCCAGAAGACCGTTCCACTATCACCAAACTTTATGCCAACTTTGAGGAAACAGAGGTCTGCAAAACTTATAAAAACGAGGAGTTCATCTACCGCGAATACACGGTGATGCAGCCCCTCCAGCGCAGCTACGCCATCACACAGGAGCGCATCGCCGCAATGCTCACCAAGGGGAGCCTGTCTGCACTCTACGATGAGGCAAAGATCACCGAGCTTGAAAACGCAGAGGAGTTGACCGGCAAGGATCAGAAAAAGCTGGAAAGTTACATAAACAACAAGCCCGTTTATGACGCCATCGTCGCCGCACTGGAGACCGCCGTATCTGAGGAAATCTTCTACTCCCCCGCCGCCTTCATGCCGGTTTTGACAAAGGCGCTGGCACATGCGACTGCCGACAAGAAATTATTGGAGAGAATCGCGGACGGGCTTTCTGTGATGGACAAGCAGGCGGAGATTCAGCGTGACCGCAAGGGCGAGGTCATATACGACAAGGAGACGAAGGACACCGAGATTGTCAAATTTGAGGAGGACATCGACGCCTACATGGCGCGTGAGGTGCTGCCGCACATCCCGGACGCAAAGGCATTCTTTGAGGAAAACCTCTCCGCGAAAAAGCCGGTGGTCAAGATCGGTGCGGAGATACCCTTCACCCGCTATTTCTACAAATACCAGCAGCCCACGCCCAGCGAGGAACTGAAGGCAAAGTTTATGGAGCTGGATATCTCCGTATCGGAGCGGGTGGCGAGGCTGTTTGAGTGAGGACTGCTGTATGGTAAAGAAAAGATACGCCAAAAAGACTGTGCCAGTAACATTGAATACCCAAGGACAAGCCTTTGACTACAAAGAGCTGGCAAACGCGATTGTTCTTGCTCAAAAAGAAGCGGAAGCTCTACGGGAAAAGGAGCAAAAGCAATTAAGGGAGAAGCAACAGCAGGAATGGGAAAAAGTGTTAGGCAAAAAAGTATATTTAAAAGAGAATTGCGTAACAAAAATCTTGCATCGATGGCGGAACAGTGTAGTTCCCTTTTTCAAAATAATGTTCCTTAGCCGAGAAGAAGTCGAGGGGGATAGGGCCACTTTTGTACTTTTACGATCTGCATTGCGACTGCTTTTTGAGGCGGTAAAGCTATTCTTGTACTTGATTACTATAGGCTTAATTGCAACCAGCATCTATTCCGTTGAGCAAAAAACATTTGCGTTTTCGCTTATACCGCTTATATATGCGCTTTTTGCTTTTATGATGGGCCGGATATTTCGTATTGCGGGATTTGAAATTGAAAAAATGACAGATAGAAACTATCTGCTATCTATCTTATCTGCGGTTACAGCATTGATAGCGATGATACTTGCGCTGGTTGCGTTGTTTGTGAGGTGAGATTATGCGTGAAATGAAAGACAGCGAGATTGAGTGGATAAAAGAAATGCCCACTAATTGGAACTTGAAAAAACTCAAATATCTTACAACAAAATGTGAGCGAGGCACATCGCCAGATTATGTAGATGATAATATTACGGCAGTTGTGAATCAAGCCACATTCAGCAAAGGATATTTTGATACTTCAAATATTCGGTTTTCATCTAAGCCGGCTGAAACAAGCAGAGGATTATTGAAAAAGCAAGACATATTGTTAGCCTCCACAGGTGGTGGCGTATTGGGAAAAACTTTTTATTTTAATGAAGACGAAACATATGTTGCGGATGGTCATGTTACGATTATAAGAACTAATTCAGCTTTGATTTCAAAGTTTCTATATTATTATTTTTATATCAATTTTGAGACTTTCAATTCACAAATGGCTGAAGGCTCTACTAATCAGACCGAACTCCAACGTGACCTGTTATGTGAAATGCCAGTCCCACTTCCCCCTCTCCCCGAGCAGCGCATTATCGCCTCCTTCCTCGACGCCAAGTGCGCGAAAATCGACGTGCTGACCGCCGACATTCAGGAGCAGATTGACACGCTGGAGCAATATAAGCATTCCGTCATCACCGAGGCAGTCACAAAGGGGCTGAACCCCGATGCGGAGATGAAGGACAGCGGTGAGGAATGGGTTGGAACCATTCCTGCATCGTGGGAAATGAAAAAAGGAAAATATCTGTTTGAGCAACGCAATTTGCGGGGTAATTTAATAGAATTGCAGCTTTTGTCACCTACTCAAAAATATGGTGTTATTCCGCAATCCCATTATGAAGAGCTTTCAGGAATGAACACAGTTAAGCTCAACGAAAAGGCAGATCTGATGCTCTTAAAGACGATTCATAGGGGTGACTATTGCATCAGCCTGCGTAGTTTTCAAGGTGGCTTTGAGTATTCAGAGTATGAGGGTGTGGTTTCTCCGGCTTATCAGGTATTTTATCCTACGGTAGAAATCGCTGACGGTTATTACAAGTATCTTTTCAAAGAGAGCGGCTTCATTGAAAAAATGAACTCTTATACCATGACCCTTAGAGATGGAAAGAATATTGCATTTGCGGATTTTGGCAATACATATATTCCATATCCGCCTATTCCTGAGCAACAAGCCATAGCCGATTATCTCAACGCCAAGTGCGCAGAGATTGACGAAATCATCAGTCAAAAGCGCGAACAAATTAACACGATAGAAGAATACAAAAAAGCGCTCATTTTTGAGTATGTTACGGGGAAGAAGGAGGTACCTGTCGGATGAAAACCATAACTAATATAGCATGGGTATATTACGTAGAAGAGGAATTGGCCCAAAAGCTTGACGATAACAAAGTTGGGAAATGGATGTATTTTTTCAATGATAGAGCTTTTGCGGAAAGAATATGCCGGGAAGCGGTTGAAACCGGTGTAGTCGTGGAGGCTAAACATAGCAACGCGGAAGAAGGAGTGTGCTGTTTTTATCTCAACTGTGATGATATGGATGCACACAAACGCGTAATCACCTTTTTCCTTGAGAATCGATTAATCAAGCGCACAAAGGCGGGAAAACTCCATAACATTTCCTTCAAACTGGACAAACAGACCTATAGCGGCGAGTATGGGGATAGATTCCATTCTGAAATTAAGTTGATTAATTTTGTGAACTTAGAAACCGGTGAATGGATTGGTGACATACGATGAACAATGTTTTATCCGAAAAAGAATACCAGCATTACATAATGGAGCGCCTCTCCGAAGACAACGACTACGTCATCCGCGAGACCGCCAATTTTGACCGGTGTTTCGCGATGGATCGGGAGCTGTTGTTTCAGTTCCTGTGGTCTACCCAGTCGGAGACGATGGACGCTCTGCGGAAAATATATAAGGACAAGCTGGAGGATACCCTCGTCAGCTTCATAAACGCAGAAGCCACAAAAGCGAGGGGAAGCCTGTTGAACATTCTGCGGCACGGCATCGAGCTCTCCAACATGAAGCTGGAGATGATGTACACGAAGCCCGCCACCGCATTTAATAAGGAGCTGCTGTCAAAGTACGAAAAGAACGTGTTTTCGGTTATGGAGGAGGTATGGGCGAGCGATAAAGAGCGCATCGACCTTGTGATCTTCCTGAACGGGCTTGCCATCATGTCTTTTGAACTTAAGTGCAACGCCGCCGGGCAGTCCTATCAGGATGCCATCTACCAGTACCGCACCGAGCGCGACCCGAAGACCCGGTTGTTCCTGTTCAAAGCCGGGTGCCTTGTGAATTTCGCAATGGATCTGGAGCAGGTCTACATGACCACAAAGCTGGCGGGCGACGCCACCTTCTTTCTGCCCTTCAACATGGGCAACGGGGAGGGCGTGAATGCCGGGGCGGGCAACCCGACCTTCGCGGACAAGTACAGCGTCTCCTATATGTGGGAAGACATTCTGAAAAAGGACACCGTTCTCGACCTACTCGGAAAGTTTGTTTTCATTGAGACAAAGGAAAAAGAGGACGAGCTAACCGGCAAAATCAAGAAATCGGAAAATATCATCTTCCCACGCTATCATCAGCTCGACGTGATCCGCAAACTTCTGGCGGATGTTCGGGAGAACCGCACCACGCAGAATTATCTCATCCAGCACAGCGCGGGCTCCGGCAAAACCAATTCTATCGCATGGCTGGCTCATCGGCTGACCTCGCTCCACGACGCGGAGGACAAGATCATCTTCGACAACGTGGTCATCGTCACGGACCGTGTGGTGGTGGACCGGCAGCTCCAAAAGGCAATTTTGGGGTTGGAGCACAAGGCGGGGCTTATCCGGGTCATGGACGACAAGTGCAATTCCGCCGACCTTGCCATTGCCCTGAACGGCAACACGAAAATTATCGCCACTACGATACAGAAGTTCCCCTACATTGTGGACAGCGTAAAGGAACTGAAAAATAAGCGGTTTGCCGTCATCATCGACGAGGCCCATTCCTCCACGGCGGGCAAAGATATGGCCGCTGTGACGCAATCCCTTGGAGCTGGAGAACAGGATTATGGTGACGTAGAGGATATGATTACCGACGAGATCCGGCGCAACGGTAAGCAGGCAAATGTGTCGATTTTCGCATTCACCGCTACCCCAAAACCCACGACGATACAGCTTTTCGGGCGGTTGAACACAAAGGGACAGCGTGAAGCCTTCCATGTGTATTCCATGAAGCAGGCAATCGAGGAGGGCTTTATCCTCGACGTGCTCCAGAATTACACCACTTATCAGACGTTCTATCAGATCAACAAGGAAATTGAAGAAGACCCGCGCTGCAAAACGGCTGATGCCAAGCGGCAAATTGCCCGCTTCGTGGAGCTGCATGAGACGAATATCTCCCAGCGGGTGGAGGTGATCGTAGAGCATTTCCGCACATCCGTTATGCCGGAGCTTGGCGGCATGGCAAAAGCGATGGTTATCACCGCCTCCCGTCAGGGTGCGGTCAAGTACCGTCAGGCTTTCGAGGATTACACAAAGAAAAAGGGATACACGGACATCAAGGCGCTTGTGGCCTTTTCCGGCAAGGTGACGCTGCCTGATGACGATACGGAGTACACCGAGGCGTCCATGAACGGTTTCCCGGAGGATCGGCTTACAAAGGAATTTGATAAGGACGATTATCAGGTTTTGCTTGTGGCAAACAAGTATCAGACGGGCTTTGACCAGCCAAAGCTCTGCGCCATGTATGTGCTGAAAAAGCTGAAGGGCGTGTCGGCCGTGCAGACACTTTCCCGGCTCAACCGTATCTGCCCTCCCTTTGAGAAAAAGACCTTTGTGCTGGATTTTGTGAACAGCTACGAGGATATTACGGATGCCTTTGCACCGTATTACACCACCACGCTGCTGTCCAATTCCGTAACGCCCACGGCGATTTATGACCTTGAAGCAAAAATAGATGCATACACGATCCTTGACCCGGACGACATTGAAAAGGCAAATACCCTGCTGTACAAGGAAAAGATCGACGCCAAGGATAAACAGAAGCTCACGTTCTATTTCAAACGCTCAAAGAACATGATAGAGGCATACGACCTTTTGAAGCAGCATGAGATCATCGCTCTCATGCGCCACTTCATTCGGTTCTATGAGTTCCTGCTTCAAGTCTCTTGTTTTGAGGACGTGGAACTGCACAAGAAATACAATTTTATGACCTACCTGATGGCGTACATCAATATCAAGCATCCCGGCGGCGGGTACAATCTCGATGGCAAAATCAAGGCGACCAACTTTGTGCAAAAGAAAGCGGACGAGCATACCAAATCCGACCTTGTGGCACAGCCGGTCGTCAAGCTCCCGACTGCGGAGAGCTTTGGCCTGACACCAGCAAAAGAAGAACGGCTGTCGGAAATCATAGCCGAAATCAACAGCCGCATGGGAAAGAGCTATGATAACGATGTAGCGGTCAAGGCAATGCTCCAGATCAGGGATATCCTTTTGAAGTCCGAGAAGCTGAAAACCAGCGCCAAAAACAACACCGTCAAGGATTTTGAGTTTTCCTATTTTGACGACATTGACGACGCGCTGATTGAGGGCCTTTCGCAAAATCAGGATTTCTTCTCCATGCTACTCAGCAACGACGACGTTAAGAAGCAGGTGCTGGGGATTTTCACAGAGGAGCTTTATAAGAGTTTGCGGGAAGCATAAATCTTTTTGAAAGCGTGAGGCTGAACGCATGAGCGAAGCAGATAAGAATTTTGCTGACATCGTGGACAAGGTACAAAAAATCCACGACAGTGTATATCGACTTTATAGGGATGATGTCGATTCTGTGATTCAAAGCTCACAACCGAACGAACAACATATTGAGCATCTTTTAGATCAGTTGCTTGATTTCTGTGGGGATGTCCGTTTTCTGGAGCTTTTCAAAAAGCTGTGTCGCTATGCTTATTGTCGCTATCCGCACCTTGTCACCGACTATATCACTCTTTATCGTTCGCAATATGAAGAAGAAGGATGTGAAAACTGATGAAACAGCAAAAGAATCCGCAAGGAACTATGGTGATATTCCTTGAGACAGACTTGAAGAAATCCAAACCGGTTTCGCCGGAAAAAATGAGTGAATTTCAGCGGCAGGTATTTGAAAAAATGTCAGAGACAGAGCGGCAAAAAGTCTTAGATGGCTATGGAACAGTAGTAGTTGACCTCGAAAGTGAAAAAACGCTTTGCAAATATAACATGGAGCATTACTTTCCGCCAAAACATGCTATTGAGAGTTTTGCCAGACAAATTCTCCCTGACATTGAGGAATTTTATTCCCATGAAGAAAATCGTCGTGAATTTGAGGAATGGAAAAAACAACAAGACAAGGACAAAGGTATAGACAAATAACCAAAAAAGCACGAAGGGCAGGGATTGCTCCCCATACTTCGTGCTTTTTGTTTGCCCCAATCCAGCCTGACAGATGCCGTAATTATAATTTTGGCCTCAAAACTTTCTTACGGGCACCCGT
>CANQFV010000061.1 GCA_947599875.1 uncultured Oscillospiraceae bacterium
AATGCTTGCCTATACCGGGCTGTTTGTGTTATCTTATCCATAGCGAATAGGTGTACCCGCCTTTCGGTTTGGTCTCGACAACTATACCTTAACACGGGTACTTCCTATTCGCTACCTTTTTTGTTACTTGTCACACATCATTGTAAACCCGACACATTTTTCATCTTAAGTCGAGTATTTTACTTTTGATAGATTCCGAGATGTCGAAGATGACCAGCGTGTCAGATAGCCAACAAGCCCTGGCATGGAACTGTGCCAAATGGACTCAAACAGCTCCGTCACAGTTACCGGCTTTATCCGACCTCTTTTTGCTATGAGCCTTTCCATGTCCGTTATAAACAGCTCACAAGGAGTCCTCGTGAGCTCCCGTTTCGTCGGAAATCAAATACTTAATTCCACTTTCCGTCGGACACACCCCAACCTTCACCAAATTCATTATTTTCTACCGCCGCCTTGTATGGCTCGGTCAAAAACGCTTTTATCGTTCTCAGCACCGTGTCGAAACCATCTGTCTTCGTGTCGATCTTTCGACAGAACGCTTTCCATTTATTTTGCATTTCCGCGTCACTGACAAAATTCATAACCTGCTCAAACTGGTCTTCCGTAAAGGCGCGGCCACGGTTTTCAAAGGTTTTTCTAATCGCCTCGGTGAGCTTTGCTCCGTCGAAATCAAATTTTTGTGCCAGATAATAAATGTCATAGTAATCCTTCATCCGGCTGGAGAACTCCATCAGGCTCAAGATCGCGTCGAGCTTTTCGGCGACGGGGGTTTCCAGGGAATAGGTGTTCACCGTCGGCGCTTCAAAATCCGCGAGCTGCGTCGGGATTTTCCGTTTTTTCGGCTTCGGAACGATCACGTCGCCGACGCTGAAGTCGATGCCGAACGGCGTTCTTGTATTTTTGATGCGGGCGATCATCGACGCGCCGATTCCGGCGTACTTTTTGGCAACCGCAATGGGGGCCACGTCCTTGATCTCAAAGGTTATGAAATCATTGCCGGTTTCGGCCGCTATGATTTCTTCCAGTACCGCTTTCAACTGCTCCGGCGTGTTCGGTATCTCCCTGAGCAAGAAATCAACGTCAACGGTAACGCGGCTGTCAAAGTCCGTAAGGGCGTAGATGAACAGTCCGCCTTTCAGAACGAGGTTTTCCGCGTATTTGGATTTTTCCAGCCGGCGCAGAAATTCTTCCTGGCAGAAAAGCTGCAAACACAGCTGATAGCTTCTGCCGCTCTCCCTCGCTTTGTTTTTGAGCCTCGCCAGCACGGACGCGGCAACATCAGCCACCCAGCAGCACCTCCATCACATTCATCACTTTTGTGTACAGCTTCATTTTTTTCGCGTACACGGACAAATTGGCCAGGTTTTTTCGGTCATCCGCGGCATAGGCATTCAGCGCCTTGTTGAAGATCTCACTATCGAGCTTCGTCCGATATTTGAAGCAATCGCAAACGGTGCGTTCCCGATCATATACCGGGAGCATCACGCCGTTGAAGCTCTCAACGGTCTTTCCAATCGAAAAATATTCCTTTTGAATGTAATAGGCCCTGACCGGAAATTCCCCGATAGCTCCGACTGCCCTGGATGCCGTTCTCGGTACGGCAACAGACCAGGCGCGGGGCGCAAAATCGCTGTATCCGTAGTGGAACAGCGCGGACTCCACACACACGATTCCCTGCGGCAGCAGCTCGCGGAGCAACTGTTCTTCTGTTATCTGGTCGTCGCCCGGCAACTGGTACACCCCACGTCGAACACGTTCGAGAACCCCCTCCTTGCACAGCGCCGCCACATCATATTTTTTTATCCCCGCCGCGACAAAGTCAGCGGTTTTCGCTATTCCGCCGTTGCCTTTGAGCACATTTCGCGCGATCTCCTTTTGGTTCAAACGAGCACCAACTTTCCGCACGCTGTTTCACGTTCCTGCATGCGTTTATTGTAGCATAGGAAGTCTCTCCTCGCAATAGCTAAACGCAAACAATTTCTGATCTTTGCGTGCCGATAATTGAATCCCGCCTTTTTCAGGAACGAATGGGCATATATAATTTATTTCTCATTCTTCATTATCTCCATCATCAACCTCGCCCCCAAGATGAACGCCTCGCGGAAGTGTTTTTCCTCGATGATGCAGGTAACATCAAGGCGGTCATTCTGGATGGTGTGAAGCAGCTCCTTTTCCTGCTCATTGAGGCTTGCTTCAAGTCTATCCTCGTTCTCGTGCACCCGCTTCATAATTTCCGCCGCTTCTGCCGTGAGGCCGCCCATTTGCTCGACGGGGCGGATATTGCCATAGTAAAGTTCGTTGATTAGATTGTCCATCTTCACCCCTCCTTGGCAACACACAATACCGCAGGGGGCCCGGAAAGTCGAGAATGATTTTGTCGGCAAAAGGGAGAAAATCCCTTGACTTCCCCGCCCTGGCAAGGTAACATGGGACTTAATCGCTGGAACTCTTTTTTAGATTAGGCGAGGTAATTTTTGCTGGGAGATGAGAATCATGAATAACCTGGACCGCGCACGTTCTGAGGCTATTTATCGTGCTTTGTCGTTGGACAACCTGGGCGTGATTGCGCCGCACAAGGTGAAATATTATAACCGCTATAACATCAATTGGCTGATAGACGCCGTGGCAAGAGGTGAACGTCTCAAATTCGTAACCTTTTGGCAGGTGGGCGAGGGCAAGGAAAATCAGTGCTTTTCCCAATGGTACTGCAATAGGCCGTTTCAGGTCAACGGGCGGAGCTACGTCACCGCCGAGCAGTACATGATGTCCGAAAAGGCGCTACTTTTCGGGGACTACAAGATGTATGACGCCATCATGCGCGAGCCCGACCCGAAAAAATGCAAGGATATGGGCAAAATCGTCTCGGGCTTTGACCAGGCAGTTTGGGACAGCTCCTTCCGTGAGATCATCTGGCACGGGAACCTCGGCAAGCTCCAATCGGATATTGAAATCGTTGACGCCCTGCTGTCCACAGGGGACGCGGTCCTTGTGGAGGCCAGCCCTTTCGATGACATCTACGGCGCGGGCCTCTCCAAAAGCCAGCTTTTAAACCCTGACGGGACCCTGAAGGTCCTGCCCCAGAATTGGCACAAGGCCGACTCGACAGCCCAAGCGCAGAATCATCTCGGCTTCGTCCTGATGGGGCTGCGGGACCTCTTTAACCAATTGATGGGAGTCAGAACAGAATGACCGAGATCATCGCGCGGCGGCAGTTCGCGCCCCTATACATATGGCTGGACACGGCGTTCCTCATTGTGTTCACCCTGATACTGCTCTGGAAGAAAAAGTACATGACTGTTCTCGTGGGCCTCGTGATGGGCGTGGTCTACATGCTGGTGGATTACGGCATCTTCCATCTCCTCCTCCACACGCGCTCCATCTCCGAGGGACACAGCCTCTTTTGGGTGCTTCTCTGGATGTCCATGAGCTATGGGTTTACGAATTTCACCTGGATCTGGCTGTGGCTCTCCAAGGACAAGCACCTCTTTGAGTGGTCGCTCTTGATCCTCTCTTGGTGGTTCTGCGCGCCGTTGATCACGCAGACCTTCGCCGGGGGCGTCGCGCCCATCGTCATTGAGCGCACCACAGGCAGCTACCACGGGTATATGGCGGTCATCCTGTTCGTGGGCTATCTCGGCGTCATCATCTACAATCTGGCGCAAAAGGACCGGCTCCGGCGGATCAACATTCCGTGGATCCTCACCATCGGCGTCCTTGTCCAATTCGGTTGGGAGGCCGGCCTCCTCATCGGCGGCATCCGCAGCGCCGGCTTCGCTTCTGTGGGCGACAAGCTTCTGACACTGGTAGTCAACTCGCTCTTGGAAACCAACCTGGGTATGCCTTACGTATACTGTATCTTCGTGGCCTACACCGCCAAATTCACCGAACAGCTCAGGCCAAGGCAACAGAGGCTGACGTTTGGGGAGAGGGTTGTTGAAAACAACGGGGAGAGAGTGGGATTGCTCGGAAAATGATAGTCGGGTGAGGCTTGGCAAAGGCTACTTATTCATTGGTCGAAAGATGCAATAAGGAAGAAAAGGTAATGAATAATTACGGATTTGCCTCATCTATTACCGTATCTGATTCAATAATTTTGGTTTCGCTTGCGTGTTCAATAAATTTATTGTATGCCCGCACTGCAATTAGTTTAGAGGACAGTGCATCTAATCCTGCAACTGTAATCGCACTTATGATAGGAACAAAATCAATTAGATTAATCTTTCCATGCTTCCCCTTCTTGGTAATAAAGCGAAAGCCCATTTTTTGATTTATTGCCTTAATATAGTCATAAGGAATTTTTTCAATCAATTTGACAAAAAGCCTGGATGCAACTTGTGATCCCTGAGGTTTTAGCGTATCGAATGCTGCACTAGTCACTAAACAAGAATATATTTGTCCAATTACCTCATCGTCATGAGTATCATATCCTCCAATAGTAGCTATAGCCGCAACCATCCGAATCTGGATAAACAGGGCTGTAGAAATATTAGCAAATTGCAGGGACTTTTCCACTGATGCCGCGAGACTTGATGAAAATGAATTTGCAAAACCAGAAAGTCCTCCTGACGAGCTCACAATAAGAATCTGGCTGTTAATCAGCTTTTTGGCTGCTTGTTCTTTGGTATGATACTTACTCAAATATTCTTCAGCCAATTCAGCTACTGTCTTATCCGCAAAAAGGATACTTGCTGAGAGTTTATCGAATACTTTACTGTCTTCCTGAGATAAAGCAATATTGTTTACCTCTTTCAGTGTTGCTGTATCCATCATGTTTCAGCTCCTTCAGTATTGTTAAATGTCAAATGTCAGATTAATGATTCCCACTTTCGACATGTTATTATTTTAGCACAGTTCGTTTCACTTTCCAAGAGCGAGAGAAAGTCTTCTTCCGTTTATCTTTAGTAGCTGGGATTAACTCATGATATGTTATCCGCTAGTACCGGATAATTTGACGATGCAGTCAGACCCTTTCTTGGAGTAAGGAGTTACCAACGCATATTTCCCATCTTTTGATTAAGACAGTTTTTCTTCCCTCTAAATTTCTACTTGATAAATTGTGGCTTTTCTTGGTGCTCTCTTTTATTATTAACTGGAGGTGATGTTGTGGCTATAACTTCCAACGCAGCCGTTACCCTTGCAGAGGCCAAGCAGGATTTTTCCATAATTGAAAAACTTGCCAAGGAGCAAGGTCGTGTCATTATTCGCCAAAACGGCCGCCCGAAGCTGCTCGTTATTGACCTGGACACCGAGCCGCAGATTGAAATGTCAGAGGATGAGAAGTTTGAATTTGTGGCCGCAAGGATCTTGCGCGAGCACCGGGCGGCATTTGAGGAGCTGGCGAAGTAGTCTCCGATCCCCTCTTTTAGATAAGGCCCTGTAAATTTTGCGCCCCTTTCCTTATTGGAAAGGGGCGCTGACCACATTACCGACCATAACGGCGTTTGGAGCACGTGGAAACAGTGGAGATAAGAGTTCCGGAGAGTAACTGAAACGGAGCGGAAAGGGGCAAAAAGGGGTATCTATTAGGCAATGAAATTTTACACAGCTTTTTGGGATGTCGAGGCCGTGGGTTCAAATCCCGCCACTCGGACCAAAAAAGCGGTTTTTACCGCGCAAAAGCCGCAGAGATTACATCTCTGCGGCTTTTGTGAGAATGTGTAAAAAGCAAACAGCAGCGGCCATCCGGTTTTCCCTGGGTGGCCGCTGTTTCTATGTTGTTTGCCATTTCTATTGTTTCGTCAACAAGCTCTTATGGGGATCGTTTTGGAACCCCCGGGGACCGTCCGGATTTATTGGTAATGCCACACTTTGACGATCTGTTCTTTCCTCAGCTCCCAAAAGGTTGCCTGGATGAAGCATCCTGCCCGCATCCAGCCGTTGTCCACAGGGGGTGAGACGGAGAAGATGCGCTCCCAGGATTTTTCCTTGACGTCCCCCTGTTCGGCCTCGGGGAGAGCGTCGAACGTCTCCTTCGCCGCGTCAGCCTCGGCCTTGTTGGCGGCATTGCAGAGGTACAAGTCGTTCAGAACGAAGTGCCAAAGCTCCTCGTCGCTCAAAAGGACGTCCTTATCGGGTATCTCGACCTCCATCCGCACAAAGGGCCTTTTTTCGTCGCGAAACTCCGACCACCTCATATCCGGCCGCCGGTGCTTCCCGTTCATCGTGTGCCACGCCCAAACCGGAAATTCGACCCCCTCCGGCGGCGGCCCCATGCGCTTTGCCATCTGCGCCGCTATCCAGCGGTACGGCTTCTCGAAGTCAAACTCCGCAGCGAGTTCCGATTTCGCACCGTCGCAGCGGTATACCCCGGCGGAAGTGACGAGTTCATATACCTCCCGGGGCTGAACGGTCCAGAGCCTCATTTCTCCTCCTGTATGTCTCACATATCGGCAGAAATCGAATTGTTTTAGGACTTCAACAGGGTGTAAATTTTGGGAAGTGCGGAAAGAAAAATCTACCAATCTAAACATGGCGCCGTTGCCGCAGGGATTGTCCTTGATAGAGCTATCCGCTTTATTTATATTGGGCAAGTCAACCGATAGTCAAGCACATGACTAAGCAGCTTCCTTGGCTCAACTTCTAAGCGCAGGGCAAGTTTTCTCATGTTGTCGTCGATGAGGTCGAGGTGCCGGTCCTCAAAGCGCTTTTTCTCATCTGGCAGCTTCAGGAAGGGGCCGTCACACAGTCCTACGAGTCTCGCGCCCAGCTTTTCAAAGCATTTTTGCGACGGGACGTTAGCCGTGTCCACCCGTGCCTGGAACTCCGCCTTCCCGGTGATCCGGTGGATCTCATTCAGAAACAGACGGATACTTCTGGATCCGTAACCCTTTTGCGTGTACTGGCCGTCCAACTCGATGCCGATCTCCCACGGCTCGATCCGTGTATCCTTGAGTCCGATAAAACCGACAGAGGCCCCGCTGGCCGCGTCGAGGATCACGCAGAAAAAGGTCTCCGGCTGACACAAATCGGTCAGCAGCAGGCCCTCGTTCAAGTCCTGCTTCAAGCGGACTATGCCCTGGTACATCAAGGAATACTGAACCTTGACGGACACATAAAAATCGGCGTCAGACCTGATAACGGGCCGCAGGACAACGGCGTCATCCCTTGTGAATACCGTTCTCTCTTTTTCCGCGGAGAAATCCCAGGCAGGGTTCAATTCCCCTCTCTTCCCCGCGACAGCCACCATATCATCAAGCGTCCTTTTGAACGCCTCCCTGCGTTCCGGAGAGCCCGGCTCCAGCCCCTTGACGGCGGTCTCCAATTTGTCGTGTGTTTCTTTGGCTTGCTCCTGCTGCGCCTTTTGTTGAATGCTGAACATATTGCCTCCGTACCATGATCAACGCCGCACCAAGGCTTTTTCCTTTCGGAGCAGCTTGGAGGCGTATGACTGTGACATGCCGCAGATGAGCGCGGCTGTTTTTTGATTAAGCCCGAGACTCATCAAATCCCTCAAACAGGGAAGCGCCTCGGCTTTGGTCTTGCCCTTGGGAACACGGACAACGGTCGCCACCGCCACTCCGGATGAAAAGGCTTGCTTGCCAATCGAAATGATATCTCCTTCACGAATGGTCTGTTGTGGGGTAATTTTTAAATTTTCGCGGCCCGTCACGGCTTTGCGCCTTCCCCCGGGGCGTCACGGCGTCTGTCCATCCCCTCCACGATTGCGAAGTACTCCTCGATCTCCGCCTGTGCCTCCGCCTCAGACATGGAAAAATGCGCCATGAGCAGATGCAGGACGGTTTCAATCGGACAGTCCTGCGAAAACTTATCCCGTATCAGATCCATCGGCTCCATAGGTTCCCCTCCGTATCATCATGGTACGTCCATTATACCACGCCCGCGGGCAAAAGGAAACTTCTATTTTGCCCGGAGGCTCCATTCCTCTGACAAGCTGCGCCCCGTCCGCCTGCGGACGGGGCGCTTTTTCTCTCCCTTTCCTCCCGCTTTGTGATAGATTGTCTACGTCCATTTCGGGCAGATTATTCTCACAAGGAGGAAACATTTTATGGAAGCCAAAGTAATAACCCCGGAGGTCATTTCGGACTTTCGGAACGTCCTGAACGCCCTGGGCCGGAGCGTCCACACCGTCACCCGGTATCTCTTTGACGTCACGTCCTTCGCCCGGTTTCTGGACGGGCGGGAGGCCACGGCGGAGGCGGCGCGGGAGTTTCGGGACAGCCTGATGAGCTGCGGCTACGCCCCCGGCAGCGTCAACACCAAGCTCGCCTCGCTCTTCTCCTTCTTCCACAGCCTGGGCTGGGAGGGCTGCGAGACGCCCCGCGTCCTCATCCAGAAGGACGCCTATATCTCCGAGGACGCGGAGCTTACGCTGGAGGACTACCGCAGGCTCCTGGCCGCCGCCCGCTGTCCGCGTGACCGGCTGGTCCTGGAAGCCCTGGGCGGTACCGGCATCCGCGTCTCGGAGCTGCGCTATTTCACTTTAGAGGACGTGCGGAAACGCGACATCCGCGTCCAGTGTAAGCGCAAGATCCGCCGCATCATGATTCCCGAGGCGCTGGGCCGCCAACTGGAGGATTACGCCGCGGAGCAGGGCATCACCTCCGGCGTCATCTTCCGCCGAAAGAATGGCGCGGCGCTTGACCGGGTCGCTATCTGGCGGCTTATGAAGGCGGCGGGAAGACGCGCAGGGCTCCTCCCCTCCAAGGTCCACCCCCACAATCTGCGGAAGCTCTTCGCACGGATGTTTCTGGAAAACGGCGGGACGCTGGAGCAGCTGTGCGACGTGCTGGGGCACAGCAGCATGGAAACGACAAGGATCTATATAAAGACCAGCGGCGCGGAGCATCGCCGAATCGTGGAAGGGCTGGGCCTTGTCCCATGTCAAGAGGAGGAGCCGGAGGACGAACCGGAGACGGAACCGGCAGCGGAGCCGGAGGAAACCGAATCGGAGGACGGGGAAAAGCTCGAAACCGCCGCTCCAAGCAAGGCCGACGGAAAACCGCACGGCGCGAAAAAGCCCTTCCCACGTCGTAAAAACAAACGCAGGAAGGGCAAAAGGGCAAAAAAATAACGCAACATTATAGATATAATGTTACGCACGTCCGGCGGGAAAGCGCAAGCCTCACGAAATTCTTCGTCACCTATTATAGACGATTTGAACAAATTGTCAAGAGCGGATGAGGAATTTCAATAAAATTTTCTTCCGGATACATAAAAAAGGCACGCCGCGACACGCCCTCGGGCTGTTTCAAAAAAATGGAACAGCGGAGAGCGCGTCGCGGCGTGCCCAAAAGTGTTCATTTCGTCAAAGTGTAAAGACGAGAAAAGCCCCGGAACGCCGTCCGGGGGAGCCTTCGACACCCTTCGAGTTAAGCCGATTGAAACATTATATCTATAATGTTTC
>CANQFV010000062.1 GCA_947599875.1 uncultured Oscillospiraceae bacterium
ACGGAAGGCCCCGGCCCGCGTCCCCTATTTAAATATTTTTTGCGGGGCTTTGCCTCGCAAAAAATCCCGCTTGTCACGCAAGTGTGCGGCCCTCCGGGCCGTGCGCGCAGCGTGACAGCAGGAAGGCGGGGCGTGAATTCCGCAGAATTCACGCCCCGCCTTCCGCACGTCCCCCAAATCACCAAAAGAGAGCGGCATGTTTCTCATCAGAGAAACATGCCGCTCTCTTTTGGTGCGAGAGATGAGACTTGAACTCACACGTCATTCGACACACGCACCTCAAACGTGCCTGTCTGCCTATTCCAGCACTCTCGCAAGGCATTGATTATTATAACAGAAAACGCCTGTTTGTCAAGCCATAATTTCAAAAATAAAAAACCGGAAAAATCCTGAGATCTTTCCGAAAAGGGCTTGACACTGGATGAAGTTACATGGTATAATAAACTGATTTCTTGTCCGCTGGATGTGGATACTACCCCATCTTTATGTTCTTATAGTATCACATATGGCAGAAAAATCAAGAGACGGCGGCCAGATCGTAACAACTTACCCGGGCGTGCCGCGGCTCTGAGGACATATTTTAGAAGGAGTGAAGTTAGTGCCTAAAGATGTATGGTACGGCAAAACCCTGAGAAAGAGCTTTGCCAAGACCCAGGAGATCCAGGAGATGCCGAACCTGCTGGAGATCCAGAAGGACTCCTACAACTGGTTTCTGGAGAAGGGCCTGCGCGAGGTCTTCAAGGACGTTGCGGCCATCACGGACTACACCGGGAATCTGGAGCTTACGTTCCTGGATTACCGGATGGACGAGAGTCCCAAGTATTCCGTGGAGGAGTGCAAGGCCCGCGACGTGACCTACGCCGCCCCCATCCGCGTCAGCGTCTGCCTGCGCAACCGGGAGACGGAGGAGATCAAGGAGCAGGAGATCTTCATGGGGGACTTCCCCATTATGACCGACGGCGGGACCTTTATTATCAACGGCGCCGAGCGGGTCATCGTCTCCCAGATCATCCGCTCCCCCGGCGTGTATTTTGAGCGCACCATTGACAAGACGGGCACGGCCATCTACGCCACCACGGTGATCCCCTACCGGGGCGCGTGGCTGGAGTATGAGACGGACGCCCAGGACATGTTCAACGTGCGCATCGACAAGAACCGCAAGCTGCCCATCACCTGCTTTTTGCGGGCCTGCGGCAACCGCACCCAGGACCCCAGCACCTGGCTGAGCATGGCCGGGGGCGAGACGGGGGGCGACACCAACGAGAGGCTCTTCGCCATCTTCGGCAAGGACGAGAGGCTCTACTCCACCATCGACCGGGACACCTGCAACACCCGGGAGGAGTCGCTTTTAGAGATCTACCGCAAGCTGCGCCCCGGCGATCCCCCCACCATCGATTCCGCCGAGACGCTGCTGTTCAACCTGTTCTTCGACCCCAGACGGTACGATATGTCCGTGGCGGGGCGGTACAAGTTCAACAAGAAGCTGGCCGTGTGGCCGAGGCTGGTGGGGAAGAAGCTGACCCGGCCTCTCACCGACGTGATGGGCGAGATCGTAGCCGAGGCCGGCCAGGTCATCACCCGGGCCAAGGCCGAGGAGCTGGATAAGCTGGGCATCATCGACGCCTGGATCGAGGGGGAGGCCGGCCGCGAGGTGAAGGTCTTCTCCAACGGCATGGTGTGGCTTGACCGCTTTGTGGACTTCGACCCCCTCCAGGAGCTGGGGCTGAAGGAGCGGGTGCGCTGGATCATCCTCAAGGATCTTCTGGAGAAGTACCAGGGCGAGGAGCTGAAGGACGCCATCCGGGAGAATATGGCCCTGCTGGTGCCCAAGTTCATCATCCCCGACGACATCTTCGCCAGCGTCAACTATCTGAACACCCTGGCCCACGGGGCCGGGACCACGGACGACATTGACCACCTGGGCAACAGGCGGCTTCGGTCTGTGGGCGAGCTTTTGCAGAACCAGTTCCGGGTGGGCTTCTCCCGGATGGAGCGGGTCATCCGGGAGCGCATGACCCTCCAGGCCGCGGACGACGTGACCCCCCAGAGCCTGATCAACATCCGGCCTGTGACGGCGGCGATCAAGGAGTTCTTCGGCTCCAGCCCGCTGTCCCAGTTCATGGATCAGAACAACCCCTTAGCGGAGCTTACGCACAAGAGGCGTCTGTCCGCCCTGGGCCCCGGCGGTCTGAGCCGGGAGCGGGCGTCCTTCGACGTGCGCGACGTACACTACAGCCACTACGGCCGCATGTGCCCGGTGGAGACCCCGGAAGGCCCCAACATCGGCCTGATCTCCTACCTCGCCAGCTACGCCAAGGTCAACGAGTACGGCTTTTTGGTCTCCCCCTACCAGAAGGTGGACAAGGAGACGGGCGTCGTCACCGACCAGGTGGACTATTTGACGGCGGACGCCGAGGATCAGTTCTATGTGGCCCAGGCCAACGAGCCGAGGGACGCCGAGGGGCGGCTTTTGAATCAGCGTATCATCTGCCGCCACAGGGACGAGATCATCGACGTTGACCGCAAGCGCGTGGACTATGTGGATATCTCCCCCAGGCAGATGGTGTCCGTGGCTACGGCCATGATCCCCTTCCTGGAGAACGACGACGCCAACCGCGCCCTGATGGGCGCCAACATGCAGCGCCAGGCGGTGCCCCTTATGGTGACGGAGGCCCCCATTGTGGCCACCGGCATCGAACACAAGTGCGCCATCGACTCCGCCGTCTCCGTTCTGGCGGAGGGGCCGGGCGTCGTCACCTATGTGGACGCCGACATGGTCTCCGTCCGGTATGACGCCGGGGAGATCAAGGATTATCACCTGATCAAGTTCTCCCGCTCCAACCAGGGCACCTGCGTGAATCAGCGCCCCGCCGTGATTGTGGGCGAGCGGGTGGAGAAGGACTCCGTCCTGGCCGACGGCCCCGCCACCTCTCAGGGCGAGCTGGCCCTGGGCAAGAACATCCTGGTGGGCTTTATGACCTGGGAGGGCTACAACTACGAGGACGCCATCCTCTTAAACGAGCGCCTGGCGATGGAGGACGTGTTCACCTCCATCCACATCGAGGAACACGAGGTGGACGCCAGAGATACAAAGCTGGGGCCGGAGGAGATCACCCGGGACATCCCCGGCGTGGGTGAGGATTCCCTGAAATATCTGGACGAGCGGGGCATCATCTGTGTGGGCGCCGAGGTCCGCGCCGGCGATATTCTGGTGGGCAAGGTGACCCCCAAGGGCGAGACGGATCTCACCGCCGAGGAGCGGCTCCTGCGGGCCATCTTCGGCGAGAAGGCCCGGGAAGTCCGGGACACCTCTCTGAAGGTCCCCCACGGCGAGAGCGGTATCGTGGTGGACGTGAAGGTCTTTACCCGGGAGAACGGGGACGAGCTGAATCCCTCCGTCAACCAGGTGGTCCGGGTCTATATCGCCCAGAAGCGGAAGATCAGCGTGGGCGACAAGATGGCCGGCCGCCACGGAAACAAGGGCGTCGTCTCCCGCATCCTGCCCAAGGAGGATATGCCCTACATGCCTGACGGCACGCCCCTGGACATCGTTTTGAACCCCCTGGGCGTCCCGTCGCGTATGAATATCGGTCAGGTGCTGGAGGTCCACCTGGGCTATGCCGCCCAGGCCCTGGGCTGGAAGGTGGCAACGCCCATCTTCAACGGCGCCAACGAGCGGGAGATCCGGGACCTTCTGGGTCAGGCGGGTCTGCGCACCGACGGCAAGAGCGTCCTCTACGACGGACGCACCGGCGAGCCTTTTGACAACCCGGTCACGGTGGGCTATGTGTACTTCTTAAAGCTCCACCACCTGGTGGACGACAAGATCCACGCCCGCTCCACCGGCCCCTACTCCCTGGTCACCCAGCAGCCTCTGGGCGGTAAGGCGCAGTTCGGCGGCCAGCGCTTCGGCGAAATGGAGGTCTGGGCGCTGGAGGCCTACGGCGCGGCCTACACCCTGCAGGAGATCCTGACAGTGAAGTCCGACGACGTGACGGGACGTGTCCGCACCTACGAGGCCATTGTCAAGGGCCACAACATCCCCAAGCCCGGCGTGCCCGAGTCCTTCAAGGTGCTGATCAAGGAGCTGCAGTCCCTGTGCCTGGATGTGAACGTGCTGGACGAGAACGGCAATCCCATCGAGCTTCGGGACGACGAGGAGGACGAATACGCCCACGGCTTCCGGGACGTGGAGAACGAGCGCTCCTACTCCGACGACAGGGAGTTTGAGGAGGCCGGTTACGGCATCGAGGACGTGGAGCTGCCGGAGGGCGAGGACGACGACGATCTGGGCCTTCTGGACGACTACGACGATGACGACGACGGCGAGGGCGAGGATGCCGATGTTTTTAACGAGGAGGACGATGAATTATGAGTTACACTCCCTTTGACTCCATTCAGATCGGTATCGCGTCTCCTGAGAAGATCCGTGAGTGGTCTTACGGCGAGGTGAAAAAGCCGGAGACCATCAACTACCGCACCCTGAAGCCCGAGCGGGACGGCCTTTTCTGCGAGCGCATTTTCGGGCCTACCAAGGACTGGGAGTGCCACTGCGGCAAATATAAGAAGATCCGGTACAAGGGGAAGATCTGCGACCGCTGCGGCGTGGAGGTCACCCGGGCCAAGGTTCGCCGGGAGCGCATGGGCCACATCGAGCTGGCCGCCCCCGTGAGCCACATCTGGTATTTCAAGGGTATCCCCTCCCGTATGGGCCTTATCCTGGATCTCACACCCCGGATCCTGGAGCGGGTGCTGTACTTCGCCGCGTATATCGTCACCGATCCCGGCGACACGCCCCTGCAGAAGAATCAGCTTCTCACCGAGGCCGAGTACAGGGACATGCGGGAGAAGTACGAGAACGACTTCAAGGCCGGCATGGGCGCCGAGGCCATCAAGGAGCTGCTGGCTGAGATCGACTGTGCCCAGCTCTCCGCCGAGCTGCGGGATGAGCTGAAGAACGCCACCGGTCAGAAAAAGGCCAAGATCGTGAAGCGCCTGGAGGTTGTGGAGAGCTTTTTGAAGTCCGGCAACCGCCCGGAGTGGATGATCATTGACGCCCTGCCCGTGATCCCGCCGGATATCCGGCCTATGGTCCAGCTGGACGGCGGCCGGTTCGCCACCAGTGACCTGAACGACCTGTACAGAAGGGTCATCAACCGGAACAACCGGTTAAAGAGGCTGATTGAGTTGAACGCCCCGGACATCATCGTGCGCAACGAGAAGCGGATGCTCCAGGAGGCGGTGGACGCCCTGATGGACAACGGCCGCCGCGGCCGGGCCGTCACCGGCGCCAACTCCAGGCCCTTAAAGTCCCTGTCCGACATGCTCAAGGGCAAGCAGGGACGCTTCCGTCAGAACCTTCTGGGCAAGCGCGTGGACTACTCCGGGCGCAGCGTTATCGTTGTGGGGCCGGATCTGAAGCTGTACCAGTGCGGCGTGCCCAAGGAGATGGCTATCGAGCTGTTCCGCCCCTTCGTCATGAAGAAGCTGGTGGAGGACGGCGTCGCCAACAACATCAAGTCCGCCAAGAAGATGGTTGACCGGGGCCGCACCGAGGTGTGGGACGCCCTGGAGGTGGTGATCAAGGAGCATCCTGTCCTTCTGAACCGCGCACCCACCCTGCACCGCCTGGGCATCCAGGCCTTTGAGCCGGTGCTGGTGGAGGGCCGCGCCCTGAAGCTCCACCCCCTGGTGTGTACCGCCTTCAACGCCGACTTCGACGGCGACCAGATGGCGATCCACGTTCCCCTGTCCAGTGAGGCACAGGCCGAGGCGCGCATCCTCATGCTCTCCGCCCACAACCTGCTGCACCCCCGTGACGGCAAGCCCGTCACCGTGCCCACCCAGGACATGGTGCTTGGCTCCTACTACCTGACCTTCACCCGGGAGGAGAAGGGCACCGGCAAGGCGTTTATCTCCCCGGACGAGGCCATTACCGCCTATCAGGCCGGGGACGTGGGGATGCACTCCCCCATCCGCGTGCGTATGCACAAGGTCATCGACGGCGTGGAGCGCACCGGCATCATCACCACCACCGTTGGCCGGATCATCTTCAACAACCCCATCCCCCAGGATCTGGGCTTTGTGGATCGCACCGATCCCGAACACGCCCTGGATCTTGAGGTGGACTTCAAGGTGGGCAAGAAGCAGCTGGAGAAGATCATCGACCGGTGCATCGAGAAGCACGGCTTTGAGATCAGCGTGGAGATGCTGGACGCCGTTAAGGCCCAGGGGTATAAATACTCCACCCAGGGCGCCATCACCATCTCCATCGCGGATATGACCGTCCCGGAGGAGAAGCAGACGCTGATCTCCGCCTCCGAGAAGAAGGTTGTGGAGATTGAGAACCTCTACCACCGGGGCTTTATCACCGACGACGAGCGCTACCGCCTGGTCGTCCACGAGTGGGAGGAGACCACCAAGAAGGTGACGGATGCCCTCCAGTCCAGCCTGGACGAGTTCAACCCCATTTATATGATGGCCGACTCCGGCGCCCGCGGCTCTATGGCCCAGATCCGGCAGCTGGCCGGTATGCGCGGCCTGATCGCCAACACCGCCGGTAAGACCATCGAGATCCCCATCAAGGCAAACTACCGCGAGGGCCTCACCGTTCTGGAGTACTTTATCTCCAGCCGCGGCGCCCGTAAGGGACTGGCCGACACGGCCCTGCGTACTGCGGACTCCGGATACCTCACCCGCCGCATGGTGGACGTGAGCCAGGACGTGATCATCCGCGAGCATGACTGCGGCACCCATGAGGGCATCATGGTGGCCGAGAAGATCGAAAACGGCGTTGTGGCCCAGACCTTTGCCGAGTCCGTCCACGGGCGCTATCCCGCCGACGACGTGGTGGATCCCGCCACGGGCGAGGTGCTGTTCACCCGGGACCACATGTTCGTCAAGGCCGACGCCCAGGTGCTGGAGGCCCACGGCATCCACGAGGTCAAGGTTCGCTCCGTCCTCACCTGCGAGGCCAAGAGCGGCGTCTGCGCCCACTGCTACGGCCTGAACCTGGCCACCGGCGAGACGGTGAACGAGGGCGAGACCGTGGGCGTCATCGCCGCCCAGTCCATCGGCGAGCCGGGCACCCAGCTGACCATGCGTACCTTCCACACCGGCGGCGTGGCCGGCGGCGAGACGGGCGTTGAGATCACCCAGGGTCTTCCCCGTGTGGAGGAGCTTTTCGAGGCGCGCAGGCCCAAGAAGATGGCGATTCTCAGCGAGATCGACGGCGTCGTCTCCCTGGAGGAGACGCACAAGGGCGCGCTGATGCAGATCACCGTCACCGACCGGAAAGAGGGCGAGATGCGGGTCTACACCGTGCCACACTCCTCCGGTGTCCGCGTAAAGGACGGCGACACGGTGAAGCGCGGCGATATGCTCACCTCCGGCGCTTTGAATCCCCACGATATTATGGCTATCCTGGGCCGCGACGCCACCCAGAAGTACCTGATCAACGAGGTGCAGAAGGTGTACCGTCAACAGGGCGTGGACGTGTCCGATAAGCACATCGAGATCATCGTCCGCCAGATGCTCCGGAAGGTGCGTGTGGAGGATCCCGGCGACACTGACCTGCTGTCCGGCTCTATGGCGGATATCCTGGACGTGCGCGCCGAGGAGGAGAAGCTCCGCCAGCGCGAGGCCAACGGCGAGGAAGTCCGCTATCCCACCTACGAGCAGCTGCTCATGGGCATCACCAAGGCGTCCCTGGCCACCGACAGCTGGATGTCCGCCGCGTCCTTCCAGGAGACCACCAAAGTCCTCACCGAGGCCGCTTCCAAGGGCAAGGTTGACAGGCTCCTGGGCCTCAAGGAGAACGTGATCATCGGCAAGCTCATCCCCGCCGGTTCCGGCCTGCAGATCTACCGCCGGGACACCGAGGAGGAGGCCCCCGCCGATGAGGCGGAGGAGAACGAGCCTCAGGGTCAGCCCCAGAGCGAGCCGGAACCTGATGTGGATCTGTCCGGACTCCTGAAAGCCAATAATGCTCTGTAAAAAATAATGCCCCCCGAAAGGGGGGTATCCCCTCCGCAGGAGGGGGAAAGGTGTCCGCCCGAAGGGCGGACGGGGGAGCGTGTTCTCCGGACGGGGAGGCGTTTCCCGCAGGGAATAAGGTGTCCGCCTGAAAGGCGGACGGGGTTATTTACTTTCTCCCTTTTGATTTCGTCAAAGCAGGAGGGGGAAAGGTGTCCGCCCGAAGGGCGGACGGGGGAGCGTGTTCTCCGGACGGGGAGGCATTTCCCGAAGGGAATAAGGTGTCCGCCCGAAGGGCGGACGGGGTTATTTACTTTCTCCCTTTTGATTTCGTCAAAAGGGAGAAAGTAACAAAGAGGGAAAACCGACCAGGGGAGGGATTTCGATCTTCCCTCCCCTGGACCCCACCTTTTAAAAACGACCAGTTAGGGGGCCTGCGGGCCCCCTACTGGAGAAACCCCCGGGGAGTCCCCCGGGGGTTTTCTGGACGAATGGGCTATTGCTGCCACGGGGCTGTGTGCCGCGCCCTTGGGACTGAGCTGGCAGGGGACGAGGGCGGTTTTCGGAGACGACACCCTTCTCCGTCTTTTGAGGAGGTGGGACAGCGGGGACGGTTCTTTTGTACCACCAGTGCGCACACTGGTGTGACTAAGGAACCGTCCCCGTGTAACACCGGCTTTTCGCAAACGTCGCAGGCCCTGACCCGGCGTTACAGAGGGACGGTTCTTTTGTCACACCTCCGCTGACGCTGCGGTGGTACAAAAAAACCGTCCCTCAGTCCCGCCTTTTACGGGGGTCTGGGGGCGGTATACAGGGGAACCAATACAACACCGGTTTTCCGTAGACGCACGAGGCCCCCTGTAGGGGCCGATGACCTCATCGGCCCGGGCGGGTTGGGTGACAGAGCGGTTGCGTTAAGATGGAAAACTTAAAAATTAGCCGTAGGGGCCGCCGTGGGCGGCGGCCCGTGTCGCGTTGATTGAGGGGTGCCATTGCCTCACGGGGACGGTTTTTGTGGGACACCTGGGGGCCCCACGCAATCGCGATTGCGTGGGGAGAGGAGGAGTGAAGTCTGCGAGTGAGCCGCGCCGCTTGCGGCGCGGGGAGCTATCGCGACTTCCGCGACGACGAGCGGAAGCGGTTCACAAGAACCGTCCCCTGTGGGGCACGGGAAAGGGTACGCCCCCGGAAGGCCGGTGTTACACGGGGACGGTTCCTTAGTCACACCAGTGTGCGCACTGGTGGTACAAAGAAACCGTCCCCGCTGTC
>CANQFV010000063.1 GCA_947599875.1 uncultured Oscillospiraceae bacterium
GAGAACGAGAAGCGGCCCGCCCTGCGGATCGTCAAGTACGACGCACAGACGAAGAAGCCCCTGCCGGACACCACCTTCGAGGTCTATCGGGATTCCGAGCTAATCGGCACCTACACCACCGACGCCAACGGAGAGGTACTGCTTTATGACCTGACACCCGGCACCTACCTTGTGAAAGAGGTTGCCGCGCCGGACACCCATGTGCTGAACAGCACTCCGCAGGAGATCGAGCTTGCAGCCGGTCAAACCGGCACGTTGATTTTTTTGAACTATGTAAAACCCGGCATCTATCTCGTTAAGCTGGACAGCCAGACCTTCAAACCGCTGGCAAACGCCAGATTCCGTATCACCCAGGTCGGCGGCGGGTACAGCGAGGAGCATACAACAGATGCCAACGGTGAGATCGACCTCTCCGGCCTTG
Source organism: uncultured Oscillospiraceae bacterium (assembly GCA_947599875.1). Lineage (GTDB taxonomy): Bacteria > Bacillota > Clostridia > Oscillospirales > Oscillospiraceae > RUG626. The sequence continues at coordinate 422 of CANQFV010000063.1, forward strand.
AACCCGGCTCGTACACTGTGGAGGAGCTGGCCGCCCCGGACGGGTATCTCATTGACGACGCCCAGCGGATCATCAAGATCGAGGGCGGTGAGTACGCGCAGTTCGTGTTCACAGATACGAAGAAGCCCACCTTCCGCCTTGTGAAGCTGGACAGCCTCACAGGCAAGCGGCTCCCCGGCGCGACCTTCCGCATTGCCAAGGTGGAGGACGGCGCACATTATCTCGACCGCGTTACCGACACCAACGGCGAGATCGTCATTGATGACCTGGAGCCGGGTATTTACTCTGTGCTGGAAATGACCGCCCCGGAGGGGTATGTCCGCAATCCCCTTGAATACCATGTTGAGCTTGTCCCCGGCAGGCAGGCGCAGTTGGTTGTCAGCAACGCCCAGAAGCCCAATCTCATCATCGTCAAACGCGACGCCGACACCGGCGAGCCTGTCCCCAATACGGTGTTCCTTGTGGAAGCCGCTGACGGTCACAGTGTTGATGAGGTCAAGACGGACAAGGACGGCAGGGCGGTCCTCGAAAATCTTCTCCCCGGTGTGTATAACATCTCCGAGAAGTCCGTCCCCTCCCCTTGGCTGAAGGACGCCGCTGACCAGCTTGTGACGTTGTACGCCAATAGGGATCATACCGTCTACTTCGAGAATCACAAGAAGCCCACCCTCACCGTCAACAAGATTGACAGTGTGACTGGCAGCCCCATTGAGGGAGCAAAGTTCGAGGTTTGGTACGGCAGTAACAGCACGGCCGCAGGGGAGCTGAATAATCTCGGCACCTTCTACTCGGACGAAAACGGACAGTTCTTTGTGGACGGACTGAGAGACGGCTGGTACAGAGTGACGGAGCTTGAGCCTGCTGCGGGCTACACGATGAAGGAACCCTCTACGCAGGAGTTCTACCTGAAGGGCGGCGAGAGCAAGACCGTCGTTTTTGAGAACACCCCCAAGAACGCCATCATCGTGGAGAAATATGACAGCGTCACCGGCGAAGCTCTTGCCGGATGCACCTTCCAGCTCCGGTATCTTGGCGGCACCTCCGGCACGGGAGGCACGGTCATTGGCTCCAAAATCACGGGCAAAAACGGCGTAGCCATGTGGACGGGGCTCAACCCCGGCACCTACATCGTGGAGGAAATCGACCCGGCTGACGGGTACAACATCCTCCAGTCCTCCGAGACGATCCTGCTGGCGGACAACGGGGAGCAGAGTGTTGTCACGGTCCGCTTCCTCAACTCCCCTGACGGGATGCTGCTCGTCAGAAAGGTCTGCTCCGTCAATCCCTCCGTCACCCTCCCCGGTGCGGAGTTTAAGATCACCTACGCGGACGGGACGCTCATCGGGGACAGCAACGGCCTCTTTACCACAGACGAGAAGGGCGAGATACGCTTGACCGGTCTGAAGCCCGGAAAGAGTGTGATCGTCACCGAGACGAGAGCTCCCGCGGGCTTCATTATCGACAGCCAGAGCCAGACGGCGCAAATTAAGGAGGGCAGAGTTGTAAGCCTGACCTTCCGCAATCAGCCCAAGGGCGCAATCGTCGTCAAGAAGGTGGACAGCGCCACCGGCAAGCCCCTCTCCGGCGCGGAATTTCGGATCACCACCTCCGCCGGCTGTGAGGTCGGACTGAACGGCGTCATTGGCACAAGCACCCTGACGCAGAACGGCATCTTTACAACCGATTCCAACGGGGAGATAAAGGTCAGCAATCTTGCCCCCGGCACTTACGTCCTCACCGAGCTGAAAGCCCCTGACGGGTACGTTATGGACACAACCTCCACAAACGTGGTCATTGGAAACGGCGGGGATACCCAAATCGTCACCGTCAAGAACTCCAAGGCCGGTACGCTCATTGTGGACAAGCGGGACTCCAGGACCGGAAAGCCCTTGGAGGGCGTACAGTTCAGGATCACCACCGCGTCCGGCGAGTTCGTGCCCGATGAAAACGGCAGACTCAGCAGCAATGGCATCTACTTCACCGACGCGGACGGGCGGATCACTGTGAACGGCGTGGTGGGTACGCTGGTGGTCACCGAGACGGTGGCGCTCCCCGGCTACACCATGGACAACCGGCCCCAGACCGTGGTGGTCGGCCCCAACGACACGCAGACGTTGTATTTCACGAACACGCCGTCCACGACTTTGGTCATTGAGAAGTACATCGAGGGGACCACGACGCCCCTCAAGGGCGTCACCTTCCTCGTGACGGATTCCTCCGGAGCCGTTGTCGGCAAATCCAATGGCGAGTACATTACCGACGAGAACGGTAGGATCGTCATAGAGGACCTGACCCCCGGCACCACCGTCGTGGCGCGGGAGGTCAAGACCATTGACGGCTTTGTGCTGGACACCACCCCCAAGTCCATCCTCATCAAGGAGGGCGAGGTCCAGACACTTCGCTTTTACAACAAGGCCAAGGGGACGCTGGTGATCCAGAAGAAGGACTCTGTGACGGGGACGCTTCTCTCCGGGGCAAAGTTCCAGCTGACCTACGCGGACGGCAGCTTCGTGGACTATGACAACGGCCATATGTCCAGCAAGGGAATATACGTCACCGATGAGAACGGCGAGATTCGCGTCTACGGCGTGGTGGGGACCATCGTGGCAAAAGAGCTGGAGGCGGCTCCCGGCTATGTCATTGACCCTAAGACGCAGACCGTCACCGTCAACGCGGAGGACACTCAGACGCTGGTGTTCCGTAACGAGCCGCTGGTTTCCCTCACCATCACAAAGCTGGATTCTCAGACACACAAGCCCGTACCCAACACCGAATTCACCGTGACAGACAGCAACGGCAACCTGATTGGTCGCTATGTCACGGGAGAGGACGGCACCGTTACTGTCACCGGCCTCATCCCCGGCACCACCCTCATCGTGCATGAGAGCAGCGTCCCCAAGGGGTACGTCCTGGACCCCACGCCCAAGGTCATTACGGTCAAGAGCGGCTCCAACAGCGTTAGTACCGGAGCCGGAAATGATCTCGTCTTTGAAAACGACCCCACGGTGTCGCTTGTCATTGAGAAATACATTGACGGCACGACAACGCCTTTGCAGGGCGTTACCTTCCTCGTGACGGATTCTTCTGGCAAGGTCATCGGCGGCTCCAACGGCGAGTACATCACTGACGAGAACGGGCGCATCGTCATTCGGGACCTGGAACCCGGCACCACAGTCGTGGCACGGGAGGTCAAGACCGTTGACGGCTACGTGCTGGACACCACGCCCAAAACCATCGAGATCAAGGCCGGCGAAGCTCAGACACTCCGCTTCTATAACAAGGCCGAGGGAACGCTCGTAGTCCAGAAGAAGGACAAGCTGACAGGAGAACCCCTTGCCGGCGTGGAGTTTGAGATCACCTACTCTGATGGGAGCTACGTGGACGCGGACTACGGCCATCTGTCCAGCAAGGGCCTCTACAAGACTGACGCCAACGGTGAAATTCGCATTCCCGGCGTGGTGGGTACGGTGGTAGTCACCGAGACAAAGCCGCTCCCCGGCTATGTCATGGACGAGGGGACCCGCAGCCAGACCGTGGTGGTCAACCCCGGAGATACGCAGACCATCGTGGTATACAACACCAAAATGAGCGGCCTCACCGTCATAAAGAAGGACGAGGACACCGGCGCCCGACTGAAGGGCGTCCAGTTCGAGGTCCGCAAGGCGAACGGCGAGATCATCGGCCACTACACCACGGACACCAACGGCACGGTCTATCTTTCCAATTTGGCCAGCGGCTGGTACGAGGTGATCGAAACCTCCGCCGCCAGCGGATATGTGCTGGACGACACGCCCCACCGTGTCGAGGTGAAGGACGGCGGCGCGGCGCTGTTGGAGATCACCAACAGACGGATCTCCGGCATCACCGTCCACAAGACGGACAGCGCCACCGGCGAGGGTATCTATGGCGTGGTCTTCATGGTCTACGATGCCAATAAGAAACCCGTGGAGCAGATCGTCACCGATCAGAACGGCTACGCCTATACGGACACCGCTCTTGACGCCGGGAGATATTATGTCCGCGAGCTGGAGGCCGCCGAAGGGTATCTGGAGGACAAGGAGTACAAGACCATCTTCGTGAAATCCGGAGAAAATGTGATCATCGAATGGAAGAACACCGCCGTCACCGGCCAAATCCAGATCACCAAGACCAGCGCGGACTACAACTCCAACAACGGCTGGGCGGCGGGAACGCCTATCCCCGGCACCGAGTTTGAGATCTACAACCGGGCGGGGAACCTGGTGGATACCGTCAGGACGGACAAGACCGGCGTTGCCAAAACAAGGCCCCTTCCCCTCGGACGGTACACCATCATTGAATCCAAGGCCGCCAGCTACTATTCGTTGGACAAGACGCCCATCGAGGTGGAGATCGAGTTTGCCGGACAGATCGTCCGTGCGGCCATGACCAACAAGAGCCTCCTGACCAATGTGTCCATCACCAAGCGCGGTTACAGTGAGGTCATGCCCGGTCAGACCATCCGCTATGACTTCTCCGGCATCGCCAACAACTCCACCACCTCTCTTGAGTCCTTCTACTGGCGGGACACCCTGCCCACGGGAGCCTTGCGGCTTTCAAAGATCGTCACCGGCACGTGGAGCGCCCAGGGCAATTACAAGATCGTGTACAAGACCAATCTGAGCCAGGAATACCGGCTCTTGGCGGACAACCTCTCCACGGCGAGGAGCTATACCCTTGCCGCCTCGCCCGTGGCCCTCGGTCTTGCAAGCAACGAGTACGTCACGGAGTTTATGTACGTCTTTGGCATCGTCCCCGCGGGCTTCCGCCAGGTGGAGGCCCCCAAGGTCTACTGCACGGTGCTTCCGAGCCTTGCGAATGGCGTACAGTTCACCAACGTGGCGGACGTGGGCGGCGTCTACAACGGTCAGTGGGTGATGGCGGTGGACCGCTGGGTCACTACCGTTTACGCTCCCACCGACCCCACGCCGCTTCCGAGAACGGGGTATTGATGCCATGGACAACGAAAAGAGCGCCGTGGAGCGCCTGAAGGATAAAATTGAGGCGGGCTATAAGGCGAAATACGCCTATTGGATGAAACAATCCCCGGAATGGCTCGTTACAATGGCGGACGAGATCGTAGCCGTTAAGCAAATGCGGGAGGATCTGGCGGACTACGTGTCGGAGGTGGACGCCGAATATCTCCTGCGGTTCAAAGACCCTTTAGAGGTCGTCAGCGACTATTGGGTAGGGATGCTCGACCCCGGTGGCAACACCGACGATCTGCTATCCCACATACTTTGGGAGATCCAGGACAAACGTGAGGCGGAGGAAGTCTTTGCGCTTGAACCCGAATTTGCCTCGGCTGACGAACCGTCACAACCCGCTACACCAACGCAGACACAGCAAATGTCCATGTGACAAAACACCGCTATACCTTTTAAACAACGGGCCGCCCTTTTTTTGCAAGGGGCGGCCCGTAATTTTTTATTTTCAGGAGGATAACAAAATGAAACGCAAACTCTTTGTCTCTACTCTCATCATCATGGTCATGGTGTGCGCCCTGGCCGTACCTGCCCTTGCTGCCTCTGGTGGCGGCTCCGGCTCCGGCGATGTGTCCGGGGCCATCGAGAGCACCTGGTCCGCGGCGGCGGGTCAGCTCAAGACCATCGTCAACAACGTGGTCTTCCCTGCCATCGACATGATCCTCGCCATCTTCTTTTTTGTCAAGCTGGGCACCACCTACTTCGACTACCGCAAGCACGGCCAGTTCGAGTGGGCGCCCCCGGCCATCCTGCTGGCCTGCCTCATCTTCACCCTCACCGCTCCTACCTACATCTGGAGCATTATTGGGATCTGAGGTGCGGCTATGACGTTTTTCGAGCAGGAGCTCCGTAGGATCGTCGGCCCCGTCTGTTCTAATGCCAAGTACATCGGCAGAGCGGCATTCGTCCCCCTTGGCGGGGACAATGTCGCCAAGTTCGAGTTTATGACTCAGGGCGTGGCCGACCATTACACCGCCCTCAGAGCTCAAGCTGTCAGCAAGACAAAGGGCGCACTGGATACAACCGCCATACGCTTCGGGGATGTTTTTTCCGAGAAGAAGCGGTCCCCTTATGCCTGGACAGATAATGGAAATACGGAGTGGTACTGTTTCACTCCCACCAGGTCGGACTATGCCGCGCTCACCGAGGCCGTCAGTAACTATGTGGAGCTTTTTTCACAGCAAACGCAGCGCATGGAGGTCGGCAGTATGAGCCTGACCATGTAAAGGGGGGGATAGCCAATGTTCATATGGAACTTTGTGGCCTCTGCCATTCTCGCCGAGATCATGGACTGGATATACTCTCAGATCATCGGCTTTCTTTTAAACTTCTTTGAACAGATGGGGAACATGGGCGTGGAGCTTTTCGACCTTCCCTGGGTCCAGGCCGTCGTTGGCTTCTTCTCCAAGCTGGCCTGGGCCCTCTTTGCCGTGAGCCTCATCGTCTGCGCGTTTGAAAGCGCCGTGGAATATAGCTCCGGGCGGGGCAATGTGAAACAGACGGCGCTGAACATCCTTAAGGGCTTCATGGCGGTGAGCCTCTTCACCATCGTGCCCGTGCGTCTTTACGCACTCTCTGTGTCCCTGCAAGGAACGCTTTCTCAGGCCCTCACCGGCTGCGGCTCCATCGGGGAGCTTGCCATCATGATTCTGAATGACTTCAACGGTTACGACACGCTCTCCTCCATGGTGGGCCAGCCGCTTCTCGGCTTCGGCGTCATAAAAAGCGCCATTATGGTCCTGTTTGCCGTGATCTTAATGGCCTATGCCGTGTTCAAGGTCTTCTTCGCAAACCTCAAGCGCGGCGGCATCCTTCTCATTCAGATAGCGGTCGGCAGTCTGTATATGTTCAGCATTCCGAGAGGATACGGGGACGGCTTTGTCCAGTGGATGAAGCAGGTCATTGGCCTGTGCCTGACGGCGTTTTTGCAGTCCACCATGCTCATCGCGGGGCTGTTGGTCTTCAAGACCCACGCTATTATGGGCTTGGGGCTCATGCTCTCAGCCGGTGAGGTGCCGCGGATCGCAGGGACCTTTGGCCTCGACACCACGACGAAGGCCAGCATCATGTCCGCCGTCTACACCGCCCAAGCAGCCGTTAACACCACGAAGACCATCGTGGCGGCGGTTTCTAAGTAAAGGCAGGAGAAAGAAAATGGACGCAAGGCCGTATTCAGAAGAAGGCGGCCTTATGGACCGGGCCGGAATGGGCCAGGTCACAATGGGCAGCCTTTTCGATGGGATAGGAGGCTTCCCATTGGCTGCGGTCATGGTGGGCATAAAGCCCCTGTGGGCCAGCGAAATCGAAGCCTTCCCCATCGAGGTAACAAAAGAGCGATTCCCCGACATGGTACACGTCGGGGACATCACGAAGCTGGACGGGGCAAAACTGCCTCCCGTGGACATCATCTGCGGAGGCAGCCCGTGTCAGGACCTTAGTGTGGCTGGGGCTCGTGCAGGACTTGCCGGCGCGCGCTCCGGCCTTTTTATGGAGCAATGCAGGATCGTAAAGGAGATGAGAAATGCAGACATTCAACGTGGACGGACAGGTGTGTCTGTTCGACCAAGATTCATGGTCTGGGAAAACGTACCCGGAGCCTTCTCCAGCGGCGAGCCGAAGGGGGAAGACTTCCGCATCGTCCTCGAAGAAATACTCCGAATTAAGTACGGTGCCGTATCTGTTCCTGGACCTTACCCCTGGTCATGGGGACATCCTGGGATTGTCATATTGGGACATGATCTATCCGTTGCCTGGCGTATCATGGACGCCCAATACTGGGGTGTGCCCCAGAGACGCAATAGAATCTTCCTTGTCGCAGATTTTGGAGGCACATCCGCATTCAAGATACTCTTTAAGCAGGACAGCCTGCCTGGGTATTCTCCGGAGATCGACGGAGAGAGGGAAACCCCTCCCGCGGCAACTGGAGATTGCCCTGATGATACAAGCTGGCCTTATACCGATGGAGATGATGACTTCGGCGATGATCTGCTCGATGATCTCCTCGATGAAGGTGAATGCTTACCATATAAACCAGAGGAATGAGGGCATAGACCTTCACGGCGTGTCCGGCGCTCTGATGCGGACGCAGAATATGCAGATGCAGACCTTCGTCACCCAGCCGGAGGCGCGGCCCATAGCCTTCGCCGCCAATCAGCGGGACGAGGTGCGGGACCTCCACGACGTGGCCGGCGCACTCGGCGCGCAGCCGGGGATGAAACAGCAGACCTTCATCGCTGAAAACGTGGGCAACTGCCTGAACCCCTGGGACACGCAGCAGTCACGTATCTTCACCCCGGACAGCGTGGCCCCCACTGTGGCCGGCGCGGACGGTGGCGGCGGGAGGAATCCCGCGGGGCTCCTGTTCTCGGCTGGCTTCTCGGCGGGAGCAAGCCCCACGGCGGGCACCGTTGGCTACGCGGAGGAGGTGTCACCCACCCTCAAGGCGGGCGGGAGCGGCACGAACATGGTGCCCAGCGTCCTGTGCCTCAACGACCAGGGCGGCTCAGTCATGGATTGTTCCGAGGACGTCTCCGGGACGCTCCGGGCGCAGGAGCACGGGCATCAACCGCTTGTGTTCGAGAACCACGGCATCGACTCCCGCTATACCGGCCCCCACGACGTGGTCCCCACCATATCCGCCAGCTACGGCACAGGTGGGAACAACGTCCCTCTGGTGGAGCAGGAGGAGCCTGTTTTCTGTATCACCGGCAATATTATAGACCGAAAGCCCGAAAATGGTGGCAACGGAATGGGGTATAACGAAGATGTCGCGTTTACTTTGACCGCTACGGATCACCACGCCGTGTTCAGCCGTCA
>CANQFV010000064.1 GCA_947599875.1 uncultured Oscillospiraceae bacterium
ACTCCGGAACGGCCTCAAAACCCTTGCGGCGCAGGCGTTTTGGCTACAAATAGTAGTTTTAACCTGCAATTCTGGAGGCGACACCCGGATTTGAACCGGGGAATCAGGGTTTTGCAGACCCTTGCCTTACCACTTGGCTATGTCGCCGTTCAGTCTACTATATGCGATTGGGGCGCTGTTGTGCGCCCCAACCAATGGAGCGGCCTACGAGGCTCGAACTCGCTACCTCCACCTTGGCAAGGTGGCGCTCTACCAGATGAGCTAAGGCCGCAAATGGTGCCCAAGGTCGGAATCGAACCAACGACACGCGGATTTTCAGTCCGCTGCTCTACCAACTGAGCTACCTGGGCATAAATGGCGACCAAGAAGGGGCTCGAACCCTCGACCTCCGGCGTGACAGGCCGGCGCTCTAACCAGCTGAGCTACTTGGCCACATGTGTGGTGGGAGTAACAGGGCTCGAACCTGTGACCTCCTGCTTGTAAGGCAGGCGCTCTAACCGGCTGAGCTATACTCCCGCGCCGTAACGGCAAGGGTTATTATACTAAAGGCAGGGGCGTTTTGTCAACAACTTTTTTTATTTTTTTGAAAATTGACAGAAGACCGTATATTTTCCCTCCCCCGTGCCAAAATAAGCCTATCCTGAAATGGAGGTAAAAAATACATGAATAAACGTAAAAGCGCCCCAATCATCCTTTTATTGTGCGTTCTTCTTTCCGCACTGGGCCTACCGGCCGCTCAGGCCGCCCAGGTGAAGCTCAACGCCTCCCCGGTGGCGGAGAACATGGAGCTGACCACCTACAGGGGTGTTTGCGTATCCGGAACCTTTAAATGCATCGACCCCGAGGGCGACGCCGTGACCTACAGCGTGACCCGGGAGCCCGTCAAGGGCACGGTGACGGTGGACGGCGACACCTTCGTTTACACGCCCACGGAGGGGAAAAAGGGCAGCGACAGCTTTTCCTATGTGGCCACCGACACGGCGGGCAACGTCTCCAATACCGCCGTGGTCAATATAAAGATCAAGAAGCAGAAGACAGCCGTCACCTACCGGGATCTGGCCGGATCTCCGGAGGAGTACGCCGCCGTGGCGCTGGCTGAGCGCGGGATCTTCACCGGCGAGAACGTGGGCGGCGACTACCTCTTTCGCCCGGATGCCCCCGTGACAAGAGGGGAATTTTTAGTGATGTGCATGAAGCTCACCGGCGCGCCGCTCCTTGAGGGGATCACCCGCACGGGCTTTTACGACGACGGGGAAATCCCCCTGTGGCAAAAACCCTACGTCACCACGGCGCTGATGGATCAGGTCATTTCCGGAACGGCGGACCCGGGCGGCCGCATCCTCTTCAGGGCCGGGGATCAAGTGACCTTCGCCGAGGCGGCGGTCATCCTCTCAAACTGCCTGGATATCACCGACGTGGATGTGGAGGAGACATCCGCTCCGGCCTGGGCCTCCCAGGCGGCGGCGAATCTCACGTCCTGTGATATCCTCCCCTCCGTGGGCGCCGTGGCCTCTGCGGCCTGCCTCACCCGCGCCGACGCCGCCCAGATGCTGCTTCGCGCCGCGCTTGTTTTAGATAACCGCCAGGGGGACGGCCTCCTGGGCTGGGCAAAGTGAGGCCGGGAGCGTCCCCTACTCCCAGATTAAAAAATCGAACCGATCCCTTTGCCGGAAAAGACCGCAGGGCTTATCCGAAAGACAAAAGCCGAACCGGGTCTCCACTATGGAGACCCGGTTCGATTTATGTGCCATTGGTGCGGGTAGTGGGACTTGAACCCACACGGTATAGCCACAGGAACCTAAATCCTGCGCGTCTGCCAATTCCGCCATACCCGCATCATTTTCACTTGTACACCCTTCGCCAAAGATCAGAATAACGGCTTTCCGCTCAGCTGATATATGGCCGTCAGGACGAACTGGTCAAAATCCTCATCGGGATACTGTCTTTTGAATTTCTCATATTCGCCGACAATAAACTCAAGCGTATCCTTCATCCCGCGCTGACCGAAGACAAAGCAGGCACACGCCCTGGCATAGGGGCTGCGTATCTGGTCATACATCTCCCGAAGCTGTTTGACATAGACCTCATCCACTTTTATCAGGACTTTGACCGCCATCTCTATGAACAGATCCTGGCCGCTGGTCATGTAACGTCCCAGCAAGAGCGGCATGCACTCGCTTTGATGCGCCATGAATTTCCTGATAAAGGCGCTTGTATTGTATACACTTATCCCTTTGCGCATCAGATCAACGATCACCGCCGGGTCGTCCGCCTCCTCAATAGCCCGCCGCTGTGCCATGTTTTGCTGGGCTATTTTGCGATCCAGTGGTGTCCTTTTCTCTAAATCAAAGATATACTCCTCATCATCCCCAATAGCTATGTACTCCAGAAAAATATGTGGAGTGGAATACTTTTCAAGCGGATTGTTTATAAAAAATTCCTTTGGCAATTTATATTTAGCCACACTCCCACATCTCCTTTCAACAGGGCTATTGTACCATTGCAGGGGGATGTATGTCAAGATTTGTGTTGCCTCAGGTTTGCCGGAGGGATATAATATGGGAAAAAGGGGGCGGTTTCATGGATAAGGGCTGGAGCAAATGCTATCCCCGGCCGCTGATGCGCCGGGACAGCTTTATGGCATTGGACGGGGATTGGACGCTGGACGGGCAGAAGATCCTGGTGCCCTTCCCGCCCCAGGCGCCGGCGTCGGGCTTTCAGGGGCCTGTGGGACAGGAGATGGAATACCGCGCCGCCTTCCTCCTGCCGCGGGGATTTCTGCCTGAGGGGAGCCGGCTGATCTTGCATTTCGGCGCCGTGGATCAGAGCGCGCAGGTGTTTGTCAACGACCGGCCCGCCGCCTGTCACCAGGGGGGATATATGCCCTTCCGGGCGGATATCACCGATCTGCTCGTCCCCGGGGAGAACCGGCTCCGGGTGGCGGTGGAGGACACCCTCTCCCCGGATTACCCCCACGGAAAGCAGTGCGAGAACCCCCACGGCATGTGGTACACGCCCGTTTCCGGTATATGGCAGACGGTGTGGCTGGAGGCCGTACCGGAGAACGGCGGGATCCGCAGCGTCAGGGCCGACGCGGAGCTTGACGCTGTGACCTTCACGGTGGAGACCACCGGACAGTACACGCTGGAGATCCCCGGGGCGGGCATCCGGATCACCACCGGTGAGAAGATGCTGCGCGTCGCCATCCCCTCCCCGCGCCTATGGACGCCGGAGGAACCGAACATATACGATTACACCGTGGATTCCGGAACAGACCGGGTCTCCGGCTACTTCGCCCTGCGGACGGTGGAGGTCAGGGACGGCAAGATCCTGCTGAACGGAAAGCCCGTCTTCCTCCACGGCGTGCTGGATCAGGGATATTACCCGGAGGGGATCTTCCTCCCCCCGGGGCCGGAGGGATACCGGGAGGACATTCTCCGGATGAAGGCCCTGGGCTTCAACACCCTGCGCAAGCATGTGAAGGTGGAGCCGGAGGCCTTCTACGAGGCCTGTGACAGGCTGGGTATGCTGGTAATCCAGGATATGGTGAGCGCCGGGGAATACCGCTTCCTCCGGGACACCCTCCTGCCCACGCTGGGCTTCAGAAGGCGCCGCGATACGGGCGTGAACGTCAGCGCCAGACGCCGGGAGCTGTTTGAGGGGCAGCTCCGGGAGACGGTGGAGCGCCTGCGGGGCCACCCCTCAGTCATCGCCTATGTGCTGTTTAACGAGGGCTGGGGCCAGTACGAGTCGGACAGGCTGTATGCGCAGTGCAAGGCGCTGGACCCCACGCGGATGGTGATCAGCGCCTCCGGCTGGTTTGCCCAGAAGCTCAGCGACGCCGAGAGCCGCCACATCTATTTCCGCTCCTGCGTCCTGAAGAGGCCGAAAAACGGCCGGGCACTGATGCTCACCGAGTGCGGTGGCTTTTCCCGCCGCGTGACCGGTCATGTGGCGGAGGACAGGAAAAACTACGGCTACGGCAAACGGCGCGACACCGAGGAGGCCCTGACCCGGCAGATCACGGAGCTTTATGAAAAAATGGTTCTCCCCTCGATCCCCAACGGCCTTTGCTGCTGCGTCTACACGCAGCTCTCCGACGTGGAGGGCGAGACAAACGGCCTGTACACCTATGACCGTGCGGTGCTGAAGGTGGATCCCCAGTCCATGCAGTCCATAGCCCAACGGATAACCCAGACTTTTGAAAATAATCTGTAAAGCAAAAAACCGGAAAATCACTCAGGACTTTTTCAACAGACTCAAAAAGGCCTCCGTCTAAGACGGAGGCCTTTAAACTGTCGAAAAAGGCCTTTGGCCTTTTTCGACAAGGGGAACGTGCGGAAAATATCTCTGAATTTTGCGAAATTCAGAGATATCTTCCTGCCGTCGCCCTGCGCGCACGGCCCCGTGGGCCGCACACTTGGGCGACACAAGGAATTTTTTCCGACGCACATGTCGCCGGAAAAAATATTGATATTAGGTTTTTTGGTAAACTGAAAAACCTCCGTATTAGGCGGTGGCCTTTCGGTCTATTTTGTATCGGCGTTAAAATACGGGAAGGTCACGGTGAAGATCATCCCCCCGGAGGGCGAGTGCCGGGCCTCGATCTCGCCGCCGTGGCGCTGGGCGGTGGAGCGGACAATGGACAGCCCCAGTCCCGTGCCGCCCTCATCCCGGCCCCGGGACTTCTCCACCCGGTAGAAGCGGTCGAAGATATAGGGCATGTCCGACTCCGGGATGCCGATCCCGGTGTCCTCCACCTCCACGACAACCGTCTCGTCGCCCCTGGTGGCCCGGATGAAGACCTTGCCGTTGTCCTTGTTGTATTTTATGGCGTTCTCCACCAGATTGTAGATGATCTGGAAAAGCTCATCGGGTGTCGCCATGATGTGCAGGTCGGGCTGAATTTCCAGCTCCAGCTCCACGCCGGCTGTCTTGGCGATGGGATCCAGTGTACCGGCCACTTTCCGGGAGACATCCCCCACATCCACGATCTCCCTGGTGATGGCCGTGGCGTTGTCCAGCTTCGTCAGCGCCAGGAGCTGGCCGGTGGTCCTGGCAAGGCGCTCAGACTCCTCCCGGATGCCGCTCACAAACTCCTTGACCGTGGCTTCATCCATGTTGTCCGTCTCCAAAATCGTGTCGGACAGGAGCCTTATGGCCGCCAGAGGCGTTTTCAGCTCGTGGGAGGCGTCGGCCACAAAGCGCCGTCTCGTCTCCTCCGTCCGCTGGAGGCGGTGGGTCAGGCTGTTGAATTCTTCCGCCAGCTCCGCCAGCTCGTCGTGGCCCTTTACGCCGACGCGGTAGCTGTACTCCCCCTCCCGCACGTTCTTGATGGCGTCCAGGACCCGGGTCACCCGGTAGCTCATGGTCTGGGAGAGGATGATGGCAAAGATCAGCGCCACGACGCCGATACCCACGGAGATCTTGGCAAGGTCGTTGCGCAGGCCCAGGACAATGGCCCCCTCGCCGGCGTCGTACTCATAGACGCACACGGCGCCCGTCACCTCGCCCCCATCCACGATGGGCACGCAGACGTAGCTCATATACGCCCCGTCGGAGAAGGAGACCCGAAACTCGTCAGAGCTGTCCAAAAGGGCCTTCCTGGCCAGGGAAAAAAGCTCCCTCTCGTCATACCGGTTCACGTCGTTGACAACGGAATACAGCTCGTCCATATTGGCGTTCATCACGGAGACCCGGGATAAGCTGTCCGTCTCCAGCATAGCCATGACAAGAGACACGTTCTCCGGCGTGATCCGCTCCAGCGACTCCACAGCCGCGGCCATCTGCTGGGTGTGCGGGAGAAGCGTGTTCTCCTTGGACACAAACACCAGATCCCGGGCTATGGCTACGGGGTAAGTATTCAGAACAACAATGGCCAGAACGGCGATGGTCAAATAGGTCATCAGGTATTTGACCCGCAGGGAAATGATCCGCCGTCCGCCCTTTTCACCCCTTGAAATAGTACCCAACTCCCCACTTGGTGATGATATACTCCGGCTCGGCGGGATTCCGCTCAAGCTTCTCCCGGAGCCTGTGGACGTGGACATCCACGGTGCGGATATCGCCCTGGAAGTCGTATCCCCAGATGATGTTCAGCAGGTTCTCGCGGCTGTATACCCTGCCGGGATTTTTCATCAAAAGCTCGATCACGTCAAATTCCCGGCCTGTCAGCTCCACATTGGCGCCGTTTTTATAGATCATGTGCCTGTCGCAGTCGATGGACAGCTCCCCGCAGGTGATCAGGTTCTGCTCCTCGGCCTGGGTCTTCAGGGAGGCGCGGCGCAGCAGGGCGCGGATGCGGGCCTTCAGCTCCAGAATGTTAAAGGGCTTCGTCACATAGTCGTCCGCCCCGTACTCAAAACCGATGATCTTGTCCATGTCGTCCGTCCTGGCCGTGAGCATGATAATAGGGACGGAGGAGAATTCCCGAAGGCGCATACACACCTCCAGCCCCGATAGCTTAGGCATCATCAGGTCGAGGACGATCAGGTCGTACCCGCCTGTGCGGGCAAGCTCGAACCCCTCCTCCCCGTCATAGGCGGTGTCCACCTGGTAGCCCTCGTTCTCCAGATTGAATTTAATGCCCCGCACCAGGAGCTTCTCGTCGTCAACTACAAGTATTTTCATCCTGTCACCTCATATCGTAATAAAGGGTTCAATGGCGTCAAAAAGCGCCTCGCCGATTCCCGGGACGTTTA
Organism: uncultured Oscillospiraceae bacterium; assembly: GCA_947599875.1. Classification (GTDB taxonomy): domain Bacteria; phylum Bacillota; class Clostridia; order Oscillospirales; family Oscillospiraceae; genus RUG626. The sequence goes on from CANQFV010000064.1 coordinate 6,702, forward strand.
AAAGCTCCTCACAGCAGAGAAACGCCCCGTTATCGTTCCGGTAGGAAACGATCCTCTCCGCCAGAACCTCCCCGATCCCGGGCAGGGTCATCAGCCCCTTCTCGGTGGAGGTGTTGATATTGACCTTCTCCCCCTCCCCCGGGTCCTCCGCCGGCGGCAGAGTCCTGTCAGAGGAATCATGCTGGATCGTCACTTTCACATCCCCGGAGGAGCGGCCGGTGAAGAATCCGGCGGTAAAGAACAGGGCGGCAAGCGCCAGGGAGAGCAGGACGATCTCACTCTTTTTCAGCTTCATTTTGATAAAATTCGACATTCCTTATTGATTTTACGGTCAAAACCTTATATTATATAGGCAGGCGGCTCCCGCCACTCCTATACTACTATAGATTCACGAATTTGTCCATCAATTTTTGCTTTTCGGAGAAAGAAATGGTAAAATTACTTCGTAAAAATTTAATTTTTGCTCTGATCGCGGCGCTGCTCCTGCCCATCCTGGTGTCCCTGGCCCCGGATGCCCGGGCACTTGACGACCCCGCCATACTGGCGGAGTCGGCGTTGCTGGTGGATATGGACGCCGGAGCGGTGCTGTACAGTCTTAATGAGAATCTCAGCCGCGCCCCGGCCAGCCTCACGAAGATCATGACCGTTCTTCTGGCGGTGGAGGCGTGTGACCAGGGGGATCTGTCCCTGGACGACTATGTAGAGGTGACAGAGGACGCCTTCTACGACGTGACCGCTGACGGCACCACCGCCGGGCTGAAGGTGGGGGAAAAGCTGCGGTTTGAGGATCTGCTCTACTGCGCGCTTATGGCCTCCGCCAACGAGAGCTGCAACGTCATTGCCACTGCCGTGTCCGGCTCCCCCGTGGCCTTTGTCCAGCGCATGAATGAGCGGGCGCAGGAGCTTGGCTGTAAGGACACGAATTTCATCAACACCCACGGCCTGACGGCTGACGGCCACTACACCTCCGCCTATGACATCTACCTGATCACGGAGGAGGCGCTGAAGCACAACCTCATCAAGCGCATCGTCTCCTCCACCGCCTACACCGTACCGGCCACGGAGATGTCCGAGGAGCGGATCCTGACCACCACAAACAGTATGATCACCTCCGGGAGTGCCTACTACTACGAATTCGCCTCCGGGGTGAAGACCGGATACACCGACGCCGCCGGGTACTGCCTTGTGGCCACCGCCACTAAGGAGGGGCGCAGGCTCCTGTCCGTCGTCATGGGCGCCAAGTCCGTGGTGCTGGAGGACGGCCGCACCCAGGTTCAGAGCTACTCCGAGACAAAGCGCCTTTTGGAGTGGGGCTTCGACAATTTCAGCAAGCAGGAGCTGCTCAGCACCCTGACGCTTGTGGCGGAGGTGCCCGTAAAGCTGGGCCTGGGCGCCACATCCGTCGTCCTGCGGCCGGAGAAGGCCGTCACGGCCCTGCTCCCCAACGATGTGGACCTGAGCCAGGTACACCTGGACACGGTTCTCTATGATGACAGCGTGATCACGGCCCCGGTGGAACCGGGACGCGTGCTGGGTGAGGTGACAGTCACCTTTAACGACGTGGACTACGGCACGGTGAATCTGGTGGCCAACTCCAAGATCGAGCTGGATCGGATCGCCTATGTGGGCTCGGAGCTTCGCGCCGCCGCGGCCAACCGGTATGTGCGCCTCACCTTCACGGTGGTCGTCGTCCTGCTGATCCTGTATGTGGCCTTTATCCTCTACTACAACGTCCGCCGCCGGAATAAGCGGCGCGTGGCGGACGCCCTGGCCAGACAGCGGATCGAGAGATTCCGCCGCAGTCAGGAGATCACCACGGGTAAGAGCTTTGAGGAGATCGAGGCGGCTCACGCCCGGCGGCAGAATACGCCGAGATGAGGCTGGCGGAAAAGGATTTAGGGTTCTCTAACGAGAACCCTAAATCCTTTTCCTGCCAAGGGGATGCGTGCGGAAAGCCCCCTGGAATTCTGCGGAATTCCAGGGGGCCTTTCCTGCTGCCGCGCTGCAGCGCACGCCCAAGGGCGCACGTTTGCGCGGCAAGAGGGATTTTTTCCAAGGCACATGTCCTTGGAAAAAATATT
>CANQFV010000065.1 GCA_947599875.1 uncultured Oscillospiraceae bacterium
ATTTCAATCCACGCACCCCTTGCGGGGTGCGACCCACCGCCCCGGGGATCTCCTGGCAAACGAGTGATTTCAATCCACGCACCCCTTGCGGGGTGCGACGGAAAAGGGCCAGGCCCAGCCGGGCGAGGAAAACAGATTTCAATCCACGCACCCCTTGCGGGGTGCGACTGACTCCTGCATCAGTTTCTTGGTTTTGTCCATCTTATTTCAACCCACGCACCCCTTGCGGGGTGCGACATTTTGGCAATTCTCTCGCAGGCGCGAGGGGGAGACATTTCAACCCACGCACCCCTTGCGGGGTGCGACGAGATCCGTCAAGCCCTCGGAAAGACGTCGACGAAATTTCAATCCACGCACCCCTTGCGGGGTGCGACGGTCGAGTGGTACAAAACCGCGAACAACCGGAAATTTCAATCCACGCACCCCTTGCGGGGTGCGACGGACAGCCGACGCCCTGGTGATCGGGGATGAGACGGATTTCAATCCACGCACCCCTTGCGGGGTGCGACGGCCTCCTCGACGGGCTGCGCAGTCCAGGAGCCATTTCAATCCACGCACCCCTTGCGGGGTGCGACAATCAGGATGTAAACATCCCCACCGTCATACATCCATTTCAATCCACGCACCCCTTGCGGGGTGCGACCTACACCGTCCAGCTCCGTCGCCTCCAGCGCTGGGAAATTTCAACCCACGCACCCCTTGCGGGGTGCGACACATAGACTGGGCGGCTATCGGTGTACAAATATCAATTTCAACCCACGCACCCCTTGCGGGGTGCGACAGGACGTGGAGCTTGAGGCCGTGGACAGCTACGAGGATTTCAACCCACGCACCCCTTGCGGGGTGCGACGTAAAGGAGGTCAAAACACATGGATATTATCAAAATTTCAACCCACGCACCCCTTGCGGGGTGCGACCAGACGCCCTTCTCAGCGGTGAGCCGCGCCATAAAGAATTTCAACCCACGCACCCCTTGCGGGGTGCGACAAATCTTTAATACGCAGAGCAATACCAATCAAGAATTTCAACCCACGCACCCCTTGCGGGGTGCGACCTTCCGCGCCGCCGGAGAGATCCGTCACCAAAAAAATTTCAACCCACGCACCCCTTGCGGGGTGCGACGGATGACAGCATCATTACCGACACGGAGCAGCAGATATTTCAACGCACGCACCCCTTGCGGGGTGCGACTCACGGACGCGGACCTGCGGTTAGACGACCTCAAATTTCAACCCACGCACCCCTTGCGGGGTGCGACTTTTGACGGAGTATCCATGCGATGACCTCGTCAAATTTCAACCCACGCACCCCTTGCGGGGTGCGACGCAAAGCCGGAATAGCGCTTGCCATCCACGTCCAAATTTCAACCCACGCACCCCTTGCGGGGTGCGACCGGGGCGGCCCTTGGACTACTCCAAAAGCCAGGCATTTCAACCCACGCACCCCTTGCGGGGTGCGACGACTGGGGAGGCTGCTTATGACGCCGCCAAAGAGATTTCAACCCACGCACCCCTTGCGGGGTGCGACTAATCACGACCCTGGAAAACAGAGCGACAGGATGGATTTCAACCCACGCACCCCTTGCGGGGTGCGACTCTCTTGCTCCAATCTTCATCTAATGCGTTTTTGCATTTCAACCCACGCACCCCTTGCGGGGTGCGACCCATACCAAGGGGCGTGAGAATCCGGGCCTCAAATTTCAACCCACGCACCCCTTGCGGGGTGCGACGAGGGTTAAATAACGTTTTGCGCCAAGAGTTTTATTTCAACCCACGCACCCCTTGCGGGGTGCGACTGGACGCCATCAACAACGCGGAGAGCAACCGTCTTATTTCAACCCACGCACCCCTTGCGGGGTGCGACAATACTGACCACATCGGCAATTGCACGTTTGATTCCGGATTTCAACCCACGCACCCCTTGCGGGGTGCGACCCGAAACGGCGGGCCGTTTCAGGTTTTCTAAAACTATTTCAACCCACGCACCCCTTGCGGGGTGCGACAGCAAAAGTGTACAAAAGACGCGTATTGCTTCTGTGCGATTTGCTTCAAATCAGCTTGTTTTATGCGTATTCTTACCTGCAATTCCAGTTAAATTCGGCCGTTTTTTCCTTATTTTGTATGAAAAACCGGTGCGAACCATCCGGGATTCTCTGTCTGCTTGTACCTCGCGCAGCTACACAAGGAGGACGCCCTCCGGCTCGTAGGTCGCCTTTGCTCCAAAGTGTTCGATTTTACTCTGGTATTTGTTCCCAAGCAGATAAAACCGCAGGCTGTCCTTTTCCGGGTCTATGATATCCAGCAGCTTTGCCTGGAGTTTCTTATACTGCGCCGGATCCACCAGACATTCAAAGACAGAATTCTGTACCCGCTGGCCGTAATTGACGCACTGCTTCGCCACCTGGCGTAGACGCCGGCGGCCGGCGGCGTCCTCCGTGTTCACATCGTAGGTGATCAGTACCAGCATAGCTCCTCCTCATTTCCACAAAAACGGCGGATAGCCGTCCAGGTCGTCCCGGAGATACCGCGCAAGCAGGAGAGCCTGGACATAGGGTACCAGCCCCCAGGCCAGCTTCTCCTTCAGGAACGGGTGGGTGATGGGTTCGGCGAGGCGCTTCTGCCACGCGGCAAGGAAAACCTTTCTCCCCTCGTCGTTCAGCCACACCGCCCCGTTGGGCTGCCGGTCAAAATGTTCGGGCCGGATGGTTCGGTTGTTGATCAGGGTGAGAACAAGCCTGTCGGCAAAAATCGGCCGCAGCTCCTCCATGAGGTCCAGCGCCAGGGAGGTTCGCCCCGGCCTGTCCCGGTGGAGGAAGCCCACATAGGCGTCCAGGCCCACGCTCTCCAGCGCCCCGGCGCAGGAATTGGCCAGCAGGGTGTAGGCGAAGGACAGGAGGGCGTTCACCGGATCCAGGGGCGGACGGCGTGAACGGCCGGAAAAGGCAAAGGTCTCCCGCTGGTTCAGGATAAGCTCGTCAAAAACGCCGAAATAGACCGCCGCGGTCTGTCCCTCCAGCCCCCTGAGGGCGTCCAGGTCACTTTCCTCCAACAGCGCGGGCAGGCTGTCCGCCATCAGGGACGAGGCACGGCTCAGCGCCTCATCATTCACCCGCATCGCGTGGTCCCGGCGGGTGCGCTCGATGCTCCAGCGGCCATTGTAGACCTTCCCAAAGATGAAGCTCCGGGCCGCACGGCAGCATTGGGCGGGGTCGTCGGCCACGCGGTACTGCGTCCGGCGCAGAAGGACATTGCCCGGATTTTCCCCGCAGACCCGCGCCAAAAACCGCCCCTTTGGTGTCAGGAAGCACAGGTTGACCCCCTCACGGGCGCACTTGCCCATCAGGGCGGGGCTGGCCCCCTTGTAGGAGAAGCACAGGATGTTCTCCAGGGTGTGCAAGGGGAATTGGCCCCGCTTCTCCTCGCCGGCCAGCACCGTCACCGTCTCGCCCTCCAGGGCCAGATAGCTGTCCTCGCTGAGGACGAACAGGGTATTCAGCAGTTTTCTCATGGTTCTCTCTCCGCCTCCGGCAGATGTGCGCGGAGGTAGGCCGACGGGGACTGGTTTTTGGTCAGTCTCGGCAGGCACAGATCCTTCATGGAGCAGGCGGCGCAGCCTTTACCCGGTTTGGCTTTTGGGGTGCGCCCCGCCGCGTAAAGGGAGCGCATCTCCCCCAGCATGGACTCCACGCGTCCGCGCAGATCGCTCTCCAGCGGCACCCGCGTGCGCCGCCGCGGCTCGCCGTAAAAGAGGCTCCCCTCCGGGATGGAACACAGCAGCATCTCCTCCAGGCACATGGCCTGGGCGCACAGCTGCAGCTCATCCGCATCGAAGGGCTTGGGTTTGCCGCGCTTATATTCAATGGGGTAGGGGCGCCACGTCCCCTCCCTTCCCGACAGCGTCACCCCGGCGGGATCGCGGTGAAATTCCACCACGTCGCATACGCCCTGGATCCGGAGCCGGTGGGAGACGACCCGGAGGCCGCGGACGGTCAGGGTGTCTTTGCGGCTCTCGGTGCGCTGATCGTCGTGGGCGTGCCTATGAAGCAGATCGCCCTCCACGGTGCGCAGGTTCTCCGCCCACTGCTGTTCAACGTGGATAAGCGCCCACTGGCGGCGGCAGAAGGCAAAATGCTGGATGCCGGAGAGGGCCAGATACTCCTCCTCCGGCACGTCAGTCACCCCATGCGCTGGCAGGCGACGCCGGCGGGCAGGGCCGCCTCGTTGACGGTGACGGTGTAATCATCATAGGCCCTGGGGCTGATGACGCCGTCCTTCTTCGCAACGGAGACCGTATCGAAGAGCTTCCACGCCGGGGCACAGCCCAGCTCGGTATCGTGCTTGAAGACGATCAGCTCCCGGACGGCCATCTTTCCCCTGGCGGCGGAGCGGTCGTACTCAAACATGTTGAGGATGGCCTGCCACAGAAGCCGGAGATCGCCCTCGGAAAAGCCTGTGACCTTCCGGGCAAGATTCGCGGAGACATACCCCTCGCACCGGTAGAGGGCATAGGGGACGATGTACTTGTGACCAAACTCGGTCTTTTTGCCCTCTTTATCCTCGTTATACTTTGTTGGCGTCACACGGGTAAGTGTCACCGGGATCGGGTTGATTGGATCAATACTGTGGGCAAAGGAAATCTGCACCGGTCCCCGCACTTGACCGCAGTTCACCTCCGTTGTCATCACCGCTCCGAAAGCACGAATATCGTAGAAGTTGTGGCACATAAAATCCGTGAGGCGCTTAGCCTCTTCCTTTGATTTGGGTAATTGCTTATTGATTTGGGGAAGGCCAAGTGTATCGTAGGCAAGCTTATGTTGATCATTCAAAAAAGTCCCGCTACGCACATAAATGTTGTACTGGGGTTCTCCAGGGGCATACTCAGCGCCCTCCTTGACCATGTCTACATAGTCTCTGATTTTTCGCTTCAAACAGACGTCTGTTATGATGCCTCTGTTTGTCTCGTCATCGATTCGTGGCATGTTGTCCGCGTCGGGATCTCCATTAGGGTTGCCGTTCTCCACGTCGAACAGGATCACAAACTCGTAGCGGTTTTTGATTACTTCACTCATCTGCTGATTCCTCCTTATAATGATTATTTTGTTTCGTTGGGATCCAATTTTTTCTCAAATAATACCCAATTACAAATAGATTTTTCTCGTCGTTCGTAAAGCTGTGAGGAATTGGTACGTCCCCTGTAGATAGGTCAATCTTGGACATCAGGCTTTTAACCTCATTGCAAAGGCGTCCGGCCCTCATCTGATCCCGTCTGAAGCCTTGACGCAGCTGCACTTCTGCCAATCGATTCAGCCGTTGGAATGCCACATGAGGACTGTCCAGCGCCTGAGGAAAGTAACGGTCATGAATCGTAGCATTGATGTTAGGATTCGCCAGATACTGGATTTCCTCATAAACGGCAAACAACGCGCCCAATGTTCTGGGAAGAGGCCAAAAGGTGTCATCGTGTGTTTCCATAGTTCCCTCCTTGATTTTATTCCGCCGGATCATATCCGCTTTCAGTACCGCCGCTCGCTGATAACTCACATAACCGTCCCTGACAATCCGCGTCCTCACCATCGAAGTCAAAGCTGGCGGATAAGGGCGGTCCCATAAAATGGAATGAATCAAATCACTGCCAATCTTAGGAGGAATGTCTGTTCCCCCGGCGGCACTCGCTAAGAGTACCCTCGGCTTGAGCGATGGCGGGTAATCGCACCCCCTTGGAGCTGCAATGTCCATCCGGGCGTAATGAGCGGTCACATTTTGAAGAAATTCACCAAAGGAATTCCGCAGAAAAAAGCGCACGATTAGGCGAGTCTTATTGGGTGTCAAGCCCAGTATATAGAACGGCTTAGACAACTCCAGTCTTTCATCGTCAATCAAAACATTTTCTCCGGTTAGTAACACCCGCACTTTTTCCAGTAGCTCCCTTTCAGAATAAGGACTTGGTCTATCCGAGAGCAACGCGGACAGAATATCCTGATAGGATCGTTCGCCACCCTCAACCCAGCAGACTACCGTGGTATCTCCCAGGAAAATCACGCGATCCCGATCTGCCAAAAGATGGTTCAGCGCTGTGGTATAGGCAAAGGCGGCATATTTGCCGACAGGCGCATTCATCCCTTGTTCTTTTCCGTAAGAGCAAAACGCATCCGCGTTAAACGATACGAGCGGAATCCCTTTCGCATCCGCATTGATGACGCCTTTTATTTTGGGATGAAGCCGTGCAATCGGCCGTCTTTCCCCGGTTACCAGGCAGATTCCCATCTGACTGTCATCGGAGTCAGAATTGTAATATGTATCCCACGCCATACGGGCCTCGGGATCCTCGTGGAGGAAAGTGCCCCGGAACCGAAACACCATATTACCGCCCTTTTTCAGTTCCTCAAGGCAAGGTTGAACAACAGGGTGCAAGGTGGCATTTTTCGGATCCCATTGCTCAAAGAAATTTAGAAGCGCGCAAATTGCAGGCGAAGAACGCCCTTTCAGCAAATTGCGGTGGAGCGTCTTGCACGCCGCAAACATTTTTTGTCCGCGGTTCAAGTCCCCCTTAGAATTGATCCCCAGTATGTACCCGGCATTATCCCACAGAAAGTTTGGGCGGACGGCCACGGAGGTGCGCCCTTCCGCTGTCAGGGGAAGAATCATATTTTGAGGCCGTCGCACCATTTTTTTGCCGGAAGTCTGCTCAATTCTGACAGAAACAATCTGCTCAAGTTGTCCGTCCTCCCCCAGATAGGCAACGAACGAGACACCGCATGGTGCCCATCCGGGCGGAGATATCTCTTTCCGTGCAATCAAATCTTCATAGTATCGGGTCAATGCCTGCAATATCATCCTCTCACCTCCTTGCTGCGGGGATCCGGAACTTCCAGCACGCCATCCCGAAGCACCGCACGAAAGAACCTCGGTGAGGGAGAGGTCACGGCGCTATTGGGAGAACTGTACTTCTCCCAATCCATGTCATACAACATCCATCCCAAGTCTTTTTCTCCCTTCAGCGCCTCCGGGCAGGGGGGGATCTTCTTGCAGGGTGCAAAATGGGCCGGAAACTCGCGGCAGCCTAAATAAGGCATGTGGTAAAATTGCCCTTTTTCCAACCTGCGTTTGATCATGTCCTGGAATTTCCCGGCGTTGTCCTCAGGAGAAGATTTTTCTGGAACAAGGTCAAAGTGCGCCGTTATGGCATACCTCACATCCCGCAGCAAAAGGGCTGCGCGCTGCTGACGGACACTGCCATGCACCTCCAGGGAAAGATCTCTGCCGCCTTTTTTCATTGCATTGCGGACCGTGTCTTCCGAAATGACAGCGGATACCTCATTTCGCTTGACGCTGGTAAAGGCGATGGGGTTCATCACATGGATGCGGTCAATATACCACCGTAGCCCCGGATGCCAAAAAATGGATTCTATCAGTCCCCTAGCCGCTGACGGCGTTATTATTTCGTAGCTGGCGCGTTCTACTGACATCTCCGGTCTCGAGAACAGGGCATAGTCTCCCCACACCTCCACACAAACGGACATGGTTCTCAACTCCTTTCGTTTTGAATTGATCTATATATCATCTCCACATTACGGGGATGTATATTTACCGTGTTTTCCTGTTTATGTAAATACTGGGCTGAAAAAAAGTTTAAAGCTGAGATACCGCTTATTTATAATTATACTCTATAGCGCGTTATTAAGCTATGGCTAAATTCAATAAATATGTATGTGAAATTCTGTTCAACTTGACAGATTACAAAACACACACTATAATTGAGATTGTCGGGCAGTCTCATGCTCCGTGGGTTGAAATAATAAGTATGTCTGGATCTCATGTGAAAGTAGGCAGTGTGGTTGCTCTGCCTACTTTCACATTTTTCACACCATCAATAAGGTCTCCCCACCGGTATCCAGAGATAGCCCAGTAGCTTTATCGTACAATTCCATATCGATCAAAATGCCACTCTCCCCATCAGGAAGGAGCTTCAACGCCTTGGCATCATACAGCGCCAGGAAGTGCTGCTCATACACCGACACGCTGTACTGCCCCAGCTTTCTGAAAAGAGCTTGAGATACCTCGCCCCTCTGCAATTGCATTAGTAGATCTGTGGCATTCCTGTCAGGAATAAAGATTGTGCGTGTCACATTTTCAATGAGGTGAAACTCCT
>CANQFV010000066.1 GCA_947599875.1 uncultured Oscillospiraceae bacterium
AGAAGGACGGTTCTTTAGTCACACCTCCGCTGCGCTTCGGTGGTACAAAAAAACCGTCCCTCAGTCCCGCGGGAAAGCGTTCCGTGACTGAGTAGGTGGGACAGTGGGGACGGTTTCGCTGTAGCACCGCAGGTGTGACTGCGGAACCGTCCCCATGTCACACCGGCGGACGATAGACGCGAATCCCACCCCTCACCGTGCCCCACTGGGGACGGTTCTTGTGAACCACCTGCGCTTATGCTCCGGTGTCCCACAAAAACCGTCCCCGTGAGGCAGAGAGAACAGCTCAGTAATCGCCCCGATTTTTTGAGGAGGCGGTTCAAGGGGACGGTTATTCGTGGGGCGCCGCAGGCGAATCACAAGAACCGTCCTCTTGGGACGCCGGCCCCCATGTAGAGGCCGCCTCTCTTGGCAGACTGCAACCAGGTAGAACACGGCAGGGCCGTTTTCTATACAAAAAACTTAGGAGGTTTAATCAGATGAAAAGAAATTCTTCAAGACCCAAGCGCCGCTACGGTGACGCCGGCTTCACGCTGGTGGAGCTGGTGGTCGTCATCGCCGTCCTCGCCATTCTCGCGGGCGTGGGCGCGGTGGCGTACAATGGGTACATCGAGTACGCCAAGAAGGGCCAGGACAGGGCGACGGTGGGAGAGATCATGCACGCACTGGAGCTGGCTAATTACTCTGACCCAGGCGCTATAACCTCTACAAAGGTTTTCTTCACGGCAGACAACGGCATTTGTGCTTCCAGCGAAACAGTCAAAAAAGCACTGGAGGACGCATTTGGCGAGGGAACGCTTGAGAACACAAAGCCAAGCTCCAGTGATTGGATAGATCAGGCGTACACTATTGACTTATCTGACATTAAAAGCTTGTTAAATGGGAAGGACTTAAGCACTCTTTCATCATTAAATGCGTACAAGGCGGCTACAGCAAACGGCAGTTCGGCGTCATTCGCGCAGGACGTTGATGAGCTGTGGGGAAAGGTTGAAGAGCTTGTTGCATTGATCAACATGGATCCAGGTTTTCAATCTGCATTCGGAACTGATAACTTAAAGAACGCGGTGAATTACCACAACAACATAAAAGACGACGTTATAAAAAAATGGACTTTGCAAGATGATACAAATAATGCGTTTCCTTCTCCTATGGAAGACGGCCATTATGCTTCCGCCAATATTGCACGGAATTATTCCTTTGCCTGCTATGCATTAAAGCACCCATCGTTAACGCCGGATATGAAAAAGACAATTGAGACATATACCAGTAAATTATACAACCCCGATGCAAGTGGGGAGCTCGGATCAATTATACTCGAAAGCTACATTAACGACGGACGCTTCTCAGGTTCCGAATGGACCGCGATAAAAAACGACTACGTCGCAAGCGGCCAAGCAAATCTTGACGCGCTGGCCTACATGGGAATACTGGATGTTGCTCAGCAGACCATGTCAGGAGATCCCACTGATAGTGAATTTGCAAACCAATTTAAGGGCTATACCAACAGTTTAAGCGCCGTACTTGCCGATTCCTCGCTTCTGGACACATTAAGCGGTGAAATTGCACCTATCAACATAAGCGGCAACGGAATTTGCATCAACGTTACGAAAATGGCAGACGGATCACTCCACTTTGACTGTGATCCCCCCTCCGCCAATCCGCAGGGAGGTGAAGACAGCGGTTCCGCTGAGGAAAAACCGGGAAGTTCGGCTTGCGGAGAGGACCACAGCCAATTCAGCAGTACAGTAACGCTGACATTTAGCAGCTCTGATAATACTAATTACGCCGCTGCGCAGACGATCACATTATGCAGCAAAGTTACTGAGTACAGCTCATGTACTGTCACAAGCCCCCAGTACACATTCAGTAATAGTAACTTTACAATAGAAGAAATAACTGGCCCTGTTACATTTGACCTGACAAATGGTAAGCTCGAAGCAACCGGGAGTGGAAGCGCAACAGTAAAACTGAAACTAACTGAAAGCGGGTTATTAGGTATCTTTACTAAATATATTTCATTCACCGTTAACGTTCATTGACAGTTTAACGGTGAGTAGAAAAGGGGGTGAGACAAGGGGACGGTTCTTTTGTCCCAACTTCGTCACAGCCTGACATAATATAATCCAACCCCCTGCGGGCGTGACAGAGGGACGGTTCTTTAGTCCCACCTCCGCCTTACGGCTACGGTGTGACGAAAAAACCGTCCCTCAGTCCCGCGGGAAGGTGCTTCCTTATCGATAGATTCTTTTTCCGTCGTTCTACTGAGTAGGTGGGACAAAGGGGACGGCTTCTTTTGTAACACCAGTGCGCACACTGGTGGAACTAAAGAACCGTCCCCGTGTCACACCGGCGGACGATAGACGCACCGCCCACCGTCCCCGTGTCACACCGGCCCTCTCCCCCCTCGCGCCCCCCAATAGATTGCGTACCGTTTGACAAACGGCGAAAAAAGTCTTATGCTGTCAGGTGACGCGATCTTCGCAAAGAGAGGGAGGCAATTCACCGTGAATTTAGCTTTGGCACTGGCATTTCTCTTTTTCATCGGCTCCGTGGCCGGGTGGGTCCTGGAGCTTTTCTTCCGCCGGTTCTTCTCCTCGGCAAATCCGGAGCGGAAATGGATCAACCCCGGCTTCTGCACCGGCCCGTATGTGCCGCTGTACGGCTTTGGCCTGTGTATCATGTTCCTGATCGCCATGTCGGAGACTCTGCCCTGGATCGCGGGCCTCCGGTACAAAAAACTGGCGCTGTTCCTGGTGATGGCCGTGGCCATGACGGCCATCGAGTACATCGCCGGCCTTCTCATGCTGAAGGTGGCCCATGTGCGCCTCTGGGACTACAGCGGCGTGTGGGGGAACATCCAGGGCCTGATCTGCCCCAAGTTCTCGCTGATCTGGGCGGTGATGGGGGCGGGGTACTACTTCCTGATCCACCCCAGGATCATCAAGACGCTGATCTGGTTCTCCAACAACCTGGCGTTCTCCTTCTTCGTGGGGATGTTCTTCGGGGTGTTCCTCATCGATATGGCCCACTCCCTCCACCTGACGGGCCGCATCCGGAAGCTGGCCCAGGAGTACGACGTCACCGTCCGCTACGAGAGCCTGAAGCTCCAGATCAAAAAGGCCCGGGAGGAGCGGAAGCTCCGGTATAACTTCTTCGCCCCGTTCCACACGGACACCCCCCTGTCCGAGTTTTTGAAAAAGCACGAGCCCCGGAAGAAATAAAAACAAAACCCCTGAGCGGACAATGGCCGTCTCAGGGGTTTTCTTATGATTTTTCCCGTCACTTGATCTTCGAGAAGCCGAAGGTATTGACCACCGCGTCAATGGGTTCGCCCCGCTTGCACATGGGGCACTCCGACGGGCTGTAGGACACATAGTCGGGGATGGTGTTCGTGTCAAAGAGGGACACCACGGGCATCCCCTCCAGGTTGTGGATGGCGGCGTAGATGGAGGCCACCCCCACCACTCTGCCGCCGTAATACTCCACGCTCTCCCTGCCCCGCAGGGCCGTGGTGCCGGTGGTCAGGGAGCAGGTGAGGATCAGGACATGCTTCCCCTCCAGCATGAACCGGGCGTTGTCCCGGAAGAGCAGCTCGCCCCGGCTGTTCAGCTCGCCCTTGACGATGTAGATGTTGCTCCCCTCGCTGAGGGAGCGGCCCCCCGCCTTTGTCAGCTCCTTGGCCAGGCACGCGCCGATGACGCTGGTGCCGTCCATGCACAGGATGGAATCCACCGGGAAGCGCCCCTTCACCTTCTCGCACAGCCTGTGCGCCACCGCCTCCGCGCCCTTGAGACTGTATTTCTGGGCGGTGACGTCGATAAAGTAGTTGATGTGGCTGTTCTGCGTGGCGAAGTGCCCCTTCGCCGCCAAGAGCGGCGTCCCGCCGATATGTAAAAGGGGAAAGAATTTAGGTTCCATGCGCGATGACCTCCATTGATGAAAACTTCTTCATGCCGCGATAGGCAAACTCACTCGCCGGGGCCGGGGGCGATCACCTTGCGGGCGTTCCAGTTGTCCGCCGCCTTCCGGGCGGACTCGACACGCCCCTCCTCCCCCTCGTAGGCCACGCAGGAGGTGTGGGCGCCGCAGTCCAGGCACTGGATGTACACGCACCAGCCGCCCTCCTCCTCGATGCTCCCCACGCCGCCGCAGCAGGGGCAATCCTCCAGATGAATATCCTCAAACCGATCCATACGCACCTCCGGCTTGTCCTCTTTACCGCAGTATACCACAATCTCCCGCGGGATTCAAGCCCCGGAGCCGATTTCTTCCCAAAAACAGGGGACGCGCTCCGGCAAATCCGATAAATTTTATGAAAATTTCCCCATTTATTTTGACAAATCGACATATCTGTGCTATTCTATTGCCAGAACGTAAAAAATTGACATAGGAGGCACACAAGATGATCCTGGATTATAACCGAAAAGACGACGGGCTGGACAAATCCGCCCGGAAGGGGGAGATCAAGCGGCTGCGGGAGACCCTGGTGGGCCAGCAGCAGGCGATCCGCGAGGCCAAGCTCCCCGTGGTGGTGCTGCTGGAGGGCTGGGACTGCGCCGGGAAGGGCGCCCTGATCCGTGAGCTGATCTGCGAGATGGATCCCCGGTTCTTCTCCGTGAAGAATTTCGGCCGGACGCCGGAGAGCGAGGAGCGCTACCCCTTCTTGAAGAAGTTCTTTGATGTCCTGCCGGAGAACGGGAAGTTCCTCTTCATGGACACCGGCTGGATGGAGGACACGGTGGGCAAGTACCTGCGCCGGGAGATCCCCCGGGAGGAGTACCAGCGCCGGGTGGAGTCCTGCAACACCCTGGAGCGGCAGCTGCGGGACAACGGCTATGTGGTGGTGAAGCTGTTTTTGCACATCTCCCGCGACGAGCAGCTCCAGCGCATCACCGCCCTGCGGGAGAACCGGGACACCCAGTGGCGCGTCTCCGGGGACGACCTGTGGCAGCAGCAGGAGTATGACCGGTTCTTAAAGACCTACGACAGCTTTATGGAGGAGACGGAGAAATACGCCCCCTGGACTGTCCTTGACGGGGAGAGCCGGAGGAAGGCCCTCTTCGACGCGCTGGGCGCCATCACCGGGGCGGTGGACCGGGCCATAAAGGCCGGCCGGTATGACGGCAAGCCCTCCGACCGGAAGTTCCCCCTCCTGGGCCGCCCCTCCCAGAAGGACGCGGATCTGTCCGCCTCCATCGGCGAGGAGGAGTACAAGGCGGAGCTTGAGCGGCTCCAGAAGAAGCTGGCCAAGCTCCACAACCAGATCTACCGGAAGAAGATCCCCGTGGTGATCTGCTACGAGGGCTGGGACGCCGCCGGCAAGGGCGGCAACATCCGGCGTCTGGCCTATCCCCTGGATCCCCGGGGCTTTGACGTGATCCCCATCGCCAGCCCCACCCCCAGCGAGCTGGCCCGCCACTATTTGTGGCGCTTCTGGACAAAGCTCCCCCGCAGCGGCCATGTGGCCATCTTCGACCGCACCTGGTACGGCCGGGTGATGGTGGAGCGGATCGAGGGCTTCTGCTCCGACAACGCCTGGAAGCGCGCCTACGGGGAGATCAACGAGTTTGAGAAGGAGCTGACCGACTGGGGCACCGTGGTGCTGAAGTTCTGGATCCACATCGACCCGGACACCCAGCTGGAGCGGTTCCAGGCCCGGCAGAACACCCCGGAGAAGCAGTGGAAGATCACGGACGAGGACTGGCGCAACCGGGACAAGTGGCCCCAGTACGAGGAGGCCGTGGAGGATATGCTCCAAAAGACCAGCACCGCCTACGCCCCCTGGTATATCATCGAGTCCGTGGATAAGAAATACGCCCGCATCCGCACCCTGCAGATCGTCACCGACGCCCTGGAAAAGGCCGTGGAGGAGAACGTCGTCCGCGGCATCCGGAGCCGTCGGGTGAAGAAAAAAGAGGGGAAATAAAGGTTCGGGATAAAGCGAGGCGGAGAGGCCGTTTGGCCTCTCCGCCTTTGGTGTGTCAGACTGTGACGCAGTTGGGACAAAAGAACCGTCCCGGTGTCCCATTCCGGGGGAGAGAGAATCAAGGGCGGGGTTTTACCCCCGCCCTTGATCTTTGTTTAATTGCAAGCAATGATACAAAAGAACCGTCCCGGTGTATCACTTATCTCAATGTACATTTACCGTGACCGTGATGGGGTTATTAGTCACCTTTACATAGCTGCTTAGCGCATTCTTCACCGTTACAGTAATAGTTACTGTTGCGGTGCCGGATTTTAAGGCAGTAATGGTATTTCCTTCAACTTTAATAACATCACTGGTACCGCTTATGCTGATGCTTCCGGTTTCAAAATGTGCGGAAGAATACGAAAGTGTACAACTCGGGCAGTTGTTATCAATCAGGCAAAGCTCAATCGTATCCGTTAAGGAGCCGTTGTTCTTAAGCTGCAATGTACCATTAGTAGGAGAACCGCCAAGCGTAACTTCAACAGTTGAAGTATGGTTTTTCGAGCATCCTTCACTTTCTTCTTTGCCAGAACTGCTTCCGCCACTGTTATTTTCGTCCCGCGGATTCAAGTCTTCGGGATATGGTTTCATTGTTAATGTCCCATCCGGGTTCTTAATTACGGTAATTGTGGCACACTTTTCAATAATTGTGGATTTTATGGTTTCGGCATTATCCGGGTCTCTCATTATGGCATCAAGCGAACCCAAAACTTTATTCATTTCTCCCATTATCTCATCGTCCTGCATTGTACCGGTAGGATCAATTGCTTCGGTTGCAGCCATCAGAGCCAAATAAGCTTTTACGTCAATATCAGCTTGTTCCTTCTCATAAGCAGTTACGATTTGATCCCATGCACTTTTTGTGGAGTGACCTTCCTCGTCTTCGTCAAAAATATCCCCGAAAAACTTGGTGTGTAACCCTGCCGCGCCATATAGTCCGTAACCGCCATTGATAAAATCCTGAAGTTGCTTTTGCATAGCGGGCGTTAAATCCTGTTTAGCGGCATAAACGGCAAAACAGTAGTTTCTCGCAAGGGAGACAGCCTGGCCATCCTCTGGACCCATGTCATCAATCGCTTTACCATTTTTCCAATTATCAAATGCAGGGGATTCATTTCCTGTACCGTAATTATTTGCATACTGGACAGCCAAATTAAGAAAATCTTTCCGAGGGCTCGCAAAGTTTGTTTTTGCCTCAACAACGCTGTCCCACAAGCCAAAAACATCGTCCGCAAAGGTAGCTTTTGCCCCGCCCTTAGCAGCCGTAATATAATCATTATACCGACTGTTCGAGGACAATGCGGTCAGAATTGCGGCAGGATCGCCCACAGACTTTTCAGAGACTTTGACTGTGGTCAAATCTCCAAGGGCGTTGCTCAGCGCATTATCAATGTCTGTATTGAGGCTTGTTGTACCATTACCTTCCGGACCGCTGATAAAAACAGTCACCGGATTTTCAAACAGGCTGGTGTCATCATAGTTTGCAAGCTCGATGGCGTGCATGATCTCCCCCACCGTCTGCTTGTCCAGCCCCTTCTTGGTGTACTCGATGTACCCCGTGTAGGCCACCGCGCCCACGGCGGACAGGATCGCCAGAATGGCGATCACGACGATCAGCTCCACTAACGTGAAGCCACGGTTTTTGCTCTTTTCTGTTGAAGAATTTTGTTTCATTTCTGCCCTCCTGATGTTCTTTCCCGGAGGCTCCTCCTCCGGCCTCGTCTTGGTGCATAAAAAGATGGAAGAATCGCC
>CANQFV010000067.1 GCA_947599875.1 uncultured Oscillospiraceae bacterium
GTTTACACCTTGGAGGGCGAAAGCGTTGTGGTCCTGTCATGCCGGGGACACTATGAGGATTGAACGAGGGCCAGGTACATGTGTACCTGGCCCTCGGTATTTGTGGGTTGCGTGCGGTTAGGGGTGGGGGTCATTCAGCGGGGGTGGGAGCGGTGAGCGTGACGGTGTAAAAATCTACATCAACGACCGTCGTGGAGGAACCGGTCTGCGTGGCCTCTGGCACTTTCGGCGTTCCAGTATATGTAAGCTCACCCAATCCATAGAAATTGGAGAAGGTATCGCTGGTGCTGCCAACCGTTCCGGTTATAGAGCCACCCTCGTTGACCCGGAGGTAAGCGTCCTCAGTGCCATTGAAATGGAGCTGATTATATGTACTGCTGTAACCGTTAACGGTATAGAAGTACATCGTAGCGCCGGAAGTAATGGAGACTGATCCGTTCACAGTAAGAGATGAATCGGGAAGTAGTTTCAGGGAATGGGGAATCTCCAGCTTTGAACCGGCAGTCACGTTTAAGTTAATATTGTAAACCGGTCCAATCAAATTAGCGGTACTGAGCGTATAGTCTCTAATAGGAGTCGAAATGGTAACTTCAACGGCGCCGATAACAAAATCTCCGTGCAACGTCAAATCAGTGCCATTAAATTCACCGCTGGTCCCCTCGGACGCCATATAATAGAGCGTATCTTCGGCACTGGTTGAACCAACGATCTTGGAATTACCCTGACTTTCATAGAGTCTGCCGAGAACGGAGTAAGTGATGTAGTACTGGGCAAAAAGCTCCGCACCGTACTCATATGTTGTATTGCAGGTGATGTTGTTGACCGTATAGCAGCTAAAGGGAAAGACGGTTGTATATATGCCGAGCATTGCGGTTCCGCCGCGCCAGTCATGGATTTGAAGCATCTGGTAGACATCGCCGGTGCCGCTGACTTCAATCTTTCCTGTACCGGAAACCGAACCACGTGCATACAGCTCGCCGTTGACTTTCATGGACCCGTCAACAACAATAGCTCCGTAATTACCGGTTAGGACGCCCGCATTGGGAGCGGCGCAATACTGATTTCCTGCCACGATAACGGTTCCGTTGACCGTCAGGGTTGCGCCGGAAAGAATGGTCAGCGTTGAATAGGCGGAATCCCCCTGCTGAGCGGAAGAGGTGTTGTTGCCGGTCTTAGTGTTGTCGGCCTCATAATCTTCGCTGGTGGCAATTACGAGTGTCTGGCCAGCACTTATCTCCACGTCAGTGGCAAGTTCATCATCACCAACGAGGTATAAAGTAACAGGGTTCTGTCCGACTTCTTTCATAGCCGCTTCAAGAGAATCATAGGTATCAACCTCTTCACCAAAGGGCACATAAACTTTACCGTCCTCGGCAGTAACGTTGTTGTCTGCGGCAAAAGCCGTTGTGGACAAGGACATGACCAGAACCAGAATGGCCATGACCAGGGCTAAAAACTTCTTTTTGGACATAATAGTTCTTCCTTTCATTTTATAATTTTTAGGGACTTTAGGATCATGATTATCCACGCAAAATATCTTGTACCTTTTTTCTGCTCACCTCTTTACTTTCACATACACGCATCATTACTGGTTTCCTGCCCTCATATCAGTTAACGCCCTTAAGAGTTGCCTCCATGGACGACAACTATAAAGTTATATGTTGAAGCGTACTTGCCACTACCTCCTTTCACAGAAACTGTTATTTCTTCCGTTTGATCAAGGTTTTCTGCAACAACTTTTAGTTCTCCAGTAGAAAGATTAAATTCAACTATATCGGATTTAGAATATGTAGGATTCGAACATGACGCTAGAAGGTTTCCAGCACTACCATTGTCGAACGTCACTGTACACGATTTGAACCCACCGTCAATACTGCAAAGAGTTACTGTATCACTTGAATTCATTACACTGGCAGCGGTTCCACTGAAATGTACGACCACAGTGCCAGAGGAATGTGCGCCCTGGCCGCAGGTAGAACTGTCGCCGGGTTCCTCATCAGTTGTGCTGTCGCTACTGCTTTCCGCTCTCGGGTTCAGCTCGTCGGGGACGTTAAACTTCAGTGTTCCATTCACCTTTGAGGCGCTGATAGATACAAATGGCGAACCTTCGCTGTTAAACTCGGTCAAAAAATTGAGAAGGTCTTTGTTGCGCGTTGCCTGGGCAGCGGCGTCAACGAGGGTGCGCCCCTCCGAGAAGAAGGTATCAGCAAGGCCGAGACTATCGTCCTTAAGTCTCAGATTGCCACCAGCATCGGTGGTGGTGCTATCTTTATACTGTTCCCAAACGGCTCCCATGAACGTGTTGTACGCCTTATTATCGACTTCTGCCTGATTTCCCATATAGTTGGACAGATACTCATTAAACTTGGCTGTATCAGCGCCACTCGGCAATTTACTGGAACCACTGCTTGCCATCAAGTCAAAGTCTGTGACGTTCTCACTAAGTTGGCCATCTTCGTCGAATATGGTTTCAAGCTGGTTTATTATACTGTCCTTGCCCGTAAAGTCAGGCTGTTTACTCAGATACACGGCAAATGCGTGGTAGCGTGCCACCTTGTTGCTGACCATATTCATCATGCCTCCGGCACCGGTTCCACCGCCAGAAAGGCCATCAAAGGAAGCGCTTTTCCAATCCACAGGGCTGCTCTCGGTGGAGCGTTTTGCCACTTCCAGGACCGCAAGGACGTCCATGCCCACATCGTCTCCGCCACCGCCGCTTCCACCGGCAGGCGTCATACCCTTCATGGTCTCCGCAAGCTTTTCTGCCGCCTCCTGCACCTTATCCCAGCAATCGGCCGCAACATCCGCGTAACCAATGTCTGCCAAGCTTTTACCAGAGGCCTCAAGACTACCCGATAACGTAGCCAGTGCAGTCAACGCAGTAGCAATTCCTTTGGTGCTGTTCATTGATTTCCAGCCGGTATAAGAGAGCTTATATCCACTGAGATCGCCAAAGGCGTCTTTCAGCGCTGCTGCTGTGGAATCCGGCGCTTTGATTCCGTTCTCGGTAATCATGACAAGTGTAGTCCCATTTTCGCCGAAAAGCGTGGGGTCAGAGTAATCCGCCAGCTCCAAAGCGTGCATGATTTCGCCGACTAGTTGCCGATCCTGGCCCTTTTTGGCGTACTCAATGTACCCCGTGTAGGCCACCGCGCCCACGGCGGACAGGATCGCCAAGATCGCGATCACGACGATCAGCTCCACCAGCGTGAAGCCTTTGGTTTTGCGTTTTTGTTGTGAAGAATTTTGTTTCATGGTTGCTCTCCTTGTAAGAATTTTTTATAGAAAGCGGTCGTGCCGCGATCTACCGAGTGTGGGAGCCGGCGTCCCAAGAGGACGGTTCTTGTGAGTCGCGTTCGCGCCCCACGAATAACCGTCCCCTTGAACCGCCTCCTCAAAAAAATAAAACGTAAACTGAACGCAAACTGAGCGGTCTCCCTGCCTCACGGGGACGGTTTTTTGTCACCAGGGGTCCCCACGCAATCCTGATTGCGTGGGGAGAGGAGGAGCGAAGTCTGCGAGTGAGCCGTACCGCTTGCGGCGCGGGGAACTATCGCGACTTCCGCGACGACGAAGGTGGTTCACAAGAACCGTCCCCAGTGGGGTACGGTGAGGGGTTGGTCTATGGGCACCTGCGCTGTCAGCTCCCATAAAGCAAAACAGGACGTGACAAATGTCAGCATCCTGAGCGCCCACATCCTTATTCCTATCGCCGTCGAGAGTGGGCTTTCCCCACGGGTGTCTGAAACCGTGTGCATTTTGACTAATTTTCAGATTTTTCATGTTGGGACCTGCATTCCCCCGCCTGAAATGTTGACATTATAAATATAATGTCAACATCCGGATATTTCCGGCTCAGGAAATGAGCGGTAAAGCGGCCTGTTTACAGGTGAGAATGGGAGATTCTTCCTGGCCGTTTTGACCGAGTAGATAAAAAAAGACACGCTGACGCGCACCCTCGCAGACCCTCAAAATTTTGGGTGGCCCACAGAGTGCGTCGCGGCGTGCTTTCTTATGTAGCCGAACGAAATTTTTAAACTTTTTCCTCGCCAGCTATTGACATTTTCGTCATTTAGCCTTATAGTAGTGGCGAAGAATTTCGTTAGGCTTGCGTTTTCCCGCCGAAGGATGTTGACATTATATTTATAATGTCAATTTATTTTTTTGCCCTTTTTCCCCTTCTGCGGCTCTTGTGCCGCCGGGGTTCCGACTTCACCTCCGCCCGGACAAGGCCCAGGCGCTCGATGATGCCCCGCTGGGCCTCGCAGGGGGTCTTGAGGTAGATGCGGGTCGTCTCCATGCTCCCGTGGCCCAGGAGCGCCGCCAGCGTCACCACGTCCTTTGTCTCGGCGTAGTAGGACTTGGCAAAGAGCTTGCGGAGGTTATGGGGAAAGACCTTGGAGGCGGCGACCTTGGCGCGCTGGGCCAGGCGCTTGAGCATGGCCCAGACGGTCTGGCGGGCAACAGGCTCGCCCTCCCGGTTCAGGAAGATGGGGCCGGAGGTGACGCCGATCTCTTCGGCGTAGCTGAGGAGCTTCGTCTGGAGGGCGCTGTCGATGAGGATCTCCCGCGTCTTGTTCTTGCATGTCACCTGAGCCTTGCCGTCCCGTGCGGCCTCCACGGTGATGTAGGCAAGCTCCGAAATGCGGATGCCGGTTCCGGCGATGGTTTCCACCATGAGCCTGTGGCGGGGGACGCGGGCGGCGGCGAGGAGCTTTTCGTAATCGGTCAGGCTCAGGCTCCTGTCCTCCGGGGCGAAGGGGCTGGGCTGGGTTTTCAGCAGCTTTGTCCCGCAGTCCGTCCACTTGACAAATTTGAAGAAGGCGTTGAGGGACGCCAGGACGGAGTTGATGGAGCTGAGGGCGTAGCTCTGGCTTTGCAGCCGCTCCTTGTAGCAGCGCGTCGCCTCCGAATCGGCGTTTTGCGTGCCGAGAAAGCCGGCGTAGCCCCGCAGGTCGCGCAGGTATTTCTCCACGGTGTGCCTGCTGTACTCCTCGCGGACAAGGTGAGCGCGGAAGCTCTCCACAAGCGCCGGAGTGATGAATTGTTCCATGATGTCCTCCTTAGATTTTCATTTATTTTTCCCACGAAACCCCCTGCCGGGGCGGGGAAATAAATGAAATTATAACCTGCCAGGGAAAAATCTTCTTCCACCCCCCATCGGACACGTCGGGGACGAAAGTTAACGGAGAACATCGGTTTTTCCGTTCTGGCAAGCGGGGCATCAGTCTTGCCGAAACAGCCCCCCTCTCAAGCGCCGGTTGAGAGGGGGGCGTAAAAATAACCGGGCCGGTTATTGAAAACTCCCCAAAATGCCTGTATAGTAAACTCACAGGCGGCCGCCTGAACTTTTTCGGAGGGATAACATGGATACACAGGCAGTGGGGCGTCAGATTTACGACCTGCGCCGGGCCAAGGGGCTGACCCAGGCGGAGCTGGGCGAGCGTCTGGGCGTCACCTATCAGGCCGTGAGCAAGTGGGAGCGGGCGGAGACGCTGCCGGACACGGCCATCTTGCCGGAATTGGCGGAGGTGCTGGAAACCACGGTGGACAACCTCCTGCGGGGCGGCCAGCGGACGGTGGCGTACACAAAAAAGGTGACGGTGGAGGATCTCAGGCGGGCCATCCGGTGTCTGGACGACATGGGGCGGCTCATGGGCCGGGACAACCCCATCTATCTGGCCGCCGTGGAGGGCGTCAACACCCGCATGAACAGCGAAATACGGGACGCCTTCTCCGACAGGCACATTTTCGAGGTCTTCGTGGCCGAGGCCGCCATCCAGGCCGTCACAGCCGGCGCGTACCTTGACCCCACGGACGTGCGAAACGGCTTTGAGAGCGTAAAGCTCCGGGACATCGTCCTGGCCAAGTGCGCCGAACACGGGATAAAATGAAGATACTTTCAAAAGCAAGGCAGTCCCCTGTGGGCTTTTTCGACAAAGGGGAACGTGCGGAAGGGGTTCCTCTTGCCGCGCTGTGCGGCCAGTCTGCGGACTGGACACTTGCGCGGCAAGAGGGATTTTTCCGACGCACATGTCGCCGGAAAAATGTCGAAATTGAGTTTTTTGACAAACTGAATCCGTGGGACGAAAGCCCCACGGCCTTGTCAGCTTGTAAAAAAGGAACTGTGCAGGGAAGGCGGTAGACGCCTCCCCTGCACAGTTCCCCCTTTGCGGGGCGAGATGTTGACGGCATCATACTTGGATGCCTTCGGCCCAATTTCAACCCACGCACCCACTATGGGGTACGACGTTTCATAACGCTTCAATCACATTCTCACAAAAATTTCAACCCACGCACCCCTTGCGGGGTGCGACTGGCCGCCTGGATCCGCTCCGCCAGGGACGAAGCCATTTCAACCCACGCACCCCTTGCGGGGTGCGACTGGATTGACAAGTTCCGTTGCGGTTTGTTATGGATTTCAATCCACGCACCCCTTGCGGGGTGCGACCCCGGCGGACGGCCCAGGGCGGGCCGTTTCGGCTTTATTTCAATCCACGCACCCCTTGCGGGGTGCGACCTCCGCCGTGCACTTGTAGAGACAGATTTTCATTTATTTCAATCCACGCACCCCTTGCGGGGTGCGACAAATCTACGCCTCCTCTGCAATAGCGACGAAAGCGATTTCAATCCACGCACCCCTTGCGGGGTGCGACCGGGCGGAAGGAGAGGTGAGCCGGTTTGAGCAGATTTCAATCCACGCACCCCTTGCGGGGTGCGACCCTACAACGTAGTGATGGCCGCCAGGGCCAGCAATTTCAATCCACGCACCCCTTGCGGGGTGCGACCAAGGCCCAGGCGGACGGGATGTGCGTCTTTTGATTTCAATCCACGCACCCCTTGCGGGGTGCGACGTTGCAATCTCTCTGTTTAGAGATGTATAATGGTGATTTCAATCCACGCACCCCTTGCGGGGTGCGACTGCCCCCTGCCGTTTTGGCAGGGGGCAATATTTTTTATTTCAATCCACGCACCCCTTGCGGGGTGCGACTCGGTGACGGCCTCCAACGGGTTGTTGGGCGTAAATTTCAATCCACGCACCCCTTGCGGGGTGCGACGAGTGCGTCCGCCGTTGCCGTCACTGTACTCGTTGATTTCAATCCACGCACCCCTTGCGGGGTGCGACGCACAGCCCTGGAGGTAAGCAAAATGGTGTATCGATTTCAATCCACGCACCCCTTGCGGGGTGCGACTCCTCCGGGAGATAAAAGTAGTAGCTGTAGTCGGGATTTCAATCCACGCACCCCTTGCGGGGTGCGACACGACCGCCTCACAAGCATCCGCAACGACGAATTCAATTTCAATCCACGCACCCCTTGCGGGGTGCGACCAGCGAGATCGAGCGAAAGCTTGACGCGCTGGTATTTCAATCCACGCACCCCTTGCGGGGTGCGACGCAGTCACGCGCATGGCCTCTGGCATGGGCATGGGATTTCAATCCACGCACCCCTTGCGGGGTGCGACCCACCGCCCCGGGGATCTCCTGGCAAACGAGTGATTTCAATCCA
>CANQFV010000068.1 GCA_947599875.1 uncultured Oscillospiraceae bacterium
AAAGAACATGGTATGGCACTTCCGCCGAAATGGCTTGGAGGTATCTTATGGTTTATGTACAGAGCCATGAGAAAGGTTGGTCTGATCAAAAGCTGATTTACCTGGGCGAAGATAAGATTAAAAACAGCACAATATTTCGCAATACGTCATTTGCATTAAAATTAGTATATGCAGAAAAGTTGAGCATATACATCGATAAATAATATTCGAAAAAGGCCGAGAAATGTTTTTTCGAATAAATAGAAGCATTCATACATTCTAAAAAAATAACCAATATGTTCAAACTTTCAAATTTGCAGAAGTTCACCAAAGACAAGTGGACTTATTTAAGTTGCGATTTCAACGTTACGGAAATCGAAAACCCGTTTCAGGAGAAAACCATGTGGGTGGCTGTGGAAGAGAAGAATGCCGATATGCTGGCCGACAATGTGTATGACCCGTTCGTGCTGGTTCCGGTAATTCTCGGCATGTATTACAAACAGAATGTACATATCGACGGCAATATCTCTCCCCGCCTCTATCACAATATGCAGCACTATCTGATGAATATCTTCGACCGGTTCTCCGACCGAACGAGTCCTATCTCATTTACTGTCAATGGATTCGACACGGTTACACGGGGGGGGGTAGAATTGGTCGGCACGGGCATTTCCTGCGGCGTAGATTCATTGGTAACGATTTATGACAATTTCGTCAACGAAAACGATCCGAACTTCAAAATCAACAGCCTGTTCTTTGTCAATTGCGGCACACACGGAGATTATGAAGATCCTGCTTCACACAAAAAATACCGCGACCGTGTGGCTCTGAACAAGACGGCGTCCGAAGAATTGGGTTTGCCGATGTATCTTGTCAACTCGAATTTTCATGCTTATACACACAAAATTGGAGAGCAGAAGATTGGGTACCTTGCCATTTATTCCTGCGTGTTGAGCCTGCAAAAATGCATCAAAAGATATTATACCTCAAGCAACCTCAGTTATGATGAGATTGCGGAGTTTTCCAAATTGTCCCGCGATTTCGATATCGCTGAATATGCCGAATCGTATATGCCGCACCTGATTGCCACGGAGAATTTTGAACTGGTTATCGATGGTTGTCAGTACACCCGCGCAGAAAAGACGGAGCGAATCAGCGAATGGAAGTTCGCACAAAAGCACCTCAATGTCTGTGTTCCGCAGGCCGACAATTGTGGTTGCTGCAATAAATGCATGTGGACACTCATCGCTTTGGAAGCCATAGGGAAGTTAGAGAATTTCAAGGACGTATTTAATCTGGACGCGTATCGGAAACATGCGTATAGGTGGAAATGCTTCTTTGTCTCCCATTACGGCAAGGACGCCATGGAGACATCCATCGTCCGCTATGCACGGGCCCATGGCTTGTCATTGCCTCCGGTGTTGGTGGCAAAGGCTTGTACCTTGTGCTATCGTATCCTGCGTAAGATAAAAAGAGTGATGAAAGGAACCCGATGAACATTCTGGTTTTGGGCGGCACGGGGGCGATGGGCGTGCATCTGGTGGAGTTGCTGTCGCAGCGCGGTGATGCCGTGTCCGTAACCTCGCGCCGCGAGCGTCCGTCCCGTAAAAATGTAACCTACGTGCAGGGCGATGCCCATAATAACGATTTTTTGCAGACTTTGCTCGATAGCCGGCGGTGGGATGCGATCGTCGATTTCATGGTTTATCAGACCGAGGAGTTCCGACACCGTATGCCGCAGCTGCTTGCCGCCACCGCGCAATATGTCTTTTTGAGTTCCTCGCGGGTGTATGCCGATTCTGCCGAGCCGATTACGGAAGATTCGCCTCGTCTGTTAGACGTTTCTACCGACGCGGCATATCTTAAAACAGATGAATACGCCCTTACGAAGGCGCGGCAGGAAAATGAACTTGCGGACTGTGGAGCCGGAAATTGGACGATTGTGCGCCCCTACATCACATACAGCGAGATTCGGTTGCAATTAGGGGTATTGGAAAAAGAAAACTGGCTTTACCGGGCTTTGCATGGGCAGACGATTGTTTTCTCAAAAGACATCGCCGACCGCATGACGACGCTCACCTACGGCTACGACGTGGCAAGGGGCATCGCCGCATTGATCGGTAACGACAAGGCGTTGGGCGAAGCGTTCCACATCACCTGCGACCGACCGATACGTTGGAGCGAGGTGCGGGAAATATATTTCGACGTCCTCGAATCGAAGACGGGACAGCGCCCCAAAGTGAAGATGCTGAACAAGTCGCCGTTCACATACCCACAAGTCGTGTACGACCGATACTATAACCGCGTTTTCGACAATACGAAAATAAACGGGTTCATCGACACGGCAACCTTTACGGAGCCGCACGCGGGATTACGGCGGTGTTTGGAGGCTTTCCTGGAGAAACCGCAGTTCGGAGGAATCGGCATAGAGAGAACGGCATTGTTCGACCGTATAGTCGGAGAGCGAACGCCGCTTTCTGCCTTCTCGGGCATCAAACACAAAACAGCGTACCTGCTTTATCGTAACTGCCCGTCTGCCGCCCGCATCATGGCGGGAATTTATCACAGGATCAAATAACAAATATAACCCTATTAGACATGAAATATTATTACAGCAGCGAACGCTCGATACAAATCCTGATATCTTTACTCAAACAGCATGGAATCAAGAAGGTTATCGCTTCGCCGGGTACAACGAACCTGACTTTCGTAGCCAGCATCCAGCAGGATCCGTGGTTCGAAATCTATTCGTCGGTGGACGAACGTTCGGCTGCCTATATCGCCTGCGGCATGGCGGCTGAGAGTGGAGAGCCGGTGGTCCTCACCTGCACGGGAGCCACTGCCTCGCGCAACTATATGCCCGGACTGACCGAGGCATATTATCGCAAACTGCCCGTGCTGGCGGTAACGGCGACGCAAAACGAAGCGAAAATCGGACATCTCTTTGCGCAGGTAATCGACCGCAGTTCGTTGCCCAACGACATCACGCTGTTGAGCGAACATATTCCCGTAACACGCGACGAGACAGACGAGTGGAGCAATACGGTGAAAATCAATCGTGCTTTGTTGGAACTGCGGCATCGCGGCGGCGGTCCGGTGCATTTGAACGTAACGACGACATACAGCCGCGACTATTCGGTCGAGAAACTGCCCGAAGCGCGAATGATTCGCCGCATTTGTCCGGAAGACACATTCCCCGCGCTGCCTGAAGGCCGCATCGCCGTATTTGTGGGTTCGCACCGGCTGTTCACGGAGGCGGAAACGGCGGCTATCGACCGTTTCTGCGCTTCGCACGATGCCGTCGTGTTCTGCGACCATACGAGCGGATACAACGGAAAATATCGGGTGCAATTCAGCCTGGTTGCCGGGCAGGACGCCTACGTTTCGAACCTCTGCAAAGTCGGGCTACTGGTTCATATCGGCGAGATTTCCGCTGATTACCAGAAGATTCTGGCAAACCAAGCATGGCGCGTCAATCCGGACGGTGCGCTACGGGATACGTTCAGGCGGCTGACCTGCGTGTTCGAAATGTCGGAACAGCTGTTCTTCGAGAAATATGCCGGAGATGCAGTCAAGGGAGACTACCTGCACGCCTGCAAAGACGAATATGCACAAATCCTGCAAAAAATTTCCGAACTGCCCTTCTCGAATGTATGGATTGCGCAGCATACGGCCTCCCGCATTCCGGAAGGAGCGGTCGTGCACTTGGGTATTCTCAATACCTTGCGGGCGTGGAACATGTTCGAGTTTCCGCAGTCGGTACAGTCGAACTGCAACGTCGGCGGCTTCGGCATCGACGGCGACGTGTCTGCGCTGATAGGGGCTTCATTAGTCCATCCGGAAAAACTGTATTTCGGTATTGTCGGCGATTTGGCGTTCTTCTACGACATGAATGTCGTCGGTAACCGGCACGTGGGGAAGAACGTGCGCATCATGTTAATCAATAACGGGAAAGGTACGGAATTTAGAAATTATCATCATCCTGGCGCCGCTTTCGGAGAAGATGCCGATCGTTACATTGCTGCCGCAGGTCACTATGGCAACAAATCGCCGGAATTGATCAAACATTACGCGCAGGACTTGGGATACGAATATCTGACAGCCTCGAACAAAGAGGAATTTTTGCAGGTTTGTGAGCGGTTCCTCACACCGGAAATGACCGACAAGTCGATGCTGTTTGAAATCTTTACCGATAATCAAGACGAAAGCGATGCGTTGAAGATTGTAAACAATCTGAAAACCGATGCCATCGGGAAATCCAAACAGATTGTCAAACAAATGCTGGGCGAGACAGGCACAAAGTTTATCAAGAAAATAATAAAATAATGCGTATCGGAATCGTAACGCAACCGCTGCACAACAATTATGGCGGAATTTTGCAAAATTATGCCCTGCAACAGATATTGAGGCGGTTAGGGCATACTCCTGTAACAATAGATTATATTGCATTAAGACCGTTATGGAAGTTCGTACTATCGACATGTAAAACGATTGTATTGTATTTTGTACCTAAAAGAAGACGTCCATTTGCGTCTTATCGCAATAAACAAACTCCGCAGATGCAGACATTTACCGATAAACATATCGTACGCACGTACCCTGTAAAAAAATATACTGCTAAATTATTGGAAGCATATCACATCGACAGTTTAGTCGTTGGTAGCGACCAAGTTTGGCGCCCTTGTTACAATAGGTATCTCGAAGATATGTTTCTGGCATTTGCTCGAAAATGCAAAATTAAGAAGATTGCCTACTCTGCCTCTTTTGGCGTGAATGCAATGGAATTCAGTAAGAGCCAGCTAAAGCGTTGTGTGCCGTTGTTACAACAATTCGACAAGGTTTCCGTCCGCGAGGGCTCTGGGGTGGATTTGTGCCAAAACTATTTTCAAATTCATGCTGAGCACACATTGGATCCGACTCTTTTACTCAGTAATGAAGATTATGAGCAAGTGTGTGCTACAGTTCCAAAGCATAATGGGAAATTCATTGCCTGCTACATTCTTGACATGGTTGAAGATCAACGGTCGCATATAAGCCGTATGGCCCAAAATCTGCATTTGGAAACGATATATTTTGCGACAGACAAAAATGTGTCTTTGTCTGTGGAAGAGTGGCTGGCAATGTTTCGTGATGCCGCGTATGTGGTTACGGATTCGTTCCACGGTACAGTTTTTTCTATCATTTTTAGGAAACCGTTTATCTCAATTGTCAATAAAGTGCGCGGTGCCGACCGCTTCACTTCGTTGTTAAAGACGTTTGGATTGGAAACGCGGTCAATCTCTTCGATGGAGGAATTGACTGAAGAATTGTATAGCAACTCTATTGATTGGCACATGGTTGATACCGCTTTGTCTAATGCAAAGAAAAAATCAATGGACTATTTAGAGAAAGTTCTGATATATTGATGCTTTCATTTTCATTTTCATTTTCATTTTTGATTCCGATTCTTCAAGGAGACAGAAATTTTTCCACCCACACAATTTTTATATTATCATGCAAGTAAAACAACTTTCCTATCCACCTTGTAAAACAAATATAAAGACATATATTCGCAAGATACTGGCATATCTATATTGTATAATTCCGCTCGGATATTTATTCTGTTATGTCTATTATTTTTTTAGAAAACGCAAGAAATACCGTTATGAGGTCTCTCTACATATGATATTCAAAAATGAAGCCAGATATCTTCGGGAATGGCTCGAATATCACTTGTTGATAGGGGTGGAACATTTTTATTTATATAACAATAATTCTGAGGATAATTATCTTGATATTCTTCAATCATATATAGACAAGGGCTTAGTTACCCTAATCGAATGGCCGAAAAAATATGCTCAAAAAGAGGCTTGGGAGGACTGTTACTGCAAATATCGCCATGAAACGCATTGGCTGGGCTGTATTGATGCCGATGAATTTGTAAATTTGCAAAAACATAACGATACTAAAAATTTTTTATTTCATTATCGTCGTTATCCAAGTGTTTTATTGCATTGGAGAATTTTTGGAACATCCGGTTATATAAATGAACTTGTCGATTACCTTGTAACAGAACGCTATATCACTTCATGGCCATATCTATGTGGAATAGGGAAGAGTTTTATTAATAATGATTTCTCATTTTATAAATTATGGTACCATATGAACATCGCATCTGTTTACGGTTTTCCGATTCCTGCTGTGAATGATGCTAAATGTTTCGTGTTTAAATTTTTGAACTTACCTCTACTGTGCAACTATATCCCTAGAGCCTATATCAATCATTATTGGAGCAAATCAAGAGAATCTTTTAATTACAAATTTTTAATACGCGGAGATGCTGATAAAATGGAAAGTAAGAGTAGGGAAAATATGTTAGGTTATTTGAAAGCATATGAATTAAATAATGTAACTCGAGATTATTCTATTCAACGATGGCTTATTTTTTTGAAAGAAAATTTGAAGAAAGTTGAAGAATCTGTTTTTCCATAGTCTTTTATATCAAGTATTATGAATTTATAATGAAAGCGGTGGGGTAACTTTTTCGGGAGGCGAGCCGTTGTTGCAGACAGAAGGACTTCTCCCACTGTTACTGAAGCTTGAACAGAAAAGAATAGATATCGTATTTGAGACGACGCTGATCGCTCCGACAGACGTACTGAACAGTGTCTTGCCGTACGCCGACGGATTTATCGTCGATTTCAAATTGCAGCCGCAGATGAAATTGTACGATACGGAATATTTTCATCGAATCAAGGAGCATTATGCCTTGTTGAACGGGAAAAGGATTACCAATCGGCTGGTTTTTGTCAATGAATTGGCAGCACATCGGGAGAAAGTCGTTTCTGCTCTGTGGGAATTGGGAATTGAACGGATAGAGTTGCTTCTCTGTCATGACCTCGGTGCGAAAAAGTACGAGAAACTCGGCTTGGCGCATACGGATTGCTCTGCCGACAAGAAACTTATTATTCAGTTCAATAATTATTTGAAATCTAAAGGTATAAAATCATCTTTATTGACTATATGAAATTATACGATTACCTTGTCGTCGGATCGGGACTGTTCGGAGCGACGTTCGCGTGGCGGGCGCGGCAGGCGGGAAAGCGGTGCCTTGTCATCGACAAACGCCCCCACACGGGCGGCAACGCCTATTGCGAAAACATCGAGGGCATTAACGTACATAAATACGGCGCACACATATTCCATACCTCGAACAAGGAGATAT
>CANQFV010000069.1 GCA_947599875.1 uncultured Oscillospiraceae bacterium
CAGGATTACCGGCTTCTGGCGGACAACCTCTCCACGGCGAGGAGCTATACCCTCGCCGCCTCGCCCGTGGCCCTCGGCCTTGCCAGTAATGAGTACGTCACGGAGTTTATGTACGTCTTCGGCATCGTCCCCGCGGGCTTCCGTCAGGTGGAGGCCCCCAAGGTCTACTGCACAGTGCTTCCAAATCTTGCGAACGGCGTACAGTTCACCAACGTGGCGGACGTGGGCGGCGTCTACAACGGTCAGTGGGTCATGGCGGTCGACCGCTGGGTCACCACCGTTTACGCTCCCACCGACCCCGCGCCGCTTCCGAGAACGGGGTATTGATGCCATGGGAGATGTGAAAAGCGCCGTTGAGCGCCTGAAGGATAAAATAGAGGCGTGTTACAAGGCGAAATACGCCGAGTGGATGCAAAAGCCCCCGGACTGTCTTATTGCGCGGGCGGGGGAAATATTGTCCGCTCAACAAATACTGGAGGCACTGCCTGATGTCGCGTCGGAGGAGGACGCTGAGTACCTCCTCCGCTTCAAAGATCCGTTAGAGGTCGTCAGTGACTATTGGGTAGGAATGAAAAACACTGAAGCAACCATGACAGGGGATATGACCCATCTCCTTTGGGAGCTTCGGGATAAGCGGGACGCGGAACAGGACTATGAGCTTGAACTGACGTCCCCAAATCCTCAGACTTCACAGCAAATGCTGATGTGATCCATTTTTCAACAACGGGCCGTCCTTCTTTCAAGGGCGGCCCGTAATATTTTATTTTCAGGAGGATAACAAAATGAAACGCAAACTCTTTATCTCAACCCTCATCATCATGGTCATGGTGTGCGCCCTGGCCGTGCCCGCCTTCGCCGCCTCTGGTGGCGGCTCCGGCTCCGGCGATGTGTCCGGCGCCATTGAGAGCACCTGGTCCGCGGCGGCGGGTCAGCTCAAGACCATCGTCAACAATGTGGTCTTCCCCGCCATCGACATGATCCTCGCCATCTTCTTCTTTG
Source organism: uncultured Oscillospiraceae bacterium (assembly GCA_947599875.1). GTDB lineage: Bacteria > Bacillota > Clostridia > Oscillospirales > Oscillospiraceae > RUG626. Next base: position 1,000 of record CANQFV010000069.1, read on the forward strand.
TCAAGCTGGGCACCACCTACTTCGACTACCGCAAACACGGCCAGTTCGAGTGGGCGCCCCCGGCCATCCTGCTGGCCTGCCTCATCTTCACCCTCACCGCTCCCACCTACATCTGGAGCATTATTGGGATCTGAGGTGCGGGTATGACGTTCTTTGAACAGGAGCTTCGCAAGATCGTCGGCCCCGTCTGTTCTAATGCCAAATATATCGGCAGAGCGGCATTCGTCCCCCTTGGCGGGGACAATGTCGCCAAGTTCGAGTTTATGACTCAGGGCGTGGCCGACCATTACACCGCCCTCAGAGCTCAAGCTGTCAGCAAGACAAAGGGCGCACTGGATACAACCGCCATACGCTTCGGGGATGTTTTTTCCGAGAAGAAGCGGTCCCCTTATGCCTGGACAGATAATGGAAATACGGAGTGGTACTGTTTCACTCCCACCAGGTCGGACTATGCCGCGCTCACCGAGGCCGTCAGTAACTATGTGGAGCTTTTTTCACAGCAAACGCAGCGCATGGAGGTCGGCAGTATGAGCCTGACCATGTAAAGGGGGGGATAGCCAATGTTCATATGGAACTTTGTGGCCTCTGCCATTCTCGCCGAGATCATGGACTGGATATACTCTCAGATCATCGGCTTTCTTTTAAACTTCTTTGAGCAGATGGGGAACATGGGCGTGGAGCTGTTCGACCTTCCCTGGGTCCAGGCCGTCGTTGGCTTCTTCTCCAAGCTGGCCTGGGCCCTTTTCGCCGTGAGTCTCATCGTCTGCGCCTTCGAGTGCGCCGTGGAGTACAGCGGCGGCAGAGGGAATGTGCGTCAAACAGCGTTGAATATCCTCAAGGGCTTCATGGCGGTGAGCCTCTTCACCATTGTCCCCGTGCGTCTTTACGCACTCTCCGTGTCCCTGCAGGGGACGCTCTCACAGGCCCTCACCGGCTGCGGCTCCATCGGCGAGCTTGCCATCATTATACTGAATGACTTCAACGGTTACGACACGCTCTCCTCCATGGTGGGCCAGCCGCTTCTCGGCTTCGGCGTCATAAAAAGCGCCATTATGGTCCTGTTTGCCGTGATCTTAATGGCCTATGCCGTGTTCAAGGTCTTCTTCGCAAACCTCAAGCGCGGCGGCATCCTTCTCATTCAGATAGCGGTCGGCAGTCTGTATATGTTCAGCATTCCGAGAGGATACGGGGACGGCTTTGTCCAGTGGATGAAGCAGGTCATTGGCCTGTGCCTGACGGCGTTTTTGCAGTCCACCATGCTCATCGCGGGGCTGTTGGTCTTCAAGACCCACGCTATTATGGGCTTGGGGCTCATGCTCTCAGCCGGTGAGGTGCCGCGGATCGCAGGGACCTTTGGCCTCGACACCACGACGAAGGCCAGCATCATGTCCGCCGTCTACACCGCCCAAGCAGCCGTTAACACCACGAAGACCATCGTGGCGGCGGTTTCTAAGTAAAGGCAGGAGAAAGAAAATGGACGCAAGGCCGTATTCAGAAGAAGGCGGCCTTATGGACCGGGCCGGAATGGGCCAGGTCACAATGGGCAGCCTTTTCGATGGGATAGGAGGCTTCCCATTGGCTGCGGTCATGGTGGGCATAAAGCCCCTGTGGGCCAGCGAAATCGAAGCCTTCCCCATCGAGGTAACAAAAGAGCGATTCCCCGACATGGTACACGTCGGGGACATCACGAAGCTGGACGGGGCAAAACTGCCTCCCGTGGACATCATCTGCGGAGGCAGCCCGTGTCAGGACCTTAGTGTGGCTGGGGCTCGTGCAGGACTTGCCGGCGCGCGCTCCGGCCTTTTTATGGAGCAATGCAGGATCGTAAAGGAGATGAGAAATGCAGACATTCAACGTGGACGGACAGGTGTGTCTGTTCGACCAAGATTCATGGTCTGGGAAAACGTACCCGGAGCCTTCTCCAGCGGCGAGCCGAAGGGGGAAGACTTCCGCATCGTCCTCGAAGAAATACTCCGAATTAAGTACGGTGCCGTATCTGTTCCTGGACCTTACCCCTGGTCATGGGGACATCCTGGGATTGTCATATTGGGACATGATCTATCCGTTGCCTGGCGTATCATGGACGCCCAATACTGGGGTGTGCCCCAGAGACGCAATAGAATCTTCCTTGTCGCAGATTTTGGAGGCACATCCGCATTCAAGATACTCTTTAAGCAGGACAGCCTGCCTGGGTATTCTCCGGAGATCGACGGAGAGAGGGAAACCCCTCCCGCGGCAACTGGAGATTGCCCTGATGATACAAGCTGGCCTTATACCGATGGAGATGATGACTTCGGCGATGATCTGCTCGATGATCTCCTCGATGAAGGTGAATGCTTACCATATAAACCAGAGGAATGAGGGCATAGACCTTCACGGCGTGTCCGGCGCTCTGATGCGGACGCAGAATATGCAGATGCAGACCTTCGTCACCCAGCCGGAGGCGCGGCCCATAGCCTTCGCCGCCAATCAGCGGGACGAGGTGCGGGACCTCCACGACGTGGCCGGCGCACTCGGCGCGCAGCCGGGGATGAAACAGCAGACCTTCATCGCTGAAAACGTGGGCAACTGCCTGAACCCCTGGGACACGCAGCAGTCACGTATCTTCACCCCGGACAGCGTGGCCCCCACTGTGGCCGGCGCGGACGGTGGCGGCGGGAGGAATCCCGCGGGGCTCCTGTTCTCGGCTGGCTTCTCGGCGGGAGCAAGCCCCACGGCGGGCACCGTTGGCTACGCGGAGGAAGTGTCACCCACCCTCAAGGCGGGAGGGAGCGGCACGAACATGGTACCCAGCGTCCTGTGCCTCAACGACCAGGGCGGCTCAGTCATGGATTGCTCCGAGGACGTTTCCGGGACGCTCCGGGCGCAGGAGCACGGGCATCAGCCGCTTGTGTTTGAGAACCACGGCATCGACTCCCGCTATACCGGCCCCCACGACGTGGCTCCCACCATGTCCGCGAGATACGGAACAGGCGGGAACAACGTGCCGTTGGTGACGCAGGAGGAACCAATTTTCTGCATTACCGGCAACATTATAGACCGAAAGCCCGAAAACGGCGGCAACGGAATGGGGTATAACGAAGATGTCGCGTTTACTTTGACCGCTACGGATCACCACGCCGTGTTCAGCCGTCAAAGGGTAGACGTGTTCATTGAGGACGACGTAGCCAGCACCGAAAGCGCCCGTCAGCACAAGGACGCCACGGACCTTGTCTACCAGGGGACTGTGGGCGCCCTCACGAGCTCCGACCGCAAAGGACCCAACAGCCAGTATGTGGCCCAGGATAAGTGTATCATCGAAGGCATCCACCTCATCCGCCGCCTCACCCCATTGGAGTGCGAGCGCCTTCAGGGCTTTCCCGATGGCTGGACCGCCATACCCGGAGCGTCCGACTCCGCCCGTTACAAGGCCCTTGGCAACAGCGTCGCAATTCCCTGCGTCAAGTATGTCATGCGCGGCATCGCCATAGCCATGAGGACCGCTTGAAGCGTTGTTGGTTATGCTTCGTTTTCCGCCGTTTCTTTGTTGGCTTTGGATATGGCTTTATGGCAGCTCTTACGGTATACTTTGCTTCAAGATCAAAGAAAGGAGGTATCCCCATTATGGCAGAAGGAAAAACAAAGAACCTCTGCGCGCAGATCCCGGAGGAGCTTCACAGCAAGGTGAGCGCCGAGAGGGAGCGCAGCGGGCAGACACTGAGCCAGTATGTAACATGGCTCATAACAAAATTCTACGAATACGAGAAAGGAAGTGTTAAAATGGAAAATGGCGAGACAAGGACACTGGCCATCCAGATCTCCGCGGAGCTGTTCGACGAGCTGGATAAGTATCTGGCATCGCACAAGCTCAAGAAGAAGGCATTCCTCACCGACCTCATCCGCAAGGCGCTGGACGAGGCCAAGGCCGCGGAATGACCCATGCCAAACACTCCCACCGCAAAAGCGGTGGGAATTTTCGTTATATAGGAGGAACCCATGTATATATACCCTGAAAACCTGAAGGCCAAGGCGAAGCTGTGGCTGTGGGAGCTGAAGGACGTGGGCATCATCGGCGGGGCGCTCCTGCTCTCCGTCTTCGCGCTGGCCGAGCTTGGGACGTTCACGCCCCTTCTCTGTACGGCGGTCTTCGCTTTCCTCACCATCCGCATGGACGGCATGAGCGTGCTGGACTTTCTGCGCTATGCTGCCCGCTTCCTTTTCCTTGTGCCTCAGACCTTTGAATGGAGGCCGAGAGATGAGAAGTAAACGCAAAGATAAGCAGGAGCTTCGCCGGCTCCGCTCCACCCGGCAGCTCATGGGGATAGACGAGCTCACCGACTGCGGCGTGAAGACCGCGAAAGGTGAGTTCGTCTTTTTCCTTGTTAGGCCGGACAACCTTTCCGTGCTGTCCTCCGAGGGCATCACGGCCAGAGTCCGCGCCCTCATGGAGCTTCTGCGCGGCACGGACACCGTCACGCTCCGTGCCCTGGACTCAAGAGAGTCCTACGAGCAAAACAAGATATGGTACCAGCAACGGCTGGAGGAGGAAACGAACCCGGCCATCCGGGAACTGCTTGTACGGGACCGGGCCTTCCTGGACCAGATCCAGACCACAACGGCATCGGCGCGGGAGTTTGCCCTGATTTATCCCGTGGAGCGGCACGCCAACGAGAGCATCCAGTCCTGGATCACCACCCGCGCCAAGACCATCCGCGACCGGGGCTTCCACGTCCGCCTCGCCGGGGAGCAGGATGTCAAGCGGCTTCTGGCCGTCTATTACCAGCAGGACGTGACAACGGAATATTTCGAAAGCTATGATGGAGAAAGGGCGGTGAAAGACCGTGAGTAAGAAAAAACACTGCGGAGGCAGGACCATCCTCTACGGATGCAGGAAGCGAAAGCCCGTGAACAGGACACATCCCCCGGAGCGGCAGACCAGGGAGGCTCGCCGTATTGAGCGGCCTCCCGCGGAGAGGCAGAGGGAGAAAAAGCCCAGGAGGGACACTGTCCCCGAACCTAAAGACTTTCTGGACATTATTGCTCCCGGCGCGGTGAAGTTCAACACGGATTCGTACATCATGGGCAACTCCTATCGCACCGTGTTTGCCATCCGGGGTTACCCCACCAGCACCGAGGAGCTGGCACTTTTACGGCATTTGGGGGACAAGAGCGGCGTTACCCTCTCGGTGTACGCGCGCAAAGTGGACCCCATGGAGGAGAACAAGATCCTCCACAACGCCAGCAACAAAAACCGCATGAGCCGAGCCAATACGAACGACGTGAAGCAGGCCGTCACAGCGGAGATGAACCTCCAGGACGTGACGAACCTCATCGCGTCCATGCACCGCAACAATGAACCTCTTATGCACTGCGCCGTGTTCATTGAGCTGTCGGCACGGGACCAGGAGGGGCTTCGGAACCTGACAAACGAGGTCATGGCGGAGCTGGTACGCTCCAAACTCAGCGCGGACAGGATCTTACTCCGCCAGCAGGAGGGCTTTCAGTCCGTGAACCCCGCGGGGTCCAACTGCTTTGGAAGTCAGTATGAGAGAGTGCTTCCCGCCTCCTCGGTGGCGAACCTCTTTCCGTTCAACTACTCCGGCAAGACGGACCCTCACGGCTTCTACATCGGAAAGGACCGCTACGGGAGCAGCGTCATTGTGGACTTGGACCGCCGAGCCGAGGACAAGACCAACGGCAGCGTCCTCATCCTCGGCAACTCCGGCGAGGGCAAGAGCTTTCTCCTGAAGCTCCTCCTTGAAAACCTTCTGGAGTCCGGTAAAAAGGTCATATGTCTTGACCCGGAGCATGAGCTTGTGGATCTGGCCGCCAACCTGGGCGGCTGTTTCATTGACCT
>CANQFV010000070.1 GCA_947599875.1 uncultured Oscillospiraceae bacterium
CTCGCAGTATACGACCTCATCATCCATACCTTCATCATCGAAGGTGACCGCCCCTTCCGCCAACTTCAGCGTCTCGCAGATCACCATGTTCCGCACGGGCTTGAACTCCTTCTGCTGAGAGAGGGGTATGCGCTCAGGCAGGTCGTCGGTGTAGGTACGGATCACCTCGTTCTGCATGTCCTGCCAGAGCGAGTACGCCGCCGCGACCCTCGCGTCCTTCGCCAGCTCGTCCACGATCTCGTCGACGACGCTCTTGACCCTCGGCGGGAGATAACCGTAGACTTTCTTTCCCTTGGTAGTCTTGAGCTTCTCCGCCAGCTCGCCGATGAGCTGTTCCAGCCGCTCACTCACAACAGAGCCGCTGTTCATGGATGTCACCAGCTTCGCCATTCGCTCTTGGGCCGACTTCTGGAGCGTGTTTCTGTACTCGGCCTTGCGCTCGTAGGTGTGGAGCAGATCCTGCTCGAAGATGTGCGTTGCGAAGGCGGACTTTATATCCCGGATGCCCTGTTTGGTGAGATACCCCTCCTTGGGATTAGAGGAAAACACCATCATGTGTACGTGGACGTGCTTCTCCTTTTCGTGTAGCGCAGCGTACCAGCGCAGGTTTTTTGGATCTATCTTGTAGCCTCTCGCTATCTCAGTGGAGCAGGAGTTTATCAGGTGACGCCAACTGTCCACATCCGTGAAGCCCAGCCTCTCCGCGTCCTCACGGCGCAGCGACACCACAGGCGTCCACACGATGCCGGGGTGATTCGCCACCTCCTCCACGGCCTTGCTGAGATTTGTGACCTTCCCGTCCTTGTCCCACAGACCGTGGTCGCCGTCGCTGCGGACGCCGGGACGGTGAGAGACGTAGTCCAGATAATTTTCGCGCTCATCCATGGAGGCGATGAACTGCTCCCACACCTGGTCGATGAACTCGGTGGCGAAATTTTTAGAGGGAGAGGATCGGTAGTCCTCATACTCTGCCAGCTCCTTCGCCTGTGGGAAGCTCTTGATGAGCCGGGAGATGTACTCGCGCTGTTTCTTTGTCGCCGGTCCATCTCCATGCTCAGACTTCAACAGCTCCACTCCCTCACGGGTAGCGATGTAGTTGGTGCGGTTTTTGAGTCTGGCCTTATCTTCTCCGCCCTTGAGGTAGGGGGAGATAAAAATCAGCCGGGCCACTTGGTATCATCCTTCACGGGTATCCGTCTCTGCACATCCAGCGCATGGTCGAAGCTGACCTTGCCGCAGGTCTTCTTCACCTCGTCCACCGCAAACTTTCGGAGGGCATTGCGGTCGATGTCGTCCACACGGAAGTGGGCGGCGATGGTGTGGCAGGCCATGTTGAGCTCCACCGCCCACTTGAAGAGCAGAGAGCGGAGCCTGTCGTTGTTGTTTTCGAGGATGCCCTTCATGACTGTTGAGACAGCCTCTGGGAGATACTTGGAGGCGTCGTCGCACTCCAGATAGCCCAGGTAGAACTGGATCGCTTTATCTGCCAGCTCGCTCCGGCTCTGACAGTTGGCCTTCGCCATAAGAGCGTCCATTTTCTGAATCGTTTCGGGTTTGAGCCAGAAAGTGGCTCCTTTGCGTTTATCGTCGCTCATATGTCCTCCATTTCCGTTCCGCACAGTCAAAAGCGGGTCAAAGCCCTTGAAAACACTGGACTTTTACTCCTCTGTGGTGCGGAAATCTTATTTTCCAGCAGAAAACGGTGCGCTGTCCCTGCGCAGAAAAGCCCCGCACTGCGGGGCTTTGTGGGTGAGCCGTGCCGCAGCGCGGTGCGGCTCTTTATCTTGTCCAAAAATCGAACGGGGCCAAAAGCCTGAAAACGGGCTCTTGACCTCGCCCGACAGCGGCTCAAAAAGCCGCTCCTGTTTTGCGTGGTGCGCCTGCCCCACGCAGATGGGGAAAACGGCACACGGGGCGAACAGCGCCGCGACAGGGCGGGTCACATGGACTGGCCCATCATGGTGGGGCCGCCGCTTTGCTGTTGCCCGCTCATGGTCTGCTCCGGGTCGCGGCACTGGATGTGGATGCCCTCGCAGTCGTAGCCCACGGGCTTGAGTATCCGTTCCCGCAGAACATAGAGCAGGGACTCGGTGTCGAACTTGGTTTCCATGTAAAGGCCCTCGTCTATCATTACCGGCGAGTCCATGCCGTCCTTATCTCCGAGGAGTACCCGGTCCCGTCCGAGGACCTTCCCGGAAATACTCATGAGCCTGTCGTGCATGGCAGGGTCGCTGTTGCAGTCGGCGAGGATAGCGGAGACGGCCTTCTTCCATGTCGTCGCCTCGACCGTCCTTCCGTCAGGGAAGCTCACCGAGAGAGGGCGCTTGCCCTTGAAGACAGAGGGGTGTATGTCCAGAGGGAGAGAGCGTCTCTCCGTCTGAGTAGTCTGCCCGGAGAGCAGAGCGTCGATCCTCCTGTCTACCGTCTCGTGGAGCTGGGCGCGGAGTTCCTCGATGAGCTCCACGGGGAGTTCACTGTTTGTGCGTTCCATCCGCGCCACCTCACATCGTCTGCCCCATCATGGGAGCGGGAGCGTGCGTCTCGACCACGGGCGTCAGCTCCTTGCCGCTCAGCTTCTCCGCGAAGATCTCCTGCCGCCGCTCCTGACGCTGCTGTGTCTTGCGGTTGGCGGCGTAGGCGGCGACGGAGAGGTCGTGGAATTTGTACTCGTGCCAACCGCCGCACTCGTCAAGGGTGGAGAGCGTCTCGGCATCCACGTCCACCATGAACACGCCTATCACCCGGCCCGTGTTATCCGCACGCTCCGCGAGGGCAGACTTGAATTCGGTGACGTCGCACTCACGCGCTCTGTAGAGAGTGGATGCGAATGGGGCACTCATTTCTCTATTGAGGTAGCCCCGGATACACCCGGAGAGGTTCAGGAGGCTCATCCCGCCCTCACTGATGAGGAAGCTGTCCCGGCCATCCTCAGTCACCTTCAGAGCGGAGAACCGACGCTGGGCCTCACGCTCCTGTTCCATGCGCTCATCCTCGGCGCGTATCTGCTGACGGATGTCCTCGCGGACCTGTTCGGGGAGCTGCTCTGTGAGCCCATTAAGCAGCTCCTCCATCTTTTTCTGGAGGTCGTGGCCGGGCAGATGCTCCTCCAGAGCGTCTGCCCAGCGTTCGTCTATCCAGAGGGATATTTCTCTGCTTGACATTTTGTTTTCACCTTCCTGTTTCGTAGTCTTTCTTACCGTGGACGCGGCCTCCGCTTCTCGCTCGGCCAGATACTCCGCACGCCATTCGTCCAGCGGTGTGCCGCATTGCTGACAGTAGTCACGCATCTTTGTGAGGAGCATGGCGCGCTCATCATCGGAGAGCCGGTACCTCATGGGGATGTCCACACCGTCGCCACGGCAGAGGGTGATGTCCAGATAGTCCACCACCTCGCCGGCGTCCAGATCGTAGTTGGCGTACACGTTCAGGTAGTCGTCGTTGGCGGCAGTTTCAACGTGAGTCCCGAACAGCTCGTCCACATCGCAGTTGACCGCGAGGTAGAAGTTGAGGAGATTGTCCATCTCCTCGATGCTGCCATCTGGCTCAAAGTCGCTTTGAACCAAGGGACGGGCAGCGCACAGCTCAACTTCAAGAGGCGTAGCGTTATGTTCCGCAGTTTTCATCCGCTGCATGAACCTTGACCACCTCTCGTCGCGGGAATTACAGAATATTCTCGTCGCCGCTTTTGCCGCCCATGATACATCCTCGGTTTTGTAAACGATCCATCCTCCTTTTATACTCAGGGCGGAAAATTGTTTCCCGTCAAGATCGACCTCATAGGCACCGGCAACGCGCCCCGGATTCTCAAGGTACTCCAACACACCTTCCTGGTATTCCTCTCGGCTTATTTCCAAAGCGGTGTCCATCAGATCCGCAAACGGTAATCCGTATTCATCATAAAGATGCATCCGAAGGAGGACGGCGGCATCCATGAGGTCCAGCTTATCCGTGTGAGAGAAGAATTGCTCAATGCCGTTCTCCGTCACATGGTACAGAGCGAAACGTCGAATGTCCTCATCCACCATCCTTCTTCACCTCCTTCGCGGTCGTCACAGCCGTCGCGGGCTTTGGCGCGGGCTTGGGCTTGGGACGGGAGGCGGGGGCGCCGCGGCTCTCGATGTACTCACGCACTTCTTTAGGGACGTTCTGCTCATAGAGAGTTTCCATCGCCTTGCCCAACTCCTTCAGCGGTGTGGTGCTTTTCTTCTTCAGGAAGTGCGCCAGCGCGTCCAGCTTCTCGTCCTCAAACGGGATGGTCAGATCTATCTTACTCATGGTCAACCTCCTTCATATATGATCCCCGGCACTTGGAGCCAGTGAGTGAAGTTGCGCTCGGCGAGCTTCGTTCTGACCACGCCGTACTTGGTACCCATGGCCTCTATGACCTCACCGCCCCCGATGTACACGCCGATGTGCCCATTGCACCACACGGCGAGGCCGGGGATCTCCGGGATGGTGTCTATGGTCCCGGACACCGAGGCGGAGTGATACATACCGTTGGCCCCCGTGTCCACAATGCCGTTTGATTGGTAGCTGAAGGTCATCGTCTCGGTATTCAACCAGCCATAGCTCTTGATGAGCCCACAGCAATCCGTTGTGCGCCGTCCCAGCCAGTTTGCCCGGATGAAGTCCTCGTAGGGTCCCACGTTGTCCGGGTACTGCTCCAGCTTCGACTGGAGGAGGCTCTCCGTCATCACCTTCCCGGTGGCACCCCACACATAGCCCCAGCCGTTCTCCCACGCCTGCACGGCGTAGGCGGCAAGGTCGTGGGCGTTCTTGGTGGTGGGGGCGGTGAAGTGTGAGATGTCTATGTCCGTGGAGCTTCCCGTCCCGCGCTGGATATCCCCCGTCAGGGAGATCCCGCCGTCCAGCGCGCCGGCAATCCTGGCATAGATCTGGGCGATGTTCTTCTGGTCATCCTCGGTGATCTCCCGGCCAAGCCGCTGGCCGACGAGAGAGTATGCTTCGCTGAGTGGGCGCGGCGTGGCCACCGTATACGTTTCCTCCTGAGTAGTCTGTTCGCCGTTCTCATCCAGGATCGGATTTCCCGCCTCGTCCACCACGGGGACGGTCCTCGTCATCTCCTCCGTGCTGTAGAAACACTCCACGAAGTTATCTGCCGCCTGCTGGCTGGGAGAATCCGAGTCAAAGCAGAGGGCATAAAAAACAGCCTTGACCCGGACCGAGTCAAGGCTGTTGTCCTCCATCATCCCGTTGGCCGTATTGATGGCGTTGTCCAGAACAGTGAAGGCGCTTTGCATTTCGGAGATGCGGTCCCTGTACTCCGCTGGAGTATCCGAGGGGATGGAGCCGCCGTAGAAGCAGATGTCCACGGCGTTATTGTTGTGGTTGGCCGTCCCGGAGCCCATGGAGCAGAGCAGAAGGATGATAAGGAGAAAGGGAGAGCAGATAAGAAGCACCGTCCAGCCAAGAGCCTTCCGACCTTTCTCACTGGTGAGCAGGGCGGCGGCCACCCTTGCCAACGCCGCGCTCATAAGCTCATCTCCATTCCCGGCGCGGTCCGCGCCTGTTCCTGCTGCGCGGGGACGCCCAGCTTCTCCATGACGTTTTTCAGCTCCGGGCGGGGCTCCTGTGACGAGAGCATTTCCGCGAGGGCATTCTTTTCCTCGGCGTTAAGGCAGAGTATGGTCCCCGCCTGCTCGTTGTGCCAGCCTTCGCCGTGGAAGGCTTTCGTGATGGCGGAGCCGACCAGGAACATCCTGTCCATGTCGTACCCCGTTTCGCCCAGGGTCTTGCCTGTGGCAAAGTTGCGGATGATGGATTTATCTTTTTCATACCATTTAAGGTACACGTCCACATAGACGCCTTCACTTCCGCCGTAGTCCGCGGTGCAGAAAATTTCCGCGCCCTTGGGGATCTTCTTCCCGTTCTCCCAATCCATGCTCATGAGGAAGTATTCGTCGGGCAGGAAGCCGGACTCCTTCAGCCTGTTTTCTAACTCTCTGAACACATCCTCTGCCACGGGCTGGCCCACATAGCGCAGATACCTGGGATCTTCCGGGTTGGGTTCCCATATTTCAAGATCAATGGGTTTCATAGCCTTACCTCCCTCCCGCCGAGCCAAAGAGCGCCCACTTGTATTCCGGGGCGTGGACCTCCAGCAGAAATCTTTCGGCACCGCACTTGTAGAGGCAGACGCCGTTTTGCGGGTAGCGGATCAGCTCATACTCGCTGGGTTCCAGCTGGAGGTTGCCCATATAGAAATCCTTGTCCACCGCGCCGCAGTGGAAGATGAATTGGTGGGTGGGGATGGCAAAGAGGGGCCTCGTCAGCTCCCGAATGCCGTCCACGTTGAAATCCTCCAGGTTTTGGCTCGCCATGATGAGGGAGGATTCCTTCTTCCTCACGCGCTTGAGGGTGTTGCGAATGTACTCGATGGTCATGCGGTTACTGAGCCATATATACAGCTCGTCCAGCGCCGCCACGGTGTTGCCCTCAGTGAGAAGCCGGTCGCTCAAATACGAGAGCACATTGAAGAGCAGGGCGTCTTTCACATTCACGTTTCCATTGAGAAGCTCCTTCACGCCGAACACAAGGAATCTGTCTGACGTGATGTTGGTGTGGCCATTGAAAAACTTGCTCTCCGCGCCCACACACATGGAGTGGAGGCCCAACTTCACCTGCTGGAGAAGCTCCTTTGTGTAGAGAGGATT
>CANQFV010000071.1 GCA_947599875.1 uncultured Oscillospiraceae bacterium
CAGGTAGAGAAAGACGACATCCCCATGCAAAAACAGTGCTGCCGGGAGTTTGCGGAGCGCCAGGGCTGGACCATCCTCAAGGAATTCTCCGAAAAGGGCGTCTCCGGCTTTAAGAAATCCGCCAAGGACCGGGACGCCATTCAGGAGATCCAGCGTGACGCCGCCGAGGGAAAATTCGACATTCTCCTAGTCTACATGTTTGACCGCCTGGGCCGCCGGGACGATGAGACGCCCTTCGTGGTGGAGTGGTTCGTCCGCAACGGTGTCCGGGTGTGGAGCACCGTGGAAGGCGAGCAGAGGTTCGACTCCCACGTGGACAAGCTGATGAACTACATCCGCTACTGGCAGGCCTCCGGCGAGAGCATCAAGACCTCCATCCGCACCAAGACCCGCCTGGGTCAGATCGTGCAGGAGGGACGGTTCCGGGGCGGCATCGTCCCCTACGGCTACCGCATCGAGAAGCAGGGACGCGTCAACAAGCGCAACCACGAGGTCTATGAGATACTGATAAACGAGGAGGAGGCCGCCGTAGTGAAAACCATCTTTCAAAAGTACGTCTACGAGGGCTACGGCGCACAGCGCCTCAACCGCTGGCTCTACGCCCAGGGCATCCGCAACCGTAAGGGCACGAACTTCACAAACTCCACCATCATCAACATGCTCAAGAACATCACCTACGTCGGCATTCTGAAAAGCGGTGAAACGAAGTCTGAGGTCTTCCCGGAGCTCCAAATCGTCCCCGTTGAGCTGTGGGAACGCGCCCAGGAGATCATGGAAGCCCGCACCAAGCCGCATAACAGCGAAGTACCCTTCAACTCCAAAAGCCGCGCCATGCTGTCGGGCCTTGTGTACTGCGGTCACTGCGGGAGCAAGCTGGTGCTGACCACCAGCGGCGGCTCACGGTACAAGCCCATAAAGGAGACAAGACTGCGCTACACCTGCCACAACAAGATCCGCCACCCCCAGGACTGCGACGGTCAGACAGGCTACTCCCAGGAGAAGCTGGACGGCATCGTGGAGACGCTGCTCCGGGCGCTGTTCAGCAACATAAAGTCCGTGTCGGAAAAGGAGCTGGTATCCACCCAGCTTGAGCAGAAAACCGTGGAGCAGCGTGGGACATTGTCCCTCCTGAAGACCCAAAAGGCTCAAAAGGAGAAGGAGCTGGCCAGCTATAAAAACGAGGTCTACAAGGCTATCCGTGGCGAGAGCACATGGGACAGCCGACTCCTGAATGAGCTTATTGGTGACACAAGGACAAAGCTTACGGAGCTTGAAGCGGAGATCGCATCGGCGGAGCAGGCCCTTGCCGACACCGACCGCACAGCCGCCGAGCTGCGTGAACAGTATGACCGTGTCCTCACCTGGGCTGACATGTTCGATGGCAGCACCACCGAGGGCAAGAAGATGATCGCCTACCAGCTCATCCGACAGGTCCGGGTATACAGGAACTTCCGAATTGAGATAGACCTGAAGGTGAGTTTCGAGCAGTTCAAGGAACTGTGGCACCGGGATGACAAAAAGATATTGGTAAACGTTTCTAAATAAAAAGTTCAGGAAAACCCCAAAAAAGGCTTTCCTGAACGGAAATGGTGGACCTGAAGGGACTCGAACCCTCGACCTCTCGGATGCGAACCGAACGCTCTCCCAGACTGAGCTACAGGCCCATCGGTGGTAAATATTTGATTTTATTGTTGGACTTTCGCATCAGCGGGGGCGCGCGCAAAACTTGCCATAATGCGCTCCCAGCTGAGCTACAGGCCCGGGTGGCGCAGCTTTTATATTGTACCACAATTTTGCGATTTGTAAAGAACTTTATTTCAATTCTCCCAGATAAATTTCCGCCTTTAAAATAGCCAGGACGGTTTTGGCGTCGGTGAGATCGCCGGACATGGTCATATCGTGGAGCTTTTTCAGGGGGTAATACTCCACATTCAAAAACTCGTCGGGGTCCAGGTGCTGGTTCCCCCGCTTCAGATCCAGGGCCAGGTAGATATACAGCGTCTCGGCGCAGTAGCCGGGGGAGGGGAGCAGCGTGCCCAGGGAGACAAAGCGCCCCGCCGAATACCCCGTCTCCTCGGAAAGCTCCCGGACGGCGCAGGCTAAGGGATCCTCTCCCTTTTCCAGCTTGCCGGCGGGGATCTCCAGCGTCTCGGCCATAAAGGGATAGCGGAACTGCCTGACCATAGGGACGGTGCCCTCATCCGTCACGCCGATAATGCCCACGCCCCCGGTGTGATCCACCACCTCCCGGAAGGCCGTGCCGCCGTTTTGCAGCTCCACCGTGTCATACCGCACCCGGAGGATGTGACCGTCATATTTTACGCTGCTGTCAAGGGTTTTCTCATAAAAAGCCATCTGCCCCGCCGCCTTTTTTCCGATTCTGAGTGCATTATAACCGCGAATGAGGGGGCGCGTCAAGCAAAATTGCGCGCATCTGACGCTTTGCACAAAAAATGCCCCACTTTTTTGTGTGATTTGTCAGGTTGGGCTGTTTATTTTTTCACTAAATCGGCGTATACTGCCCATGTAAGTACGAGAGGTCCCAATGAAGGGGCCGCATCATTCAAACCCCCGTGAACCCAGGCAAAAGGAGTGAGGCGGTATGTTCAAAGGGTTGGCCCGCAGTCTGCATCGGCTCTTCGCCGACCGGGTGCTTACGGTTCTCCGGCGCGACAGCCATTCCGGCGCGTATGTGGAGGACAAGGACTTTGCGGCGTATATGAAGACACGGAAGAAGAAATAAAGCAAGGAAGCTTGAATCAGGGAAATCCCTGAACCCCCTGAAAAATGAGGCCGTCTCCCGGCGGCAACTTGTAGGCTGCAATCAGCGGCTGAAATCGCGTCCACGGACGCCCGTCGGGAGATGGCCTCATTCTGTCGGAAAAAGGCCTTTGGCCTTTTCCCGACAAGGGGAACGTGCGGATTTTTTCCGACGCACATGTCGCCGGAAAAAAATATTGATGTTAGGTTTTTTGACAGACAGAATCCCCCGCCACAAGGCGGGGGATTTTCATAACCAATATTAACCCATATAACCAAACTCCCCCTGCTTCAGGACGGGGCCTGAGGCGGGGGGGGGGGAGGGTTCTATTCGTGACGGTCAGCGGGGATTTTTCGCGCCCTTGAGGGCCTTCATCCGGAGGGCGTGATCCAGAATGGCCTTGCGGATGCGCAGGCTCTGGGGAGTGACCTCCAGAAGCTCGTCGTCGGCCAAAAACTCCAAACACTGCTCCAGACTCAGGATCCTGGGCGGGACGAGACGCAGGGCCTCGTCGGAGCCGGCGGCGCGCATATTGGTCAGCTGCTTTTTCTTGCAGACGTTGACGGTGATGTCCTCGTCCTTGGGGGTCTCGCCCACCACCATGCCGCCGTAGACCTGGACGCCGGGGGAGACGAACATGACGCCCCGGTCCTGGACGCCGAAGATGCCATAGGCCACGGCCTCCCCCGTCTCGCTGGCCACCAGGGAGCCGCTGCCCCGGCGGGAAAGCTCGCCCTTGTACTTCTCGTACTTCTCAAACACGGAACTCATAATGCCCTCGCCCCGGGTGTCGGTGAGGAACTCGTTGCGGTAGCCGAAAAGGCCGCGGCTGGGGACGAAGAAGGTGAGCCTCATGCGGCTGCCCATAGGCGTCATCTCCACAAACTCGCCCCGGCGGGAGCTGAGCTTCTCAATGACTGCGCCGACGCTGTCCTCCGGGACATCCGCGACCACGCGCTCGATGGGTTCGCACTTCTCCCCATTGATCTCCCGCATCAGAACACGCGGGGGCGAGACGGCGAACTCGTAGCCCTCCCGGCGCATGGTCTCGATGAGGATGGACAGGTGCATCTCGCCGCGCCCGGCCACGTTGAAGCTGTGGTCGGAGCCTTCCACCTCGGTGACTCTCAGGGATACGTCCTTCATGGTCTCCCGGAAGAGCCGGTCCCGCAGCTGCCGGGAGGTGACGAACTTCCCCTCCTTACCGGCGAAGGGGGAGTCGTTGACGGAGAAGGTCATCTCCATCGTGGGGGCGGAGATCTTCACAAAGGGCAGGGCCTCCGGCGCGTCCGGGGCGCAGATGGTGTCGCCGATGGAGATGTCCGGGATGCCGGAGAGGGCGATGATATTGCCGGAGCTGCTCTCCGTGACAGGCGTCCGGGCCAGACCGGAGAACTCGTAGAGGCTCACCGCCTTGGCCCGCTTGGGGGTGACGGCGTTGTCGTGGTAGTTGACAACGGCCAACTCCTGATTCTGGCGGATGGTCCCCCGCTCAATGCGCCCGATGGCGATGCGGCCCACATAATCGTTGTAGTCCAGGGAGGAGACAAGCATTTGTAATGGATCATCGTCGTGATCCTCCGGGGCGGGGATGTAGTTGATGATGGTGTCAAAAAGGGGCTTCAGGTTCTCCCCCGGCACGTCGGCGGAGTAGCTGGCGGTGCCCTGCCGGCCGGAGCAGAAGAGCATGGGGGAGTCGATCTGCTCGTCCGTGCAGCCCAGCTCGATAAGCAGCTCCAGGATCTCGTCCACCACCTCCAGCATCCGCTGGTCGGGGCGGTCGATCTTGTTCAGCACCACGATGACCCGGTGTCCCAGCTCCAGAGCCTTGGACAGCACAAAACGGGTCTGGGGCATAGGCCCCTCGGCGGCGTCCACCAGAAGGATGACGCCGTTGACCATCTTCAGGATCCGCTCCACCTCGCCGCCGAAATCGGCGTGGCCCGGCGTGTCCACAATATTGATCTTAATGTCGCCGTACTGCACGGCGGTGTTCTTGGCCAGAATGGTGATGCCCCGCTCCCGCTCTAAGTCGTTGGAGTCCATGACCCGCTCCTGGACAGCCTGGTTCTCACGGAACACGCCGGACTGCTTGAGCATCTCGTCCACCAGGGTGGTCTTCCCGTGGTCAACGTGGGCGATAATGGCCACATTTCGTATCTTTTTTTCCAAAGCCAACACTTCTCCCTGAACGTAAAATTCAACCGAAGTATTATATAACAGAGTAGCGCTTCTTTTCAAGCGTAGAAACGCAAAAGCGGGCGGGGGATTTGAGATTTTTTTCGTCAAAATGGATGTTATGCCGGACTGAAAGGCGGACGGGGGCTTTCCCCGACGGGGGAATAAGGTGTCCGCCCGCAGGGCGGACGGGGGATTTTACTTTCTCCTCTTTTGTGTTGATAAAAGAGGAGAAAGTAACAAAGAGGAGAAAAACAACCAGGGGGGGATTTCGATTTCCCCCCTGGACCCCCTTGAACCGACCAGTTAGGGGGCCTGCGGGCCCCCTACTGGAGACACCCCCGGGGAGCTGCCCGGGAGTGCAGGGGACGAATCGGTGCTGCGCATCCACGGGGCTGTGCGGCGCGCCCTTGGGACTGAGTTTGTGGGGAACGGGGGCGGGTTTCCGGAGACGACACCTTTCTCCGTGCCCGGGGGCCTTGACCCGGCGTTACAGAGGGACGGTTCTTTAGTCCCACCTGCGGTGTGACAAAAAAACCGTCCCTCAGTCCCGCCTTTTTCGGAGGAACATCCCGTCTTCTGAGGAGGTGGGACAAAGGGGACGGTTTCTTTGTACCACCAGTGCGCACACTGGTGTGACTAAGGAACCGTCCCCGTGTCACACCGGCTGCCCGTAGACGTGTCCTCGTGTCACACCGGCTGAAAGCCCCCGACGTCACCGGAACACCGGCGTCCCCTTATTTCAAACTTATATTCGCTTTGACATTCAGTGAAGGTCACGCTGCGCGGAACTCTGTGATATATTCAGGGAAAAATACAGGAGGTATTCATTATGACAAAAATACACAACGAGGCCTGGGCGGAGGAGATGCTGAAAAGCCTGCCTCCAAAGGGGTATGGCATGACCATCGCGGAGGGGTGCGCTCTGTCGGGCATGGCTGACCGGGTGAAGGCCGTGGCGGCGGCATACAACTACGGTTTCAAGCGGGGCCAAAATTATGAGCGGAACAGGTCCCGCCCCACGCCCCCACAAAAGCGGAACGCTTTACACTAAAGCCGGTGTTCGGGGAGGGGAGCGTCAAGCGTCTGAGGCAGCCGGTGTGACACGGGGACGGTTCTTTAGTCCCACCTGCGGTGTGACAAAAGAACCGTCCCCTTTGTCCCACCTCCTCAGTCCAACGGGCGCGATGCACCACCGGGTGGCTGCTCAGCACCGATTCGTCCAGAGAACCTCCGGGCAGCTCCCCGGGGGGTTCTCCAGTAGGGGGCCCGCAGGCCCCCTAACTGGTCGTTTTTAAAAGGGGAGTCCAGAGGGGGAAAATCGAAATCCCCCTCTGGTCGGTTTTCCCTCTTTGTTACTTTCTCCCTTTTAACGAAATCAAAAGGGAGAAAGTAGAAAGTTGTATAGTAAAAGTGGACAGTCGAAAGAGAGAATGATAAAATTCTCTG
>CANQFV010000072.1 GCA_947599875.1 uncultured Oscillospiraceae bacterium
CCTGTGGGCGAGGATTTTTTATGGCGCAGCGGGTGGGATTCGAACCCACGCGACGTTTCCGTCAAACTGATTTCGAGTCAGCCCCGTTATGACCACTTCGATACCGCTGCGTGTAAAATTGTGTTGCAATTGTAAGAATACACGATTATAATTGTTTTGTCAATCCATTTTACGGGGGAAAGAGCTATGAGCATGGCGGACAGCATCTTTATTTCCAACTGCCGGGATATTCTCAGCTCCGGGGTGTGGGACACGAACCTGAACGTGCGGCCCCGGTGGCAGGACGGGTCGCCGGCGCACACCATCAAAAAATTCGGCATTGTCAACCGGTACGATCTCTCCCGGGAGTTTCCCATTATGACCCTGCGGCGCACCTACTGGAAGAGCGCCGTGGACGAGCTTTTGTGGATCTGGCAGAAGAAATCCAACAACATCAAGGATCTGCGGGGGCACATCTGGGACAGCTGGGCCGACGAGAACGGCTCCATCGGGAAGGCCTACGGCTACCAGCTGGGCGTCAAGCACATCTACCCGGAGGGGGAATTTGACCAGGTGGACAAGGTACTCTGGGACTTAAAGCACGACCCCGCCAGCCGGAGGATCATGACGAACATCTATAACCACGCGGATCTTCACGAGATGGGGCTTTACCCCTGCGCCTACTCCATGACCTTCAACGTCTCCGGCAGGAAGCTCAACGCCATTTTGAACCAGCGCAGCCAGGACATGCTCACGGCCTCCAACTGGAATGTGGTGCAGTACGCCGTCCTCGTCCACATGATCGCCCAGGTCTCCGGCCTGGAGGCGGGGGAGCTTGTCCACGTCATCGCGGACGCCCACATCTACGACAGGCATGTGGCCCTGGTGAAGGAGCTGATCACCAGGGAGCCAAAGCCCGCGCCCAAATTCTCCATTGACAAGTCCGTAACGGACTTCTACGCCTTCACCCGGGACAGCTTCCGGCTGGAGGAATACGAATACAGCGAGTTTACCGGGAAGATCCCCGTGGCGGTGTGATGCGTATGGAGCTTGTTGTGGCGGCGGATGAGAATTGGGGGATCGGTTTTCACGGCACCCAGAATCTGGTGATCCCCGAGGATCGCCGGCATTTCCGGGCCGTCACCGGCCACGGGACGGTGATCGTGGGGCGCAGGACGCTTCTGGACTTCCCCGGGGGCAGGCCGCTGCCCAAGCGGCGGAATATCGTGCTGTCCCGGGACCCGGATTTTGCCGTGGAGGGGGCCGAGACGGCCCACAGCGTGGAGGAGGCGCTGGCCCTTGTGGCGGACGGCGACCCGGAGGGGGTCTTTATCTGCGGGGGGGAGAGCGTCTATCGGGCGTTTTTGCCCTACTGCCGCAGGGCCTACGTCACCAGGATCTTCGCCTCGCCCGAGGCGGACGCATTTTTCCCCAAGCTGGAGGAGCTTCCCCAGTGGCGCCTTGTGGATCCCGGTGAGGATCGGGAACACCAGGGCGTGAGATATTGTTTTCAAATATGGGAAAATAATGGCCACTGGCTTGAAAGGCCGCAGGGGCCTTCTGGCGCGGGCGGCTTTTAGCGCCTTTCCGAGCTTTTGCGTAACCCCTGCGGCCTTTCAATGCCAAGGGGGACGTGCGAAAGACCCGGCGTGAATTCTGCGGAATTCACGCCGGGTCTTTCTGCTGCCGCGCTGTGCGACCAGTCTGCGGACTGGACACTTGCGCGGCAAGAGGGATTTTTTCCAAGGCACATGTCCTTGGAAAAAATATTGAATGAGGGGAGCGGGTCGGGGGTTGCCTGGTGTCTGTAAGAGATCCCCCTGTAGGGGCCGATGACCTCATCGGCCCGGGCGGGTTGGGAGACAGAGCGGTTGCGTTAAGATAGAAAACTTTAAAATTTGCCGTAGGGGCCGCCGCCCACGGCGGCCCGTGTCGTTGATTGAGGGCGGTATAATAAACGGGGAAAGGGCAGCGTCAAGCATCACCTTAAAGCCGGTGTGACACGGGGACGGTTCTTTAGTCCCACCTGCGGTGTGACAAAAGAACCGTCCCCGCTGTCCCACCTCCTCAGAAGACGGGACTGAGGGACGGTTTTTTTGTCACAGGGGCCCCACGCAATCGTGATTGCGTGGGGAGAGGAGGAGCAAAGCCCGCGCCTGAGCCGTCACGCAAGCGTGGCGGCGAGGTTAAGCGGCTTTCGCGACGACGAAAAGAACCGTCCCTCTGTAACGCCGGGTCAAGGCCTGCGGCGTTTACGGGGAGCCGGCGTCCCAAAGGGACGGTTCTTGTGAGTCACATTCGTGCCCCACGAAGAACCGTCCCTGTTGAACCGCCTACTCAGGTATCGACAACTGAGAGTTATCATTGCCTCACGGGGACGGTTTTTGTGGGACACCGCAGCGCAGCGGAGGTGGTTCACAAGAACCGTCCCCTGTGGGGCGCGGGGAAGGGCTCGTCGTGCGTCATCGGCGGCCGGTTTTAGGCCCATCTCCGCTTTGTTTCGATAGGAAAAATCTCTGAATTTCGTCAGCTGTGAGCTGCGAAACTCAGAGATTTTTTTGCTATTGATCCGGGGGCGTATCCGGGGTGTTGGGGTTGTCCGGATTATCCGGGGTATCCGGATTGCTCGGATTGTCCGGGGTATCCGGATTGCTCGGATTGTCTGGGGTATCCGGGGTATCCGGATTATCTGGGGTATCCGGTGTGTCCGGATTGTCGGGATTATCCGGATTGTCGGGGTTGTCGGGGTTATCCGGGTTGTCCGGGGGAGGAACCACCACGCGGGGGGTGTAGCGGAACTCCGCCACGTTGTCCTCCGCCTCCTCGGACAGGGTGATCGTTACCTCCCTGTCGCCCACCAGGTTGTAGCCCTCGATCACCGGGGCGGTGACGGTGATCTCGTTGCCCACCACGCCGTTTCCGGCGGAGTTTTCAAACAGGATATTCACACCGCCGTAGGCGTCCACGGAGATGCCGCGGGTGAAATACTCCACGGCCTGGACGCCGGGCACCGGGGTCTGGTAGGTGTTGCTGGGGACGGAGAACTCCTTCACGGGCAGGTTCTCGTGGACCAGCTCCATGACGAGCTTCCACATCTTGGCCGCCGGGTTGCCCGACACGGAGATGTGGGTGGGGTACTCATACCCCGTCCAGACGGCGGCGCAGTAGTAGGGGGTGAAGCCCACGAACCACCGGTCTTTAAAATCGCCGGAGGTTCCGGTCTTACCGGCGGTGGGCATGGCGCCCAGATTCGCGGAGGAGCCGGTGCCGCTGGTGGCGGCCTCGTGAAGCATGTCCGTCATCCAGTAGGCCGTGACGGGGCTGATCACCGCGTCGCCCTGGGGGTCGTTTTCATAGATCAGGTTCCACTCCGAGTCGTAGATCTGGCTGAAGGTGCGGGATTCATAGTACATGCCGCCGTTGGGGAAGATCCCGAAGGCATTGGCCATCTCCCGCACGGTGATGCCGTAGGTCAGCTGGCCCAGGCACAGAGGGGCGTAGTCCTGATCCGCCGGATCCAGGTCAAGGTGGAGCTTCTCGGTGAGGAACTGATAGGAGGCGGCGGGGGTGAGGTCGTCCAGCACCTGGGCGGAGATCACGTTGTAGGACTGGCGTATGGCGGTGCGGATGGAGACGATGTCGTGATATTTCCCGTCGTCGTTCTTGGGCAGCCAGCCCGGCTTGCCGTCCAGAGTCACCTCCGGCATGGGCGCGTCGTTATACAGGGTGTTGGGGGTGATGAGGCCGTAGTCCATCGCCGGGCCGTACACGGCCAGGGGCTTGAAGGAGGAGCCGGGGGGCCGCTTGGCGTCGGAGGCGAAGCTGAACAGCAGATTCCCGGTCTTCTCCCCGGCCCTGCCCGCCACAGCCAGCACGTCGCCGTTGTATGGGTCGGTGATGACGATGGCCGACTGGAACTGCTGATAGTTGGAGCCCTTGGCCTTCATGCTGTTGATGGCGTCCAATGTGCCGTAGATCTGATCCACGCAGCTCTGGATCTCCGGATCCATCGTGGAGTAGATCTTAAAGCCGCCGGTGGCCAGCAGGTTCTTGGCCGCCGGGACGGTGATGCCCCTCTGCTCGGCCAGATACTCCGCCACGTCCTCCCGGACAAGCTCGTCAAACCAGGAGTAGATCTGTCCCGTGTCCCCGCCGGTGGAGGCGAAGGCAAAGTGCAGCTCCTCCGCCTTGGCCGCCTCGTAGGTGTCCCGGTCGATGTAGCCCTGGTCGTACATCTCGTAGAGGATGGTCTCCTGCCGCTTCTTGTTGTTCTCCGGGTGGAAGTAGGGGTTATATTTGGAGGGGTTGTTGGTGATGCCGATGATGGAGCAGATCTCCGCCAGATCCAGATCCTCCACCTCTTTGTCGAAATAATACCTGGCGGCGTCGCCGATGCCCCGGGAGTTGCCGTGGCCGAAGTTGACGATGTTCAGATACCACTCGACGATCTGCCACTTGTCATATTCCCGCTCCAGCTGGAGGGCGGCGAAGATCTCCGTCAGCTTCCGCCGGACGGTGCCCTCGTTCTCCCCGGTGATGTTCTTCCGCAGCTGCTGGGTGATGGTGGAGCCGCCGAAGGTGTTCTCCATCCCCAGGAACATGTTGACAAAGGCCTTGGCCGTGCGGGCCCAGTCCACCCCGTGGTGCCTGTAAAAGCGCTGATCCTCAATGGCCACAAGGGCGTGTTCCATATCCTTGGGGATCTTGTCGTAGGGCACCCAGTACATGTACCCCTCCTCGCTCATGATGGAGGCGGACTCCACCCAGGAGGAGCTTTCCTTATCGTAGTAATAGATGATGCTTGTCTCGTTGAGCTGGTATTCCTCCCAGGTCACACCCAGATCCTCCGACACCAGGTTCGTCTTGATGTAGATGACGAAGATGCAGGCGAAAAGGGCGCCCGTGGTGATGAGAACAAGCAGGAAAATCCCGATGGCCTTCAAAAATGTGCGCAAAATGCCCAGGGCCGTGTCAAAACCGGTCCGCGCCGCCTTCTGAATCGTCCGTTTTGTCTTGTAGGTCAAGGTAACACCTCACAGGGGGTAGTTTACATCTTGCTATTTTACCACAGTTTCCCCCGGATTTGTAGCCATTATATGAATTTTTAAGAAAAGAAAAAACATAACCCGGGGAAAAAGTATTATTCCTCCGGATAAAAGGGCATAATGGAGTATTATATGAGCGGGAGTGTGCGAACATGAGGAAAAGATTCTGGATCCTTCTTGCGGCCGCCGTCCTGGCGGCGGCGGGGGCGGTGTCCTCCGTGGCCCTGGCGGCGGGGGAGAGCGGACGGCGTCAGACCGACCAGGAGCTGAGGCAGGCGGGGTATGTGCTGATGGAGCATGAGGGCGGCATCGGCGTCTGGGCGGGAGGAGAGCTGCTGTACACCGCCGATATCGACGTGAGCCGCCTGCGGGCGGCGGATCGGGAGCTGCTGCGGGGCGGCATCGAGACCGTGGATTATGAGGATGTCCTGCGGCTTTTGGAGGATTTCGGCGCGTGATGCGCTTTTTTGCCGAATGAAGATTTTACCCTTGATTTATACCTCCCGATGCTTTATAATAAGGGCGTGGAGAGGTGATACGATGGACGAGGAATACGGCGGCGATATCATCACCATCAGCGATGAGGAGGGCAACAGCTACGAGCTGGAGCATCTGGACACCATCGAGATGGACGGCGTTTTCTACCTGGCCTTTTTGCCGGTGAACGACGGCAAGGGGGACGAGGATCTGGGTATGGTCATCCTGAAAACCGAGAAGGGCGAGGACGGGGACGACTATCTGGTGATCCCCCCGGAGGAGGAGATCGACCGGGCCTACCAGCGCTTTATGGAGGAGCTTTTCCCGGAGGACGAGTGACCGGCTCCGGCGCTCCTGAATAGAATAGAATAAAATCTCACCCCGCGGGGTGAGGGGCGGGTCTGTTTAAACCCACATCTCTCATAAGGGATGCCACCCTCTGGCTTCTGTTTGCAGGCCTCCCGGCCGCCGTTTGCGGTTGGAAGTTGGAAGCAGTAATGACGCCAGGGAGCAACCCACCTGCATATATTGTGCAGGTTATAAATGGGCCCGCCCCTTTCCCCACGGGGACATTTTATTTTTCCCCGGCGGACGCCGGGGGGTCTCCCGAAGGGGGAAGGTGTCCGCCCGCAGGGCGGAGAGGGGATTTTACTTTCTCCTCTTTTGTGTTGACAAAAGAGGAGAAAGTAACAAAGAGGAGAAAAACAACCAGGGGAGG
>CANQFV010000073.1 GCA_947599875.1 uncultured Oscillospiraceae bacterium
CATCTCAGCGAGCTTGTGAAGGACCTCCCGGAGGAGTCCGCCAAAAGCAAGGGGATGCTGTTGAAAGAGTTCAACCAAACGGTGAATGACCGGGTCGCGGCGATCGTTACGACTGACAGAGAGAAGTACGGAGCCAAAAAGATAACCACCCTTGATCTCCTGAAAGAGCTTACTCGGTACGGGGATAGAGAGGTAAAGAGGGATGCTGCGACATTGCTGTTCGCCGACAGAAAGCCGGAGGACATACATTACATCGGAACATTCGAGCGATTCGCTTGGGGGGATAAGCTGGTAGGCTATCTACTGGATAGAGAAGGGTATATAAATGCCACTGTCGAGAACTTCATTGCCAACGGCAGGGAATTGATCCTGTTTGGATTCCTCAAGGCGGATGTTCTCAGAACCAAATACGCCTCCCTTTTGGCGAATAAAGATGACCCGATCCACACGGTCAAGGTTGTCTCTGATGCCGTCAGCCATAGCGGGGCGCGGCACTATGTGGATGTGACTGTTCGGAAAGGCGGCGCGGAGTTCACCTTCACTGAGGAGTCAGGAAAGCTCATGGGATACCACGAGTCCTACGATACAAAGGCTCTCCCGCCGCTGGACCGGGAGAGGTTTGCCAAGCTGTTCGGAGCGAATGCGAACTACACCGCCCAGGACATTGTGAGGATCGCCCGTGGGACAAAAACGATCTATGAGGCGCCGAAGGGAGGTGAGTAAAATGATCACACACAAAGGCCCGCTTACGACCGAGGAATTCATGGCGTGGCTGAAGGACGGCAAAGATATGCTGACCGTGAAGCGGCCAAAAACATGGGTATGCTTCTTGAAGGTGCCAACGCGGGATGGGATAGACTATATCTTTCATCAGGACGGTAATCAGAGGCCCCAATCCCTTCTCAGTCCTTACGCTAACTTCAGATTCACCGGGTTTTACAAGCAGGACGAGCAAAAGCTCTACTGTCCGAACATTCCCTCCTGCGCTGTGCCTGGCTGGAAGAACGATCCCACAACCACAGCACAAAGCCTGAGAATTGAATTTTGCAAAGATGTCGGGAAAAGTATTGAGGACATAGTCAACAATGACAGCGCAGATATTCCAAAAGGACTGACAGGCAACGGCCTGAGAGCAGCCACAGCCGGATATGGCAATGATCCAATGGACCGCTCTGTCGTGCAACTGCTGATGGATTCCGTTCCTCTCGATGACGTGAAGTTCAGTTCAGACTATAACTATGCTGGCGATTTGGGCGACATCCTTCTCGACTACCTTCAGGACAGAAAAGGTTTTGCCGACCGAACCGCCGCGGAATATATCACCCTTCACAAGGCGGAAATTATGTCCGTGGTCACGTATGCAAATACGGTTCGAGAAAGATATGCCGCCATTCTGTCTGACACGGACAACCCCATTCACAAAATGAAGCAGATCTCCGATGCTGTTAAATCCAGCGGAGCCAACACTGTCCGGGTCACCATAGAGAAAAACGGCACTGAAGTCAGTATTCGAACTCCCGCGCAGAACCTCATTGGCTATCATCGCGTCTATGAGAATTGCGATATTTCCTCCGCAGATCGCAGAGCACTCATGGAGGCTTTCGGTAATGCGTCAGGTTACACGGTCAATGACATCCGTTGTATAACTAATGGCAGAAATACGATCTACGAGGCTCAGATACCGGAGGTCAAGCAAGCAGAAACTCCGGCCAAGGGCTTTACCATGACGATGGGAGGAATGTGAAATGGCAGAGAAAGACATGAAAAGGAGGCAAGTCAAAAAATGATCACACACAAGGGCCCGCTTACGACCGAAGAATTCATGGCGTGGCTGAAGGACGGTAAGGATATGCTGGCCGTGGAACGGACGAAGGTCTGGGCTTGCTTTATTAAAATACCCCAGCGGGAGGGGATCGACCTAATCTTTCATCAGGATGGCTATGCCGGCCCTCGCGAACTCCCCTGCATCGACCGCGGGTTTAAGCCCACCGGACTCTACAAGCAGGACGAGCAGAAGCTCTATTGTCCGAACGTCCCCGCCTGCGCCGTGGATGACTGGGAAAACGATTCCATGACCACCGAGCGCAGCTTGAGAGAGGAATTCTGCCAGGGAGTCCGGGAGCGCATCGAGGAAAGGGTCAACAACGGACGCAAGGGTCTTCCCAAAGAGCTGTCAGATAAAAAGCTCATAGAGGAGGTTGCCGACTACCGTGAAATATATGCGGACGAAGCTGCCGCCCGCCTGCTTGTGGAATTCAGTCCGGATAAATGCTTACAGTTCAGGTCTAAATACACCACCACAAACATGGATGACGGCCTGTTGGACTACCTTCAGGACCGCAAGGGCTTCGTGGACCGCACCGCCATGGTCTACATCTCCATCCACAAGGAGGAGATACTGGCAGAGCTCATGAAAATGGACATCCTTCGTGAGAAATATGACGCCATCCTTGCGGACCCGGACAATCCCCTCCACAGGATGCGCCAGATTTCCGATGCTGTCAGAGCCAGCGGAGCGTACACGGTCCGTGTCACCATCGAGAAGGACGGCGCCCAGGCTACCATCCGCACCCTTGCGAGGAGTCTCTCCGGCTACCACCCCACCTACGATGACATCGATGCTCCAACCGCTGACCGCAAGATATACCGGGAAGCGTTCGGAAGCTTGGCAAGTTTCACGGCGAAGGATGTCCGCGCCATCACCTACGGCAAAAAGACAATCTATGAGGCTCCGGTGCCGGAGGTCAAGCAGGCAGAGATGCCGGCCAAGGGCTTTACCATGACGATGGGAGGAATGTGAAATGGCAGAGGAAAACAGGAGGCGATAAAAAATGATCACACACAAAGGCCCGCTTACGACCGAAGAATTCATGGCGTGGCTGAAGGACGGTAAGGATATGCTGGCTGTGGAACGGACAACCGCATGGGCCTGCTTCATAAAGGTACCAAAGCGGGAGGGGATAGATTACATCTTTCATCAGGAGGGCTACGTGGGAACAGAAAATCTTCTCAGCTGCAACGTCCCGTTCAGATTTACCGGACTTTACAAGCAGGACGAGCAGACCCTCTACTGCCCGCGCTTTCCTGCCTGCGCCGTTTCCGATTGGCAGACCGTGCCGGAGAACACGGAGCTGTACTTGAGGAGGGAGTTTTGTAAGGGGGTCAGAGAACGCATTGAGGACATGGTCAACAACGGACGCAAAGGTATCCCCAAGGAACTGACAGACGAGAGGCTCAAAGCGGAGGTGGCCGAATACATCGACCACCAAGCGGACGAGTCCGCCGCGTGGTCGCTGATGGATTCCGTACCCATTGAGAGCATAGTCTTTAAGTCAAGCTATACCGTTAGTGATCTGTACGACTGCCTCCCCGACTACCTTCAGGATCGCAAAGGCTTTGTCAACACCACCGCCATGGCCTACATCTCCCTTCATAAGGAGGAAATCCTGGCCGAGCTCATGCAGATAGATGCCCACCGGGAAAAATACGCTGCCATCCTTGCGGACCCGGATAACCCCCTTCACAGGATGAAGCAGATTTCCGACGCAGTCAGGTCAAGCAGGGCTTCTACCGTCCTCGTCACCGTTGAGAAGGACGGCGTTCAGGCTACCATCCGCACGTCCGCGAAAAGTCTCTCCGGCTACCATCCAACCTATAACGACTTCGATGCCCCCGCCGCTGACAGCAAGGCTTTCCGGGAAGCATTCGGCAGTTGGGCAAATTACACGGCTGCGGATGTCCGTGCCATCACCTACGGCAGAAAGACGATCTATGAGGCTCCGGCGTCGGAGGTCAAACAGGCAGAGACTCCGCCCAAGGGTTTTGCCATGACGATGGGAGGAATGTAAAATGGCAGAGAAAGAAACAGAAAGATTGGGTAGGAAAATCGGAATTTGGAGTGCTGACGTGGCTCCGCTCTAAGGTGAAATAGTTGAAGAAAGGGGTGAAATCAAATGACAGAAAATGCTTTTGAGGCTCAGTACGATTCCGTTGAGTTGTTTGGGATACCCGCGCTGTTCACGAACTCACGCCTTGATAGAACGACTATCCCAAGCGGATGGTACTGTTACGACGTTCGCGGAAGCGATCACGATCCCGGCAGACTTTCAACATTGGAGCCTTATGTGCTGGTCAACCATGCTGGGTCCATCCTGTCGCTCCAGCCAATACCCTTCCCCGAAGGGCAAGATTATGTGAAAATCAGGGGTAAAATCAACTTCGACGACGACCCGAAGGATATGCTGATAAAGTTCCGGGAGTCTTGCGAGCAAATGAGGAACGTTGATTCCGCAAACGCGGAGATAGATAAACCTGAGTCGATTCAAGAAAATGAGGGAAGCGGAGATTCCGCCCCGCTCAGAATCAAGAATCTGGCGGAGCTGAAGCGGCTCATAAAGCCGGGAACGGAGATTCGGGCAACCTACCACTCCAAGCACCCGGAGATCGTGGGGCTGACAAGGGTGGTGACCACCGTGCAGACCAACTGCTTCTACTCCAAAATCAAGGATCAGCCGGAGCACAAATACTCGACCATGAACCACGGAATGGGGCTTCGGTCAGATTTTGAGAAAGCCGGGATGTACCGGTTTAGCGGCGGCTCCATAACGGTGTTGGACCCCGGTAGCACTGAGCCGAAGGTGCTCTACGAGATGGAGGTCTATGCCCCGCAGATGAGTATGACCGAGAAGAACAATACGATGAGAATGGAGATGATGTAAATGGCAATAACTCAGGAATGGCTGGATTTTCTGCGGGAGCAGTATCCCGTGGGGTCCCGGATCAAGCTCCGGCAGATGGGCGCGGATGACCCAAACCCTATCGCGCCGGGGAGCATGGGGACGCTTCAGTACATTGACGACCTGGGTGTTTTTGGCGTGAAGTGGGACAATGGCCGGACCCTTGGTGTGGTCGTCGGGCAGGACAGCTTCACGGTGCTGCCCCCGGAGGAGCATATCATGAAGCTCTATATGCCCCTGACCGCCGAGCTCTTTGAGCGCAATCAATGGGGAGATCTTGAGGATGAGGGCACGGAGCTGGACGGGCGCGACCTTCTTCCCTATGAAGGGCTGATCTTCCGCGCCCTCATAGATGAGCGGCTGCCGGAGGAGAGTGAGAGCGGCATCATGCACTGGTACGATGAGGAGGACGAGGTAAACCGCAAGGTCCGCTCCGCCGTGTTCACCGTGGAGGAGCGTGACGGGAGGCTTTGGGGCGTTGCCGAGTGCAAGGTCGCCGGCGAGCTGACGCCGGAGGAGCTTTCGACTCTCAAGGAGTTTATCTCCGGGCAGGCGTCTGACGGCGTAGGCGAGGGCTTCGAGCAGCGGGACCTCAAGGTGTCAGACGGTGTCCTGAACGTCCACCTCTGGAACTCGGAGAACTGGAGCATTCAGACGGAGCAGGAGCGGTTCGACCCCAAGCTTGCCGAGGGTCTGCCGGAGATGTGCTTCTCCGTCCTTCCCGGCCAGGGGGACCTCATCTGCATCAAGCGCGGCGAGTCAGGCTATTACCCCTCGGACTGGAGTACGAACGACCGCCAACGCAATGAGGCGCTGGCAGACCACCTGAATGAGCGCCTCGGTGTCACCTCCGCTCAACGTCAAGCCATGGAAACGGGAAGTATGCACGGCTGGACCGTCCCCGGCGCTGACCCCAAAGCGTGGGAGCAGAAAGCCCCGCAGATGGGAGGGTTGAGTCTTGGCTGAATCAGTGCGGGTGACCCTGCAAAAACGGTTCAAGGAGTCAAGAGCCGTAGAGCTTACTCTGCCGGCCACAGACTATGCCCTTCTGGACGCTATGGACCAAATCGGCGCGGCCTCCGCATCGGATACGACCATGCGGGTCTCTGGCAGTAAAGACAATCTTTCCGCCGAGATGAGCATCTGCCTTGAACATGAGCATGACATCATCCCCGTAAACGCTCTGCTCCGTAAGGTGAACGATCTTGGCAGCAAGCAGTATGTTGCCTTCCGGGGGCTCCTGAAGGAGGAGGCGGGACACGTCCCGCTCCAGCGCGTCTATGATATAGCCTCCAGCGTTGAGGAGCGCGGTGTCTTACTGGACATCAAGAACGACGAGCAGCTTGGAAGGCATATCATCGAGGCAGGGTTGGTTCCCGAAATTGAGGGAATGACAGATGCCCAGCTTCGGCTTCTGGATGTTGAAAGGCTCGGCAG
>CANQFV010000074.1 GCA_947599875.1 uncultured Oscillospiraceae bacterium
AGTTACTACTCTTTTGGGCTACTTCTTTCGCAAATTTTCTCTTATTGCATTCTTGACTTCACACCATTAGACTTTTTTATGGCTTTTTCGTGGACTTTTTAATCGTGTGGAGTTGCATTATAGGAAAAATGCGGATATTCCTGTTGATAAAAATCTGCGCCATAGTTTGTCTGTACGCATTCGATTGTGTAAGGGGCCTTTTTTCAGTTCGTCTTTTCATAATTCTTGCTGAATATAATAAATCCTCGATATTACATATTTCTTTTCCCCTCCAAAAAGTGACGGGTATTTCTAAAAAAATTTGTCACGTTTGCAAAACATTTTCCCAATTCATATACGCAGCCATGACCTTTTGGGAATAGGCCGTCTCGAATAACCCCTCATTCCGCAACCGCTTGGCTCCGGTCGGCCCGTTGTTATAGGCCATCAGGGTCATCTCAGTGTCGCCATAGGTCTGGAGGTACTGCCCGATCATATAGACGCCGGACTTTATGTTGCCGGCGTAGGTGATCGGGTCCATACCCAGGCTTCGTAGCCAGTCGTGGTTGGTGGCGTTGATCTGCATGAGGCCGTAATCGTCGGTGGTGCTCTGGGCGTCCGGGTCGAAGCGGCTTTCCACCTCGGCGATGGCCAGGGCCAGAGCGTAGGGGACACTGTACTTCTCACAGCATTCCTGCATGATGTCCTGGAGGTCGTAGCTCAAAAGATTACCTTCACAGGTGATGTCATCACGGTGACGGCAGGGTTCCGGTTCGGGGGTGGGCTGTGCGGGTCCCTCCTGGTGGACCGGTGTTTCCGAATGTTTGAAGGAGGTTTGCCGGGGCTCGGGAGTGATGACAGCGTCCTTAACGGGTGCTTTCTCCACCATTGACCGAACGGTGGCGCCGCCGATGGCCAAGCCGAACAGGAACGTGATGGTCAGAAACATCAACAGGAGCGTCAACCGGTCTGCCCTTGCTCTTTTCCGTGGACGGTTCACCGTCCTGCGCCTAATGTCGGCGGGGCCCGGCCTGGAGAGGGTCTTGTCCAGCACCTTAATGGTGCTGATAAGCTGGCGGGTGCGGATATCGTCGTAATCGGTGATGGAGGCGTCCATCTGGTCGATGGCGGAGCTGATCTGCTCCATACGCCTGTCCATCTCGCTGGCGGAGGGCTGTTCCAACTCCAGCTTTGTCTGGAGGGATCTGAGACTCGCCATTTCCTCGTTGGTGGTGCGGAACTCGTCCTCGAAGTCCTCATATTTGGCGCTGTCCGCCATGACCAGATCCAGAAGCTCCTTGTACCGGGCCTCCAGTGCCGCGAGCTTGCTTTTGACGGCCGGGAGGGAAATTTTCGGCTGCGTGGAGGCCAGAACCGTGGATACGCTCTCCCGTAGCACGTCTCTGGCCGCCTGCTGGGAGAACATTTCGTTCATGGCCGCGACGATGGCATTGTGTAGAGCCTCCTCTCTGAATGTAGGAGAGTTCTTACAGATGCGTTTTCCGTTTTCCATACGGTTGAGGCAGCGCCACACATATATTTTTTCACCCTTTGGCATGTAGGTCTGGCGGCGGTAGGGACTTCCACACTCACCGCAGATTAGAATCTCACTGAGGGCGTACTTTCCACTGTACTTGCCAAGCTCGGTTTTGGCTTTGGAGGAGGTCTTGCGCTTTCCGGTGCGGCGCGCGATCTCCTCCTGCACCTTCTGGAAGGTGACCCGGTCGATGATGGCGGGGTGGCAGTCGTGGACGTAGTATTTGGGGAGCTCGCCCATATTCTTCTTAGTCTGATGGTTGAACAGATCCGCCACATATGTCTTTTGGAGGATGGCGTCACCTATGTACTTCTCGTTCCGCAGGATGCCCTGCACGGTGCTGTCATGCCACTCCGATGTACCGCGTGCCGTCCTGATGCCGTCGCCCTCTAATCCTGTGCATATCTTTCGCACACTGTACCCCATCAGGTATTGGGAGTAGATGCGCCGGACGATCTTCGCCTGTTCCTCGTCCACCACAGGCTGGCCGTCCTCCCCTTTTCTGTATCCGAGGAAACTGTCGTAGTGATAGTAGACCTTGCCGTCCTGGAAGTTCTTGCGATGGCCCCACTTCACGTTGCCACTGAGGGACTCGCTCTCAGCCTGAGCTTGGGAGAAGAAGAACGTCAGGATCATCTCGTTGTCCATGTAGAGGGTGTTGACGTTCTCCTTTTCGAAGTAGACGCCGATGCCGAGGCCCTTGAGCTGGCGGACGGTCTGGAGCCCCTCCAGCGTGTTTCTTGCGAAGCGGGTGACAGACTTGGTGATCACCAGATCGACACGACCTTTTTTGCAGTCGGCAATCAGCCGCAGGAATTCCTTGCGCTTCTTCATGGAGGTGCCGGTGATACCCTCGTCGGCGTACATCCGTACCATGGTCCATTCAGGGTTGTCCGCGATTTTGGCGGTGTAATATTCTATCTGCGCCTCGTAGCTGTTGAGCTGCTCATCGGAGTCGGTGGAGACGCGGCAGTAGGGCGCTACTCGGAGGCACTTCTTGCGGATGTCCCGCTGAACGAGCGCCGGGTCGGGCGGCATGATGGTGACGTTCTTTGCGACGCGCTGTTGGGTGATCATTGCTCTGCCTCCTCCTTACTGGATATAATTTTTCCGTTTATGAGCTCTATGGAAACGCCGGATTCTCTGCCAAGGAGAATCCGGCGAACGACTTTTTGTTCTATCTCTCTGCGGTTATCTTCCGTGATGCCCTCGAAAACTATCCTGTCCTGAAGCTCCTTCAGGGTGTGGATGAGACTCATATCCGGCAGGGCGTTGTACTGCTCGGCGGCGAGGGCGAAGATGAGGGAGCGCATATATTCGGGGCTCTCCGTACCGCGGTTAAAGGCGGCTGTGAGCTCGTTTCTCATCCGGAGGACGTCCGGGCTTACCTGCTGTTCATCGGGGGCACACGGGGCCAACAAGGCGGGTGACAGGGCAAGACGGTCGAGACAGCGGTCTATTTCGGCGCGGAGAGTATGGTCCGCGACAATGAATGTTTCGTGACAGCTGTCATTTGCACATATCCATCGGGCTATACCGCGATGTGTATGCCGCTGCATTTTCATTCCGCATTTTGAGCACGTTATTATTTTACTTACCGGCTGGATACTCTCCGCACATGAAGTCCTCCGTGCCAGTTTTTCAGTAGTCATCAGCCGCACGGCTATGTAATCCTCCGGGGTTATGATCCTCGGATATTCATCGTTGCCCATGTAGCGGGTGTTACCCAAAATGCGCTTCACCATATTCTTGTTCCATACGTCCGTACCGGCGTGGTAACGAGCCCCGGACGCTTCCATTCGCTCGGATATGCGCTTGAGCGAGTCACCAGCCAGATATAAGGAGAATATCTGCTTGACAATG
The DNA here is from genome assembly GCA_947599875.1 of uncultured Oscillospiraceae bacterium. GTDB lineage: Bacteria > Bacillota > Clostridia > Oscillospirales > Oscillospiraceae > RUG626. Next base: position 3,380 of record CANQFV010000074.1, read on the forward strand.
TCGGCCTCCGATTTATCAGGGACTATCCTTGACATTTCCATTTTATATCCGAAGGGGATATCTCGTTTTCTGCTCATTTTGTCACCGCCTTTCCTGTGCTTTCTGTGAATACCATACCGTTAATGGCTTTTATCTGGATCTCGCCGTTGGGGGCGAGAAGTATCCTGTCAATGAGCATCGTAAAGATGTCAGGGGCAGATGTGGCGGCAGTATCAGGCAGGGATGCCAGATACTCTAACATCATCTCCGTCTGTTGAATCGGTTTATTATTGTGTGTGCGGTCGATTATATCGCGCCGAAGCTTACGCAGTCCCCAAGCCTTGCTGTTTACCTCATTCTGCTCGGATAAAAACAGAGCGGGATCCATGTACCCTTTTGCTTTCAGCGTGGCAAGTACACGGTTCCGCTCTGTGAGCCTGGATAGCTCGGCATCAATTTCCGATATTTTGCTGTTGGTTCTCAATTCCCGTTCCTGAAGCTCCCGGAGCATTTTGAGCGAAGGGGCAAGGATCGTGCCTCTTGCATGACGCAACTTCAGGCAAAATCTCTCGATGGCTTTTGCTATATCTTCATCTGAGACCTGGGGTACCGGGCATAGCTCCTTGCCGATATTTCGTCCACGGCACATCCAGTATCGTTTGCCCCTTATGTTTTTTGCTCGACAGGAGTATCCGCATTCGGAGCAGAATATATGACCTTTGAATGGCGAGTCCACGTCTGTGCGTGGGCTTTTTGATTCCAGACGCTTCTGAGTCAGGGCTTGAGCGAGGTCAAATTCCTCTTGGCTGATTATTGCAGGACAGCAGTCCTCAACGTAGTATTTTGGCTTTTCCCCTCTGTTGGGAACTTTCTTGAAGGGAATAACATCTGCGGTGAAGGACTTCTGCCATATCTGATTGCCCATATAGGTGATGTTTGACAGGATATAGTCGATTCCGCTCATACACCATTGTCCGTTTCCAACGCCCTTTGTGATGCCGCGCACATTCAAAGCCTTTGCTATATCCTGCTTTCCCTGCCCACTCAGATATGCCTTGTAGATTTCTCTAACCACCTCCGCTTCTTCCGGAATGATGACCAACTCTCCGTCTACCATTTTGTAACCGAACGGTGCCTGTTGTAAAATGTATAATCCCTTCTCCATCCGTATTCGGTTGGACACCCGCATATTCTGCGAATGTCCCGTGGTTTCCATTTGAGCGAAGGCACCGTAGATGGCGGCGGCCTGTTCATTGGACATCTTCCCGGTGTTCAGGTTCTCTTTCTCGAAGTAGATGGTGATGCCCAGCCGAAGAAGCTCACGCATATATAAGATGTACTCCTGGGTGTTCCGGGCAAAGCGGGAGACGGACTTGACAAGGACGCGGTCTATTTTCCCGTCCCGGCAGTCCTGAATCATACGGTTGAAGTCGTCCCGGTGCCTCGTTTCCATTCCCGTCAGGCCCTCGTCGGCGTAGATGTCCACCAGTTCCCAGCCCTCATGGGTGGTGATGTACTTGGTGTAGAAGTCCACTTGGGCGATGTAGGAATTGAGCTGATCCTCGGAGTCGCTGCTGACGCGGGCATAGGCCGCCACGCGGAGCTTGACCGGCTCGGTATCGATTTTGTCGATCACGGTGACGTGGGTACCATATGCCACATTTTTGACGTTTTCAATAGTATTTTTAACCTCCTTTCAGTGACCACAATACCAAAACAATTCCCGAAAAGCTATCACCAAACCCAACGAAAAAGAGGGCTTGGATCTGTGCGGAAAGCCGACTTATATTGAGGGGCGGAGCCTTCGCACAAGCTCCGCCCGCACCTTCTCCGCCTCGGCCTCCGTAAGCACGTTGTCCTCCGTAAGATGCCGAAGCATCTGGACGGCGGACACGAAGGTCAGGTTGTCCGTCAGCTCACTGTGTGCCATCCGCCCTCACCTCCATGCCGGTGTCCTTGATTTGAACATACTGCGCATCCTCGAAGAAGCGGTATCTTGCCCCCTTCGGGTAGCCGATGCTGCCCATGCCCACGGGCAGCATAACATACGGGAAATAACCAATGACAGCACAGACTATTATTTTTATGATAAATGTAAGCATATTTTCCTCCTGGGACCGCTCCAGTCAGACGCCGATGCTCTGGAACAGTCGACAAATCTTGCGAACAGGTTGTAGCTGGGGAAAGACACAAAAGCGCCGCGTTGTGGGACGACTCTGCGTTTATGTTCAGCGCCTCCAGCACTGCCTCCCGGCAACTTACGGCGTCCGCCACCATCCGCTTGGGGAGTAGTTACAGGTTCTTGCCGCACCCATGGTAGGCACTGTAGTCGGCGCATAACTTGTAGATTGTAGGGTTCGCGGAGATTTCTCTCCTTTTGGATGTATATTTCAAAGAATCAGGGCAGAGGCGAGAATACTCCTTTTTCTGCCCTTACTTTCCTATGGGGCCGTTCCGTAAACGGAACGGCCCCTCAGTCTGTCAAAAAACCTCCCCTTTTCCCTTCAAATGTGGTAAAATAGTGCGAGAGGTGAGAATCATGGAGGAATGG
>CANQFV010000075.1 GCA_947599875.1 uncultured Oscillospiraceae bacterium
GGCTTTGCCTCGCAAAAAATCCCTCTTGCCGCGCAAACGTGCGCCCTTGGGCGTGCGCTGCAGCGCGGCAGCAGGAAGAGGGGGCGTGAATTCCGCAGAATTCACGCCCCCTCTTCCGCACGCATCCTTTTGGCATTGGAAGGCCGCAGGGGGTTCGTCAGGGTAGGAAAGCGCTGAAAGCTCCCGTGTCAGAAGACCCCTGCGGCCTTCCAAGCCAGCTATTTTATTTCGATCACCGTCAGCTTATCCGCCGTAACGTCCGTCTCAGCGGTGATCACCTCGGTGATCCGGGCCACGGCGGCCTGGGTCAGGCCGTCGGGGCTTGCCACCGTCACCCTGGCCCCCTCGTCGGTGAGGTACACCACGCAGTCGATAAAGCCCTTGGCCCGGATGAGATTCTCCAGCTCCGCCTCCTTTACCGTCCGCTCGGCCATGACGGTCATGGACTTCAGGGCGTTGTCCACCGTCTCCTGGGACGCCCCGGCGGCGGAGGCCACGGCCTGGAGGGTCCCGGCCGCCTCGTCCCGGGCCTGACTGCGCTCCAGGCGCACCTGGGCGAAGTACTCCTCATACGCCCCGGCGGGGTCGGCCTGGCCGGAGCCGCTGACGGAGTAATACAGCCCCGCGTCCCCCTCCGTGTCGGCTGTCTCCTTTTCCGCCAGGGACTGGGCGCCGCCCTCAGCGTCCTTGTTCTCCTGGCTGTCCCCGTCCCCCAGGGCCGACAGCTCCTTGTCTCCGCCCTGGAGGGCGTCCTCCACCTGCCGGTTGTACGACCAGTTCAGATACACCGCCGCGCACACAAACAGCGCCACCGTGAGTATCACCGCGTTTCGTTTGATTGCCTTCATAGTTTCCTCCTTGCTGTTTCCCATGATATCACCCCAGGGGCACGATCTGGACGGCGTCGGCGGGCAGGCCCGTGGCGGCCTTCACCGCGTTCAGCACGGCAAGGCGCACGTTGGCGGAGTCCGCTCCCTCCAGGGCCACCACCGCCCCCCGGTAGGCGGGGTAGCGGTAGGACACCTCCACCGCCTCCTCCCGGCCGGAGCCGGAGACGATCACGGTGCTGTCGTCCCGCTCCTGCCGCTCCTCCCCGTCCCGGCTCTCGCTGGACTCCCGGCTGTCCCCGGCCAGGACTCTCTGGCCGTCCGTCTCCCGGGTGAGGAGGACGTGAACCTCCCCCGCCCCGTCGATGAGGGACAGGATCTCCTCCAGCCGCCGCTCCAGATCGTCCCGGCCGGCATACGCCTGCTCCGGTGTGTCCTCCGCCGTGTCCGGCTCCTCCCGGCTGCCGCCGGGGGGCAGGAGCAGCAGCACCAATCCCAGCAGCAGCACAAGGCCCACGGCCCTGTACTCCTTCAGCTTCTCCCCCAGCCGTTTGAGGGCGCCTGTCGTCTCATTCCTCATCCGTCGTACCCCAGCTTACGTTTTCCGCCGTGATCCCCAGCTCCCCCCGGATGGCCGCGGAGAGCCTGTCGTCCTCATCCCCCCTAAGCTCACAGCTTTCGGGATACCAAAAGCCCTCCTGGCTCCACCGGGCTGTGACACGCACATCCAGGAGGCGCACCCCCAGCGTTTCGGCTTTGTCCCATATATATGTCTCGCACCGCTGTTCTATGATAAATCTTGTCTGCTCCCGCGCCGCCTGCTCCCCCTGCTCCACGGCGGCCTGCGCCTCCTGGGAGTAGCGCAGTACATACCGGCCGATTTCGGCCTCCGTCAACTTCCCGGTGACGCTGAGCATGGCCGCCGTCACCGCGAAGGCGCAGACCACCTCCACCGCCCGGCGGCAGCCGCCCTCCGGGGTCAGGGAGCGGACGACCCCGCAGATCAGGGATGTGGCCGCCACCGCCAGGATCCATTTTCCAAGAATATCCAACCTTTTCGTTCCTCCTACCCCCCCACGGCCCGGGCGGCCGCGGCCACGCTGACGGTGAGAATGGCGGCGTGGGTGCCGGCCAGGGCCAGGGCCAGGGTGTGGGCCGTGGCCAGGGCTTCCATCAGCGCCGAAAGGCGCGGCCCGGCCACCGTCTCCGACACCGTAGCCGCGGCGCGGATCAGGGCGGAGGTGACGGCCAGCTTTAAAAAAGGCGCCAGGCACACGGCCAGCACCGACACCACCCCCACCGCCCCGGCGCAGGCCCGCACCACCCCCATGCCGGAGGCCACAGCATCCGCCGCGTCGGAGATCATCCCTCCCACCACCGGCAGGAGGGTGGAGATGGCCGTTTTTGTCAGCTTCACCGCCGCCGCGTCCGCGGAGGAGGCGATCAGCCCCGTGACCGTGAGATACAGCGTAAAGGCCAGGGCCACCAGGGTCAGGAGTCTCGTCACCCCCTTGGACAGGAGCTTGGCAATGCCGCCGCACCCCCCGAAGGCCGCCTCCCCGGCGCTGGCCGCCAGGTAAAGGTAGATCATGGGCAGGATCACCTTCTGCCCCAGGGTCATAAGGAGGCTCAGAAACAGGGACGACGCGGCGTATTTGGCCGCCGCCGAGGCCGCGGCCCCTGACACGGCGGAGGCCGAGGCCATCACCGGCAGCAGGAGCTTGGAGAAGTCCGTCAGCTCCGTGATCACCTCCGCCGCCTCCCCGATGAGGGACGCGGCCCCGCCCACCCCGGCGGTGAGAATGGCCGCCGCGCCGATGAGGTTTACATAATCTATGCCGCCCTGGCTCTTGGGCAGGAGGGGCGCGGCCACGGAGGTGAGCATGGCCGCGGCGAAAATGGCCCCGGCGCACTTCAGGGCGTCGCGGAAGATGCCGGAGAGGGCGTCCAGGGCCGAATTTAGCAGGCGCCCCATCACCGCGCCCACGTCCAGGCTCCCGTCCAGGCTCTCCCCGGCCAGCACGTCCCGGGCCTGGGAGGGGAGGCCCCGCTCCAGCCGGTCAAGGCTCTCCTCCGCCCCGGCCTCCCCGGCCAGGGCCAGGGAGAGGGCCAGGATCAGAAGGGCGGTGAGCAGCTTTTTTCTCCTCACAGCAGCTCCCTCACGGTGCCCAGGACCCCCCGGATCAGGGGCAGGGCGGCGTACAGCGCCGCCGCGGACCCGGCAAACTCCGCCGCCGTGGCCGCCGCCCCCAGGCCGGAGTCCCGGCACAGATCCGCCGCCAGCCGGGCCGTCAGGGCGATGCCCAGGGTCTTGAGGAGGATGGCCAGCACACTGTCCGTCACGCCGGACACCTCCGCCGCCTCCCGGAGGAAGGCGGTGATCTCCCCCACCGCCCCTAAGGTGGAGTAGAGGATGACGCACCCGGCGGCCAGGGCGATGAGCAGGCTCATCACGGGGCTGTCCTTTTTCAGAAGGCCCGCCAGCAGGGCCGCCGGGACGCAGACGGCGGCGGTCTTGATCAGCAGCTCCATGACACCAGCCCAAACAGGGATTTGATCAGGTCAAAAAGGCCGGAGATCTCCCGCAGAAGCACCACAAGCACCACCACAAGCCCCGCGATGGTGGTCATCAGGGCCTGCTCGTCCCGGCCGGAGCGGCCTAAGAGAAGATTCAGCACCGCCACAAGGATCCCCACGGCGGCTATTTTGAAAATCAGATCTACGTTCATTTTCCTTTTGTCAAAAAATCATAAGCAAGTTTTTCCCGGCGGCCTGTGCGCCGGAAAAAATCCCTTTTGTCACACAAGTGCGCCGCCTGCGGCGCCCGTCTCTCCCCTCAGGCGCGGGGGAAATCCGTAAAGTCAGCTCTTACAGCAGAATGATCACCGCGAAGGCCCCGGAGGCCAGGCCGAAGAAGGCGTGGAGCTTCCAGTCCCGGTCCCGCTCCTCCCCGGCCCGGCGCAGGAAGGTCTCCATTCTGTCCCGTACCCGGGAGATGGCCTCCGCCTGCTGGGTCACGTCGTACCGGCCAAGGCATGTCCCCAGCTCCGCAAGGACCCGGGCCTCCTCCGGGCGCAGGCAAAGCTCCCGGGACTGCGCCACGGCGTTTTTCCAGATGGTGTGGAAGGAGCATTGGCCGATGGCGTTCATGTTCTCCAACGCCCGCCGGTACAGGCCCCGCGCCCTGGGGGGACTCTGGCGGGACAGCATGTCCAGCACCTCCCGCATGGGCGTCAGGCGGGAGCAGATCTCGCTCTCCATCAGCTGGAGGGAGAAGCAAAGCGCCTCCAGGGCGCTGACCCGCGCCCGGAGGGCCGCCACGCCCCGGATCCCCATCGCCCCGGTGGCGCAGATCACCAGGATCGCCCCGCACAGCTTCAGCATACGGTCTCCCCCGCCCTTCTCACCTCGTACCGCCGGACGCCGTTGATCTGCCGGACGAACACAAGATTTTCAAAGATCCCTTGGCTGAGGAGCCGGCTGTACAGGGGCCTGCGGAGAAGCTCGTCCGCGCCGGAGGCGTGGGCCGTGGCCAAGAGAGCCACGCCGCAGTTGGCCGCCACGGATATGGCCGTCACGTCCTGGGGATCGGTGATCTCGTCCAGGGCGATGACCTGGGGGTTCATGGCCCGCAGAACCGTCATCACGCCCCGGGCCTTGGGACAGCCGTCCAGCACGTCCGTCAGCGTCCCCACCTCCAGCTGGGGCACGCCCTGGAACATGGCGGCCAGCTCCCCGCGCTCGTCCACCAGGGACACCCGCAGCCCCTCCCACCCCCGGGCCGGGGTGGCCAGAAGCCGGGTCAGCTCCCGCAAGAGCGTTGTTTTCCCCGCCCCGGGCGTCCCCACAAGAAGCGTGGAGGCGAAGCCGCCGCGGGTCAGCTGCGGAAAGATCCCCTCCGCCACGCCCCGGTGTTCCCGGGCGATGCGCAGATCCGCGGAGGAGTAGGCGCTGTAGCCCCCCACCTCCCCGCCGTTTAGATAGACGCTTCCGCACAGGCCGATGCGGTGGCCGCCGGCGCAGGCGATGTACCCCTGCCGGATCATGGCTCCCGCCGTATGTACCGACGCCCCGGTGGCGATCTCCACCAGAGCGGCGATGTCCCTGACGGTGACGGCCTCCCCGCCCAGGGCCGTCTCGCCCTGGGGCAAAAGCACCGACAGCGCCCGCCCGGTCCGGAGACGGATCTCCTCCGCAGCTCCCCGCTGCTCCCGGGTGAGCGTCCTGACAAGCTCCCGGAGCCTCCCCGGAAGCAGCATGGCCGCGCTGTCAAACCGGCAAACCGCCTGGTCGCTGACACTCATTTGTCCACCCCCCTGTGAGAATGGTAAAGTGTATGCGAAGATATACGGGAAAAGACCTGCGGTCTTTCCCCGTAGAGGGGGAACGTGCGGAAAGGGCTGCTCAAATTCTGCGGAATTTGAGCAGCCCTTTCCTGCTGCCGCGCTGTGCGACCAGTCTGCGGACTGGACACTTGCGCGGCAAGAAGGATTTTTTCCGACGTACATGCCGCCGGAAAAAATATTTGGATTGGGGGTGCGGGTCGGGGCGGCTGACGCTGATTGGAGGTCTTGGCCCGGCGTTACAGAGGGACGGTTCTTTAGTCCCACCTGCGGTGTGACAAAAAAACCGTCCCTCAAGTCCCGCCTTTGACGGGGGAACTTCCCGTCTTTTGAGGAGGTGGGACAGCGGGGACGGTTTCTTTGTACCACCAGTGCGCACACTGGTGTGACT
>CANQFV010000076.1 GCA_947599875.1 uncultured Oscillospiraceae bacterium
TTCTCCAGTAGGGGGCCGCGGCCCCCTAACTGGTCGGTTCAAGGGGGTCCAGGGGGGAAATCGAAATCCCCCCTGGTTGTTTTTCTCCTCTTTGTTACTTTCTCCTCTTTTGTCAACACAAAAGAGGAGAAAGTAAAATACCCCGTCCGCCCTTCGGGCGGACACCTTATTCCCCCGTGGGGGAAAGCCCCGTCCCCCTGGAGGACTTCTCCGCTCCGCCCTTCGGGCGGACTCCTTTTCCCCCGTCGGGGAGGGCGGGAAATCCCCTATATTTCCCTGAATCCCTTGCCGATGATTTGTGATGAGTTTACCATCGTAATAAACGCGTCGGCGTCTATGCTGCGGATGAAGTTTCGCAGGTAGACCGCCTGGCGGCGGCTGAGGACGGTGGTGATCATCACCTCCGCCTTCCCGGAGAAGGCTCCCTCCGCCTTGGTGATGGTGGCGCCGCGCCCCAACTTGCTCAGGATATACTCCTTCACCTCCTCCGGATGGGAGGAGATGATGGTACAGTACTTCCTGGAGTTGATGCCGTCGATGACGATATCCACCAAAAACGTCTTCATCAGCAGGCCCGTCAGGCTGTAGAGGGCGGTTTTCACGTCAAAAATGAAGAACGTGCAGGCGGTTATGAGGAAATCCGGGATGAGCAGGGCCTTGCCCACCTCCAAGGATGTGTGCTTGGCCAGGATCATAGCCACGATGTCCGTGCCGCCGGTGGAGGCGCCGATGTTGAACACCATGCCCGTGCCCACCGCCGGGAGGATCACCGCCCAGATCACCTCCAGCAGGGCGTCGTCCGTCAGGGGCGCGTCAAGGGGGATGAGCTTCTCAAACAGGGCCACATACACCGACAGCGCCACGGAGGCGTAGATCGTCCCCCAGCCGAAGCCCCGGCCCAGGAACAGAAAGCCCACCCCGATAAGCACGGCGTTGATGATGAACATGGCCCCGGAGACGTTGAGTCCCGGCCACAGGGCCGACATCACCACGGCCATGCCCGATGTGCCGCCCATTGCGAAATGGTTGGGCGATTTGAAAAGGGATATCCCCGCCGCCGTGGCGATCAGCCCGGCGTTGAGGATGAGAAACCACACGATCCACTGCTTTCGCGTCTTTTTGACCATAAAACGGCCCCCCTCCCGCATTTGGGGCCATTATACAGCCCGCCGCCGGGAATTGCAAGGCACACCGGCGCAAAAACCGGGAAATCCCGGATATCGCGCCGGTCAGAAGAGGAGGTTCACCACCGCGCAGAGCGCCGCCCCGGCCGCCGCCGGCAGGACGGCCGCCAGCACCGTCCATTTCAGGCTCCCCGTCTCCTTTTTGACGGTGAGCAGCGTCGTGGTGCAGGGCCAGTGGAGGATGGTGAACAGCGCCGTACACACCGCCGTGACGGCCGTCCAGCCGTTGTCCACAAGCAGCGCCCTGAGTCCCGTGAGGCTCTCGTACCCCTGGAAGGAGCCGGAGGCGGCGTAGGCCATGATCATAATGGGGATCACCGTCTCGTTGGCCGGCAGGCCCAGGATAAAGGCGGTGAGGATCACCCCGTCCATGCCCAGAAATCTCCCCACCGGATCCAGCGCCCCGGTGACGGCGGACAGCACGGAGCCGTCCCCCACCGGCACGTTGGCGGCCAGCCAGATGAGAAGTCCCGCCGGGGCGGCCACGGCGGCGGCCCGGCCCAGGACGAACAGCGTCCGGTCAAGGAGGGAGCGCACCACCACCTCCCCCAGCTTGGGCCGGCGGAAGGGGGGCAGCTCCAGGGTGGGCGAGGAGGGCTGGCCCCGCAAAAGCGTGCGGCTGAGAAGCCAGGACATGCCCAGCGTCGCCGCCACCCCCAGGACGATGAAGCCCGTCAGGAGAAGGCAGGCCAGCAGATCCCCGCCCAGCCCCTGCCCCGTCACCAGGAACATGGTGATCAGGGCGATGAGGATGGGGAACCGGCCGTTGCAGGGGACAAGGGAGTTGGTGAGCTGCGCGATGAGGCGCTCGCGCTTGGCGTCGATGATCCGGCACCCCACCACACCGGCGGCGTTGCAGCCGAAGCCCATCGCCATTGTCAGGCACTGCTTGCCGCAGGCGCCGGCCCGCCGGAAGCCGGAGTCCAGGTTAAAGGCCACCCGGGGCAGATAGCCCAGATCCTCCAGCAGGGTGAACAGGGGAAAGAAAATGGCCATCGGCGGGAGCATCACGCTCACCACATACCCCAGCACCCGCCACACCCCGTAGATCAGGGCGTCGTGGACCGCCCCGGGGACGCGCAGGGCCGTAAGGCCCCGGCTCAGCAGGCCCTCCGCCCGGGTAAACAGGGCGTACAGGGCGTCGGACGGGGCGTTGGCGCCCCGGACGGTGATAAAGAAGATCAGGGCCAGCAGCGCCAGCATCAGGGGGAACCCGGTGAGGGGGCGGGTCAGGACCCGGTCCAGCTTCAGCCGCCCGGGACTCACCGCCGCGGGGCCGGTGACGCACCGGGAGACAAGCTGCTCCGCCGCCCGGTACACGCCGGAGATCAGGGCGTCCCGCACGTCCTCCGCCGTATACCCGGCCCTCTTCAGGACTTCCCGCGCCCAGGTCAGGGCCGCCGCCGTCTCCGGGTCGGCCGCAAAATCCAACCCCAGCCTCTGCTCCAGGGCCTTCACCGCCCCGCTGTCCTCCTCCAGGATCCGCAGGGCGGCGAAGCGCGGATTCACCCGCCCGTTCAGCAGGTTCTCCAGGCGCATCTCCAGGACGTTTACGGCCTCCTCCACCGGCTCCGGGAAGCGGACGGTGTAGGCGTAGGGCCGGGGTTCAAACTCCGCCACGGCCCGCTTCAGCTCCTCCAGGCCCCGCCCCCTTCTGGCGGCCATCGGGATCACCGGCACCCCCAGGGCGTCCGAGAGGGCCTGGGTATCCACCCGGATCCCCCGGCGCTGGGCCTCGTCCATCAGATTCACCGCCACGATCACGTTGGGCGTGGCCTCCAGGATTTGCAGCGTCAGGTTCAGATTCCTCTCCAGCGCCCCGGCGTCGCAGACCACCACGGTGAGATCCGCGCCGCCAAAGAGGATGAAGTCCCGGGCCGCCTCCTCCTCGGCGCTGGCCGCCCGGAGGGAGTAGGCCCCCGGGATGTCCGTCAGGGCGTACTCCCGCCCCCGGTAGACGTAGGACCCCGCGGCGGAGAGTACCGTCTTCCCCGACCAGTTGCCGGTGTGCTGATGAAGACCCGTCAGGGCGTTGAACACCGTGCTTTTCCCCACGTTGGGATTCCCGGCCAGGGCCGCGCTGCGGACGGCCGGCTTTTTCTCGCCCTCCCGGCCCCGGGCGTTTCTCCCCACGGACTGCGCCGTCAGGCCCATGTCCCGGCCCCCCTCTCCTCCCGGAGCGTCACAAGCTCCGCCTCGCTTCTGCGCAGGGCGATCACCGATCCCCGGACGTAGTACGCCGCCGGATCCCCGGAGGGCGCGGCAAAAAGCCGGGTCACTCTGGCTCCCGGCGTAAAACCCAGATCCATGAGCCTGCCCTTCAGCTCACCGGATATTTTCAGCGTCCCCACCGTACCGGAGGCCCCGTCCGGCAGGCGCGTAAGTGTTCCTTGCATATGGCGGCTTCCTTTCCTTTTTAGTTGCCGTCACATACTATGCACCCCAAAGCCCCCTTGCCCCCCAGGGGAGTCCGCCTGAAAGGCGGAGGGACAAAAGCTCCCGCGGGTGTCTTCCGGGCGCCCCCGGAGGGGGGGCTTTCCCCCACGGGGGAATGTGGTGTCCGCCCGAAGGGCGGACGGGGTATTTTACTTTCTCCTCTTTGATTTCGTCAAAGAGGGGAAAGTAACAAAGGGGAGAAACCGACCAGAGGGGGATTTCGATTTTCCCCCTCTGGACTCCCCTTTTAAAAACGACCAGTTAGGGGGCCTGCGGCCCCCTACTGGAGAAACCCCCGGGGAGTCCCCCGGGGGTTTTCTGGACGAATAAGTATTGAGCAGCCACCCGGCGGTGTGCCGCGCCCTTGGGACGGAGCGGGGGGATGTCGAGGGCGGCTTTTCGGAAACGACACCTTCCTCCGTCTTTTGAGAAGGTGGGACAAAGGGGACGGTTCTTTTGTACCACCGCAGCGAAGCGGAGGTGTGACTAAAGAACCGTCCCCGTGTAACACCGGCTCCCCGGTGACGACGCGGGCCGCCGTGGGCGGCGGCCCCTACGGCATATTTTAAAGTTTTCTATCTTAACGCAACCACTCTGTCACCCAACCCGCCCGGGCCTCACCGGAGACGGGTTTTTTTCCGCTCATAATTTTGGCCACGCTTGAAACCGTAGTTGTACGCCGCCGCAGCCAAATACAGCGGATCCCCCATATTCATCAACGCCCACCCCTCCTCCAGCGTCATCCTATACCCCACCGGAGGCGTACTCCTCCTCATTTCTTCCGCCCAGGTTTCGTCAAGCTTCTTTCTCATTCAATAACCGTCCCATCGTTACATATAAATAGTATGTATATTTTCAGGAGGTATTATATTATACTTCTCTTATACTGTCAAGGGGTGGGAAAAAAATGTTTAGGAAACGTCTACGCCAAGCGCGGATAAACGCGAAGCTTACCCAACAGAAAATGGCCGATCTGCTGGGCATATCCCTCAACGGCTATCAGAAATATGAACAGGGAGAAACGCAGCCGCCGCTGGATACGCTTGTCAGGCTCTCCCGCATACTGAACGTCACAACGGACTATCTCCTTTGCAACGACAGGCCGCCCGAGAGCTGACTTTCAACCGTGCGGAAGCCCTGGGCGGAGGGATGTACCGCTGTTCGGGGGCTTGACCCGGTGTTTCGTCGTCGCGAAAGCCGCTTAACCTCGCCGTCACGCTCGCGTGGCGGCTCAGGCGCAGGCTTTGCTGCTCCTCTCCCCACGCAATCGTGATTGCGTGGGGCCCCTGTGACAAAAAACCGTCCCTCAAGCCCCGCCTTTCATGAAAGAACTTCCCATCTTTTGAGGAGGTGGGACAAAGGGGACGGTTCTTTTGTACCACCGCAGCGAAGCGGAGGTGTGACTAAAGAACCGTCCCCTTGTAACACCGGTTCCCGGGGGCGCTTGACGCTGCCCTTTCCCCGTTTATTATACCGCCCTCAATCATCGCGGCACGGGCCGCCGTGGGCGGCGGCCCCTACGGCAAATATTAAAGTTTTCCGTCTTAACGCAACCGCTCTGTCACCCAACCTGCCCGGGCCGATGAGGTCATCGGCCCCTACAGGGGGACTCGTGCGTCTACGGAAAACCGGTGTTGTATTGGTTCCCCTGTATACCGCCCCCAGACCCCCGTAAAAGGCGGGACTGAGGGACGGTTTTTTTGTCACACCGCAGGTGGGACTAAAGAACCGTCCCTCTGTAACGCCGGGTCAGGGCCTGCGACGTTTGCGAAAAACCGGTGTTACACGGGGACGGTTCCTTAGTCACACCAGTGTGCGCACTGGTGGTACAAAGAAACCGTCCCCGCTGTCC
>CANQFV010000077.1 GCA_947599875.1 uncultured Oscillospiraceae bacterium
TTTTGTCACAGGGGCCCCACGCAATCGTGATTGCGTGGGGAGAGGAGGAGCAAAGCCCGCGCCTGAGCCGTCACGCTCGCGTGGCGGCGAGATTAAGCGGCTTTCGCGACGACGAAAAGAACCGTCCCTCTGTAACGCCGGGTCAAGGCCTCCGAACATAGGACAACTCCCGACCCACTCCCCCATTCCAATATTTTTTCCAAGGACATGTGCCTTGGAAAAAATCCCTTATGCCGCGCAAGTGACCAGTCCGCAGACTGGTCGCACAGCGCGGCAGCAGAAAGACCCAACGTGAATTCCGCAGAATTCACGTTGGGTCTTTCGCACGTCCCCTTTGGCAGAAAAAGGCTGAGGGGGTTCTCGTTAGAGAACCCCCTCATGCCTTTTTCGCCAGCTTTAATAGTTCTCCGCGTGGACCTCAAAGAAGCTCTGGGGGTGGTTGCAGGTGGGGCACACATCGGGGGCCTTGGTGCCCACGCAGATGTGTCCGCAGTTGCGGCACTCCCACACCTTGACTTCGCTCTTCTCAAAGACCTTGGCGGTCTCCACGTTTTTCAGAAGGGCGCGGTACCGCTCCTCGTGATGGCGCTCGATCTGGGCCACCAGGCGGAAACGGGCGGCCAGCTCCGGGAAGCCCTCCTCGTCGGCGGTCTTGGCAAAGCCCTCGTACATATCCGTCCACTCGTAGTTCTCCCCGTCGGCGGCGGCCGCCAGGTTCTGGGCGGTGGTGCCGATGCCCTGCAGCTCCTTCAGCCACAGCTTGGCGTGTTCCTTCTCATTGTCGGCGGTCTTGAGGAACAGGGCGCTGATCTGCTCATAGCCCTCCTTTTTGGCCACGCTGGCGAAATAGGTGTACTTGTTCCTGGCCTGGGACTCGCCGGCAAAGGCGGCCTCCAGGTTCTTCTCCGTGCGGGTGCCCGCGTATTTGTTGCTCATAGTGGGATTCCTTCCTTTCATATGATAAAAATGGGATATGCCTTTCCGGAACCGGGGAGATTCCGGCAGACGCCTTATTCCTGAGGGGCGCCGCCGCGCCGGCGCTGACTTGTGAGGGCCGTCACGCCGTCCGCCACGCCGGTGATGATCAGGACGATGGCGGTGAAGGTCCACAGCGTCTCCAGCACGGCGAAGGGCCGGAGCAGGACGATAATGGCCAAAATGATGCTCAACGCCGCGGTGACGGCGCCGGACACCCAGTAGCCCCGCTTGAGGCGGAACATGTCCACCGTCCACTGGAGCTTCACGATGCCCACCAGCAGCAGGGCCACGCCGTAGATCACGGTGAGCAGGGGGAAGGTGGTGATGAACCAGTTGGATTTGTAGACGCAGAAGATCCCGGCCGCCAGGGCGATAAGGCCCCGCGTCAGCTCCTGGCTCAGGGCCGCCTCCTCCGGATCCATGCGGAAGTAGGACAGAACCGCCAGGGCGCCCAGGACGCACAGGATCACGCCGGCGGCGGTGATGACAATGCCGGTGAATTTCGCGGGATCGGTGAGAAGCACAATGCCCACGGCGATCTCGCACAGACAGAGGATAAGCTTGCCGGAGATTTTTTTGAAGTTTTCCATATGGACACATTCCTCCTATTCCGCCCGGATCCGCCCTGAGCGGGCCGCCCGAGCTTTTAGGAAAATTATACTCCTGTTTTTCACAAAACGCAAGACTTAATGCGCCCTCCGAATCCTGCGGCCTTTTCGCGGCGGCATGTACGCCGCGAAAAGGATTAAATCGTTTTTTGGCAAGGTGAAAATTGACAAAACCCCGCATCGGGTGTATCATAAATTGATTCCCAAAAGAATTTCAAAAGGGGAGGATCGTCCATGACGGAAAAAGAATTTGCTGACCTTTGCCAGGCCAGGGGCTATCGGCTCGCCGGCTCCGGCAAGGCCGTGGGGACGGAGCGGGGCTGGCCCGTGACCCTGATCTACGGGAAGAAGACGCTGACCCTCTGCCTGCCGGCGGAGAAGGGGGAGCGAAAGCTCCGGGCCAGGGGCCTGAAGCGCGGCCTCCGGGAGCGGCTGGGCAGGAACGCCTCCACCATCTGGGGGAACGGCTTTGTGGCCGTGTACCTGAAGCTGAAGGGCGTGTCCGACCCCTATAACCAGGAGATCCGCCCGGCGCTGGAGGCCTTCCGGGACGCGGGCTTCACCGTGCCGGACAGCTGCAAGATCTGCGGCCGCTCCGGGTGCGACAGCATCATCCCCTCCGGCCCTGCCTTCCACCCCGCCCACAGAACCTGCGTGGAGAAGGACGTCCGGGCCGTGAAGGAGAAGGCGGAGAAAAACGACCGGGAGGGCAGCTTCCTCCTGGGCCTTCTGGGGGCCGTCCTGGGTATGGCGGTGGGGGTCGTCCCCTCCGCGCTCACCATCATCCTGGCCAGCCGCATCTACGTCATCCTCTTTATGCTCATCCCCATCTGTACCTATTACGGCTACCGGCTCTTCCACGGGAAGATGAACCGGGCCGCCCTGGTGCTGTCCGTGCTGCTCAGCGCCGTTGGCGTCTACCTGCTCAATTACGTCCTGCTTGTGTACAACCTGGGCAGCCGCTACGACCTGTCCTTCGGCCAGACCCTCTCCCTCCTCCCGGCGGCTGTGCGGGATCCCAGCGTCTTCACGGCCATTACCCGGGACGAGGATTTCTTCGAGTGCGTGATCTTCGCCGTCCTGGGCATCTTCCTGGCCTGGGGACAGATCTCCCGCACCAACAAGCACCTGGTTCGGGACGCCCAGACGTCTTTGGACAACCTGTTCCCCTACGGCGATACCCAGGCGGAGCAGAGCGGGGAGACCGAGGAGACCCCGGAGACACCCGAGGAGTCCGACACACCCGAGGAGTCCGACACACCCGAGGCGGAGGACTGATCCTGCCCAAACCCAAATCTATTACTTACCATTTCATCTTTCGGAGGAATCGACTATGCTCAAAGCAGTTTTGCTCTTCGCCGTGGGCCTTGTGTGCCTGATCAAGGGCGGGGACTGGTTCGTTGACGGCGCCACGGGGATCGCCCGCAGGTTCCACCTGCCGGAGTTGCTCATCGGCGCCACGGTGGTGTCCATCGGCACCACATTGCCGGAGGTGATGGTCTCCACCACCGCCGCCATCGAGGGCTCCAGCTCCATCGCCTACGGCAACGCCATCGGCTCCGTCATCTGCAACACCTCCCTTATCGCCGCCATCACCGTGGCGGTGAAGCCGGGGAGCGTGGACAGGAAGGCCCTGCGCACGCCGGTGATCTTCTTCTTCCTGGCCGCCGCCTTCTACGCCCTCATTGCCTACACCACCGGGGAATTCACCCGGCCCGTGGGGATCGTCCTTCTCGGCGGCTTTGTGGTGTACATGATCATCACCGTGGTGCAGATGAAGGGCTCCAACGCCGTGGCGGAGCCTGAGGATACCGGGGAGAAGGAGCATCCGGCCTGGCTTGACATCCTGCTGCTCATCGTGGGCGCGGCCCTCATCGCCGTGGGCGCCAGGCTCCTGGTGGACAACGGCACCATCATCGCCCGGGAGCTGGGCGTCCCCGAGACGGTGATCGCCCTGACCTTTGTGGCGCTGGGGACCTCCCTTCCGGAGCTTGTCACCGCCATCACCTCCCTTGCCAAGGGCCACGGGGCGCTGTCTCTGGGGAATGTCATCGGCGCCAACCTCTTTAACCTGGTGCTGGTGTCCGGTATGGCCGTCACCGTGCGGCCCTTCCACATCCCCACCGCCGCCGTCATCGCCGGCCACAACGCAAGCCTTGTCATGGACATCCCCGTGATGTTCGCCGTGATGCTCCTGCTCACCGTCCCCGCCCTCATCCGCGGCAAGCTCTCCCGCTGGCAGGGCGTGACGCTGCTGTGCATCTACGCGGGCTTCTGCGCCATCCAGTTCACCCTGTAAGAAAGCCCGAAAAACCGGGAAGGAGGCCGAGATATGGACGCCGCACAGGAAAAAACCCGGGAATTTCACCTCTCCCACATTTCCCTGCCCGCGAGGCGGGAGGACGCCCACAAGGGGGATTTCGGGCGGGTGGTGATCGCCGCCGGGTCTGTGGGCTTCACCGGCGCACCCACGCTGGCCGCCAGGGCCGCCGTCCGGTGCGGAGCGGGACTTGTGTTCCTGTTCGTCCCCCGGGAGATCTACGGCATCGAGGCGGTGAAAAATGACGAGGCGATGGTCTTTCCCCTCAGCGAGAGCCTGCCGGAGGCGCTGTCCCGGCTTCTGCCGTCCGTGGCCTCCGCCGACGCCGTCGTGATCGGCCCGGGGCTGGGCCTGTCCCCCTTCGCCCGGGAGCTGGTGTACGCCGTGCTGGAGTCCGCCGCCTGCCCCGTGGTGGCCGACGCCGACGCCATCACGGCCATCGGCAAGCGCCCGGAGATATTGAAGCGCCGGGCCGGCCCCCTGATCCTCACCCCCCACGAGGGGGAGTTCACCCGCCTCAGCGACGGTCTGGAGCGCCTTTCCCGGGAGGAGGCCGCCAGGGAGTACGCCGTTGAAAACGGGGTGACAGTGGTGCTGAAGGGCCACCGCACCGTCACGGCCCTGCCGGACGGACAGGTCATTGTGAATACCACCGGCAACCCCGGTATGGCCAAGGGCGGCTCCGGCGACGTTTTGGCCGGTATGATCGGCGCCCTTGTGGCCCAGGGCATCCCCAACGCCGTGGAGACGGCGGTATGCCTCCACGGGGCGGCGGGGGACAGCTGCGCCGAAAAATACGGCCAGTACGCCATGACGCCGTCGGATATGATAGACGAGCTGAGGACTGTTTTGAAAATGCCGGAGGCATTTTCCGGAGGGAAATAAGGTGTCCGCCCGAAGGGCGGACGGGGCAATTTTACTTTCTCCCTTTTGATTTCGTCAAAAGGGAGAAAGTAACAAAGAGGGAAAACCGACCAGGGGGGATTTCGATTTCCCCCCTGGACCCCCTTGAACCGACCAGTTAGGGGGCCTGCGGGCCCCCTACTGGAGAAACCCCCGGGGAGTCCCCCCGGGGGTTTTCTGGACGAATCGGTGTTGAGCAGCCACCCGGTGGTGCATCGCGCCCTCGGGACTGAGGAGGTGGGACAAAGGGGACGGTTCTTTTGTCACATCGGAGCCGTGCGGAGATGGGACTAAAGAACCGTCCCCGTGTCACACCGGCTCCCCGGCGACATCAGAAGCCCCGACCAGCGTCTCCAATTTCAATATTTTTTGTGGGGCTTTGCCTCGCAAAAATCCCTCTTGCCGCGCAAGTTGGAAAATGGTTCCCTGTAGGGGCCGATGACCTCATCGGCCCGGGTGGGTTGGGTGACAGAGCGGTTGCGTTAAGACGGAAAACTTTAA
>CANQFV010000078.1 GCA_947599875.1 uncultured Oscillospiraceae bacterium
GGCTTTAAGCAGATGTCCCCGGAGACGGCAAAGGTCACCTTCACCAACACCTTCGTCATCAAGACCGGGAAGCTCACAGTCAAGGTCGAGGCCGCGGGCGAGGGGAAGAAGCCCGGCACCGGGGAGAAGTACACCGTCCATGTGGAGCTTACGGACAAGAACGGCGACCCGGTGAACGGCACCTACGGCGGCAAGGAGTTCAAGGACGGCAAAGCGGACTTCCGGCTGGGCGACGGGGAATCCGTTGTGCTGGAGAATCTGCCCTACGGGACGAAGTACACCGTGACGGAGACGGATAAGCTTGGAGCGGACACCGTCGCCGGCGAGGTCAAAACGGAATGCGAGCTTGTGGGCAATACAACCGTTGAGATTCAAAACACCTACAACAAGGCCCCCAGCGGCGGCGGAGTCACGCCTCCCCCCACCGGCGGCGATGTGCTGAACAAGGCGGAGCATTTCGGATACATCATCGGCGTGCCCGGCAAAGAGGTGCGGCCTGAGCAGAACATCACAAGGGCGGAGATCGTCACCATCCTGTTCCGGCTTCTCACCGACGAGGCCCGCCAGGCCTACTGGGGTGAGGACAGCGGATTCACCGACGTGCAGAAGGGCGTGTGGTACAACCACGCCGTGGCGACACTCCACAACCTGGGAATCATCCAGGGCGACGGGAGCGGGCGGTTTAAGCCGATGGAGATGATTACCCGCGCCGAGGTGGCCGCGATGGTCGTCCGGTTCCGCGAAAAGTCCGATTCCATCAAGCTGGAGAACCGATTCACCGACGTGGCGGAGGGAAAGTGGTACACCGACGAGGTGCTGCTGGCGGACTTCTACGGACTGATGGAGGGCGACGGCAGCAACCGGTTCAAGCCGGAGGATAAGCTGACCCGCGCCGAGGCCATGACCGTGTTCAACCGCCTGCTGGAGCGCAAGCCCCACAAGGATCACCTGCTTCCCGGCATGATCACCTGGTCGGACAACATGGACACCGGCAGGTGGTACTACGCCCAGATCCAGGAGGCCACCAACTCCCACAAGTGCGGCCAGGATGTGATCATCGACGGCAAGGTCTACGAGACCTGGTCGGAGATCACCCCCATGAGGGACTGGGCGGCACTGGAATATTAAACCTGGCGGAAAAGGCCTGCGGGCCTTTTCCTGCCAAAAAGATTCGTGCGAAAGACCCGGTGTGAATTCCGCAGAATTCACACCGGGTCTTTCTGCTGCCGCGCTGCGCGCACGGTCCGAAGGGCCGTACACTTGCGCGGCAAGAGGGATTTTTTGCGAGGCAAAGCCCCGCAAAAAATATTGAATTGGGGGTTGCGGCTGCGGGGGCGGTGTGACAAAAGAACCGTCCCCGCTGTCCCACCTCCTCAGAAGACGCAGGAATGAACCCAGTGTTACGAACCGCTTTGTAAGTTATTCCCTGCGCTGTTGGAAAACAGGTATGCCCCGGGGCGGCGGGGGAAAAATAGTCCTATCCGGAAAACAGGGGGTGAGGACATGGAACCGGAGAGGACGGCAGGGCAGATCTGGCTTGAGTATTTTAACCGCACGCTTCTCCGCCGGGGGGTGATCCGCCAGGGGGAATATGAGCGGATGCGGGGGATGATCGGGGAGAGGTACGCCTCACACCGCGACAAGGACAGGGAAGAACCGTAACGTGGGCGCGCCGGAGGGCGGCTAAATTTTTACGGTTTTTTGAATAAATGGATAAGCCCTTGACAAGCCCGTCCAAATGAAAGATAATCTATAGAGAAAAATCTTGAAGGCGGGGAGAGACATGTACTCCTTTAAAGAGCTGCGCCGGGCGGCCAGAGAGCCGGCGGGGCCGGGGGCCAGGAAAATAGCGCTTTTGGGCAACTGCGCCACCCAGTTTCTGGCCGTGGCTGTCCGGGGATACGCGTCGCTGGAGAAGATACCCGTCACCGTGTTCGACGCCGATTACGACCAGATCGAGGCACAGGTGCTGGGGGAGGACTCGGAGCTGTACCGCTTCGGGCCGGACAGCGTGGTGCTGTGGCTGGCCACGGAAAAGCTGTACGAGGAATTTTTAGACATGGCCCCGGACGCCCGGGCGGGCTTTGCTCAGGGGGTCATGGACAGACTGGAGGCGCTGTGGGACGCCCTGGGGTGCCGCTGCGGGGCCAAGATCCTCCAGTGCAATTTTACGGAGATCCCTGACCGCGTACTGGGCAACTACTCCGCCAAGACGCCGGGAACCTTCACCTACCAGATCCGGAAGCTGAATTTCCTCCTCCAGGAGGGGATGGCGGAGCGGGAGAACGTGTTCCCGGTGGATCTGCTGGCCCTGGAGACGGAGCTTGGGCGGGAGAGCTTTTACGACGCGCCCCTCTACTACAGCGCCAGGATGACCGTATCCACTGCGGCGCTGCCCTATGTGGCCAAGGCCGTGTGCGATGTGGAGGCGGCCCTGACGGGGCGGATAAAAAAGTGCGTCGTCGTTGACCTGGACAACACCCTGTGGGGCGGGGTCATCGGCGACGACGGCATGGACAACATCGAGATCGGCGAGCTTGGCCGGGGACGGGTGTTCTCGGATCTCCAGCGCTGGCTCCGGCAGCTCCGGCAAAACGGCGTCCTCCTGGCGGTGTGCAGTAAAAACGACGAGGAGACGGCGAAACGGCCCTTTGAGAGCCACCCGGAGATGGTACTGAGGCTTGACGACATCGCCGTGTTTGTGGCAAACTGGGAGGACAAGGCCGGGAATATCCGGCTGATCCAGCAGACCCTGAACATCGGGATGGACTCCATCGTATTTTTGGACGACAACCCCTTTGAGCGGGAGCTTGTGCGGAAGCTGATCCCGGAGATCCAGGTTCCGGAGCTGCCGGAGGATCCGGCGCTTGTTCTCAGCTTTTTGCAGGGGGAGAATTATTTTGAGACGGCCGGCCGCTTGGGCGTGTCGGGGGACAGGACGAAGCTGTACCAGGCGGAGTTTCAGCGGGTGAAGCTCCAGGCCTCCTACCGGTCGGTTGACGAGTACCTGGAAAGCCTGGAGATGGTGGGTACGGCCCGGCCCTTTGAACCGGCCAAGTTCTCCCGCATCGCGGAGCTGTCCATGCGCTCCAACCAGTTTAACCTGCGCACCGTCCGGTACACCCAGGCGGACATCCGTCAGATCCGGGAGGACCCGGGGTGCCTCACGCTCCAGTTGGAGCTGCGGGACAGATTCGGCGATCACGGCCTGGTGGGCGTGGTCGTCGGGAGAGAGACTGGCCCCGGAGAGCTTTTTGTGGAGAGCTGGTTTATGAGCTGCCGGGTGCTGAAACGGGGTATGGAGGAGTTTACCGTCAACAAGCTGATGGAGGCGGCGCGGGGGCGGGGCTTTAAACGCGTGGTAGGGGAGTACATCCCCACACCGAAAAACGCGATGGTTCGGGATATCTACAAGAGCATGGGCTTTTCCCCAATCGGGGAGAACCGATACGCGATGGAAGTGGACCGGTATCTGGAGAAGAAAACTTTCATTAAGGAGTGTGCGGAATAATGGACAGAAAAGAGATCATGGCCAAGGTGAACGAGATCGCCAGGGATGTTTTTGACAACAACGCCGTGACCCTCACCGACGCCACCACGGCGGCGGATGTGGAGGAGTGGGACAGCCTGACACACCTTCTGTTTACCAACGAGATCGAGGACGAGTTCGGGATCACCTTCACCCTGTCGGAGGTGACAAAGAGCAAAAACGTGGGGGAGCTTGTGGATGCCATTTCACGGCATCTGGGCGGAAACTGACCTGGAGGGGCGGCGTGAAGGTAGATCATATCGGATATCTCACAAAGGATCTGGACGCCTGTGCCCAGGCGCTTGCGCAGCTGGGCTTTAAAAGGCTGACTCCGGACATCCGGGACGACGTGCCGGACGGGCGCGGGCGGAGCCGGAATGTGCAGCTGTGCTTCATGGAAAACGGGGGCACGGTGGTGGAGCTTGTCAGTCCCCTGGGGGAGGATTCCGACGTGTATAACAGGCTGAAAACAAACGGCGAGGGGCCGTATCACATCTGTTTTGCGGCGGAGGATCTGGCGAAGGCGCTGGAGACCTTGAAGGCCCAGAGCTGGCGTGTGCTGAGGCGGCCGGAACCGGCTGTGGCCTTTGGGGGCGCTCCTGTGGCGTTTTTGGTGAAAAAGGGCGCGGGGATGGTGGAGATCGTGGAGCGCCGGGAGATGTCAGGCGAAGAGACTGACTATGTACCGCAGGGTGGTTGAGTGGCCCGGTGCGGTGCGGCATTGGCGGGTCACCGTCACGCTTCGCGTGGGCGTCATCTTCTTGACCATCTGACCGCCCACGGAACCGGCCTGACGGCTGGTGAGGTCGCCGTTGTAGCCCTGCTTCAGATTCACGCCCACCTCGGAGGCGGACTCCATCTTAAAGCGGTCCATAGCCGCACGGGCTTCGGGAATGTTTATACGGTTGGTTTTGTTAGCCATTTTTTCGCATCTCCTTTTTCTATTTGAAGGCGTCTTCGCGCTTTCACGTTTATGATTGCCACGATGCCTCCGCTTATTCAAAGGGGCGTTGTTGTAAGTTTTGTTAATCGAACAGAGGAAATTTTCTGTTTTTTTCTTGAAGTCCGGGGGTTTTTCTTTTAAAATGAACGAAGTGACTACGACAAAGGCGGATCGGTGAATGATAACCTGGCTGACTGAGACGACGGTGGGGAAGATCCTGGCCACCTTCTTCATATCCATGCTCCCTGTGGTGGAGCTGCGGGGCGGACTGCCCTTCGGCATCGCTCACGGCCTGGATTATTGGGCGGCTCTCACCGTGGCGCTGGCGGGCAACTTTGTCCCGGTGCCGTTTATCATCATTTATATTAAACGTATTTTTGCCTGGCTGCGCAAGCGGATGCCCAAATTCGACGGGGCCATCGGCCGACTGGAGGAGAAGGCCCGGAAAAAGGGGAAACTGGTGCGGCGCTACAGCCTGGTGGGCTTGGTCATCCTGGTGGGGATCCCCCTACCCGGCACGGGGGCCTGGACGGGCGCCCTTGTGGCGGCGCTGCTCCGCCTGCACCTGCGCCACGCCGTCCCGGCGATCCTCGTGGGGCTTCTGATGGCCGCCGCTATCACCACCCTGATGACCTTCGGCGTCATCCACCTGCTTTGAGAAGGATTTTTTGCCCGTTCACGATTTTTGAGTTGACGGGAAGGAAAAAATGTGATACAATATCCGGGCTTGCGGAGATAGGCTCCGCGCCATGCACGCTGGATTAGCTCAGCCGGTAGAGCGCCTGATTCGTAATCATGAGGTCGCGAGTTCGAATCTCGCATCCAGCTCCA
>CANQFV010000079.1 GCA_947599875.1 uncultured Oscillospiraceae bacterium
AACTTCCCGTCTTTTGAGGAGGTGGGACAAAGGGGACGGTTTCTTTGTACCACCAGTGCGCACACTGGTGTGACTAAAGAACCGTCCCCGTGTCACACCGGCTGCCCAAGGACACTTGACGAACCCTTCCCCGTGCCCCACAGGGGACGGTTCTTGTGAACCACCTCCGCTGCGCTCCGGTGTCCCACAAAAACCGTCCCCGTGAGGCAATGATAACGCTCTATCTTCGATACCTGAGGAGGCGGTTCAACAGGGACGCCGGCTTCCCGGTGACGTCGGAGGCCTCCACCCGGCGCTATTGTGGCTCTCAACCAACGCGGGCCGCCGTGGGCGGCGGCCCCTACGGCAAATTTTAAAGTTTTCTATCTTAACGCAACCACTCTGTCACCCAACCCGCCCGGGCCGATGAGGTCATCGGCCCCTACAGGCTTCCCGGCGATGCTCCCCCCATTTCAATTATTTTTTCCGGCGGCATGTACGTCGGAAAAAATCCCTCTTGCCGCGCAAGTGTGTACCCGCGGGGCATGGCGCAGCGCGGCAGCAGGAATAGGGGGCGTGAATTCCGCAGAATTCACACCTCCTATTCCGCACGCATCCCCTTGGCATTGGAAGGCCTTCAGGCCTTCCAAGCCAGTTTTATTACTGTTTTGTCATCGAAAAGTCACCGGGCTGTCACCTTGACGCGGTAAGCTGTAGCCATAAACCGAAGGAAGGAGATCGATCATGGAAATTTTACGGGTGGAAAACCTGACAAAGGTCTACGGCAAGGGGGAGAACCAGGTTCGCGCCCTGGACGGGGTGTCGTTTTCCGTGGAGAAGGGGCAGTTTCTGGCGATCATAGGCCCCTCCGGCTCCGGAAAGTCCACGCTGCTGCACATCCTGGGCGGCGTGGATACCCCCACCTCCGGAAAGGTCTACATGGACGGCCAGGACGTGTACGCCAAGGACGAGACGCAGCTGGCCATCTTCCGCCGCCGGGAGGTGGGTCTGATCTACCAGTTCTACAACCTGATCCCGGTGCTGGACGTGCGGGAGAACATCACCCTGCCGGTGCTGATGGACGGGCGCCGGGTGAACGAGGACAGGCTCCGGGAGCTTCTGGACGTGCTGGGCCTTGTGGGGCG
Organism: uncultured Oscillospiraceae bacterium; assembly: GCA_947599875.1. Lineage (GTDB taxonomy): Bacteria > Bacillota > Clostridia > Oscillospirales > Oscillospiraceae > RUG626. The sequence goes on from CANQFV010000079.1 coordinate 1,125, forward strand.
GGAGAAGCACCTGCCCAACCAGCTCTCCGGCGGCCAGCAGCAGCGGGTGTCCATCGGCAGGGCGCTGATGAACGCCCCCGCCGTCGTCCTGGCCGACGAGCCTACGGGGAATCTGGACAGCAGGGCCAGCCAGGAGATCGTGGATCTCTTAAAGCTCAGCAACAGGAAGTACGACCAGACCCTGATCGTCATCACCCACGATGAGAATATCGCCCTCCAGGCCGACAGGATCATCGCCATTGAGGACGGGCGCATCACCCGGGATGAGGTGCTGCGGAAATGAGTATTTTTTCAAAGGTCACTCTGAAAACCCTGGGGAAGAACCGGGTGAGGACTGCCGTCACCGTGGTGGGGATCCTCCTGTCGGCGGCCATGATCACCGCCGTCACCACCAGCGTGTCCAGCTTTCAGCGCTACCTGCAGGACGTGATGGTCGCCCTGGAGGGGCGCTGGCATGTGGCGTTCTTCAATGTGGACGCCCAAGGGCGGGAGGATCTGGAATCCGACGGCCGGGTGGACTCCGCCGCCTGGGCGCAGGTGAGCTGGGCGCATGTCACCGGGGACCCGGCGTACCGGGACGAGGACTACACCCTGCTGTGCGCCGTTCTGGGGGCGGACGAGACCTTCATGGAGCGGATGCCCGTATCCGTCTCCTCCGGGCGGCTGCCGGAGAACCCCGGCGAGATCGCCCTCAGCCAGATAGATGTGGGCGGTGTGACCACGCAACTGGGCGGCACCGTGACCCTCGACCTGGGCAACCGGGTGCAGAACGGCCGGACTCTGGGCTTTAACAACGGGCCGCTGCTCGAGGGGGAGACCCTGGATGTCCGCCAGACCCGCACCTTCACCGTGGTGGGGTACCTGAGCGACACACGCTTTGCCCGGAAATCCGGCGCCCAGGTGGTGGGCCTCACCTGCTGGGATGAGCAGGACACCGCCGCCCTGCAAAACGGCTACCTCCTGCTTGGCAAGGCCCGGGACGTCTACGACGTCCAGTCAGACTATCTGAGGCGGTTTGGCACCGTCGAGAACGACGACTACCTGATGACCCTGGGCGTCTCCCGGTACGACACCTTCAACACGGTGCTGTACTCCTTCGCCGCTATTCTCATCGGCCTTATCATGTTCGGCTCGGTGAGTCTCATCTACAACGCCTTCTCCATCTCCGTGGCGGAGCGGACGAAGCAGTTCGGGCTGCTGCGCTCCGTGGGCGCCACGAAAAAGCAGATCCGGTCGATGGTCTTCACCGAGGCCCTGGCCGTCAGCGCCGTGGGCATCCCCCTGGGGATCCTGGCCGGGATGCTGGGCATGGCCGTGACCTTCCGGTTCATCGGCGGGTCTTTAGGAAATCTGCTGGCCGACGGCGTGGGCTTCCGCGCCTCCGCCCCGGTGCTGAATCTGAGGGCCACGCCGGTGTCCATTATCGCGGCGGCGGTCATCGGCCTGGTGACGGTGCTGATCTCCGCCTGGATCCCCTCCCGCAGGGCCATGCGGGTCTCCGCCATCGAGGCCATCCGCCAGTCCGCCGACGTGCGCATCCGCCCCCGGGAGGTGAAGACCGGCAAGCTCACCTACAAGCTCTTCGGCCTGGAGGGGGCCATCGCCGGGAAGCACTTCAAGCGCAACCGGAAGAGCTACCGGGCCACGGTGGTGAGCCTGTTCATGTCCGTGGTGCTGTTCGTCTCCGCCAGCTCCTTCTGCCGGTATCTCACGGATATGGTGATGGCTGTCTTTGACGACAACGACTACGATATCTCCTACAGCCGGCGCCAGGACGTGGACGACCCCGACGAGGGCGTCCGGGATCTTCCCGCCGCGATGGCAGTCCTCTCCCAGGCCCCCGGCGTCACCGGAGCCACGGGCTTTATGCCGGTGGTCAACACCGGCGGCCACTACCTCCCCCAGGATCTGATCCCCCAGAGGACCCGGGAGGTTATGGCGGAGTACGCCCAGCCCGACGGAACCTTCTATGTGCCCATAGCGGTGATGGGGGTGGAGGAGTCCTCCTACCGGGCGTATCTGAACAAGCTGGGCCTGCCCGCGGAGGAGTTTTTGGGCGAAGACCCCAAGATCATTGTCCGGACCACGGTCCGGGCCTTCAACAGCGAGACACAGCGCATGGAGAGCTTTGAGATGATCCGGCCGGATGTGGAGAGCCTGGAACTCGGCTTCACCGACGAGTACGCCCTGGAGGAGCTTTGGGCCAGCGAGGGCTATGAGGACATGACCCCGGAGGAGCAGGACGCCGCAATGGACGTCCTGACCTTCCGGAAGACGTATGAGGTGGGCTGTGTCACCGACGAGCTGCCCCTGGGCCTCAACGGGAACAACGATCGAACCCTCGTCACCGTCCTGATGCCCCTCTCGGAGGCCCGGCGGGTACAGGAGGGGAAGAACCCCTACGAGTACATCCGCATGCGCTTCACCGTCTCCGACCCTCAAAACGGCCTGGCCAATATCCTCGCCGCCGCCGAGAGCGCGGGCCTCAACTTAGACAAGCTGGATTTCCTGGACATCTACGCCGAGACTATCCCCCGCCGCAGCATCATCACCGTGATCCGGGTGATCTCTTACGGCTTCATCATCCTGATCTCCGCCATTGCGGCGCTGAACGTGTTCAACACCATCTCCACCAATATCCTGCTGCGCCGCCGGGAGTTTGCCATGCTCCGCTCCGTGGGCATGACGAACCGGGGCTTTAACCGGATGATGAATTTCGAGTGCCTGCTCTACGGGGCCAAGTCGCTGCTCTTCGGCATCCCCGCCTCCATAGGCGTCACCTATTTGATCTTCCTCTCCGCCAGAAGCGGCATGGACACGGGGTTTTATCTGCCCTGGTCGGCGCTGTTCATCGCCGTGGGCAGCGTGTTCCTGGTGGTGTTCCTGAGCATGATGTACTCGATGGCCGGCATCAAGAGGGATAATCCCATTGAGGCAATGAAGAACGAAGTCATTTAAAATAATCTGATTCCCGGAGGGGGACCTTCCCGGAGGGGGTTCCCGTAGGGAATAAGGTGTCCGCCCGAAGGGCGGACGGGGATTTTACTTTCTCCTCTTTTGTGTTGACAAAAGAGGAGAAAGGTACAAAGAGGAGAAAAACAACCAGGGGAGGGATTTCGATCTTCCCTCCCCTGGACCCCACCTTTTAAAAACGACCAGTTAGGGGGCTGCGGCCCCCTACTGGAGAAACCCCCGGGGAGTCCCCCGGGGGTGCTGGGGACGAATTGGCGCTGAGCAGCCACAGGGCTGTGTGTCGTATAGCGTTTTGCAGACTTTCGATAAAGGCGGGACTGAGGGACGGTTCTTTTGTACCACCGCAGCGTTAGCGGAGGTGTGACTAAAGAACCGTCCCTCTGTAACGCCGGGTCAGGAGTCTCGTTCAACGATAATGGCCTCCGTCCAGGGAGCTATCGACAGCAGCGGTCCCTACTGTCCGTAAGAGTCCCCCTGTAGGGGCCGATGACCTCATCGGCCCGGGAGGGTTGGGTGACAGAGCGGTTGCGTTAAGATAGAAAACTTTATAATTTGCCGTAGGGGCCGCCGCCCACGGCTGCCCGTGCCGCGATGATTGAGGGGTGCAAAAGAAACAGGGAAGGGCGGCGTCGTGCGTCTGAGGGAAGCCGGTGTTACACGGGGACGGTTCCTTAGTCACACCAGTGTGCGCACTGGTGGTACAAAGAAACCGTCCCCGCTGTCCCACCTCCTCAGAGAACGGGAAGTTCTTTCGTGAAAGGCGGTACTTGAGGGACGGTTCTTTTGTACCACTGCAGCGTTAGCGGAGGTGGGACTAAAGAACCGTCCCTCTGTAACGCCGGGTCAAGACCTCCGGTCAACGGAGAACGCCCCGTCCCGCTCCCCCCATCCAAATATTTTTTCCGGCGGCATGTACGTCGGAAAAAATCCCTCTTGCCGCGCAAACGTGCGCCCTTGGGCGTGCGCTGCAGCGCGGCAGCAGGAAAACGGCTCCTGAA
>CANQFV010000080.1 GCA_947599875.1 uncultured Oscillospiraceae bacterium
GCAAGAGAAAACCAAGGTTTATTTATACGATTCTTGCATCATTGTGGGCGAGCAAAAACGAGGCACAAGATGTTGTGCCCGCCCCGACACTTGTACTCGCTGATTGCAAAATGAAAAGATAGCACATGGCCCGGATTCATCCGTTATATCGGTTCATGGTCTCCTGCACGCCGCGGGTTATGACGCACTCCACGGCGTCGGCGGCGCGGGCGGCGGTCTCCAGGATGGTCTCCGCGTCCTGATTGCGGAAGACGGACAGAACCCAGTCCACCAGCTCCCACCCCGGCGGGACCTCGCCCACGCCGATCCGCACCCGGGGGAAGCCCTCGCCGCCGCACTTGGCGATGATGTCCTTCAGCCCGTTGTGGCCCCCGGCGGAGCCGGAGGGGCGGATCCGGATCCGGCCCAGGGGGAGGTGTACGTCGTCGGAGACGACCAGGAGCCGCTCCGGCGGCAGCTTATAAAAGCGCATGGCGTCCCCGGCGGCGTCCCCGGACAGGTTCATAAAGGTCTGGGGCTTCATAAGCAGGACGCGCACGCCCCCCACGTCGCACACGGCGGTGAGGGCCTTATGCTTTGACCGGTCGATCCGGACGCCGTATTTCTTCTCCACGGCGTCCGCCGTGAGGAAGCCGGCGTTGTGCCGGGTCATGGCATATTTAGGGCCGGGATTGCCCAGAAACACCACGATCCAGTCGATATTGGACGGTTTTTTGAAGAACATGCGCTTTTCCCCGGCGGCCCTTCGCCGGTTCCCCCTGCATACGGATTTCCCCCCGTTGAAGGCGGGGGGATGGGCAGATGATCTTATTTGTACAGCGTGGACATGGAGACCTCCTCATACACCCGGTCGATGGCCTCGGCAAACATGGGTGCGATGGAGAGGAATTTGATCTTGTCGCTCTTCTTGGACTCGATCTCCGGGATGGAGTCTAAAAGCACCAGTTCCTTGATATAACTCTCGTTGATCCGGGAGATGGCGGGGCCGGAGAGAACGGCGTGGGAGGCGCAGGCGTAGACGTTTTTCGCCCCGCCGATCTCCACCAGGGCCTTGGCCGCCCCGCACAGGGATCCGGCGGTGTCCACCATGTCGTCGAAGAGGATGACGTCCATGCCGTCCACCTGGCCGATAATGTTCATCACCTCGGACTGGTTGGCCCGCTCGCGGCGCTTGTCCACAATGGCCAGACTCAGCCCCAGCCGGTGGGCAAAGTTCCTGGCCCGGGCCACGCTGCCCACGTCGGGGGAGACCACCATGACGCCGGGGTTGTTCTCCCCGAATTTTTTGGAGTAGTAATCGGCAAAGATAGGCGCCCCGGCCAGGTTGTCCACGGGGATGTCAAAGAAGCCCTGGATCTGAGGGGCGTGGAGATCCATCGTCAGCACCCGGTCGGCGCCGGCGGAGGTGATCAGGTTGGCTACCAGCTTGGCGGAGATGGGGTCGTGGCTCTTGGCCTTCCGATCCTGACGGGCGTAGCCGAAATAGGGCATGACGGCTGTGATGCGCCCGGCGCTGGCCCTGCGGCAGGAGTCGATCATCACCAGCAGTTCCATCAGGTTGTCGTTTACCGGAGCGCAGGTGGATTGAACCAGAAATACGTCGGAGCCGCGAACCGTCTCGTAGAGGGAGAGGGAGACCTCACCGTCTGAGAAGTGGGAGACGCTCATGTCGCCCAGACGCGTGCCCATGTTGCGGCAGATGGCCTCCGCCAGAGTCCTGTTTGAATTGCCGGAAAAAATCTTGATATCCTTGCCGTGTGAGATCATAGAGTTTTCCTCCAATTTTTTTATTATATTCATCATAGCACAAGTTCCCCGCAAAGTGGGCACAAAAAATTCGACAAAGCGGGGTACTTTTCAGTCATTTCTGCCCATGCGGCGTTATTGCGCTAACACGGCAAAGACCGTGAGCGTCCCATCTGAGACACGAAACCGCACCTCAAAGTCCCCAAAGGCGAAGCCGTACTCCCGCAGGGGGTCCTCCTGATAGGAGGGGCGGGGGTCGTGGGACAGCACCTCCAGAAGGCCGGCGCGCTTGGCCTCCGGCAGCTTCCGGAGAAGCTCCTCCGGGAAATCCACCTGCAAAAGGCGGTGGGGCAGGGCGTCGGTATACCCGCCGGTGGCCTCCGGGCGCAGGTCGGCGTAGGGCAGATAGGGCTTTATGTCGTAGACCGGCGTGTTGTCGGCCATGTCCGCGCCGGAGACGACAAGCGCCCCGTCCTCTATCCGCAGGAGCCTGACGGCGGACAGGCCCAGCCTGTTGGGGCGGAAGGGGGAACGGGTGGCGAAGACCCCCATGCGCCTGTTCCCGCCCAGCCGGGGCGGGCGGACGGTGGGGCTCCACCCCTCCATCCTGGCCCGGTCGAAGCCCCAGATCAGCCAGATGTGGGAGAAGCCCTCCAGCCCGCGCAGGGCGTCGGGGTTGGCAAATTCCGGCTCAAACACCACCCGGGATTCCACGGACTCGGCCAGCCCCGCCTGGCGGGGCACCGCGAATTTTGTGGTGAAATCGTTGCGCACACGGGCGATGACTTGGATCTCCATGACATTCCTCCCCTGAACAGGCCCCGTGCAGAAGCCGGCCTGTTTTCCAAAAGCTCCTATTTTCCAATATTTTTTGCAAGGACATGCGCCTTGCAAAAAATCCCTCTTGCCGCGCAAGTGTGCGGCCCTTCGGGCCGTGCGCGCAGCGCGGCGGCAGGGGAATTTCTCTGAATTCCGCAGAATTCAGAGAAATTTTCCGCACGCTTCTCTGTTGGGTAAAGCCCGCAGGGCTTTGCCCAACAGATCAAAGGCCCTCCTTTGAGGAGGGCCTTTGATCCGCTTTTTACTTAAAATACCGCTCCAGAAGGCCCTTCAGGGCTTTGCCGTGGCGGGCCTCGTCACGGGCCATCTCGTGGACGGTGTCGTGAATGGCGTCCAGGCCGTTTTTCTTGGCGCAGGCGGCCAGGTCAAACTTGCCCTTGGTGGCGCCGAACTCGCACTCCACACGCCAGGCCAGGTTGGCCTTTGTGTCGGCCTTCATGTTGGGCTCCAAATCGCCGCCCAGAAGCTCCGCGAACTTGGCGGCATGCTCGGCCTCCTCATAGGCGGCCTTCTCCCAGTACAGGCCGATCTCCGGATAGCCCTCCCGGTGGGCGATGCGGGCCATGCACAGATACATGCCGACCTCGCCGCACTCGCCGTTGAAATTGGCCATCAGCTGGTCAAAGATGTACTTCTTGTCCTCATCGGAGATGTCGGGGTTATTCTTCACGGTCTTGGCATAGACGCCGTACTCATGCTCGGCGGCCAGAGGCGCGTCCGCCTTCAGCTCCGTAAACTTGCTCCCCGGGACCTTGCAGACGGGGCAGGACTCAGGGGGATTCTCCCCCTCATAGACGTAGCCGCACACAGGGCAGACCCATTTTTTCATCATAATTTCCTCCTATAACGAAATTGATGTATACACAAGGTGCTTCACACCTGCATATCCGAAAGGCACCTGCCGCAGATGCCGTGGAGCCGGACGCTCAAACCGGTGACGCGCCCGCCCGTCTCTCGCGCCGCGGCGCAGGCCAGCTCCTCCGCCGCGCCCGGCAGGGCCGTGTCCAGCACCGCGCCGCATCTGTCGCAGATGAAGTGGGCGTGGGGGGCCAGGTTCCCGTCAAAGCGCTCCTGCCCGCGGACGGAGCCAACACTGGCGATAAGCCCCTCCTCCGCCAGAAGGCGCAGGTTCCGGTAGACCGTCCCCAGGCTCAGCTCCGGGTACGTCTCCCGCATGTGCCGGTACACCCACCTGGCCGAGGGGTGACAGCCGGTGGACCGCAGCAGGGCCAGCATGGCCTCCCTTTTCTCACTGCGACGGGACGGTGCCACACCAAACGCCTCCTAACCAGCCTGTCAAAAACCGCACGTTCCCTTTTGCCGGAAAAGCCCGCAGGGCTTTTTCGACAGGATTTTTAACAGGAATCATTCTTATTAAAGGATAGCACAAACTTGTCCCTTTGTAAAGGGGGAAAGTGGGGGGCGAGGCGGATTTTCTGTCGGGTTTACAATGATGTGTGACAAGTAACAAAAAAGGTAGCGAATAGGAAGTACCCGTGTTAAGGTATAGTTG
>CANQFV010000081.1 GCA_947599875.1 uncultured Oscillospiraceae bacterium
TGGTGGAACTGCTTGCCCTGATAGCCGAAATCTACCCGAACGTGTCCAACCACGCCGAGCGCCGCGTCCTGCTCCGGGGGTAGGGCATAGAAAACCCCCGCCTCGTTTTCCTCACGGGAAGCGGGGCGGGGGATATATTTTCTTGCATCCTGGGGTGTGGGGAGATGCCGGGCCTTGCAGAAGTCCGAAACGGTCACGGGTTCGTGAAGCCTCTCAAAATCCCCCTCGATGTTCAGCCTGCCGTGGTTCAGCGCAAAACGTTCCGGCGACAGCACCGTACCGGCGAAGTCTACCGCTACCTCCTTCTCCAGATAACGGGGCACCTCGAAATCCCGGCCACGACTGCGGAGCTCATAGCGAAACCACTTTCCCGGCACGGTTTCGGGAAGGACACGGTTCGGGGTGAACAGTACGGGCTTTCCCTGAAGCTCGGCTCGCTCAAAGGTTTCTTTCCATGCGTTTACATACATAGCTGATTTTCCTCCTTTCTCCTATGGTAAGCACACAGCTTACCATTTATTTCTTTGTAAGTCCATGAAGGTTTTTCAAAACCCCATCATCTGCATACCGCCCTGTTCCGGTCCGGGGGAGGGCGGTTCCATCAGAAGCTCCTCCATGGAGATGTCCCCCTTAAAGCGGACGTATCCGCCTGCAAGGAATTGCCCGTCCTCGCTCTCCACACGGCTCTGGCCGTATTTTTCGTAGTCGTAGAAGTCGTCCAACTCCGGGTCATACAGGGCGGACTTCTGGATCAGGCATCTTCCGTACTCCTCCGGAGTGCTGACACCAGGCGTGAATTCAAACTGCGCCAGCTCCTCCGCGACCCGGTTCACCTGGTACACGCCCTGCGGCAGTGCGTAGCGCACCGCGGCGGCAAGGGTCTTTCTCTGGAAATCACTCATTTCCGCCACCTTTTCGCACAGGCTGTTGAGCGTCTGCAAATCCTCCTGCGGGATGTACATCGCCTGATTCACCGCTTCCGGAAGGTCGCTGTTCCAGCTTTGGATCGTGACCTCGCTGGTGGACCCGTATCCCGCCCTTTCGACAAGCCGTTCCAGCCGCTCCTCCGGTGTGGGGAGGACAAGGAAGGCAGGGGATTCCTCCGGCCCGTCCGTGACCGGCGCCAGCTCAAGCTCCATCATGTACGTTTGATTCGTGTAGGCGGGGAAGCTCCTGCCCGTGTAGAGGGCCTCCAACTGCATACCGTTTTCATAGACCACGCCATATGGAGTCACCGTCCCCTCGCCGCTGGCAATAAGCCCACGGGCGATCCCTACGCCGTTCAGTTTTGCGTACTCCTCCGTTGAACAGCCTCCGCCCTGCATGGTCATGTAGTGCCGCCTGCCCACAATCTCCAGATCGTCAAAGTTGGTGATGACCGTGGCTCTCTCCGAGCAGAAGCTCAGGTTGATGAGATTCTCAATGTCCGTGATCTCTCGCTTCGCCGCCACCGCTTGGAATTCGGCCAGTTCATCATCGGTATAGCGGTCGATGGAGCGGAACAGGAAGTCCAGCTCGTCGATGTTGACCGTCTGTCCGGCCAGACAGTCCAGCACGGGCGGGGCGTCCATGATCTGACCGATATAGCAGTCCCGCGCTCTAACGTCCCCGATGCCCATCTCACGGAGGCCATTGATGGTTTTGGAATAATCCCCGTCCGGAATGGGCAGCGTGACCACCGCCACGCCGACGATCCCCTCATTGTTGCTTAACAAAACCTGTGCCATTTTACACGCCCTCCTTTTTTCTGTGATAAATCCTTGAAACCCGTTTTCTCAGGCAGTCCCCATCCCGGCTCCAGCAGACGAAGCCGTGGGCGGGGTAGGGACAGCCCTCGCACCACTCGTTTATGTGCGCCTCCGGCTTCTCCTGCGCGGCCGGCGGCGCATAGTCCGGCACATAGGGCCTGAACTTAATGTCAAGCTCCTCTCCAGGCTCCATTCCGTCATATTCCACGCCGGAATCCGCGAAATAATCTCCATACATTTCATCACCTCCTACATACAGAAAAAGCCGGGACTCTCGTTTCCAAAAGTCCCGGCTCAGTACATCGTCTGTCCAAATTCAGTTTGTTCCATCCCCTCCTCCGGCTCGAAGCAGAAGGAAAAGTCGTTGTCCGCGATGTTGTCGCATTGGTCGGAGAGAAAGGCGGGGTCGCGCTCCACACGCGCCGCGATGTTCGCAAGCTCATCCTCGCTGGCCGCCTCAACCTCTCCCTCTCCGTAAATGTAATCCTCCACATGGACACTCACATCCTGTGCCTCATCCAAATCTGCGATGAAGTCCAGGAAGTCATCGTTCTCCTCCAAATCGTCCCGGCTCCAAGGGGTATTTGCCGCGTAGAACTCCGCCTCATACCCGTTGGCCGTGACGGTCACCAACGAAAAATGGATAGACATCTGATACCTCCTACATGGTCTGTGTCCACTGGCTCGCGATCTGCCCATCCTCGTTCTGTGCCTGCCCGATCCGCACGTCAAGGTCCGGCACCGCCCTTCTGATTTGGTTGAGGATACCATCCATGCGGCCTTCTCTCTGTACGGTCATGGGGAAATCCATGTCACGGACCGTTTCCACGCAGCGATGGATCTCCGCCAGCTGTTTCTGAGAGAACAACTCCTTTTGCGGCACAAGCCCGGCGCGGATGGTGAAGTCCCGCTTGGCTCCCTCGTAATCGCCGCCGACGTAATGCCCCTGTGTCACACCTTCTCCGCTGTAATCCCGGCACCAAGTCACGAAATCCCAGCCCTGGTGGGAGGTGTGATGGGCGGCCAGCACGGCGCTGTTGAACTCATTGAGGAGCTTATAGCTCTCGTCCAGCCCCGTGGCGTTGAGTTGCGGCGCTTTTTCCAGAAGCCGCATGTATTCTTCGGTGACGTCGACGATGTCCATCGCTCGGTTCAGCGCAGCCTCCGTGCCGGGGTCCCGCGTCACCTCGCTGCGGTACCTGACCCCGCCCACACCGTTCACCCGGCACAGCGGGGCCTCCTGCCAGAAAACCGGCATAAACCCATCCTCCACGGGACCAACCTGAAAGCCGCCCCGCTTCAGACAGATGCCGACCTCCTCAAAAAACCGCGCCTTTGCTTCTTCGCTGATTTCTTTCATAAGGTTACCTCCTTGTATAATTCGTCCTCCGTTCACGGACGATCCTCGCCGTCGCAACCGAGGCATATTTCGTTAGTCCTCTCGCTGGATTCCCCGTCGGGAAGCATGGGGTCGTTCGTGGCAATACGCGGATCATTTGTTGACACCTGCTTTTTTGCCATGAAGACCACGCCATCGGAAATGTGAAGCTCCAGCTCATCCGTGCTATTGAGGCCGGCCTGCTTGAGTATTTCGGAAGGGATGGATATGTTTCTCTCCCTCTTGCCGATCGTGATTTTCATCTTGTCCCTCCTTGTGATCGTAGTGAATGCCGGAAAGCCAGCCATCAATACATTTTCATGCCCATGTCGGGTTCGCTCTCATGCTCCTGCTCGTCAACGGACGTGATGTTGACGTACTCCCCGATGATGCCAAGGGCCTTGTAGTAGTTGCCGGACCCCCGGATGCGCTCGCACATCTCCTTTGCCTCATCGTCCAGCCCGTTATCCCGGAGCGTCCGGGAGGCGATACCCATGAGGTAAAATATATTTCCATTATTACGACATCGGTATAACGGGAATTATTCCGACATAGAAATAACCCCGATAAAAGCACAGCAAATGCT
>CANQFV010000082.1 GCA_947599875.1 uncultured Oscillospiraceae bacterium
AGCGAACTGGAACGACCTCAAAATTTTCCTATTTTTCCTCGTTTCCCCCAAACTGGAGGGATTCGAACTGGCGACATACACAATTGAATAGAAGCTGCACAAATGCCGGGTCAAATGATCCGGCATATTTTTTTGCCCTTTCTGGATGGCTTCAACAGTTATTTTCGTTGACTCAAAACAGGTGTACGGATATAATCCCCTTAACCACAGCCGGAGGTGAGCAAATGGATTTGCGGAATCTGCCCACGTCTTTGCAAAATGACCAACGGAGATATGGAACAGCGCGGAGGTGAACGGAGCCATAAGCTCTGAGGCGGCGTGGGACCTCAGAGAAAAGTATCTGCGGATAGAACGACCGGCTCCTGTCGAGACAAACATCATATATCAAGCGCCGGGGATATGAAGCCCCGGTAATTTTATTATTTGGAGGTATTGACGTGAACATCAAAAATATTACGACAGACGAGCTTCGGCGGATGGATGGGATTGAGGGGCTCGTTATTCAGGGCTGCGGTGGGGATCTCACCGAGTGGGTGGATGGGATCAACAACGATCTTACCAGAAACAGCATCCTGCTGAATGGGACGAAGTTTTCAGACTGCTCCTCCTTCAGACACGAAGGGCACACCTGTCTGCTCTTTCCCTTCACGGATGATGTGAAACTGGACGGCGGCAAGCTGGCGTTGTGGCGGCTCCAAACCCACAACGCCTATGGCGGGACATGGCTGTCGGACTACGTTCCCAACAAGCTGGGCGGGTTTATCACGGAGAAGCAAAAGGCGGCGAAGCCCGACTGCCCCCTCATCGGCCAAGATGGAAATATCTTCAATCTCATGGGCATCGCCTCGCGGACGCTCCGGGACAACGGGCTGGACGATGCGGCAAAGGAGATGTGCGAGCGCATCCGGGGGTCCGGCAACTACTACAAGGCCCTTGGCATCATCGGGGAGTACGTCAACATCACGTCCGTTGACGAGCAGGAGCATGAGAGCGAACCCGACATGGGCATGAAAATGTATTGATGGCTGGCTTTCCGGCATTCACTACGATCACAAGGAGGGACAAGATGAAAATCACGATCGGCAAGAGGGAGAGAAACATATCCATCCCTTCCGAAATACTCAAGCAGGCCGGCCTCAATAGCACGGATGAGCTGGAGCTTCACATTTCCGATGGCGTGGTCTTCATGGCAAAAAAGCAGGTGTCAACAAATGATCCGCGTATTGCCACGAACGACCCCATGCTTCCCGACGGGGAATCCAGCGAGAGGACTAACGAAATATGCCTCGGTTGCGACGGCGAGGATCGTCCGTGAACGGAGGACGAATTATACAAGGAGGTAACCTTATGAAAGAAATCAGCGAAGAAGCAAAGGCGCGGTTTTTTGAGGAGGTCGGCATCTGTCTGAAGCGGGGCGGCTTTCAGGTTGGTCCCGTGGAGGATGGGTTTATGCCGGTTTTCTGGCAGGAGGCCCCGCTGTGCCGGGTGAACGGTGTGGGCGGGGTCAGGTACCGCAGCGAGGTGACGCGGGACCCCGGCACGGAGGCTGCGCTGAACCGAGCGATGGACATCGTCGACGTCACCGAAGAATACATGCGGCTTCTGGAAAAAGCGCCGCAACTCAACGCCACGGGGCTGGACGAGAGCTATAAGCTCCTCAATGAGTTCAACAGCGCCGTGCTGGCCGCCCATCACACCTCCCACCAGGGCTGGGATTTCGTGACTTGGTGCCGGGATTACAGCGGAGAAGGTGTGACACAGGGGCATTACGTCGGCGGCGATTACGAGGGAGCCAAGCGGGACTTCACCATCCGCGCCGGGCTTGTGCCGCAAAAGGAGTTGTTCTCTCAGAAACAGCTGGCGGAGATCCATCGCTGCGTGGAAACGGTCCGTGACATGGATTTCCCCATGACCGTACAGAGAGAAGGCCGCATGGATGGTATCCTCAACCAAATCAGAAGGGCGGTGCCGGACCTTGACGTGCGGATCGGGCAGGCACAGAACGAGGATGGGCAGATCGCGAGCCAGTGGACACAGACCATGTAGGAGGTATCAGATGTCTATCCATTTTTCGTTGGTGACCGTCACGGCCAACGGGTATGAGGCGGAGTTCTACGCGGCAAATACCCCTTGGAGCCGGGACGATTTGGAGGAGAACGATGACTTCCTGGACTTCATCGCAGATTTGGATGAGGCACAGGATGTGAGTGTCCATGTGGAGGATTACATTTACGGAGAGGGAGAGGTTGAGGCGGCCAGCGAGGATGAGCTTGCGAACATCGCGGCGCGTGTGGAGCGCGACCCCGCCTTTCTCTCCGACCAATGCGACAACATCGCGGACAACGACTTTTCCTTCTGCTTCGAGCCGGAGGAGGGGATGGAACAAACTGAATTTGGACAGACGATGTACTGAGCCGGGACTTTTGGAAACGAGAGTCCCGGCTTTTTCTGTATGTAGGAGGTGATGAAATGTATGGAGATTATTTCGCGGATTCCGGCGTGGAATATGACGGAATGGAGCCTGGAGAGGAGCTTGACATTAAGTTCAGGCCCTATGTGCCGGACTATGCGCCGCCGGCCGCGCAGGAGAAGCCGGAGGCGCACATAAACGAGTGGTGCGAGGGCTGTCCCTACCCCGCCCACGGCTTCGTCTGCTGGAGCCGGGATGGGGACTGCCTGAGAAAACGGGTTTCAAGGATTTATCACAGAAAAAAGGAGGGCGTGTAAAATGGCACAGGTTTTGTTAAGCAACAATGAGGGGATCGTCGGCGTGGCGGTGGTCACGCTGCCCATTCCGGACGGGGATTATTCCAAAACCATCAATGGCCTCCGTGAGATGGGCATCGGGGACGTTAGAGCGCGGGACTGCTATATCGGTCAGATCATGGACGCCCCGCCCGTGCTGGACTGTCTGGCCGGACAGACGGTCAACATCGACGAGCTGGACTTCCTGTTCCGCTCCATCGACCGCTATACCGATGATGAACTGGCCGAATTCCAAGCGGTGGCGGCGAAGCGAGAGATCACGGACATTGAGAATCTCATCAACCTGAGCTTCTGCTCGGAGAGAGCCACGGTCATCACCAACTTTGACGATCTGGAGATTGTGGGCAGGCGGCACTACATGACCATGCAGGGCGGAGGCTGTTCAACGGAGGATTACGCAAAACTGAACGGCGTGGGGATCGCCCGTGGGCTTATTGCCAGCGGCGAAGGCGCCGTTACCCCCTACGGAGTGGTCTATGAAAACGGTCTTCAGCTTGAACCGCTCTACACGGGGCGGAACTTCCCCGCCTACGCCGACAATTCCTACTTGGTAGAACTGGAGCTGGCGCCGGTCTCGGACAGCCCGGAGGAAGGAAGCCCCGCCGTTATCTTCCTGCCCATGCCGGAGGAACGTCTGGAACGGATCGTCAGGAGGGCGGGATACGGTTCCGCAACCGAAGCGAGCATACAAACATGGTGCAGCGACCTTCCGGAAGCGGTGAATCAGGCGATGTACATCCCGCAGGAGGATCTGCGGACGCTCAACAGCCTGTGCGAAAAGGTGGCGGAAATGAGTGATTTCCAGAGAAAGACCCTTGCCGCTGCGGTGCGCTACGCACAGCCGCAGGGTGTGTACCAGGTGAACAGGGTCGCGGAGGAGCTGGAGCAGTTCGGATTCAC
>CANQFV010000083.1 GCA_947599875.1 uncultured Oscillospiraceae bacterium
GCGAGACGCTGAAGTTGGCGGAAGGGGCGGTCACCTTCGATGATGAAGGTATGGATGATGAGGTCGTATACTGCGAGGATACGGATGATGCTCCGGAGGAAGGAACATCGGAAACAATGCCGCCCCCGATCTCAGGTATATACAATATCTATGAGCAGGCCGCTCGGTACCATCAAGCAAAGGATGTCCTCTATGACGAGGATACCGACTTGGATGAAAAACGGTCCGCCATTGAAATGCTGGAGCGCCTGTGGGATGAGGGATACACGATTGCCGCCCATCAGCTGGGTAAGGTATACCGTGACGGGCTGGGTGTCGACGCTGACACTGAGAAAGCTATGGCGTGGTTTAGAAAAGCAGCGGAGCGCGGTGAGCTGTGCTCCGCCCATGCCCTTGGTAAGCTCCTGCTGTCCACAGACACACCTGACGATGGTGTCCGGTGGCTCAGGCATGCCGCCGACAGAGCCTACCACTATTCTCAGTATACGTTAGGCAAGCTCTATCTCAAGGGGGAGCACGTGAGTCAGGACGTGGACACGGGTCTTGAATATCTGAGAGCATCCGCCGGCAGGGGTAACCAATTCGCCCAATACACATTAGGCAAGCTCTATCTTAAGGGAGAGCATGTGGGCCAAGAGGTGGACACGGCCCTAAAATATCTGAGAGCTTCCGCCGTCCAGAAAAACCAGTTCGCTCAATACACGTTGGGTAAGCTCTATCTCAGCGGGGAGCATGTGCCTAAGGACGTGGGCATTGCACTGGAATACCTGAAGGCATCCGCTGAACAGGAAAACCCATTTGCCCAATACACGCTGGGCAAGGTCTATCTCAGCGGGGAGCATGTGCGTAAGAACGTTGACACTGCCCTTGAATACCTGAAAGCCTCCGCCGAGCAGGGAAACCAGTACGCCCAATATACCCTCGGCAAGCTCTACCTGCTGGGCAGGGAGGTGCCGCCCGACAGAGAAGCGGCGGTGTACTATCTCACCCAATCTGCGGCCCAAGGCAACACCTACGCCCAATTCTTCTTGGCCCACTTAAACGATATGTACAACTCGTCGGTCGGTCTGGCGGTGCTTCGGATGTTCCACCACATGGCGAACATTTTCAGGGATTCCACAGCACAGGACTCCACCCACATGGGCCTCCGCATCGACCGCAAGCGGCGGCGCGAGCTTCAGGAGAAGCGCATTGCCATGGGCCACAAGCCCGACGACCATGAGGACGAAAATATGAATCAGACCATGAGATAATTGGAGGTGACAACATCATGGCAAGCTATATCCCTTTCACAGACGAGCAAAAGCTCCGGGCCGGGGATGTGGATCTGGAGGAATTCCTGCTCCGGCGCGGGGAGAAGCTCATCGTTTCCGGGCAGGAGAAGCGGATGGCAAGCGATCACAGCATCACCGTCCGGGGCAATGAGTGGTACGACCACGCCACCGGCAAGGGCGGCGGACCGGTGTCCTTCGTGCGGAGCTACTACGGCCTTTCCTACCCGGAGGCGGTGACGATGCTGTTGGGCGGCGACGCTAAAATAACGTACCCCTCCGCCAAGGAGCGAAAGCCGGCACCGCCGAAGGAGTTTGCGCTGCCGGAGAAATACGAAAATATGCGCCGGGTGTTCGCGTACCTTGTGGGGACTCGGCACATTGATCCAACAGTGGTGTCGTACTTTGAAAAACGAAATTTGCTCTACGAGGATGCCAAGCACCACAACTGCGTCTTCGTGGGCTGGGATGAAGAAGGTATTCCTCGCCACGCCCATGCGCGCAGTTCCAACAGCTTCGGAAAGCCCTTCCGCATAAACATTGAGGGCAGCGACCCGCGGTACAGCTTCCACCACATTGGGACAGATGACAAGCTCTATGTATTCGAGGCCCCCATAGATATGCTGTCTTTTATAACGCTCTATCCTCGTAACTGGCGTGAACACAGCTATGTGGCCTGTTGCGGGACCTCCATCCAGCCGGTGATCCAGACCGGGGCACAGATGGGCTGCCAGAGGGCCACGGTGTTCCTGTGCATGGACAACGACAAGGCCGGGAACATGGCCTGCGAGCGGATGGCGGAGGAATTCGGCAAGGCGGGCATCCGGACCGTGCGCGTTGCTCCTCGGCTCAAGGACTGGAACGATGATCTTGTGACACCACAGCAAAGTCAGGAGGTGAAACCGTCATGGCCGGTAATGTGTGGCCCCTGATAGCGTCGGTGGCCGTCATGGTATGTGTCCTCGGCGCGATATTGTTTTTCAGCCATAACTACACCCTAGACGGCATCAAGTCCCGCACCGTGGGCGACGGTCAGCATGGGACGGCGCGGTGGGCGACCAAGGGTGAGATACTGAAAGCCTTCCGTCACGTCGCTTTCCGCCCAGCCCTCTGGCGCAAAGGAAAGGATTTGCCCACCGATGCCCAGGGGCTCATCCTTGGGAGCGAGGGCAAGAAGAACGCTGTCACCGCCATGGTGGACTGCGATGACGTTCATTGCCTGATGATCGGCGCGTCGGGCATTGGCAAGACAGCGTTTTTCTTATACCCCAATCTTGAGTACGCCTGCGCCAGCGGGATGAGCTTTCTTGCCCTCGACACAAAGGGCGACCTTGCCCGGAATTACGGAGCTGTCGCCACGAAATACTACGGCTACAAGGTGGCCGTCATTGACCTTCGCAATCCCACAAGGTCGGATGGCTTTAATTTATTGTCCCTCATCAACCACTACATGGACGTGAGCCGTGCTGACCCCAAGAATCTGGCCGCGAAGGCCAAGGCTGAGAAGTATGCCAAGATACTTGCCAAGACCATCATCAACCCGGATGGGGATGCCTCGACCTACGGTCAGAACGCATTTTTTTACGATGCCGCAGAGGGACTGTTGACCGCCGTGGTACTCCTCCTCGCTGAGTTTCTGCCTCCCACGGAAGATGACCCACGGGAGCGGCGGCATATCGTCAGCGTGTTCAAGCTCATACAGGATCTGCTGGCGCCGGTGGGACCCAATCAGAAAAACGGCTTTGCCCAGCTCATGGATAAGCTCCCCGGCACCCATAAGGCCCGGTGGTTCGCCGGGGCCGCCCTCAACAGTGCGGATCAGGCCATGGCCTCTGTCATGTCCACGGTGCTTTCCCGGCTCAACGCATTCCTGGACTCGGAGCTGGAGCAGGTGCTGTGCTTCGAGAGCGCCATCGACGCCGAGACCTTCGCCTCGCAAAAATGCGCCATCTTCCTCATACTGCCGGAGGAGGACAGCACAAAGAACTTCATGGCCGGACTGCTCATCCAGAACCTGTCCCGTGAGCTGTTCGCCATCGCCGATGAGAACGGCGGCAAGCTCAAAAACCGAGTGGTTTTCTTTTGCGATGAACTCGGCACCATGCCTCCCTTCGATATACTCCCTCTGTTCAGCGCCGGACGTTCCCGGAAGCTGACGCTGGTGCCTATCATACAGTCACTGGCGCAATTGGAGAAGAACTATGGTAAAGAAGGTGCGGAAATCGTTTGTGACAACTGCC
>CANQFV010000084.1 GCA_947599875.1 uncultured Oscillospiraceae bacterium
GACGGTTTCTTTGTACCACCAGTGCGCACACTGGTGTGACTAAGGAACCGTCCCCGTGTCACACCGGCTTCCCGGGGGCGCTTGACGCTGCCCTTTCCCCGTTTATTATACCGCCCTCAATCAACGACACGGGCCGCCGTGGGCGGCGGCCCCCACGGCATATTTTAAAGTTTTCTATCTTAACGCAACCGCTCTGTCATCCAACCTACACGGGCCGATGAGGTCATCGGCCCCTACAGGGAACCATTTTCCAACTTGCGAGGCAAGAGGGATTTTTTGCGAGGCAAAGCCCCACAAAAAATATTGAAATTGGAGACGCTGGTCGGGGCTTCTGACGTCACCGGGGAGCCGGTGTGACAAGGGGACGGTTCTTTAGTCCCGTCTCCGCTTTGCTCCGATGTGACAAAAGAACCGTCCCCTTTGTCCCACCTCCTCAGTCCCAAGGGCGCGGCACACAGCCCCGTGGCTGCAAAAGCCGATTCGTCCAGAAAACCCCCGGGGGACTCCCCGGGGATTTCTCCAGTAGGGGGCCGCAGCCCCCTAACTGGTCGTTTTTAAAAGGTGGGGTCCAGGGGAGGGAAAATCGAAATCCCTCCCCTGGTTGTTTTTCTCCTCTTTGTTACTTTCTCCTCTTTTGTCAACACAAAAGAGGAGAAAGTAAATCGCCCCCGTCCGCCCTTCGGGCGGACACCTTTTCCCCTTTGGGGGAACTCCCCGTCCCCCTTTCAGGGAGACCTTTTCCCAGCGGGAGCGCCCTCCGGGCCTCCCCGGGGCGGGGAAAAATCAGAAGTTGAGGTTTAATCCGCCTGTCAGGCGCCCCATTGCCGAGGACATATCGTCCCCCGCCTTGTTCAGCGCCTCGTTGACAGCCGCCAGGATGGCGTCGGAGAGCATCTCCACGTCCTCCTCGCTCCCGGCGTCGATGACGGCGTCCGGGTCGATGGCCAGCTTCAAAAGCTCCCTTTTGCCGTTGACCGTGGCCGTGACCATCCCGCCGCCGGCGGAGGCACTGTACTCCCGCTCCTCCACCTCCTGCTGCATCTTCATCATGTCCTGCTGCATCTTCTGAGCCTGGCGGAGCATGTTCCTATTCATGCTCATGCCGCCCGGCATACCTCTGCCGCCCTGAAAACCGCCCTTTGCCATATGTTTTTCCTCCCGATCAGTTTTTTATTTGAATTTTACAATCCCGTCAAATTGTGACAGACGATCCAGCTTATCCAGCTTATCCTCCCGCCGTGTCCCCGGATCCGGCGCCGTCTGGGGCATCCCCTCGGCCACCGTCACCGCCAGGCTCCTGCCCAGCACCTGGGCGGCGGCCTGCGACACGGCGTTTTTCACCGCGGCGTTGTCCAGCATCATCTTCACAAAGCCGTTGCGGGTATAGACGATGAGATTCCCGCCGGAGACGGATCCCACGGCGTTGTCCCGGTTGGCCAAAAAGTTGCAGGCGCTCCCCTCCAGCGTCCCCCGGCAAATCTCCACAACGCGGCCCCACCAGCCGTCGCTCTCCGGCGCGGCCGGGGCCTTGGCCGGCTCCGGGGCGGTCTCCGCCGCCGGGACACCGTGCCCCTCAGCCGGGCTGCCGGGATCCTCCGGGGGCGCGTCCGCGTCATCCCAGGGGGGCGGGGCCTCCTCGGACTCCGGCGCGGCCGGCAGCCGGGTCTCCGGCTTTTCCTCCCTGACGGCCGGGGTCTCCGGCACAGGCGGGCGGGCGCTCTCCGGCGCCTGCCGTGCAGGGGTGCGCGGGGCCTCCGGCTTTGGCTCAAAGGCCCCGGCGGGGAGGTAGGTGCCCCTCAGCACGCCGGTGAGCTTCAGCAGAGTCAGCTCCGCCTTCGTCCGCTTGTCCCGGGCGTCCCGCATGGCGTCGGAGGCATCCTGCAGGATCTCCGACGCGGACAGCAGCCGGGGCGTATCGAGGCCGGAGGACAGGCTGTTCAGCCTCTCCGGGCTGTAGGCCCCTGTGAGCAGCGACCGGCTGCCCGTGGGGGCGACGCGAACCATCAGCATATCCCGGGTCAGGGACAGTATATCGTTGAGTACGCCGGACGGCTCGGCGCCGCCGTAGTAGATCTTCTCAAAAAGCTCCAGCGCCCCGGCGCTGTCGCCGCCCCGCAGACTCTCCCACAGCTTCACGGTGTTCTCCGCGCCCATCAGGCCCACAGCCCGGAGGACGTCCCCCTCGTCCACCGTGTCAGAGCTTACGCACTGGTCCAGCAGGGACAGGGCGTCGCGCATGGAGCCGTCGGCCAGGCGGGCCAGCAGCGCGCAGGCGGGATCGGTGAGGGTGAAGCCCTCCTGCTCCGCCACATATCTCAGCCGCGCCTCAATCTTCTCCGGCGCGATCCTCCGGAAGGAGAAGTGCTGGCACCGGGACAGGATGGTGGCCGGGACCTTGTTCAGCTCCGTGGTGGCCAGGATGAAAACCAGATGCTCCGGCGGCTCCTCCAGGATCTTCAACAGGGCGTTGAAGGCGGAGGCGGAGAGCATGTGTACCTCGTCGATGATATAGACCCGCTTTTTCACCTCGGCAGGGGTGTAGACGGCCTCCTCCCGGATGGCCCGGATGTTGTCCACCCCGTTGTTGGAGGCGGCGTCGATCTCCACCACGTCCAGGATGGAGCCGGAGGCGATGCCCCGGCAGGCGGCGCACTCGTTGCAGGGGTCGCCGTGGACGGGGTGCTGGCAGTTCAGCGCACGGGAGAGGATCTTGGCGCAGGTGGTCTTCCCCGTGCCGCGTGTGCCCACAAAGAGATAGGCGTGGCTCACCCGCCCGGTCTCCACCTGACGGCGGAGCGTCTCGGTGATATGCTCCTGGCCCGCCACGTCCTCAAAGGCCCTGGGCCGGTATTTGCGGTAAAGCGCCTGGTACACGCGTTTCCCCCCTTATCGAAAAAGCCCGGAGAACCGGGCTTTCCGCAAAATGCGCGGATCTGACAGTTACGGTACGCGGCAGGACCGCGAACCTGCCTTTGGCCAATGGGATATACCCGGTACGCCCAAGTCCGGCTCAGAGCCGGCGACCTCACGGCACACGCTGGTTTGCGCTTAATGCTGCTCGGTTCCCCGCCTGACATGGTTCACGCTCCCGCGTTGCGCGAGACCGACTCATCAACGCCTTTCCGGGGCGGCGGACGGCACATCACATGACCGGGGACAGGAATTCATCCCCGCTGTAGCGGATTGCGGGTCACAGGGCACCGCTATCTCCCCGACTATCGCGGCCCAGCCCCGTACCGTAACCGGCCTCTCCGAAAAAGCCCCGGGCGATCCCCCGGGCGCGCCTTCGCAAAGGCTCACACCGAGATTATTATATAACACCCGGCCCAAAATATCAAGGGTTTTGTGATCCCCGCGGCCAAAATCCCTGTCGGGTTTACAATGATGTGTGACAAGTAACAAAAAAGGTAGCGAATAGGAAGTACCCGTGTTAAGGTAT
>CANQFV010000085.1 GCA_947599875.1 uncultured Oscillospiraceae bacterium
GACGGTTTCTTTGTACCACCAGTGCGCACACTGGTGTGACTAAGGAACCGTCCCCGTGTCACACCGGCTGCCCGGGGACGGCGGCCCCTACGGCATATTTTAAAGTTTTCCGTCTTAACGTAACCGCTCTGTCACCCAACCCGCCCGGGCCGATGAGGTCATCGGCCCCTACAGGGGGGCTCTTACAGGCTGTAGGGGCCGCCGCCCACGGCGGCCCGCACGTCCCCCTTGGCAGAAAAAGGACTGAGTGTTCTCGTTAGAGAACACTCAGTCCTTTTTCGCCAGTCTAAAATCTGCGGCGGGATTGATTTGTGGCGGAAAAGGTGATAGAATGACCTTAACTTCGCGTTTGGATGTGAGAAAATGGAGCTTATCGAGACGGGGAAGATTGTGAACACCCACGCCCTCCGGGGAGAAGTGAAGATCGAACCCTGGGCCGACTCGCCGGAGGCCTTCTGCGGCTTCACCCGGCTTTTTGTAGACGGGGCGGAGCATCGGGTAGAGCGGGCCAGGGTGCAAAAGCAGTTTGTCCTTGCCAAGCTCTCGGGGATCGACAGCGTAGAGGCGGCGGAGGGTCTGAAGAACAAGACCGTCTGCGTCCCCCGGGAGGACATCCCCCTTGCGGAGGGGGCGTATCTCATCGGGGATCTGGTGGGGTGCCTGGCCTGTGGCCAAGACGGGGCGGAGCTGGGGCGGATCACGGACATCATCTCCCTGCCCCAGGGGGAGGTGCTGGAGATCCGGGGAGACCGGGAGATCCTGGTTCCCCTGAACAGGGAATTTGTCCTTGACGCGGATCTTCCGGCCAAACGCGTGGTAATCCGGCTGATTGAGGGCATGTGATGAACTACTGGATCGACATTATGACGCTCTTTCCCGACACGGTGGGGGATCTGATGAACGAGAGCATCTTGGGCCGCGCTCAGGATCGGGGGTACATCCGCATCGAGACCCACCAGATCCGGGATTACACGACAAATAAGCAGAACCAGGTGGACGACTACCCCTACGGCGGGGGGCGGGGGTGCGTGATGCAGGCCCAGCCCCTGCACGACTGCTGGCAGCACATCTGCGAGAGCCACGGTCAGCGGGTCCACACGATCTTTCTCTCCCCCTGCGGCAAGGTGTTCACCCAGGCCGACGCCAAGCGGCTGGCCGCGGATTACGACAAGCTCATCCTTGTCTGCGGCCACTACGAGGGGGTGGATCAGCGGTTCATCGACGCGTGCGTGGACGAGGAGATCAGCCTGGGGGACTTTGTCCTCACCGGCGGGGAGATCCCGGCGATGGCCGTGGCGGACGCGGTCTGCCGCCTTGTCCCCGGGGTCCTGCCGGACCCGGAGTGCTTCGAGAACGAATCCCACTGGGACGGGCTTTTGGAGTACCCCCAGTACTCCCGGCCGGAGGAGTGGATGGGGCGGCGCGTCCCGGCGATCCTCCTCTCCGGCGACCACGCCAGGATCGCCCGGTGGCGGCGGAAGCAGTCCATCATCCGCACCCGCCTGCGCCGGCCGGACATGTACGAAAAGCTCACCTTTCAGGACACGAAGCAGGAGCGAAAGCTCCTGGCGGAGATAGAAGAAGAATTGGAGGAAACGGAACATGGATCCCAGACTTGAAAAATACGCAAAGCTTCTCATCCGTGTGGGCATCAACGTCCAGCCGGGGCAGACCCTGGTGATCAGATGCCCTGTGGAAAAGGCGGAGTTTGCCCGGCTGCTGGTGAGCGAGGCCTACCGGGCCGGCGCCCGCGAGGTGGTCATGTGGTGGGGCGACCAGGTGATCAGCCGGGAGACGTATCTCCACGCCGCCGACGAGGTTTTCGACACCTTCCGCCAGTGGAAGGCGGACGAGATGAACACCCTGGCCAGGGAGGGCGCGGCCTTCCTCTCCATCGACAGCTCCGACCCCGACGGCATGAACGGCATCGACCACTCGCGCATGACGCGCCAAAGCCGTGTCTTCGGGCCGGCCATCCGGGAGTACCGGGAGCTTCAGATGTCCGACAAGGTGCAGTGGTGCATCGCCGCCCTGCCGGAGAAAAACTGGGCCAAAAAGATGTTCCCCGGCGTGCCTGAGGAGGAGGCGATGGGGCGGCTCATGGACGCCATCTGCGCCACCATGCGCATCACCCGGGACAACGACCCGGAGGAGGCGTGGCGGCGGCACAACGAGACCTTCAACGCCCGCACCGGCAAGCTCAACGAGCTGAACTTCAAATCCCTGCACTACACAAACGCCCTGGGCACCGACCTCACCGTGGAGCTGCCCCAGGGGCACTACTGGGAGGGCGGAAGCTCCACAAGCCCCCGGGGCGTGGTGTTCTTCCCCAACATGCCCACGGAGGAGATCTTCACCGCACCCCGCCGGGACGGCGTCAACGGCCGGGTGGTGTCCACAAAGCCCTTTGACGTGGGCGGCGTCATCATTCCCCGCTTCGCCTTCACCTTCAAGGACGGCAAGATCGTGGGTGTGGAGGCGGAGGGCCCCCACCACCGGGAGCTTTTGGAGACGGAGATCGCGCTGGACGAGGGCGCGTCATACCTGGGCGAGGTGGCCCTGGTGCCCTACGACTCCCCCATCTCCAACATGAACGTGCTATTTTACGACACGCTCTTTGACGAGAACGCCAGCTGTCACCTGGCCTTCGGCGCCAGCTACCCCACGGTGAAGGGCGGCGCGGATATGACGGAGGAGCAGCGCCTGGCCGCGGGCCTGAACCAGTCCATCACCCACGAGGACTTTATGATCGGCTCGGCGGACATGCGCATCACCGGCCTCACCCACGACGGCAGGGAGGTTGACGTGTTCGTGGATGGGAATTTCGCAATTTAGGCTGGCTTGGAAGGCCGCAGGGGCGTGCTGGCGAGGATAGCCTTTAGCGCCTCTCCTACCCTGGCGGAAACCCCTGCGGCCTTCCAATGCCAAGGGGGACGTGCGGAAAGGGCCACTCGAATTCTGCGGAATTCGAGTGGCCCTTTCCTGCTGCCGCGCTGCGCGACCAGTCTGCGGACTGGACACTTGCGCGGCAAGAGGGATTTTTTCCGACGTACATGCCGCCGGAAAAAATATTGGAATTGGGGGGATGCGGGTCGGGAGATTTCCATCTTTTGAGGAGGTGGGACAAAG
>CANQFV010000086.1 GCA_947599875.1 uncultured Oscillospiraceae bacterium
TGGAAGCGTATCTTCCGAAGCCCGTACTTCTCCAAGAGCCATCCGAAGTGTTCAGTCACATAGTTGGGCCGAAGGAGTCTGCCCAGTTGGTCCACGCAAATATAGTCAAGATAATCCGTACAGTAGCTTTTTTTGAAGAGCTTCCGATACATCTCCTGCTTTTCTTTCTCCTGCAAGAGCAGTTGTTCAATTGCCGGGATCAACGGAAGGGTGCGGAAGCTGGACTTTGTCTTTAGCATATCCGCCCCTACCGGTACGAATTTACCGTCCACCTCCAGCTCAACGACCTTGTGGCGTATGGAGACGGTCTTTTTGTCGAAGTTTATGGCATCCCATTTGAGTCCAAGTACCTCACTGCGGCGGAGCCCATAATAGGCCGCAATCCTGATTGGCACCTCAAGAGGGTCGCCCTCGGACACATCAAAGAGTGTCATCATCTCCTCCTCACTGTAGAAGGAGCCGAGGAACACATTTTTCTTGGGCTTGTTGGCCTGATCTGCCGGATTCTTGGGAATGACGTCCCTCCGCACAGCGTTTTGCAGGGCTTTTCGAATAATAGCGTGGTAATGGATGACCGTGTTGGGAGTGCAATTGTCGGCCAAAATGCTGTCGTAGAAGCTGTTGATATCCTCTGCCGTCAATTCCCTGACCAGAACCGGGTGGGCAGCGAACCAAGTGGTGATTCGTTTCTTGACCATGTCGTCATAGCTTATGTATGTTGTAGCCGCAATGGTGGAGCGTGTTGATTTCAGCCACTTGACCATATAGTCCTGGAACATGAGTTCCGCATCTGGGTTGAGCCTTCGCTGTGCCTCCAGAGCCGCGCGTGCAAGCTGTTCCTCCTCAATCTTCTCGTAGGATAACCTGATCTGGTCAAACGCCTTTTGAGCTTTCCTGATACTTGTGCCCTCCACAGGCAGGCCGGTGGCTATCCATTTAACCTTTCTTTTCCCATCGACCTTTAGGTTTAATGCCACGTAATAATGTCCGTTTTTCTTTTGCAGGCTGCCAGTGATCATTATTTTTACCTCCTTGATTTGGCCGCTTTCCTGCCGTTGACAGTACAAACATACCACAACTTTTGAGGAATAGCTATTACAACAATTGAAGAATCTCAACTTTTTTGTGAGTCATTCGCCGACAAGGTAATCAATAACTGCCGTCTTGGGGATTCCGAAAACCCGGCCTGCTCGATAAAGACTTCGTTGACTTCATTTTGTGTGATAAGGCATCCCTCCTTGTAGATAGAAAAATCCCGGCATCCTGAAAAACAGAATAACCGGGATCTCTGGCTTGATGATATGTAATTATAGTGCGTTGATCTGCTGCTCCAGCACCTTTACGCCGTCCAAAATGGCAGCGAAAGATGGGATGTCGCCATACAGCATATCCCTCATTGCGTTATAGTCCGCCACCAATTCATCCAGCCGATACTCCGGCGGTATCAGCTTCATGGTGCCGGGGACAGCCTCGGCGTATTTGGCCCATCCCCTCGGGTAGAATTTCATTTTGAAATCCACCACCTTTTTCAGCAGGTCCAGCCGGGCAAAAGCGGCGTCCTTTACAGGCGTCTGCGCCATGCGGTACAGGTCGTAATAATGCCTGGAATACCGGCTTGGTATTGCCAGATGCTCCGGTCGGTTGGCCTCATGGTGAAGAATAGTGGCCTTTTCCCAAAACGTCCGTTCCGGTGCCACCGTCCATGCGGCCAGTGCGCCAATCTCTAGGCGGATCACCTGCAGTGTAGCCGGATCTGGCAATCTGCCGTATCGTATCATAGACCCAATCCGTAGACGCTGCCGCCTCCCGTAGCATGGTAGTTTTGTCATCATCACTTAACCGTGATTGGAGGACCCTGACCGTCTTGGAAGTGACGTTTCCCCGTCCCAGGGTTTTCAATGCCTGAATAACCAGGATCGTCATATAGGAAAGTCCCGTGATCTCCTTATTTGTCCGATGTTTGAACTCCAGCTTTGTGTTGTTCCAGCTATACGTCTTATAGGGCCCGTCACTGATGTAGGACCACACCGCCGTGACCTGCGCGGACAGTCCCAGCAGGTTCAAAGCGGTATTCCCGCAAGGCGCAATCGTCCAGTGATAATTGCGGGCCAGAGCTTTCGCTACGGCCTCCGGGTCTGCTGCCACATATTCTTTCAGCATTTCGCTGTATTCCGGCTTTTCATAAACGCCCCGCAGAATCCGCCGAAGTGTCCCTGCCTGCGTCAAACGGTTCAGGTTTCGCCGTATGGTTTCCGTATCCGCAATATCCGCAAAGTCGGAACCGACGAAAACTGTTCCGTCTGCTGCGGTGCCGATCCGTTCCTGTATCTGCCGGGAATACCCATTCGCCATTTTGCTCGCCTCCTTTTGTCCTGAATATCATATATTATTCGGGACAAATTTGCAGTAGGTTCTGAGAGTTTCTTTTTAGTATTCTCCTGTAAAGCCAGACTTATGCAACGTCACCCGATACAATGAGTGTCCCATGCCGGTGGGGAGGATAAGCCATATAAGCTGTTCCTCCTCGATCTTCTCGTAGGATACCCTGATCTGGTCAAATGCCTTTTGAGCCTTCCTGATACTTGTGCCCTCCACAGGCAGGCCGGTGGCTATCCATCGGAAAACATGAATTATTAACTTTCATTCGTCTGTGAGATAGTCAATTACCGCCGACTTTGGAATCCTGTAAATTCGCCCCACCCTGACGCTTCTGATATCCTGGCTGTCAAGGATCCGGTAGGCCAGCTTTTTGCTGATTCCCAGCATTTCACAAAGCTCATTGACGGTAACTACATCCGGATAGCTTTCAAACATACGCTTCTTCATGTCCTGTCACTTCCATAAAGATTTTGCTTTGCATTCGCAGTTCCCTGTCTTCTTCTGCTGTCATCCGTGAAGGTATTTGTAACCGTTGTGGCCTGAGATTTCTCTAAGAGGTTGTACTTCTCAGGTTCCGTGTA
>CANQFV010000087.1 GCA_947599875.1 uncultured Oscillospiraceae bacterium
TCTTCATGGTAGACACCCCTTACAGAGAATTTTATCATTCTCTCTTTCGACTGTCCACTTTTACTATACAACTTTCCGGTTTCTCTCTTTGGTTCTTTTCTCTCTTTGACGAAATCAAAGAGAGAAAGAACAAATACCCCGTCCGCCCTTCGGGCGGACACCTTATTCCCCCGTGGGGGAAAGCCTCCCGTCCCCCCTCGGGGATCCCCGAGGGGGACCCCCCTCCGGGCTGACGCCCGGCCTCATGTGACTACGTCACCAAATTTCACCATCACTACGGTGAAACCGTCTAACGTCACCTCGGCGGCCTTGGGCAGGAGCGTCTTCAGCGTGAACCAGGTTCGCGCCGTCACCCGCTCGTCCACCCGGAAGAGGACGGACAGGCACTCCTCCCCCTCCAGGTTCTCCCGGACGGTCTCCACGATCAGCCCGCCGGCCCACTGGTCAAGGAGCATGGGCAGGACATCGGCGGGGGAGAGGCCCTGCGGCAAGATCTCGCCGGTATAGATCTCCCGATCCCCCCGGAGAAGGTACGACTCCCCGGCGGAGAAGCGCAGGGTGGTCCCGGCGATCTCCTGGGGGCTTGTGACAGTGACCTCCCCCTCTCCGGCCGTCCCACGGAAGCTGACGGAGAAATCCCAGACCCGGTCCCCGTAATCGGCCCGGATGTCGGCGGTGAAGCGGATCTGCTCCGCCCCGGCAAAGCTCTTTTGCAGCTCCTTTGCCGTCTCCTCCCCGTCAAATCCCGGGCGGCAGGAGGACAGGAGCATCAGCGCGGCCGCAAGCAGCCAGAGGATCAGGGACTTTTTCATGGCATCCACCTCATAAGCGTATTTCTTTCCCATGATATGCGCCTGTCCCAGGAAAAAGCACGTCAAAAAAGAGTCCATATCCTCTCCCTGCGGCCATTCAATGAAATCTATTTTGTTTTTTCAGATTTTTGTTGACACAGGCGGGATTTTGTGGTATGATACCCCAGCGTTCCAAAGACAGCAGGTGGTCTCCGGCCGTAAATCCTGCCGAGGGCGGCAAAGTTTGATTTGCTTTACCATGCCCCGATGCTTTGGCGTCGGGGTTCTTTCTTTACGGACGCGAGAAAATTCACGGAGGTGAAAAAATCATGCCCAACGCAAAAGTCCTGAGCGAGAAGCAGGCAGTTGTCGCCGCGCTGAAGGAGAAGCTCAAGGGGGCCGCCGCCGGTGTTCTGGTGGATTACTCCGGTATCACCGTGGCCGACGACACCGCGCTCCGCCGCAAGATGCGGGAGGAGAACGTGGAGTACACCGTGGTGAAGAACACCCTTGTCCGTTTCGCCATTGACGACGCCGGCTACGGCGAGCTTGATCCCCTGCTCCACGGCACCACTTCCCTGGCCATCTCCCATGAGGATGCCCTGGCCCCGGCAAGGGTCGTCGCCGAGTACGCCGACAAGCTCCAGAACTGCTTCGAGATCAAGGGCGGCTTTATGGACGGAAAGGTCATTTCCGTCGATGAGATCCGCGCCCTGGCGAAGATCCCGCCGCTGCCCATTCTGCGTGCGCAGGTGCTTGGCACCATGCTCGCGCCCATTTCATCCCTCGCCTGCGTCCTGAAGGCCATCGCCGAGAAGCAGGGCGCCCCCGCGCAGGAGCCTGAAGCCGCTCCTGCGGAGTAAAAACCTACTTTCACAACTAAAAAAATTTACAGGAGGAACATTTAAAATGGCTGCTGAAAAAGTCACCGCCCTGATCGAGGAGATCAAGGCTCTTACCGTTCTCGAGCTTTCCGAGCTTGTACATGCCCTTGAGGAGGAGTTCGGCGTCTCCGCCGCCGCTATGGCCGCTCCCGCCGCCGGCGCCGCTGCCGCTGCCGCCCCCGTGGAGGAGAAGACGGAGTTTGACGTCGTCCTCACCGGTTTCGATGCCGCTGCCAAGATCAAGGTCATCAAGGCTGTCCGTGAGATCACCAACCAGGGCCTGGCCGAGGCCAAGGCCACGGTTGAGGGCGCTCCCAAGACCATCAAGGAGGCCGTGTCCAAGGACGAGGCCGAGGAGCTGAAGAAGAAGATCGAGGAAGCCGGCGGAAAGGTCGAGCTGAAGTAAAGTAACTGGCCTGGAAGGCCTGAAGGCCTTCCAATGCCAATAGGATGCGTGCGAAAGACCCGGTGTGAATTCTGCGGAATTCACGCCGGGTCTTTCTGCTGCCGCGCTGCAGCGCACGCCCAAGGGCGCACGTTTGCGCGGCAAGAGGGATTTTTTGCGAGGCAAAGCCCCGCAAAAAATGTTGGAAATGAGAAGAAGCATCGCCGGGACGCCTGTAGGGGCCGCCGCCAACGGCGGCCCGGGCGGGTTGGATGACAGAGCGGCTGCGTTAAGACGGAAAACTTAAAAATTAGCCGTAGGGGCCGCTGCCCACGGCGGCCCGTGTCACGTTGATTGAGCGCCACGAAATAAACGGAGAAGGGCGGCGTCATGCGTTTCCGGAAGCCGGTGTGACACGGGGACGGTTCTTTAGTCACACCAGTGTGCGCACTGGTGGTACAAAAGAACCGTCCCCGCTGTCCCACCTCCTCAGAAGAAAGAAAAAAGAGCGTTTCCATCCATTCAATCTGTAGGGGCCGCCGTGGGCGGCGGCCCCTACAGCAAGGACGAAGGTTTGCGCGTTGACCGTGATGCTGGATCAATTCGGGACACGGGCCGACGAGGTCGTCGGCCCCTACAGGGAACCTGGTGCGTCACCGGGAAGCCGGTGTGACAAGGGGACGGTTCCTTAGTCACACCAGTGTGCGCACTGGTGGTACAAAGAAACCGT
>CANQFV010000088.1 GCA_947599875.1 uncultured Oscillospiraceae bacterium
GGCTTGGAGGAGGAATTCGGTGATCCCCGTAACCTTGTCCTCTGCGGCAACGACTTGGGGTATATGCTGGATCGTGATAAGGGCGTCCCCGTACACGCCTGCCGGGATATGCGAGAAGCGTACAAGGGCAAGGATTTTCGCGGCGTAGCCCAAGCGGTTGGCATCGCGGCGTCACTTGCGGAGGGGCGTGACCCTCATCTTTTCTCCTCCGGCCTTTTCAAAGCCAACATCCTGCGGCACCTGGATAAAACCGATTGCCTTGCGAGGCTGGAGCAGATCAACCTCCAGGGCCGCATGGACGACGCGCCCAGAGGCTTCGTGAGCATGGTCGGCGGATTGTCCATGCACAGGTGATCAAAAATCCCTATAAATCAATAAGAATAACATTGGGGCCGTTTTCCTGAAAGGGACGACGGCCCCTTCTTTTTTTGTGCCCTTTTCGGGAAAACGAGCCCCGGAAAGGAATGAAAAATGAAACGAGAAGAATTGGCGGCGTTTCTCCGCACGAGATGCCACGGCAGGAAGAACGCCATGAAAGCGGAGGATCTGAAGTACGCCGCCCACACCGATGCCTCCCAGCTCCGGGAACAGGTCAACGCTCTGAGGTGCCGGGGCTTCCCCATCGCCAGCGGAAAGGAGGGCTACTTCTACGCTGAGACGGCCGGAGAGATCTACGCCACCATCAGGAGCCTCCGCAAGCTCCAGGCGGGTATCGAGAAAGCCATCGTCGGGTTAGAGGGCGCTCTTGCAGACTTTGGGGAGTACCATGTACTATAAAAGCCTCCTTCCGTGGGTAGGCGGTAAGGGAAAACTCCTGCCTGTTATTCACGCTCTTGCGCCGGAGGGTTACGACTGCTTTCTCGATGTTTTTGGAGGCAGCGGCACGGTGGTGCTGAACCACCCAAGGAAAAAGGGGTGCATAGAAATCTACAACGATTTCAACGCGGACCTGACGAACCTCTTCGTGTGTGTTCGAGATCGCGTGATTATGCTCCTGAAGGAGCTTAAGCGTCTTCCACTCCACTCCCGAATCGAGTATGACCTGCTCCAAATGTTCCTCAAAGGAGAGGATTTTACTAAAAAGTATCTGCCTTCGGAGCTGGCGACCATAGATGAATGTTTTCCCCCACTCCAAGCGGAGGAGTTAAGAATACTGCTGATTGAACGGGCCGAGATGTACGATGTGAGGCGGGCGGCCATCTATTACCGCTCCGTTCGTGAGAGCTTCAGCGGAACGGGCAGGAGCTTCGGCGCGAAGCCATGTAACATCGAATCCTTCTTCCCCCTCATTCTTTCAATCAGCCAGCGTATACAGGAGATGATCATTGAGAATAAGGATTTTGCCGATCTCTTTGATCTGCACGGCGGAGAGGACACATGGGCGTATTGCGACCCACCCTATGTGAACACCGAGGATATGTACCCCGTGGACTTCGGTATTCCTGACCACTACCGTCTGCATGAGGTGGCCCTCAACGCCAAGGGATACGTGATGATTTCGTACAACGATTGCCCCTTTATCCGCGACTTGTACAAGGAATTCTTCATCTTCCGTGTCATTCGTCCCAACAGTATGTCCCAAAAGCAGGGCAGCGAGTTTGCGGAGCTGATCATCACCAACTACGATCCCCGGCTGTTCAACACCCAACTCTCCCTGTTTGCGTCTCAGAAAAACGAAATTGGCTACGAGCTTATCCACGAACCGGCAGTAGCCTTGATCCACTAAAATTACAAGGAGGAAAAGAAAATGAAATTAGATATGACTACTACCAAGAGCGGCGCTATTATCCCGCCCGCGGCGCTTAAGGCCAGCGACTTCGGAGCGCATGAGGGCGCCGAGTGTCACGCCATCAACGACTGCGTGGTGGTGCTGAAGAAGTGTATGAGCGCCCCGGAGCTCGTCCGGGCGGCGTGGGCGCTCCGTATGCTCTCCGCAAAGCTCATCGCCCACCTCGCCGGTGAGTGTGGAGCGTGTGACGGGAAGTGCGGCTCCTGCGATGGGGAGTGTCCCTACAGTAAGACGGACTTCTCCGTGGATATGCAGGTCCCGGAGGAATTCCGGGAGATCGCGGACATTACCGATGACGCCGTACTTCATGCGGAATTCCCGGAGAAGGGCGGCATCCTGTTATGCGAGAGCACCGGCGACCCGCCTGAGCTTTGGGATGTTCCCGCGCCGATGATGGGAGAGCTTCTGGCCGCCGGCGTCTGTCCCGCATCGCTGGAAATACTCCTCAAGTCCGGCGAGGCAGTCTATGGAGAATGAATTTCCTCTCATCTACCGCTATACCCACGACGAAGCCGTGAGGCGGGATGAGCTGTTGCTTTGGCGGGAGAGCTTCAAGGAGAATGTCTGCTGCGCCAGAGCCATCGAGAAGGCTATCCGAGACGGCGGCGGGGAGCATATCCCGCCCGACTGTGCCAAAAGCGTTATAGAGGAGTACGGGCTCAAGAGGACAATGTGTGTTCTCGCTAAAAGCGTCTGCAATCTCGACTCCAAAGTGCGCGTCGGCAGGGACATGGAAGAGTGGAGCAGTTCTATAGACGTCCTCCCCGACCCGGAGCATGATATGTACTTCGATGTGGATGCCGCTCGCCCTGCGGTAGAGGAATTCATCGGTCAGGTCAGGCAGGCTTACGAAGCCCTTGGCCTCATAGA
>CANQFV010000089.1 GCA_947599875.1 uncultured Oscillospiraceae bacterium
CGCCCTCAATCATCGCGACACGGGCCGCCGTGGGCGGCGGCCCCTACGGCAAATTTTAAAGTTTTCTATCTTAACGCGACCGCTCTGTCACCCAACCCGCCCGGGCCGATGAGGTCATCGGCCCCTACAGGGGGACTCTTACAGGCACCGGACAAGCCCCGTCCCCGCTCCCCTCATTTCAAATATTTTTTGCGGGGCTTTGCCTCGCAAAAAATCCCTCTTGCCGCGCAAGTGTCCAGTCCGCAGACTGGTCGCGCAGCGCGGCAGCAGAAAGACCCGGCGTGAATTCCGCAGAATTCACGCCGGGTCTTTCGCACGTCCCCCTTGGCATTGAAAGGCCGCAGGGCTTTCACGCCAACTTAGGCCTGGGGCTTATTCTCTAAAAACATCTCCAGCCTGTCAAGGCCCTTCTTGATGTTCTCCATGCTGGTGGCGTAGCTCCAGCGGATGTGGTTCTCCGAGCCGAAGGCCGCACCGGGTACGGTGGCCACAAGGCCGTGCTTCAAAAGCGCCTGGGCGAAGTCCGAGGAGTTGTTGATCTTCTCCCCGCACAGGGTGGAGCCGAAGGTCTTGGACACATTCATGAAGATATAGAACGCCCCGTCCGGGGGCAGGCAGCTGACCTTGTCCATAGCGTTGACCCGCTCCAGAAAATAGGCGCGGCGCTTGGCAAATTCCTTCCACATCTCCTGGACGCAGGTCTGATCCCCCTCGTAGGCGGCCACGGAGGCGTACTGGGCGATGTTGCTGGCGTTGCCGGTGGAGTGGCTGAGGTAGGTGTCCATGAGCTTGATGATGGGCTGAGGTC
Organism: uncultured Oscillospiraceae bacterium; assembly: GCA_947599875.1. GTDB lineage: Bacteria > Bacillota > Clostridia > Oscillospirales > Oscillospiraceae > RUG626. The sequence continues at coordinate 809 of CANQFV010000089.1, forward strand.
CCGCGGCGAAGCCGATGCGCCAGCCGGTCATGGCGAAGGTCTTGGACACGCCGTTGACGATGACCGTGCGGGCCGCCAGCTCCGGGTCGATGGCGGCGGCGGAGACGAATTTACCCTCATAAACCAGGGTGGCGTAGATCTCATCGTCGATGAGATAGAGGTCGTTATCCACGATGACCCGGCCCAGGGCGCGAAGCTCCTCCTCCGAGTACAGCATACCCGTGGGGTTGGAGGGGTTTGTCAGGATGACGGCCTTCGTCTTATCCGTAACGGCGGCGGCAAGCTGCTCGGCGCTGATCTTGAATCTCGTAGTCTCGTCCGTCCGGAGGATCACCGGCACCGCGCCGCACATCCGGATGGCCTCCTCATAAGTGACCCAGTAGGGCGCGGGCAGGATCACCTCGTCCCCGGGGTTGAGCATGACGCGCATGGCTATGTACAAAACGTGCTTGGCGCCGGAGGTGACGCAGATATTCTTATTCTCGTAAGCAAGGCCGAAGTTCCTCTGGAGATACCCGCAGATGGCGCTCTTGAGCGGGGCGATGCCGGAGGAGGCGGTATAGTAGGACTTGTTCCCCTCGATGGCGGCGATGCCGGCTTTTTTGATGTGGTCGGGTGTGTAAAAATCGGTCTCGCCCGCGCCGAAGCTGACCACGTCCACGCCCTGCGCCTTCAGCTCCTGGCTGAGCGCGTTGATGGCGAGTGTGGCGGACGGCTTGATAGCACCGGCGGCGGTGGATAAGCTTTTCATGTTGAGTATCCTTCCCTTGCATTTGATTTTACAGTCATTATATGCGTAATCCTGCATTTTTGCAAGTATTCACCGGCATTTTCAGATGAATATGAATTTCCGTCACCCCTGAACTTTCATATTTTGTGCATTTTAACACACCGGCCGCGGATCGGCTGCCGGTTTTTTCCTCCCAAAGACGGCAAAAAACGGGCTTTTGTCCCGGGATTTCCTTTTCCTGCAATTTATGGCGCCTTGAAGGGCGTATCAATGGGCGGCGCTGCGCAAATAATAGTCTCGAAAAAAGGGTCATTGACCTTAAAATTGGAGGAACTATGAAAAAAGCGGTATATATTGCGTTGGCTCTTGTTTTCAGCCTGAGTCTTGCCGCCTGCGGCAACTCCGACGCGGATCGGAATGACAACACCAAGGACGGCGTTCTGGGCGACGGCCTGGAGGGCGACATGAAAGAGATGGGCGACGACATCCGGGACGCGGCCGACGACATCACCGGCGGCGGCAACGTGGGCGGCGGCACGGAGAACGGCTCCACCAACGAAAACAACAGCTCCAACGGGCACAGCGGCACGGGCAACGGAACCACCGGGAAAGGCAGTATGGGTAACGGAACCACGGGTAACGGAACCACGGGTAACGGCGGTATGGGTAACGGAACCACCGGGAGCAACGGCACCGGCGGCATGAACGGTGCAGGCGGTACAAACGGCTCCACCTCCCGCCCCTACAGCGGAACACTGCCCCGATAAAAATTGCTGGCGAAAAAGGCTGAGGGGGTTCTCTGGAGAGAACCCCCTCAGCCTTTTTCTGCCAATAGGATGCGTGCGGAAAGGGTCACTCGAATCCTGCGGAATTCGAGTGGCCCTTTCCTGCTGCCGCACTGCAGCGCACGCCCAAGGGCGCACGTTTGCGCGGCAAGAGGGATTTTTTGCGAGGCAAAGCCCCGCAAAAAATATT